>NZ_JAVDVL010000002.1:0-867050 GCF_031456815.1 Paraburkholderia strydomiana
AGCGTATGCGGTATTAATCCGGCTTTCGCCGGGCTATCCCCCACTACAGGACACGTTCCGATGTATTACTCACCCGTTCGCCACTCGCCACCAGGATTGCTCCCGTGCTGCCGTTCGACTTGCATGTGTAAGGCATGCCGCCAGCGTTCAATCTGAGCCAGGATCAAACTCTTCAGTTCAAACCTGTTACTGTTTTCGGTTGTTTTACCAACCGGTCGCTCACTCAACGTACTGACGAAGTGTTCAACCATCTCTCGATGACCAAACCTTCCTTTCATTACTGTGTGAGACTTGATACTTTCGCTTTGCGCCAGACCCCGAAAGGCCCGGCTCGCGTCGCGCATCAAGCGCCCACACTTATCGGCTGTTAGTTTTTAAAGATCGATCCGCTCACTCCGCGCTGCCTTCCTACCACCACCCGGCACCGCTTCGTTCTGCGTCGCTGCATCTGCAGCAGAGAAACGAGATTATGAAGAACTCCGGCTGCGCCGTCAACAGGTTTCTGTTACTGCCTGAACCTGCCGCCACCGCTCGAAGCCTTGCCACTACTGGCTTTCCCGCTTCCCGTGCCCCGGTGTCCGGAGCACGAAAGAGCGAGATTCTAGCGAGCCGGCCAGCGCCTTGCAAGCGTTATTTGCTCTTATTCAAGGCGTCTTTTCTATCCGGCCAACTTCTTCCGCAACGGCAGGTTTGGCACCCGGCGCCAGCGCACCGCCAGCGGTCGCTCCGATAGTCCAGTCGTGCAGCACCGTGTACGCCACTGCGAGCAAAGTCGGTCCAATGAAAACCCCGAGGAAGCCAAAAGCGAACGCGCCGCCCAGGATACCTAGCATGACGAGAATCAGCGGCATGTCGCTGCTCTTGCCGATCAGGATCGGCTTAATAACGTTGTCGGACATGCCCACGACGAGCACACCCCACACCACCAGGAAGAGCGCCCATCCTGTCGCACCGCCGTGGTAGAGCCAGATTGCCGCCGGCAACCATACGATCACGGGGCCTCCCGGGATTACGGACAGGAAAAACGTCGCCAGACCAAGCAATGCAGGCGCCGGCACGCCAGCTATCCAGCAGCCGAACCCAGCGAGAATGCCCTGAACAAGCGCAGTGCCCAGAATTCCATAGACGACGCCCTTGACCGTACTGCCCGCGAGCGCCAGCAGGTAGTCGGCACGGTCGCCGGCGATACGCCGCATGCCCGCGTTCAACCACGCGCCCGCACCCTCTCCCCCGGTATAAAAGAAAAAAGCCAGCACAATGCTTAGCGCCAATAGCCCAAGACCGTGCGTAACGGCAATGGCCGCCGCAAGGATCCACTTGCCGGCCGGCGCAGCAAGCGTACGCAACTGAGCGATCAGTTCTGAATTGCTGCTTGTCAGACGCTCCCAGAAACTTTGGATGCTTGACCCGATCACCGGAACCCGCGCCACCCAGGGCGGCAAATCCGGCAAACCTGCTTCGAACAACCTTTGAACCAGAGCGACGATGTCGTGAACGTGCGCACCAAACGCAAAACCCGCGTAGACAAACGGCCCCAATACCACGATCAGAATAATGAACACAATCAATGTGGCAGCCGACTTGCGCCTGCCGCCAAGTGCCGCGGTCAGCTTCCGGTATAGCCCCCAGGAGCTGTAGCTAAGAATTGCGCCCCACAGTAACGCCGTCGTGAATGGCGCGAGGACCAGTAACGAGCCGCCCACCAGGACGATCAGCGCGAACACCGCGGCGAGGCGTTCAATCAGTTGGTCCGATTTCACAATGAATCTCCCGTTACGCCAGACCGAGGCGACAAGTACGAACGCCGCGTTCCGGCGCCCGTCGAATCGGCCAGTATACAAAAGCCACTGTCGCTAGCTGACCCGCTTACATTATTTGACGAATTAACGACCGAAGCACGATCGAACATACGCCCACGGTCCGATTTTTCGCGCAGAAACGTCCGAATCGTTGCGGCACCGCGCGCCAAATAATATGGCGCCACGGAAACGACTACAATAAAAGGTTCTGTGCACCCAACTTCCGGATTTATGCGCTCGCGAATCGCCAAACGTCTCCCCCCCGATGCCGACAAGCTTGTCGGTCTCTCGCTCGCGCTTTTCGCGTCGGGCAGCCGCACCGAGGACCGCTTCTGGGAAGCGAAGCTCGACGCGCTGCTGGCCAAGATCGTGCGCAACGCCAATCAGACTACGCTCGACGCAGCCCTCGACCATCTGCAGCAGAATCATCCCGATGCTTATGGGGCGCTGGCCGACATGGCGGAAACGCACAGCGAGTCGTTCGTCGTCGAGCATGAAGGCGTGGCGTATGAGGCATTGCTGATTGCGGCGCCCATCCTCGCGTGGACTCGCTACATGATTCCATCCGGGCCGCTCAAAGCCGACGCCGCCGACGCTTTGCGCGCGCACCTGCAGGCTCACGTGCTCGCCGCGAACACGCGTGTCGCCATGGCGCCGTTCCTCTACAGCATCGACCAGCTGCCGCGCCATCACGTCGAAACATGGCGCATTGCCCAGCAACTTGCACAAGCAGCCATGGCTGGCGGCAGCCTCAAGCTCAACTTCGGCGAACTGCCGGAAACCTCGCCGATTCTTGCCGACCCGCGCTTCCTGCTTGCCGTGGTCGCGGCGCCCGTCGGCGAGCCTACGTTTCGCTGGCAAGAAGAGGAGCACGGAACCCGGATCGAACGAGGACAGTGCCTCGAGCAATGGGCGACGCAAGGCGGTGCAAATCTGTCGCTAGTGTTGCCTGGTTGCGAGTTCGAGTGTCTGTTGCCGGATGCCTACTACTCGGCATGCCGTGACGCCGACGAACGCGTGCGTCCTCACACGGTGCGCACTGCCGTGCGTTATCTGTTCGACACAATTGGTGCCGCTCCGCAGGACCTGCGCGCGGTGGTTGCGGGCTTCGGCGAGCGCCGCATCGACGAGTACCGCGTCGGCTTTACGCGCCGCGGCAGCAACGAGGTGATCTACGGCGTCGTATGGCCGCTGTATGGCCGTGAAAATGGCGAGGCCGGCATTGACGAAGAGCCGCAGGAAACGGCACCGCCCGACGCGCCCCTCGAAGAAATCGTCGCGCTCCTCAAGGAAACCGGCGTGACGGACGTGCGCCGCCACGCCGGCCGCTTCGAGCCTGAATATTGCGATGACTGCGGCGTCCCGTTGTACGCCGATCCGCTCGGCGAGATCGTCCACGCGGAAATGCCGGAAGACGCCGAACCCGCGCAACCGCACTTCCACTAGGCCGCCGCGCCCCTTCGGCGTATAGCAGCTCATTGACGAACCCCGCCGCGTGCGGGGTTTTTTGTACGTCATTTCTCCTATGCCTTTTGGACAGGCCGTCAAATCCCAGGGAATTTGTCATCATAGGAACGGCGACGCATCGCACACCCGCCCGGCCCAACGCCTGGCGAATGCATCGCGCCATTTCGCCCGATTCATCTGGAGACATGCATGCGATTCTCGATTCTCAACTCTGACGCGGAACGACGCGACGGCCTCAAGGCGCTGTTACGGCAAATCAACCGGCTGGCGCGTTTTAACGAAGCACAAGACTGGCGCCAGGTCGAGCGCACGCTCAAACGTCAGTGGCCCGACCTGCTCGTGGTTGACTGGCAGGACTGGATGTCGGTCACCGACATCCGCAACCTGCTTAGCCACTACCCGGATCTGCGCATTGCAGTGCTGACGGACAAAATTTCGCCGAAGGTGGTGAGCGAACTCATGGACGAGGGTGTGCTCGGCGTCGTGCCGCGCGAAACCGATCCGTGCCTGATCGTGCGCGCCTTCGAAATGGTGATGCTAGGCGGTCACTACGTGCCTTCCGGCGCGCTGGCGCTCAACCCTCCGCTGCCGGCGGATACCGCTATCCGCCCGTTTGACGAGAAGAGCCCGCCACCGCGCCGGCCGAGACTTTCGAACGGACTCTCGCCTCGCCAGGAGCAGATCATGCGCTGCGTCCATATGGGAAGTACCAATAAGATGATTGCGCGC
This sequence comes from Paraburkholderia strydomiana, assembly GCF_031456815.1. NCBI lineage: Bacteria > Pseudomonadati > Pseudomonadota > Betaproteobacteria > Burkholderiales > Burkholderiaceae > Paraburkholderia > Paraburkholderia strydomiana. The sequence continues at coordinate 3,996 of NZ_JAVDVL010000002.1, forward strand.
ACATTGGGCATAAGCGAGGGCACGGTCAAAATCCATTTGACCAGCATATTCCAGCAGCTGGGCGCGCCCAATCGCGCCGCCGCTGTGGCGCTCTACAACGGTTGGCTGACAAATCATTTGCAAGTACTGCGCAGTAACGCAGAAGGCTTGCTCCGACCAGTCATGGGCGAGCCCGGCGCCGTACCGCTGCGGCGCGCCACAGGGCGGCGCTTCCAATATCCCCTGTCCGCTAACGATCCAACTGCTCCGTTGCCGATGGTGGCCGAGCCGGGCACGTCCTATGACGACGCGTCCGTGGCGGAGCCCTCCTCCGGGCCGGTCACAGAAGGCTCCACGTGAGCTGACGCCTGCGCGTTACGGGCGTGATGCGCGATTTGTGCCAGTGCTCGCACCGGCTGGCATGGAATCCGCTCACACCTTTTCTCGTCCAACGAGTAATATGAGACTCATGGGTTTCCTCTACACACCGCTTCCGTTCTGGGTTGCTGTCGGTGGCTGGATCGTCACTGCGATAGCGGTCGCGCTCGCGCTGTGGAAAAATCCTTTCAAACGACTTCAAGACGGCACATTGCAGCATGTCTGGCTGGCGATCATCGTCGCCCTGTCGGTACTATGGGCCAGCAACGCCTGGCTCGACGACGGCACGGTCATGCATCTGCTCGGCGCGACCCTCGTCGTGACGCTATTCGACTGGGCGCTGGCATTGATTGCAATGGCTGTGGTCACCGGCCTTGCCGGCCTGATCTTCGACGCTCCGTGGCAAGGCATCGCACTCACCTTCCTTGTGTTCGGCGCGCTGCCCGTCGGCATCTCGACATTGCTTCAACGAGCGAGCATTGCGTGGCTGCCGCGCAATCTTTTCATGTTCATCTTCGGCCAAGGCTTCGTGTCGCCGGCTATCACAGTGTCGCTCACCGCGGCTGCGGCGCTCGGCGTTCACGTGGCGCTTGCCGACGGCTCAGTGACCGTCGTGCCCGCAGGCTACGCGCTCAGCGTACTTCTCCTCGCTACCGGCGAGGCATGGTTCACGGGAATGTCCACGGCGTTGATCGCCGTCTACCGCCCTGCCTGGGTCACCACTTATGATGTGCGGCGATACCGGCTCGGCGGACCGCGCACGTGAGACGCGCGCAAGGCTCAACGCATGATCAATGTGCTGGTGAGCTTGTCGCGTCAATGCGTTCAGTCGCGCGCCCAGCATCGCAAAGCGCGGTGAAAACCGCGACCGAAAAATAGTTGCGGCACGATTGAACTCAACCCTGCCGCCAGGTATCTTACGTGCCTCACGTCTCGATAGCGCCTAACGAACTAGATGGATTGCACCAACGTACCGCGCCGATTGCTGCGGCTGGTCGGCCGGTTGGCAACACTCGCAGCGAGCTTCTCCCTCGCATGCACTGCGCCCGCATTCGCCGATCAACTCGAACAGCACAACGACCTCGTCAACAGATTTGTCAATGAATTGCACGCCGATCCGCTCGTCGCGGATTGCGCCGCACATGGCAACTTCGTCGCGAGCACCTCGACCGCGTTCGATCATGTCGAGTTTCCACCTAGTTCGTTCGACAGCGCGCACGCCTCAATCACGCCGTGGAACGATTCGTTCGACGAAGGCAAGCAACGCGTCAAGGTCGACAACATCGTCACAGTCGAAGGGCTCGGTATTCGTCAAAGCGGCGGGGGCGACGCTGCCGACCTGAAGTTCCGCTGTGGGTATGTCGGCGCGCAGATGCTGGCGTTCAGCTGGAACGATCCGGTGCCCCCGGCGCGGGCGCGCAGCTCGGAGCCCTCATCGTCGCGCGCAGTATCGGGTAAGCATCGCGGGGCGAAGGGCAAGCAGGCGGCAAGCGGCAAAAGCGCGAAGAAGAGTTCCGCGAAGTCGTCGAAAAGCACTTCGGGCAAGTCGTCCAGCAAGACTACGCCTGCAAAGAAAAAGCACTAAGACGAAGCTAACGCTGCGAATCGTGCAAGCACCAATGCACGATGGCAGCGTTACTGAATTCGACGATCAGGCGAATTCGCGCCCCTTGTCAGCAAACCGGGAAGGCGCATAAGCGCGCCGGCCGTTCCGACCAGCCAACAAAAAAGGCACACATGCAATGCATGTGTGCCTTCGTCAATGCGGCGAACTCAGGCGAACGTCTCTACATGCCGCAAGATGGCTTGGAGCATCGCCGCACCGAGCGACGCGCTGCGCTCGCCGTTCCAGCCCACTCGTTCGTCCGGCAAGTTGGCGTTGTCCTTGAAGGGCATCTCGAGCGTCAATGAAAGGCAGCCAAACTCGTTGCCGATATATTTCGAAGCGAGCTTGAGCGCGTCTTCGCGATACTTGCTCGCGGCGTAGCCGTACTCGTTCTGGAAATCGGGGCTTGCCTGTTTGAACGCTTCGATGAACGCCCTTTGTTCCTCGCCTTGCCGCTCAGTGAATCCCGGCAGCATCTCCGAGCCGGCCACGAAGACGTAAGGCAGCGCCTCATCGCCGTGAATATCGAAAAAGAGGTCGCAGCCGGTTGCGTGAATGGCGTCACGCACTACGAGCACCTCGGGACTGCGCGCGGCGTCCGGTTCCATCCACTCACGGTTCAGGTTGGCGCCGGCTGCATTGGTGCGCAGGTTGCCGCGCACGCTGCCGTCCGGATTCATGTTCGGCACAATGTAGAACACCGCGTGGTCGTACAGTTTGCGCGCCACCGGATCGCCCGCCCAATCGCCCCAGCCGACCAGCCGCTTCACGAGTCCTTCGATGAACCATTCGGCCATGGTCTCGCCCGGATGCTGGCGCGCGATCAGCCAGATTTTTTTCCTCGCGACGTCGCCGGTTTGCGGTGTGCCGAGCGTGAGCAGCGACACCGGCCGGCCTTCGACGGTCGTGCCCAACTCGGTAAGCGTGGCTTGCGGCATCTGTTGAACTGCGCCGAGAAACTCGGAGTGGCGTTCCTCGCTATACGGTTCGAAGTACGCGTAATAAATGCGATCGAATTCCGGCGTGTGATCGATGCTCAGCACACGGCCGTCGTACGACGTGGGCACGCGAAACCAGTTCACGCGGTCGTAGCTGGCGACAGCCTGGTAGTCGCGCCAGCCTTCCGCGAACGCGCACGCCGCCGCGTTCTCGAAGGTCATCACGCAGCGCTCGCCCGCCGCGCCGGAAAGGCGGAAGTAGAACCACTGCGCGAACTCCGCGTGGCTGTCGGACCGCACGCGCAAACGGATATTGCCGGCCTCGGCGCAAGACAGCACCTCGATTGCGCCGCCGTCGAAGTTGCTCGTAATCGATAAACTCATGATGTCATTTCCTGCATATGTGGGCGGCAACCCGCTGGGCGGCACCGCGCTCATTCAGCGACGCGGCGGCGAAATACGTACGTGGAATCGTTCGAGGCTTCGGCGTCGAACGCATAGCCTTCGGAATCGAACCCCTTCAGCTGCTCGGGCTCGTCGAGGCGGTTTTCTACCGCGTAGCGCGCCATCAAACCGCGAGCCCGCTTCGCATGAAAGCTGATGATCTTGTAGCGGCCACCCTTCCAGTCCTCGAACACGGGCGTGACGACCGGTGCTTCAAGCAGCTTCGGCTTGACCGACTTGAAATACTCGCCCGACGCGCAATTCACCAGCACACGGGATTTTGCAGCGCGCCTTTTCAATTGGGCGTTCAACGCCTGCGTGATCCGCTCGCCCCAGAAGGCATATAGATCTTTGCCGCGCGGATTGGGCAGTCGTGTACCCATTTCCAGCCGGTACGGCTGCAGCAGGTCGAGCGGACGCAGCAAGCCATACAGACCTGACAACACGCGCACATGGTTCTGCGCAAAATCCAGATCTGCCGAGGACAGCGTCTTCGCGTTGAAGCCCTCGTACACGTCGCCATTGAACGCAAGCACGGCCTGCTTCGCGTTGTCCGTGCCGAAGCGCGGCGACCACTGCGCGTAGCGCTCGAAATTGAGGTGCGCCAACTGGTCGGAAATGCTCATTAGCGAAGCGATCTGCTGCGGCGACAAACGGCGCAAACCGCCGATCAATTCGGCGGCATCGTCGACGAAATCGGGGATTGTGTGTTTTTTGACGTGCGGTGGAGTTTCGTAGTCGAGCGATTTCGCCGGCGACAGAACGATTATCATAGAGGCTTGCAGGCACGCCGTGCCTGGCGGTCAAAGACGAAAGCCAGATTGTAACGAATGCCCGGTTCCCATGCCTCACACGACGCTTTGCGCGCCGTTCTCGATTCCAATGTGTGGATCGATATTCTCGTGTTCGACGACCCGCACACGCGCCCAATTCGCGCCGCGCTGGAAAACGGCACGCTCGCCGCAGTGATCGACGCCCGCTGCCTCGCCGAACTGACCTACGTGCTCGACTATCCGCAATTCGCCGGTCGCAATGTGGATAAGTCCGCCGCGCTCGCCGTCGTCACGCGGCTCGCACAAATGGTCGAACTTGTGGCCGAGCCGGAAGACTCGCGTCCGCTGCCGAAATGCAAAGACCGCGACGATCAGAAATTTCTCGAACTCGCGCACGCCGCCCGCGCAGACTGGCTCGTGTCGAAAGATCGCGCGGTGCTGAAACTTGCGAAGCGGGTCGCACGGGATTTCGGGTTTCAAATTGCACAGCCGGCGCCGTTCGCCGCTCTGCTTACTGGCCTGGTCAGCGGTTCAACCAGCGGGGCCGCTGCACTAGCGGAAAGTCCGGTATAACCCTGGCCGAACGGCTACCGGCACACGGCAGGCGCGCACGCCCTGCCGCTATTCCCTACAATCAGGCTTCGCCGGTTTGAAAACGATGCCTTCGTCCACTCACTCGTCACGCCCGAATAGCGCCATGAATGCACCGCACGACACGCCCATGAGTCCCTCGTTTCCATCGCGTCTGCCGAATGTGGGCACGACGATCTTCACCGTTATGAGCGCGCTCGCCGCCGAAAAAGGCGCAGTCAATCTTGGCCAGGGCTTTCCCGACTTCGGTTGCGATCCCCGGATCGTGGATGCGGTTGCGAACGCAATGCGCGACGGCCACAACCAGTATCCGCCGATGGCCGGCGCCGCGCCGCTGCGCGAAGCGATCTCGGACAAGATCGCAAACGTGTATGGCCGCCGCTACGACGCCACCACCGAAATAACGGTCACGGCTGGAGCGACGCAGGCACTGCTGACGGCGATTCTCTGCGCGGTCCACCCCGGCGACGAAGTGGTCGTGATCGAGCCGACATACGACAGCTACTTACCGTCAATCGAACTGGCGGGCGGCAAGCCGGTATTCGTCACGCTCGACGCGCCGGACTACGCAATCCCCTTCGACAAGCTCGCCGCCGCGATCACGCCGAAAACCCGGCTCCTGCTGATCAACACGCCGCACAATCCGACCGGCACCGTCTGGCGCGCCGAAGACATGCGCAAGCTCGAAGAAATCGTGCGCGGCACCAATGTGCTCATCCTGTCGGACGAAGTTTATGAACACATGGTCTACGACGGAGCGCCGCACGAGAGCGTGGCCCGTTACCCAGAACTGGCGCAGCGCAGTTTCGTCGTATCGAGCTTCGGTAAGACGTATCACGTCACTGGCTGGAAAGTCGGCTATGTCGCGGCGCCGGCCGCGCTCACCGCTGAATTTCGCAAAGTGCATCAGTTCAACGTGTTCACAGTGAACACGCCAATGCAGATCGGACTGGCCGAATACATGAAGGACCCGGCGCCTTATCTCGAACTGCCGGCGTTCTATCAGAGCAAGCGCGACTTCTTCCGCGCCGGCCTCGCGAATTCGCGCTTCAAACTATTGCCCTGTACCGGCACGTACTTCCAGTGCGTCGATTATTCGGCAATCAGCGATCTGCCCGAAGCAGAATTCGCACAGTGGCTAACGGGCGAAATCGGCGTCGCGGCCATTCCGGTGTCGGCCTTCTATCACGAAGCGCATGAGTCGGGCGTGGTCCGCTTCTGTTTCGCGAAGCAGGAAAGCACGCTCGCCACCGCGCTCGAACGGCTCGCGCGTCTCTAGCATGTCACGCGCGATGCTGCGAACGAACCCACGTTCCTCGCCATCGCGCGCAATCGTCAATGCGTGCGTTACGCGTCGAAGTTCGCGTCGCGGTTCGCCTGGGATCTCACAGGGCTATGCGTCAGGCCGGACGCGACGCCGCAATGTACGCCTTCCTGTCTTCAGTCACACGCTGCGCAGCCGGCCGGCTGTTGATCGTCTTCACGTAGCTCTTCCAGTCGAGACCCGCGTCGAGCAGGAAATCGCGACCGTAGATGGCCTGCGTGGCCATGCCGACGAGCGGCAAACTCACGTAGCCCGCTGCGTCTGCGACACTGAACCGTTCACCGCGCAAATACGGTGTGAATCGGGCGATCCGCCTGAATCCCGCAATATGATGCGTGAGCAGCTTCTCGACCCGGCCCTTGGTCGCGTCGGTCAACGTGCCGCCGAAAAATGCTTCCTTGTACAGGTTGCGTGCCGTCAGTTCCAGGTGCACGTCCACGAAGGTGATCAGCTCGCGCTCCTTGGCCGCCTCCCATGGATCGGCGGAAAAAATCGGCTTGTCGGGAAAGCGCGCGGCCAGGTACTCGACAATACATTGCGATTCCGACAGATCGCCCTCTTCGGTTTGCAGATAAGGCACTTTGCCAAGCGGCGAGTGTGCGAGCATGGCCTCGTCCTGGCTCGGCTGTACGAGCACCTCTTCGAACTCGATACCGTGTTCGAGCAGAACGAACTTCACCTTGTTGTAGTAGTTAGAGAGCGCGAACCCGCAGAGGTTGATCATCGTTGTCTCCTTCCTTGTTGGTGTGTGAGACCGCCGTATCGAAGGAAGGCGGCCTTCGGGCGATCATCAAATGAATTGTACGAGCGTGCTATTCTAAAATAACCATGGAGTCGAGCAACACAATGACCTCTCGCAACTTCAGCATAGAGACAATCGGCATTGTCGGAACCGGAGCAATGGGCCGCGGCATTGCACAGATCGCTGCACTCGCGGGCCTCACCGTGCGTCTGTACGACGCCAATCCCGCTGCGATCGGCGCCGCACGAGACTATCTCGCCGAAACTTTCGCCAAACTGACCGCCAAAGGCAAGCTCGAACAGGCGCGCTCGCTTGCGGCGCTCGCCAACGTCACGGCCGCGCACGCGATCAACGATCTGGCGGATTGCGATCTGGTCATCGAGGCGATCGTCGAGAAGCTGGACGTCAAGCAGGCGCTCTTTCGCGAGCTGGAGACCGTGGTGAGCGGACGTTGCGTGCTCGCGTCGAACACGTCTTCGCTATCCATCACGGCAATCGCGGCCGGCTGCATCGATCCCTCGCGCGTGGCCGGCTATCACTTCTTCAATCCGGTCCCGCTGATGAAAGTCGTTGAAGTGATCGACGGCCTGCGCAGCGACCGCCAGGCAGGCGACGCATTAATGGACCTCGCGCGCCGCATGGGTCACACGCCGGTGCGCGCGAAAGACATGCCTGGTTTCATCGTCAATCACGCGGGCCGCGGCATGAACACCGAGGGCCTGCGCGTGGCGGGCGAAGGCGTGGCGAGCTTCGTGGATATCGACAGGATCATGCGCGAGCAGGCGGGTTTTCGTCTCGGCCCGTTCGAACTGCTCGATCTGACCGCACTCGACGTATCGCATCCGGTCATGGAGTCGATCTACCATCAGTTTTATGAAGAGCCGCGCTTCACGCCCTCGCCTATCACCGGCACACGGCTTGCGGGTGGACTGCTTGGCCGCAAGACGGGCGAAGGTTTTTATCGCTACGAAGACGGGAAGCAGCAGGCGCCTGCCGAAACCCCGGCGCCGGCCGCGCTGCCGACCAGCGTGTGGGTCAGCAAGCGCTATCGCGAGGCTTATCAGGCCGTCGTGGAACTCGTCGGCAAAGCCGGCGTGAAGCTCGACGACGGCGCCTCGCCCGCGGCGGACTCGCTGATCGTCGTCACGCCGTTCGGTCACGACGCGACCACGGCTGCAGTCGACGAAGCGCTGGACGCGAGCCGCGTCGTGGCTATCGACGCACTCTTTCCGCTCGTCGGCACGCAGCGCCGTACGTTGATGACCACGCCCGCGACAACGCGTGCCGCGCGTGACGCAGGACATGCGCTTTTTTCGGCCGATGGCGTGCCCGTCACCGTGATCCGCGATTCGACCGGCTTCGTCGCGCAACGCGTGGTCGCTACGATCGTCAACATCGGCTGCGATATCGCGCAAAAGCAGATTGCGACGCCAGAGGACATCGACCTCGCTGTCATGCTCGGCCTCGGCTATCCACGCGGGCCGCTCGCGCTCGGCGACGCGCTCGGTGCGAAAACCATCCTCACTATCCTGCGCAATATGTTCGACGTGCTCGGCGATCCACGCTACCGCCCCTCGCCGTGGCTCGCGCGCCGCGCACAACTCGGCATGTCGCTGACCCAGAGCGACGCCACCGACACTCAAACAGAGAATCCGGAGACCCAACAATGAGCGCCGAACTGCTGACCTCGCGCCCTACCGAAAGCGAATCGACGCTGGTACTCACGCTGTCCAACCCGGGCGCACGCAACGCACTGCATCCCGACATGTACGCGGCCGGCATCGAGGCGCTCGATTCAGTGGAACGTGATCCGTCGATCCGCGCCGTTGTGATCACGGGCGCAGACAATTTCTTCTGTGCAGGCGGCAACCTGAACCGACTGCTCGAGAACCGCGCGAAGGATCCGTCGGTCCAGGCGCAGAGTATCGATTTGCTAGCCGAGTGGATCTCGGCGCTGCGGCTGTCCTCGAAACCCGTGATTGCCGCCGTCGACGGCGCGGCAGCCGGCGCGGGATTCTCGCTTGCGCTCGCGTGCGACCTGATCGTCGCGGCCGACGACGCCAAGTTCGTGATGTCGTATGCCCGGGTCGGCCTCACGCCCGACGGCGGCGGCTCGTGGTTTCTCGCGCAGGCCTTGCCTCGCCAGCTCGCGACCGAAGTGCTGATCGAAGGCAAGCCGATAGGCGCGGCACGCTTGCACGAACTAGGCGTCGTCAACAAACTGACGAAGCCGGGCACCGCGCGCGACGCCGCCATCGCATGGGCCGACGAACTTGGCAAGATATCGCCGAACTCGGTGGCGCGCATCAAGACCCTCGTGTGTGCGGCCGGCACGCAGCCGCTTTCCGAACACCTGATCGCAGAGCGCGATAACTTCGTCGCGTCGCTGCATCATCGCGAGGGCCTTGAAGGCATTTCCGCGTTCCTCGAAAAACGCGCGCCCGTTTATAAGTGAGCGCGAAGCCATGCCCACTTCCATGCCCGCTTCCATGCCCACTTATCAGTTACCTAAACGCCGCCGCATTTTTTTAATGCGTCATGGCGACGTGACTTACTTTGACGACTCAGGCCGCACGATCGATCCCGAAACGGTGCCGCTCAACGCCAATGGCCGCGAGCAGGCGAGCGCGGCGGGCCGGGTGTTTGCAGAGCAGCAGGTTCGGTTCGATCGCGTGATCGTGAGCGGCTTGCCGCGCACTGTCGAAACCGCGCAGCGCGTGCTGGCCGAGACGGGTCAGCAGATCACACTGGAGATCGAGCCTGCCTGGCAGGAGATTCGCGGCGGCAAGCTGCGCCATATTCCGTTGGAAGATATCGAGGCCGCGTTTCTCGGTGTGTTCGACGGTATCGTGCCGGAGAGCACGCGCTTTCTCGACGGTGAAACGATCGGCGAGTTGTTCGATCGCGTGCTGCCCGCCGTGGCGGCCCTGCGCGAGGACACCTCGTGGGACACGGTTCTGCTAGTGCTGCATGGCGGCGTGAATCGCGCAATTCTTTCGCATGCGCTTACCGCCGGCGGACGCACATTTTTCGGCCATCTCGCGCAGGCCACCGGCTGCATTAACGCGCTCGACGTCGGCGCAGCACCGCGCGACTGGGTGCTGCGCGCGATCAATTATTCGCCGCCGTCGCCGCTGCATCGCGACGTCCGCAATACGACGATGGAAATCCTCTACGCACAATTCATCCAATACACGCGTAGCTGAACCCAAACCGGAGGAGACACATGGTGCAAGCCACACAAAGCGGCGAGCCGGAACAGCAAGCGGACTACTCTGCCTTCGAGGGCACGCGCCCGGTCAATGATCGGCAGCGCTTCAACGACGAAGCGCTTGCCGCCTGGCTGACACAGCATGTCGATGGGTTCTCCGGACCGCTTACGGTCGAGCAGTTCGCCGGCGGCCAGTCGAATCCGACATTCAAACTGGTCACGCCGTCGCGAGCCTACGTGATGCGCGCGAAGCCTGGGCCGGCGGCAAAGTTGCTGCCGTCTGCGCACGCTATCGAACGTGAATACCGCGTAATGCATGCGCTCGCAGACACCGACGTGCCTGTCGCGCAAATGCTGGCCCTGTGCGAAGACGAAAGCGTGATAGGCCGTGCGTTCTATGTCATGGAGTTCGTCGATGGCCGCGTGTTGTGGGACCAGTCGCTGCCAGGCATGACTGCCAGTGAACGAAGCGCAATCTATGACGAGATGAATCGCGTGATTGCAGCGCTGCACAGCGTCGATGCCACGAGCGTGGGACTGTCGGACTACGGCAAGCCTGGCAACTATTTCGCGCGTCAGATTGGCCGTTGGAGCAAGCAGTATCTTGCGTCCGAGACCGAGCCTATCGACGCAATGCAGCGCCTGATCGAATGGCTGCCGCAGCACATGCCGACGCAATCCGGCGGGCGCGCGTCGATCGTGCATGGCGACTACCGGCTCGACAACCTCGTCTTCGATCGCGAGGAACCGAAAGTGCTTGCGGTGCTCGACTGGGAACTGTCTACGTTAGGCGATCCGCTCGCCGACTTCGCCTATCACTGCATGTCGTGGCATGTCGATCCCGCACAGTTTCGCGGCATCGCCGGTCTCGATTGGTCCGCGCTCGGCATTCCCGACGAACAGCAGTACGTCGCGCGTTATTGCAAGCGCACGGGCTTTGAAATTCAGGGCGACTGGAATTTCTACCTCGCGTACAACATGTTCCGCATCGCCGCGATTCTGCAGGGCATCATGAAGCGTGTAGTCGACGGCACTGCGGCCAGCGCGCAGGCGCTCGACGCCGGCCGGCGGGCAAAGCCGATGGCCGAACTCGCCTGGCAATATGCGCAGAAAGTGCGTTGACCGCGCTTGAATGCGCCTGGAGACTGCTGAACACGCCTGCGCGCAGCAAATAGCGAATGGCAAACAGCACAGCAAGCAGCGCCCACATTAAATTTCGTCCGTTATCCGCGAGGTCCATAGATGAATTTCGATTACACGCCGAAAGTTCAGGCATTGCGCGAAAAACTGCTCGCCTTCTTCGACGAGCACATTTACCCGAACGAACAAGCGTTCTATGCGGAGATTGCGCAAAACCGGCTGAACGGCAACGCATGGCAGCCGACCGAACTGATTGAGCGACTCAAGCAGAATGCGCGCGACGCGGGCTTGTGGAATCTGTTCCTACCCGACTCGGTGCGCGGCGCCGGTTTGACCAACCTCGAATATGCGCCGCTGTGCGAAATCATGGGCCGGGTGCCATGGGCGCCGGAGGTGTTCAATTGCAATGCGCCCGACACCGGCAACATGGAAACGATCGAGCGATACGGCAGCGAAGAGAACAAACGCGAATGGCTCGAACCTCTTCTGCAAGGGCAGATTCGTTCTGCCTTTCTGATGACGGAGCCGGAAGTGGCGTCGTCCGATGCGACCAATATCCAGACCAGCATCGTGCGCGATGGCGACTACTACGTGATCAATGGTCACAAGTGGTGGTCCTCGGGCGCGGGCGATCCGCGCTGCAAAATTTATATCGTGATGGGCAAGACGGATGCCGATGCGCCGCGCCATCAGCAGCAGTCAATGATCCTCGTGCCCGCCGACGCGACAGGCGTTACGGTGCACCGCCCTCTTTCCGTTTTCGGCTACGACGACGCGCCGCATGGCCATATGGAAATCACGCTCGACAATGTACGGGTGCCTGCAACGAACATGCTGCTCGGCGAAGGCCGCGGCTTCGAGATTGCACAAGGGCGTCTTGGACCGGGACGCATCCACCACTGCATGCGTCTGATCGGACTTGCGGAGCGCGCGCTCGAATTGATGTGCAAACGCTCGATGCAACGCGTCGCGTTCGGCAAGCCTGTTGCTACGCAAGGCGTCACGCAGGAACGTATCGCCGAGGCGCGCTGCATGATCGAGCAGGCACGGCTGCTCACGCTCAAAACCGCGTACATGATGGACACCGTCGGCAACAAGGGCGCGCGCGGCGAGATCGCGATGATCAAGGTCGTGGCGCCGAACATGGCGTGTCAGGTAATCGACTGGGCTATTCAGGCGCACGGCGGCGGCGGCGTCAGCGACGACTTCCCGCTGGCTTACGCTTACGCCTCCGCGCGGACCTTGCGCTTCGCCGACGGTCCGGACGAAGTGCATCGCAACGCAATCGCGAAACTCGAGCTTGCGCGTTACATCGAGCCTGCGGCGGCTAGTGTGGAGACGCCGGCTGCGCGCGTTTGACGTCCTGCTCGAACTTCGTTTCGAGCGCTGCTGGCCAGGCGCGCATCTGTGGGCGCCGCCAGCATCATCGTGCGATCTATGCTCTAATTTTCGTCAAGCGCGGCGCTCCTCGGAGCGCCGCTTTACAGAACGAAAGGAGCGAGGATGATCGACGTCTATAGCTGGGCGACCCCGAACGGCCACAAGGTTCATATCATGCTCGAGGAGACGGGACTCGAGTACGCGGTGCATGCAGTGAACATCGGCGCTGGCGATCAGTTCAAGGCCGAATTTCTCGATATCAGTCCAAACAACAAGATTCCCGCCATTGTGGATTCCGAAGGTCCAAAGAGCGCGGACGGCAAACCGTTCGCGTTGTTCGAGTCCGGCGCGATCCTGATTTATCTCGCCGAGAAAGCGGGCCGCTTCCTGCCGACTGATCCGGCTGAGCGTTATTCCGTTCTGCAATGGCTGATGTTCCAGATGGGCGGTCTCGGTCCGATGCTGGGGCAGACACATCACTTCCGTGTCTATGCGCCCGAGCCGATCGAGTACGCGATCAACCGTTATACGAACGAAACGCGGCGCCTGTATGGCGTCATGGACAAGCAGCTTGGCAAAACCCAGTACCTCGCCGGAAACGACTATACGATCGCGGACATCGCATCGTTCCCGTGGACCCGCTCGTGGCAGAACCAGGGCATCGAACTCGATGCGTTTCCGAATGTGAAGCGATGGCACGAGGAAATCGCGGCGCGCCCGGCGGTTGTACGCGGCGTCGAAGTGCTGGCGTCCGCTCGCAAGCCTCTGATGGACGACAAGGCGAAAGAAGTGCTGTTCGGCGCGACGCAATACGCGAAGCATTAAAAAATCGAGGTGTGGGGCGGCGAGATGGCAAGCAAGCGTGAGCCGAAGAGCTTGCCGTCTACGCCGTCTCCGTATCGGCCGCGGGCGTCAGAAATAGTGGCGAGTGATGAACTCGGCGACGCACACGGGCCGTTCGCTGCCCTCCCGCTCCAACGTGACGTTCCACACTACTTGCACGCCGGCATTGCTGGCATCCATGTCGGCGACGGACGCGACGGCGAACTGTGCGCGCAATCGCGAGCCGACAAGTACCGGCGACGTAAACCGCACGCGGTTCAACCCGTAGTTCACGCCCATCCGCTGCTCAAGCCGTACTGTTTTTTCGAGCAGCGCGGGGATCAATGAAAGAGTCATGAAGCCGTGCGCGACTGCGCCGCCGAAAGGTGACTCGCGCCGCGCTCGCTCCGGATCCACGTGAATCCATTGATGGTCGCCGGTGGCTTGCGCGAAGCGATCGACGCTCTGCTGGTCGATCGTCACCCAGTCGCTAGTGAGCGGCGCCGCTCCGACAAGCGCACGCAATGCCGCGGCATTCCGGAACGCGACAGCCGGTGCCGTGCTCTCCATTGTCACGACGCCGCGCCCGGATTGCGCAGTCCGAACATTCCTTTCGAGCGCACCGTAACGACCGTCTCGCCATGCTGGTTGATACCCGCCCATTGCGTGGAGACGATGCCGCGATCCGGCTTGCTTTCGGAGATGCGCTTGTCGAGCACGGAATTCGTCATGGTGATCGTATCGCCGACGCGTACCGGTTTGAGCCAGCGTATTTCGTCGATGCCGGGCGATCCCATCGACGTGGAGTCCGCCAGCGCGTTACGCACCAGCATGCCCATCATGACCGAACATGTATGCCAGCCGCTCGCCACCAATCCCCGGAACGGCGACTTCTCAGCCGCGGCCTCGTTCAGATGGAACGGCTGCGGATCGAACTTCTCAGCGAATTCGACGATCTCGTCGCGCGTGAAAGTATGCTTGCCGATCTCGGTCGTTGATCCGACCGTCATGTCCTCGTAACTCAAAGCCATTGCGCTATCTCCTTGCGGGTCGATTCGATCGGCCACTTAAACTTCGATGCTGGCAAAACCGGGCAGCGCGGCGAACCGCGCCAGGTGATGATCGACATCGCCCAGTGTGGTCTCAATAATAGCGAGACGTTTGAACAGATGCGCGGCCGCGACCTCGTTCGTCACGCCCATGCCGCCATGCAATTGAACCGCTTGTTGGCCGACAAAACGCGCCGCTTGCCCCACACGTACTTTCGCGGCAGAGATCGAGCGGCGACGCTGATCGGCGTCTTCGCTCGAATAGCGCATGGCGGCAAGGTACGTGACCGAGCGGGCCTGCTCGGCGTGAATCAGCATCTCGACCATGCGGTGCTGCAATGCCTGAAAGCGCGCAATCGGCTGGCCGAACTGCTGTCGAGTTTTTGTGTAGTCGACGGTTGCGGTGTTCAATGCGTCCAGCGCGCCAACCGCTTCGGCACAGAGCAGCAGCGTGCCGTAGTCGGCGATGTGCTCCAACGCCGCCGCGCCTGAGTGCTGGCCGCGCAATTGGCGTGCGGGCGTGCCGTTGAATTCGAGCGTCGCTGCGCGTTGGCCGTCGATGGTTCGGTAATCGGTGATCTTGACGCCTGCCGCGTCGCGCGGCACGACAAAGAGAGCGATCTCGCCGTTCGAACGCGCAGGCACGATCCAGTAATTCGCCTGCGCGCCGTGCAGCACGACTGACTTCGTACCGGTCAGCGTGTGCTGTTCGCCTTGCGAGGTCGCGACTGTCGCGATCTCGAACAGATCGTAGCGCGCCTTCGGCTCGTGAAACGCCACGGCGAGCTTGATCTCGCCTTGCGCGGCGCGCTCGAGCAGCGATGCGTCCTCTCCCTGCCCCGTGCCGGCAAGACGCAGCGCTTCGATGCCAACTGCGGTGGCCCAGTAAGGCTCGACCACCAAAGCCCGACCGAGCTCCTGCATGACGACCAGCATATCGACAGCTCCGCCATTGAAGCCGCCTTGGGCCTCCGGCACAGGCAATGCCGGCAAGCCCAGTTCAGTCAAAGCGGCCCAATGCGTTTCCGAGATCCCGGCATCCGATCTCACGATCGCCTGGCGCGCTTCGAAGCCGTAGTTCCTGTCCAGATAGCGGCGCAGCGCGTCGGCAAGTTGCTGTTGCTCGTCGTTGAAAGTGAAGTCCATGCGCCGCTCCTCAAAGTCCGAGAATCATCTGCGCGATGATGTTCTTTTGAATTTCGTTCGAGCCGCCGTAAATCGACGTCTTGCGGAAGTTGAAGTAATACGCAGCCAACGGCGCAGCGTCGTCGTCTCCGGCGATGCTGTGCTCGCGCTCGCCTTCGAGGAACGGTACGTCAAACGGCGCGGCGGCAGGTCCGACCGCTTCGAACATGAGCTCAGTCAACGCTTGCTGCACTTCCGTGCCCTTGATCTTCAGCATCGACGCCTCCGGTCCCGGTCCGCGTCCGCCCGCTTCATTCGCGACGACGCGTTGCACGGTGACTTCGAGCGCCATCAGTTCGATTTCGAGATTCGCTACTTTTGCAGCGAATACCGGGTCATGGAGTAGCGGCTTGCCGTTCTTGTTTGTGTCGAGCGCAAGGCGCTTGAGAAAAACCAGTTCGCGCTTGGATTGACCGACGCGCGCGATGCCGGTGCGCTCATGTCCCAACAGATACTTCGCGTAAGTCCAGCCGCGATTTTCTTCGCCGACCAGATTTTCGACGGGCACCTTCACATCTTCAAAGAAGACTTCGTTGACCTCATGGTCTTCGTCGAGTGTGATGATGGGCCGTACCGTAATACCCGGCGTTTTCATGTCGATGAGCAGGAATGAAATGCCCTCCTGCTTTTTCGCGCCGCTGTCCGTGCGCACGAGGCAGAACATCATGTCTGCGTGCTGCCCCAGCGTGGTCCAGGTCTTCTGGCCATTGACGACGTAGTGGTCGCCGACACGTTCGGCGCGTGTTCGCAGCGACGCGAGGTCGGAGCCTGAACCGGGCTCCGAGTAACCCTGGCACCACCAGTCGGTGCCGTCGAGAATACGCGGCAAGTAATAGCGTTTCTGAGCTTCGCTACCGTACTTCATGAGAACGGGCGCGACCATCGACACGCCGAACGGCAATACGGTAGGCGCGCCGACACGTGCGCACTCTTCTTCCCAGATATGCCGCTGGGTCGCGTCCCAACCGGGGCCGCCATACTCTCTGGGCCAAGCCACAGCCGACCAGCCTCGCGTACCCAGCAGCTTGTGCCAGCTTGCGAAGTCTTCGCGATTCAAACGCTTATGGTTGAGTACTTTCTTGCTTAGCTCGCGAGGCAGATTGGCTTCGAGCCAAACGCGGATCTCGGCGCGAAACGCCGTTTCAGTGGGGGAATAGTCCAGATTCATACGTAGTGTCTCCTGGCCGCCACCGCCCGCCGCCAGAGAGCCACTGCGTTACTGCAGAGGTTCCTTCAAAGCAGCCGGGACCGGCAACGGCATCACTTCGATGCCTTCTTCGACCAAAGCTCGCGCGTCTTCTGGTGTTGTGACACCGCGAATATTGCGTGCGGGCGCTTCGTTGTAGTGAATGCGCCGCGCTTCCTCAGCGAAGCGGTCGCCCACGTTCTCGGTCTTTTCCAGTACCTCGCGCAACGCACGCATGACACGCGCCTGCAATTCGCCGGGTGCCGCCGGCGCCTTTGTTTCCGTCGCACCCGACAGATTGAGGCGCGGCGCCGATGGCAAACGGCTCACCTCTTTCGCGCCGCAAAGTGGACATTCGACCAGCTTGCGAGACTGCTGCGATTCGAAGTCATCAGCCGAAGCAAACCAGCCTTCGAACCGATGGCCGTGCGGACACTGTAAATCGAGGACCTTCATGTGGAATCAGGGCTTGCGTGCCAGTTTAGCGCAAATACAAAATTTGTGAACGGTCGTTCGTAAAAACTTCATGCGGGGCGAGTCGCGATAACGCGCTGCTCAGAAGTTCACACGTGGTGGGCGATTTTAACGCGTTGGGCAAACCGCTGCCGAAGGCCGGATACCGCAAAGCGCGAGGTCAACCTTAGAACGTAAGCGCCGGTACGAGCCGCAACGGGTTTGCCGACGAGGCCGCATTGCTGTCTCTGCTCATTGCCGGGTTCAAGCCACGAGGCATTCCAGCCGCCGATTAAGCCGCGGCTCAAGTCCTCGTGCCTCTTTGGCCAGGTTGATCTGTTTGGCCGATCTGGCAACGTCGAATACCTCTGCGTTGATATCGTACCCGCCGCGCGAGTTCAGCCAGTCAAGCACGTCGGACAAATGCCAGACTGACGCACTTCCCTCATGCACCGGCGGCGGGAATTCAATCGCATGACTCAGCATCAGCTTGCGCATGTTCTGCCGCGACACGCCGGCAATCTCCGCCACGTCGGTCAGTCCCACAAAGTCCGGGCCTGCCTCGACCAGTCGCGCCGACGGCACCGCCTCTTTAACGTCACCGAGCGCGCTGACCAACGCCTCCAGCGCGGACGTCCCTTCGCGCGAAAATACCAGCGCGAGCCGCCCCGGTTGCCCCACGCCGATCGTCGCGTCGTCGCAACCCGCTTCACCCAACCTCTCGACGATCGCGTCAAGATCGCAGTCTTGCGCGGCAAGCTTGTACTTCAACGTAAATGTGTATTCCATGTGCTACTCCTGCTTGTTCATTCAAGGCTTGCCACTCAGCGTTTGCTAACGGTGCGCCGTGCAATTATCGACAACGCGCCGCAAGTGTCTGGCGTGATTCACGGCGTTTTTCGGCGTGCTCCATACGCTCGAAATGCAGAACTCGCCGCAGCGACATTCCGCCTCTTTATAAGGGCAATACATCTTTCCCCAGGCGTGGCCCGTTCCGCCGCTTTGTATGCGCCAGCCGCGCCGCTCGGCATAGGTCAACGCGGCCTCTATCTCTTTCTTTGCATGGGTTCGACGAACCATCCGGACCTCCAATTTAGTACTCGCGACACAGGTTGTCAAGTGACAACTTTATGCCTGCCTCATCCGACTCGAGCGCTTCAGATGTTTCGTTATCCGAAGCACATGAGCGATGAAGACGTCTTGAGAGATCCATACTAGAGTTACCACGGCAACGAAGCGAGACTGCCTGATGGCATAAGACAAAGGCGCGCTTATTCAGACAAGGCGGCAGATGCTGTGGCCCGGCGGCGCATCGCCATGAAAAAGCCCCCGCCGGTCATCGACCGACAGGGGCTTGATGTATGCGATGCAAGCGCCGCCCGGCGCCCGACGGCGGGATTATTGCGACTGCGGCTGCGCGAGCGGCCAGGCGCCCGACAACACCTTTTCCAGCCAGAACGTGCCGATTATTGTTTTCACGTCGGTGATCTTGCCGGTCCGTACCCACTCCGACACTTCGGGAACCGTCGCAGTGAAGAGCTCCAGGAACTCGCCGTCGTCCAGCTTGCGCTCGCCGGCCGTAAGACCGCGCGCAAGATAGATGTCGATGAACTCGGTGGAATACGAAATGATCGGGTGAACGCGCGTCAGATACACGTACTCACGCGCCGTATATCCGGTTTCTTCACGCAACTCGCGCACCGCGCAAGTCAATGCGCCTTCGTTCGGATCGAGCTTGCCGGCCGGATATTCGACCATGACCTTGCCCATCGGATAGCGATACTGGCTCTCCAGCAGCACACGGCCGTCGTCGAACATGGGAATCACCATCACGGCTCCCGGATGCTGCACGTATTCGCGGGTGGCATGCTTGCCGTCCGGCAGGCGGACCGTGTCGCACTTGAGCGTCAGAAACGGCCCTTGATGAACCGTTTTGCTCTCGACACACGTCTCGGTGAGCGCGGCGTCGTGATCGGGAAGTTCAGCCATATGCGGACCTCGGAACAGCGTGGTGCGCGACGGCGGGACGCCGTCAGCGGCGTTTGACGAGATACTGGAAGGTGAAGCCGGGGAACGCGAACACAACGAATAGCGCGAATGTGATTGCGTAGAACTGCCAGCCCTGATCGAAGCGATTGCCCGCACGCGCTTCAAGCAGAAAACCCAACGCGCCGACCACAAAGTACAGCACGATCAGTTCGGCAATCCGGATCCATGCGCTTTTCTTCGCCGCCTTGAGCGGCACGGCGGCGAAGAGTCGCTGATTCAGGAACGGCAGGTTGGCACCGACCAGTGCCAACAGCACGATAAACCAGCCCGCTGCGGACATCAGAACGACAGGGTGTGCTGAATAGCCTGCAGGCAAGCCTTCAACAGCGGGTCGGGCACGATACCGAGCACCAGCACGGCAACGCCATTGAGCGCGAGCAACGCGCGCGTACCCGTGTCTGCCACGATCGCCGACTTGTCTTGCGGCTCGTCGAAATACATCAGCTTGACGATACGCAGGTAGTAGAACGCGCCGAACAGCGACGTGATCACGGCCAGCACCGTCAGCCAGGTCAGGCCGGCGTTCATGGTGGCCTGCAGCACTGCCAGCTTCGCGTAGAAACCGACTGCGGGCGGAATGCCGGCGAGCGAGAACATCATGACCATCATGACGAACGCGAACACCGGGCTGCGCTGATTCAGACCCTTGAAGTCTTCCAGCGTGTCGGCTTCGAATTCGCGGCGTGCGAGCAGCATGATGACGCCGAACGTCCCCATTGTCGTGATCAGATAGACGATGCTGTAGTACATCGCCGAGCCGTACGCGCTGGCAGCGCCCGTGGTTTTGTGATCGACCACGCCGGCCAGCAGACCGAGCAGCACGAAGCCCATGTTCGAGATCGCCGAGTACGCGAGCATACGCTTGACGTTGCGCTGCACGATACCGGTGATATTGCCGACGATCAGCGAAAGCGCCGCCAGGATCACCAGCATTTGCTGCCATTCGACGGCGAGCGGCAACAGGCCCATGACGAGGAAGCGCAGACCCCAGGCAAATGCCGCGACTTTCGGACCACCGCCAACCAGCAGCGTCATGGCCGTCGGCGCGCCTTGATACACGTCAGGCACCCACATGTGGAACGGCACGGCACCCATCTTGAACGCAACACCCGCCACGATGAAGATCACGCCGAACAGCAGCACGCTCGGGTCGTAGTGGCTCTGGCCGATTGCCTTGAAAACCTCGTTCAGGTCGAGCGAGCCGGTCGCGCCGTACAGCATCGAAATGCCGTAAAGCAGGAAGCCGGAAGCCAGCGCGCCGAGCACGTAGTACTTCATCGCAGCTTCGTTCGACGGCGCGGCTTCGCGACGCAGCGCGATCACGCCATACAGCGACAGCGACATCAGTTCCAGACCGAGGTACAGCGTCAGGAAATTGTTGCCCGAGATCATGACGAGCTGTCCGAGCAACGAGAACATGCCCAGCAGGAAGAACTCGCCGCGGAACAGGCCGCGATCTTCGAGGTAGCGGCGCGAATACACGATCGAGACCGTGTAGCCGAGCGTTACCACCGCTTTCATCAGACTCGCGAACGAGTCGACCACATACATGCGGCTAAAGAAGTAGTGCACCGACGGGTCGAACGCATTGACCGCGAACCAGATGCCGGCGACGAGCGTCGACAGGACCGCGATCAGGTACGTGGTACGGCGACCGGCCTGGCCGACGAACGTGTCGTTGAGCCACGCGACGACAACGGCGAGCATCACCAGCGCGTCGGGCAACAGGGCAGTCATAGGGGCGTTTTGCATGGTCTTTAATTCCTCCGCTCTGCGTTACTGAGACAACGGCAGCTTGGACTGCGCAACGTGGGAGAGGAGGTTTTCCACGGATACGTGCATCACATCGGTAAAGGGCTTCGGATACAGGCCCATGAACAGTGTCAGTGCGGCAAGCACTGCCAGCATGAAAAACTCGCGGCGGCTGATGTCGACAAGACTCTTCACGTGGTCGTTGGCGACCGCACCGAAGTACACGCGCTTGTACATCCACAACGTGTAGGCCGCGCCGAGAATCAGGGTGACAGCCGCGCCGCCCGCGATCCAGAAGTTGTACTGGACGGCAGCCAGAATCACCATGAATTCGCCGACAAAACCGGAGGTGCCCGGCAAGCCGCAATTTGCCATTGAGAACAGCATCACGAAAGCCGCAAACTTCGGCATGACATTGACGACGCCGCCGTAATCCGCGATCTGACGCGAGTGCATACGGTCGTACAGCACGCCGATGCTCAGGAACATTGCGCCCGACACGAAGCCGTGCGAGATCATCTGGACAATCGCGCCTTCAACGCCGAGCTGATTGAAGATGAAAAAGCCGAGCGTGACGAAGCCCATGTGTGCAATCGACGAATACGCGACCAGCTTCTTCATGTCGGCCTGCACCATCGCGACGAGACCGATGTAGATCACCGCGATCAGCGACAGCGTAATCACAACCGGCGCGAGGAAGTGGCTGGCGTCCGGCGCGATCGGCATCGAGAAGCGCAGGAAACCGTAGGCGCCGAGCTTCAGCATGATCGCCGCCAGCACCACCGAGCCGCCGGTCGGCGCTTCCACGTGGGCGTCAGGCAACCACGTGTGAACCGGCCACATCGGCACCTTCACGGCGAACGCCATAAAGAACGCTATGAATAGCAACACTTGGGGTGTCATCGCGATCTGCGCGTGCTGCCAGGTCGCCAGGTCGAACGTGCCGGTCTGAACGTACAGATAGAGCAGCGCGACCAGCATCAGCAGCGAACCCATCAACGTGTACAGGAAGAACTTGAACGCCGCGTACACGCGGTTCGCCCCGCCCCACACGCCGATGATGATGTACATCGGGATCAGCGTCGCTTCGAAGAACACGTAGAACAGCATGCCGTCGGCCGCGCTGAACACGCCGACCATGATGCCCGACAGAATCAGGAACGACGCGAGATACTGACCCACGTTCTTCGTGATCACTTCCCACGCGGCGATCACGACGATCACGGTAATCAATGCGGTTAACACGACAAACCACATCGAGATGCCGTCGACACCCAGGTGATAAGTAATGTTGAATCGTTCAATCCAGTTTGCCTTTTCGACGAACTGCAGATCCGCGCTGCTCGAATCAAAACCGGTGATCAGCGGGATCGTCACGATGAAGCTGGCGACCGAGCCGATCAGCGCGACCCAGCGCGCGGGGCCCGGGTTCCGGTCAGAACCGATGGCCAGAACCAGCAGGCCAAAAAGGATCGGCAACCAGATGGCGATACTAAGAATCGGATAAGCGTGCATTAGTGTCCCTCGCCTTATTTGCCGCCGAGCGTTACAAACAGGGTCAGGAGCCCCAACATGCCGATAATCATGGCGAACGCGTAGTGATAGATGTAGCCGGATTGGAGGAAGCGGATCACGCCGGCGAACCAGCCGATGAAGCGTGCGCTGCCATTGACGATACCGTCGATCACGACGACGTCGCCTTCCTTCCAGAGACCACGGCCAATTGCCACGGCGCCCCGCGCGAACACGACTTCGTTGATCTTGTCCATGTAGTACTTGTTGTCGAGCAGCGTGTAGATCGGTCCGAATGCGCGCTTGATGGTAGCCGGCAATTCGGGACGAACGAGATACAGGAACCACGCGACGACCACACCCGCAAGCGCCAGCCAGACCGGCAGACCCGCCACCGAATGCAGGCCCATTGCCGCCCAGCCGTGGAACTCTTCCGCCATTTCATGCAATGCAGGATGGTTTTCGCCGATGAAAATCACCTTATCGAACGCCACACCGTGCTGGAAGAAGTCGCCGAACAGCATCGGACCGATTGCGATTGCACCGATCACGACAGAAGGAATCGCCAGCAGCACGAGCGGCAGCCACACCACCCAAGGCGTTTCATGCGGCTCGTGAGCATGACCGTGGTCGTCGTGACCATGACCGTGACCGTGGTCGTCGTGCCCATTGCCATGACCGTGTGCCGCGGCTTCCGCGCCCATCGGCGATTCCGGATGCTTCGGATCGCGGAAGCGCTCCTTGCCATGGAACACCATGAAGTACATACGGAACGAATACAGCGCGGTAACGAAAACGCTGGCCACCACGGCGGAGTATGCAAAGCCCGAACCCGGCAGATGCGACAGCTTCACCGCGTCGATGATCGAGTCTTTCGAATAGAAGCCTGAGAAGAACGGCGTGCCGATCAGCGCGAGCGAACCGACGAGCGACGTGATCCACGTAATGGGCATGTACTTGCGCAGGCCGCCCATGTTGCGCATGTCCTGATCGTGGTGCATACCGATGATCACCGAACCAGCGCCAAGGAAAAGCAGTGCCTTGAAGAACGCGTGCGTCATCAGGTGGAACACGGCGACCGGGTAAGCCGACGCGCCGAGCGCGACCGTCATGTAGCCGAGCTGCGACAACGTGGAATACGCCACCACACGCTTGATGTCGTTCTGGACGATCCCGAGGAAGCCCATGAACAGCGCGGTAATCGCACCGATCACCATCACAAACGACAGCGCCGAATCCGACAGTTCGAACAGCGGCGACATGCGCGTGACCATGAAGATACCGGCCGTCACCATGGTTGCCGCGTGAATCAGCGCGGAAATCGGCGTCGGGCCTTCCATCGAATCGGGCAGCCACACATGCAGCGGAAACTGCGCCGACTTACCCATTGCGCCGATGAAGAGACAGATGCAAGCCACCGTCAGCAGGCCCCAATCGGTACCCGGAAAGCTCAATGCCGCAAGTTCGGTGCGCTTTGCAAACACGTCGCCGTAGTTCATCGATCCGGCGAACGCGAACAGCAGGCCGATACCCAGCAGAAAGCCAAAGTCGCCGATGCGGTTCACGATAAACGCCTTCATGTTCGCGTACACCGCGGACTGACGCGTGAAGTAGAAGCCGATCAGCAGATACGACACGAGACCCACCGCTTCCCAGCCGAAGAACAGCTGCAGGAAGTTGTTGCTCATCACGAGCATCAGCATCGAGAACGTGAAGAGCGAGATGTACGAGAAGAAGCGCTGATAACCGTCGTCGTCGGCCATGTAGCCGATCGTGTAGATGTGCACCATCAGCGACACGAAGGTCACGACGCACATCATCATTGCCGTCAGCGAATCGACGAGGAAGCCGACTTCGAACTTCGTCTTGCCGATCGTCATCCATTCGTAGACGGTCGCGTTGAAGCTCGCGCCGTCCAGCACCTGGAAGAACACCATCATCGACAGCACGAACGAAATCGCAACGCCGAGAATGGTGACCGAGTGCGCACCCGCGCGCCCTACCGCCTTGCCGAACAGCCCAGCAATCAGGGAACCGGCCAGCGGTGCCAGCGGAATCGCCAGCAGCAGGTTTTCATTGAGTATCGTGGACATAACCGCTTTTCCTGAAATTAACCTTTGAGCTGATCGAGATCTTCGACATTGATCGTGTCGAGGCTACGGAACAGGGTCACCAGAATTGCGAGGCCGATCGCCGCTTCCGCTGCCGCAACCGTCAGCACAAAGAAGACGAAAATCTGGCCATGCACGTCGCCGAGGTAATGCGAGAAAGCGACGAAGTTGGTGTTTACCGCGAGCAGCATCAGTTCGATCGCCATCAGGATGATGATGACGTTGCGACGGTTCAGGAAAATGCCAACGACGCTTATCGCAAAGAGAATCGCGCCGAGCACAAGGTAATGAGCAAGGGTCAACATGGTTTCTATCTCCTGTCCGCTCAGCTGTTCTTGGCAGATGCCGATTCGGCAGCTGCCGCCGCTGCTGCGGCTTCTTCCGCCGCGACGGTTGCCGCGCTCTTTTCCGACGGCATCTTGACGACGCGCACACGGTCCTGGGCACGCACCTTCACCTGCTGGCTGACGTTCTGGCGTTTGCTGTCTTTCTTGTGGCTCGTGGTCAGCGCGATTGCCGCAATGATCGCCACCAGCAGCACGAGGCCGGCGACTTCGAACGCAAAGATGTAGTCGGTGTAGATCACCTTGCCGATCAGGCGGGTGTTCGACCAGTCGCCCATGCCGTTCGCGGCAGCGGTCGTGTCACGCACCACGGTGCTGGTCGCGCCGTAGCCGTGCCACAGGATCAACGCGGTTTCGAGCACGATGATCGCGCCCACCACGGTGGCCATTGGCACGAAGCGTTTGAAGTCCTTGCGCAGCACGTCGATGTTGATGTCGAGCATCATCACGACGAACAGGAACAGCACCATCACGGCGCCCACATAGACCAGCACCAGCAGGATTGCGAGGAACTCGGCTTGCAGAAGCATCCAGATCGCGGCTGCGTTGAAGAACGCCAGCACGAGAAACAGTGCGGACGACACCGGGTTGCGCGAGGTGATCACCTTCAGCCCTGAAACCACCAGGAGCAGCGCGAAGATGTAGAACAGTACGGTCGTGAATTCCATGATTACCGGTTCATCGTTAGGCCATCGTCAGGCATTTTCTTTGGCACGTGTGTCTGGCAACAGCGCAAAAACCGCCAGAACAGCCGCACAGGTGCGCCGTGCCACGGCACTCGGGCCGCGGCGCTCGGCCCGACAACAGGCCGTGTTACTGCTGCATTTACTGATATCGATGCGCAACTGCCGCATCTACCGCTTCGACAACTCGAACGTTTAACGATACGGTGCGTCGGCAGCCTTGTTCACGGCGATCTCCGCTTCGTAGCGATCGCCCACGGCCAGCAGCATTTCCTTCGTGAAGTACAGATCGCCGCGCTTCTCGCCGTGATATTCGAGGATGTGCGTCTCGACGATCGAGTCGACCGGACAGCTCTCTTCACAAAAACCGCAGAAGATGCACTTGGTCAGGTCGATGTCGTAACGCGTCGTGCGGCGCGTGTTGTCCTCGCGCGTTTCCGACTCGATCGTGATGGCGAGCGCGGGACACACCGCTTCACACAGCTTGCATGCGATGCAGCGCTCTTCGCCATTTTCATAACGGCGCAACGCGTGCAGGCCACGAAAACGCGGCGACATCGGCGTCTTCTCTTCCGGGAACTGCACCGTGACCTTGCGCTGGAACGTATAACGTCCGGTCAGCGCGAGGCCCTTGAGGAGCTCCGTCAGAAAGAAGGTCTTGAAAAAATTTTGGATTGCGGTCATGAGTTCATCCGCCCTTTATTTCCAGATATTCCACGGCGACATAATCCAGAAGCCGACCACCACCAGCCATACCACGCAAACTGGAATGAAAATCTTCCAGCCAAGACGCATGATCTGGTCATAGCGGTAACGCGGGAACGTGGCACGCGCCCAGATGAACACCGACAACAACAGGAAGACCTTGAGGACGAGCCAGAAGATGCCGGGGATAAACGACAGGAACCCGAACGGTGCGCTCCAGCCCCCGAGGAACAGTGTCGACGCCAAGGCCGAAATCACGATCATGTTGATGTACTCGGCGAGGAAGAACAGCGCAAACGCCATCCCCGAGTAATCGATCATGTGGCCCGCGACGATTTCCGACTCCCCTTCCACCACGTCGAACGGGTGACGGTTTGTTTCGGCAATGCCCGAGATGAAGTACACCACGAACATGGGCAGCAGAGGCAGCCAGTTCCACGACAGGAAGTTCAAGCCGTGCGATGCAAAGAAGCCCTGCTCCTGCGAATTGACGATGCCCGACAGGTTCAGCGTGCCCGCCGTCATCAGGACGACGACCAACGCAAAGCCCATTGAAATTTCGTAGGAGACCATTTGCGCCGCGGCACGCATCGCGCCGAGGAACGCGTACTTCGAATTCGACGCCCAGCCGGCCAGAATCACGCCGTACACGCCGATCGACGAAATCGCGATCGCGTACAGCAGACCCGCGTTGATGTCGCCGAGCACCGCGCCCGCCTGGAACGGAATGACCGCCCAGACCGCGAAGGCCGGCACCACCACCATGATCGGCGCGATCAGGTAAATCCAGCGGCTTGCCTGAGCAGGCTGAATCACTTCTTTCAGCAACAGCTTCAGCACGTCGGCGATAGGCTGCAGGAGACCCGCAGGGCCGACGCGGTTCGGGCCGAGACGCACGTGCATCCAGCCGATCAGCTTACGCTCCCACAGAATCAGGTAAGCCACGCACAGCAGGATCACGACGGCCACCACAAGGATGCGCACCAGTGCCCACACCGTGGGCCATGCCACACCGAGAAGCTGGGTGCCGCCCGAGTTGATCGTATCGAACAAGCTCATTTACGCCTTCTCCACCACCAGTTCACCGAACAGGCTGCCCAGCGCCGCACCGGCAGGCGTAGCCGCCGATACGCGGACGACCGTCTCCGCAAGATTCGCGTCGCGCACGGCCGGCAACTGCACCGATTGCTCGCCCTGGCGCACGCGAACCGCGTCGCCTTCTTTCAAACCCAGTTTGTCGAACAGCGCAGCCGGCAGGCCGACGTTGTTCGCGGCACGCGCCGCGGCGGTCAGATGCAGCGACTCCGCGCGACGGACGAGCGCGTCGGCGTGATAGATCGGCACGTCGGCGATTCGCTCGAACTTGCCTTCCGCCGCCTTAGCCGTTTTGCCGCGCGCAACTGCCACGCCGGTTCTGTTCGACAGACGCGACTGCAGTTCGCCGTCGCCGAGAGCGGCCTGGCGAACTTCTTCCGCCGTGTCGTACTCGAAACCGGGCACACCCAGCAGGCTGCCCAACACGCGCAACACCTTCCATGCCGGGCGCGTGTCGCCGAGCGGACGTACTACGCCGTTGAACGACTGCACCGTACCTTCGGCGTTGACGAACGTGCCGGCCGTTTCCGTGAACGGCGCGATCGGCAGCAGCACGTCGGCGTATTCTGCGCCGGTCTGGAACGGCGACATCACGACAACCATTTCAGCTTGCTTGAGCGCCGCCAAAGCCTGAGCCGGATTCGCTGTATCGAATTCCGGTTCGACGTTCAGCAGCAGATAGCCCTTGCGCGGCTGCTCGAACACTTCGCGAGCGTTCAGACCGCCCTCGCCCGGCAATGCGTTCACCAGATGCGCACCGACCGTGTTGGCCGCTTCCGTCATGAAACCGAGCGTTGCGCCGGTTGCGTCCGCGATCCATTGGGCGGCAGCATGAATGACCGCGAAATCCGGATGACGCACCGCGCCGTTGCCGAGCAGCACGAGACGGCGTTCGCCGGTTGCGAGCGATTTCGCGACTTCCTTGTCCGAGTCCGTAGCCTGTGCGCTCGAGAAAGCTTCAGGCAGCGCTGTACCGTTCGCTTGCGACACCGCCGATGCAATGCCAGCCAGCGTATCGAGCCACGCCGACGGCGCTGCGGCCAGGCGTTGACCTTGCGGAATCAGCGCGTCGTCGCCCGTTGCCTGAACCAGCGTGAGCTTCGCGCCGCCCTTTGCGGCCTGACGCAGGCGTGCGGCGAACAGAGGATGATCGCGACGCAGATCAGAGCCGATCACCAGAGCCGAGTCGATGTTCGACAGATCCGCAATCGCGGTGCCGAGCCACGGCGTGCCGTTGACCGGAGCCGAGAAATCCGACTGACGCAGACGGAAGTCGACGTTAGACGTGCCGACCGCTTGAGCGAGCTGCTTCAGCAGGAACAGTTCTTCGACCGTGCTATGGGCGCTGCCGAGCGCGGCCAGCGCGTTCGCGCCGTGGTCGCCCTTGATACCCTTCAGACCCTTCACCACGTAGTCGAGCGCGGTCTGCCAGTCGGTTTCGACCCACTTGCCGCCCTGCTTCAGCATCGGCTGCGTCAGACGTTCCGGGCTATTCAGGCCTTCGTACGAGAAGCGGTCCTTGTCCGAAATCCAGCATTCGTTGATCGCTTCGTTTTCGAACGGCAAAACACGCATCACGCGATTGTTCTTCACTTGCACCACGAGGTTCGCGCCGACCGAATCATGCGGGCTCACCGACCGGCGGCGCGACAGTTCCCACGTACGTGCGCTGTAGCGGAACGGCTTGCTGGTCAGCGCGCCGACCGGGCACAGGTCGATCATGTTGCCCGACAGTTCGGAGTCGACCGTCTTGCCGACGAACGACGTGATTTCCGAATGTTCGCCGCGCCCCAGCATGCCGAGTTCCATCACGCCGGCCACTTCCTGGCCGAAGCGCACGCAGCGCGTGCAGTGAATGCAACGCGACATTTCTTCCATCGAGATCAGCGGGCCGACGTTCTTGTGGAACACGACACGCTTTTCTTCGCTATAACGCGACGACGACTTGCCGTAGCCCACCGCGAGATCCTGCAACTGGCACTCGCCGCCCTGATCGCAGATCGGGCAATCCAGCGGGTGGTTGATCAGCAGGAATTCCATCACGGCTTGCTGGCCCTTCACCGCCTTGTCCGACTTGGTGCGCACGATCATGCCAGCCGACACCGGCGTCGCGCATGCGGGCACGGCCTTCGGCATTTTCTCGACATCGACGAGACACATCCGGCAGTTGGCCGCAATCGACAGCTTCTTGTGATAGCAGAAGTGAGGAATGTACGTGTCGACCTTATGCGCAGCCTGGATCACCATGCTGCCTTCGGGCACTTCTACTTTCTTGCCGTCTATTTCAAGTTCAACCATGATGGTCAATCTTCCTTAACCTGTTACCGCTCAATCGTTCGCCCCGTTCATCGCCCGTTCAGGCAATGAAATCCCGTGGTTGACGTGTTCTGGTACGTACCTGTGCAGCGTTCTTATGGACCGCTTGCCCGGTCGCTTACCGGGGTCGCTTAGCGCCCGCTCAGGCAGCCACTGTTTCCGCAGCCGCCGCGGCGCCCGCATGACCGCCGACGAGGCAATGCTTGTGAGCGACGTGATATTCGAATTCGTCCCAGTAGTGCTTGAGCATGCCGCGCACCGGCATGGCCGCTGCATCGCCGAGCGCGCAAATCGTGCGGCCCATGATGTTTTCCGCAACCGAGTTCAGCAGATCCAGATCTTCCGGACGGCCGAGGCCGTGCTCGATACGATGCACGACGCGATACAGCCAGCCCGTGCCCTCACGGCAAGGCGTGCATTGACCACACGACTCTTCGTAATAGAAGTACGACAAACGCAGCAGCGAACGCACCATGCAGCGCGTCTCGTCCATCACGATGACCGCGCCCGAGCCGAGCATCGAGCCGGCCTTGGCGATGGAATCGTAGTCCAGGTCGGTCTGCATCATGACGTCGCCCGGGATCACCGGCGCAGACGAACCGCCAGGAATCACAGCCTTGATCTTCCTGCCGCCGCGCATGCCACCAGCGAGCTCCATCAGCGTCGCGAACGGCGTGCCGAGCGGAACCTCGTAGTTGCCCGGACGCTCGACGTCGCCCGAGATCGAGAAGATCTTCGTGCCGCCGTTGTTCGGCTTGCCGATTTCCAGATAATTCTGCGGCCCGATCGCGAGCAGGAACGGCACAGCCGCGAACGTCTCGGTGTTGTTGATCGTGGTCGGCTTGCCGTACACGCCAAAGCTCGCAGGGAACGGCGGCTTGAAGCGCGGTTGGCCTTTCTTACCTTCCAGCGACTCGAGCAACGCGGTTTCTTCGCCGCAGATGTAGGCGCCGTAACCGTGGTGCGCATGCAGTTCGAACGAGAAGCCCGAACCCATGATGTTCTCGCCGAGGAAACCGGCGCGGCGAGCTTCGTCCAGCGCTTCTTCGAAGCGTTTGTAGACTTCCCAGATTTCGCCGTGGATATAGTTGTAGCCGACCGTGATGCCCATCGCGTACGCGCCGATAGCCATGCCTTCGATCAGCGAATGCGGATTGAAGCGCAGGATGTCACGGTCTTTGAACGTACCCGGCTCGCCTTCGTCCGAATTGCAGACCAGGTACTTCTGGCCCGGAAACTGACGCGGCATGAAGCTCCACTTCAGGCCGGTGGGGAAACCCGCACCGCCACGGCCGCGCAGACCCGACGCCTTGACGTCGGCGATCACCTGCTCGGGCGGAATTTTTTCTTCAAGGATGCGACGCAGTTGGGCGTAACCGCCGCGCGCCACATAGTCTTCGAGATGCCAGTTGTCGCCGTTCAGGCCAGCGAGAATCAGCGGTTTGATGTGACGATCGTGTAAAGACGTCATTTCGAAAGTTCCTCGAGCAGCTGGTCGATCTTCTCGCGGCTCATGAAGCTGCACATGCGATGGTTGTTCACCAGCATCACCGGCGCGTCGCCGCACGACCCCATGCATTCACCTTCTTTCAAGGTAAATTTGCCGTCAGCCGTGGTTTCGCCGAAGTCGATGCCGAGCTTCTGCTTCAGATATTCAGCGGCGCTGTCGGAGCCGCCGTCCGGGCCGAGTTGACACGGCAGGTTCGTGCAGAGCGTGATCTTGTGCTTGCCGACCGGCGACGTCTCGTACATCGTGTAGAAGGTTGCCACCTCCTGCACGGCGACTGCCGGCATGCCGAGATAGTCCGCGACGAACTGCATGAGTTCGGGCGACAGCCAGCCATGCTCTTCCTGAGCAGTGGCCAACGCCGACATCACGGCGGACTGTTTCTGATCGGCGGGATACTTCGCGATCGCACGATCGATTTCTTTCAGGCCTTCAGCTGAGATCATTTTCAGACACGACTCTTTCAATTCCTACCGAACGAAAACCTGTCGCTCACTTCGTGCTGCGACAGACCCGGCGTTCCTTGCTTGACGCGCGCCTTCGGAACTTCCTGAAGGCGCGCACCGATGATTACGTCCTAGCGATCTACTTCGCCGAACACGATATCCTGCGTGCCGATGATCGTTACGGCGTCGGCGATCATGTGACCGCGCGCCATTTCGTCGAGCGCGGACAGATGCGCGTAGCCGGGTGCGCGGATCTTCAGGCGATACGGCTTGTTCGCGCCGTCCGACACCAGGTAGATACCGAACTCGCCCTTCGGGTGTTCGACGGCGGCGTAAGCCTCGCCTTCCGGTACGTGGAAGCCTTCCGTAAACAGCTTGAAGTGGTGAATCAGTTCTTCCATGTTCGACTTCATGCCCACGCGCGACGGCGGAGCAACCTTGTGATTGTCGATCATCACAGGGCCCGGATTCTTGCGCAGCCACTCAATGCACTGTTTCACAATTCGCGTGGACTGGCGCATTTCTTCAACGCGAACCAGATAGCGGTCGTAACAGTCGCCGTTCACGCCGACGGGAATGTCGAAATCGAGCTTTTCATAGACTTCGTACGGCTGCTTCTTGCGCAAATCCCATTCGATCCCGGAACCGCGCAGCATTGCACCGGACATACCCATTTGCAGGGCGCGCTCCGGGCTGACCACGCCAATGCCGACCAGACGCTGTTTCCAGATCCGGTTGTCGGTGAGCAGCGTTTCGTATTCGTCGACGCACTTCGGAAAACGCGTGAAGAAATCGTCGATGAAGTCGAGCAACGAACCTTGACGGTTCTCGTTCATCTTAGACAATGCCTTCGCATTGCGAATCTTCGACGCCTTGTACTGCGGCATGGCGTCCGGCAGATCGCGATAGACACCGCCCGGACGATAGTAAGCCGCGTGCATCCGTGCACCGGACACTGCTTCGTACACGTCCATCAGATCTTCACGCTCGCGGAACGCATACAGAAACACTGCCATTGCGCCGACGTCGAGCGCGTGCGCGCCGATCCACATAAGGTGGTTCAACACGCGCGTGACTTCATCGAACATCACGCGGATGTATTGAGCACGTACCGGCACGTCGATGCCGAGCAGCTTTTCGATTGCCATTACATAGCCGTGCTCGTTGACCATCATCGACACGTAGTCGAGACGGTCCATGTACGGCACCGACTGAATGAACGTTTTCGTTTCGGCCAGCTTTTCAGTCGCGCGATGCAGCAGGCCGATGTGCGGATCGGCGCGCTGGATGACTTCGCCGTCGAGTTCCAGCACGAGACGCAGCACGCCGTGCGCTGCCGGGTGCTGAGGACCGAAATTGAGCGTGTAGTTCTTGATCTCTGCCATGGCGTTCTCTTAGTGTTTCAGACCGCCATAGCGATCTTCGCGGATCACGCGTGGCGTGATTTCCCGCGGCTCGATCGTCACAGGCTGATAGACGACGCGCTTTTCTTCCGGGTCGTAACGCATTTCGACGTACCCGGAGACAGGGAAATCTTTGCGGAATGGGTGACCAATGAAACCGTAGTCGGTCAGAATGCGGCGCAGATCCGGATGGCCTTCGAAGACGATGCCGTACAGGTCGAATGCTTCGCGCTCGTACCAGTTAGCCGAATTCCAGACGTCGACCACCGATGGCAGGATGGGCATTTCGTCGTCGGGCGCGAACACACGAAGCCGCACGCGCCAGTTGTTCTGCACCGACAACAACTGCAGAACGGCCGCGAAACGCGGACCGTCATAAGCGCCGTCGGCATAGGTTTGATAGTCGACGCCGCACAGGTCCATCATCTGCTCGAAACCGAGCGAGCGGTCGTCGCGCAGACGCGTTGCCACGTTGAGGTAGTCGCTTGCTTTCACGACGATCGTCAACTCACCGATTGCCTCGGTGGTGCTCAGCAGGAGGCCGCCAAATGCCGCCTCGAGGTTCGCTTTCAGGGTCTCGAGTTTGCTTGCCATATTGTGGGGGAGGCGTTGCCTTATTGACGGGCGATTGTGTTAGTGCGGCGAATCTTGGCCTGCAACTGGATCACGCCGTACACCAGCGCTTCCGCTGTTGGCGGGCAGCCCGGTACGTAGACGTCGACCGGCACGATGCGGTCGCAGCCACGCACTACCGAATACGAGTAGTGGTAATAGCCGCCGCCGTTCGCGCACGAGCCCATCGAAATCACCCAACGCGGCTCGGCCATCTGGTCGTAAACCTTGCGCAGAGCCGGCGCCATTTTGTTGCAAAGCGTGCCGGCGACGATCATCACGTCCGACTGACGCGGACTCGGACGAAACACCACGCCAAAGCGGTCGAGGTCATAACGGGCAGCGCCCGCATGCATCATCTCGACCGCGCAGCATGCAAGACCGAACGTCATCGGCCACAGGGAGCCGGTACGCGTCCAGTTGATCAGTTTGTCAGCCGTTGTGGTGACAAACCCTTCCTTCAAGACCCCTTCGATACTCATTTGCTTTCCACTCCAGACGGGGCGGCAAGCCTTGGCCACCCACGCAAACCGGCGATTAAACCATCATTCCCAGTCGAGGCCGCCCTTCTTCCAGATATAGGCGAAGCCCAGCAGGAATTCGAGCAGGAAAATCATCATCGCCATGAAACCGGGCCAGCCGATGTCGCGCAGGGCGACGCCCCACGGGAACAGGAACGCGGTTTCAAGGTCGAAAATGATGAAGAGAATGGCGACGAGGTAATAGCGCACGTCGAACTTCATGCGCGCATCCTCGAATGCTTCGAAGCCGCACTCGTACGGTGCGTTCTTCTCGGTGTCGGGCTTGTTGGGACCGAGGATCTTGCCAATACTGACCAGTGCTACGCCTAAACCGGTGCCCACAACGAGGAACAACAAGACGGGGAAATAGGCTGCGAGGTTCAAGACTATCCTCAATCGGTTGGTTCTGAGTGCCGTCAGGAGCATAGCACCCCTGACGCGAAATCACTTCTGAGACGTACATGTCACGGATTGAGCGCAATCCGTGCGCCAGAAGTGAAAATGCCAGCCGAAGCGAAGCAAGCGGCTGGCATTAGATAACATTTGGTGCCGACGGCGAGACTCGAACTCGCACAGCTTTCGCCACTACCCCCTCAAGATAGCGTGTCTACCAATTTCACCACGTCGGCACTGTATGCAATCCGGGAAAACAACTTATAAAACCCGCGAATCGCTTCAAGACTTAGATTGTAACTGCTCTAAACAGTTTGTTCAACGCACAAAACCACTTTCTACGAAAATTTATTTCGGCACGTCGGTAGCAGGCACGGACGCAGCCGATGCCGCCAACGCACCCGAACCACCAGCCGGCGCGGAAGCGGCAGAAGCCACAACAGGTGCCGTAGCCGCTGCGCCGAGCACGCCTGCAGAAGGCTTTGCGCGATACGCACCGAGGTAGGTCAGCGTCAACGTAGTTAAAAAAAACACCGCCGCGAGCACTGCGGTTGTCCGCGACAAAAAGTTTGCCGACCCGGTGGCGCCGAACAGGCTGCCCGACGCTCCACTACCAAAAGCCGCGCCCATATCGGCGCCTTTGCCGTGCTGCAGCAACACGAGGCCGATGACCCCGAGCGCCGACAACAGCTGAACGACGATAATCAATGTTTTCAAATACAGCATTACACTCACCTGAGTCTTTATTAGCCGGGCCTCGCAGGCTGCGAGACCCCGGAATGGGTCATCCTCGACTACAGCAATCCACTTAAGTCGCGGCTGTCGTTGCAGCCGCCGCCTTGCAGATCGCCAGAAAATCCTTATCCTTCAACGACGCGCCGCCGATCAGGCCACCGTCGATATCCCGCTGACTGAACAACTCTTCCGCGTTGTCGGGCTTCACACTGCCGCCATACAGCAGCGTCACATTCGCAACACTGGCGCCCTTTGCCGCAAGACGCGAGCGCAAGAAAGCGTGCACCGCCTGCGCCTGCTCGGACGTCGCGCTCTTGCCGGTGCCGATCGCCCAAACGGGCTCGTACGCAACCACGATACGCGCCGCTTCCTCGGCCGACAGCTTGGCCAGCACCTCGTCGAGCTGCGCGCCGACTACCTGCTCGGTCGATCCGGCTTCGCGCTCCTCGAGCGTTTCGCCGACGCATACGATCGGTGTCAATCCCGCCTCGAGCGCGCGCTGTGTCTTTACGGCGACCAGCTCGGCGCTTTCGCGATGATAGGCGCGGCGCTCCGAATGCCCGACGATGGCAAACGCGGCGCTGAAATCCGCCACCATTTGCGCAGCCACCTCACCGGTATAAGCACCGTGCGTGAAAGCGGAAATGTCCTGCACGCCCCACACCACCCGGCTGCCTTCCAGCAACGACTGCGCTTGCGCGAGGTACGGGCTCGGCACGCAAACACCCACGCGCACGTCGGCCGGGAGTTCTGCGGCACCCTTCGCCACCGCCTGCAACAGCCCCGCGTTGTCGGCGAGACACCCGTGCATCTTCCAGTTACCAACTACCAGTTTCGCTCGTTGCGTGGACATCGTCTCGTCTTGCCCCTTGTCGTCTGCTTGCGGTGCCTTGGGGGCGGGCTTCGTGCGCACTCTTTGTGCGCGCCGTTTGCGTACCTCGCAACCCGCCTTTCGAATTCATGCAGCGTGCGCAAAACGCGCAATTTTACTGCGTGGGCGAGATCGGGTCAAACAAGCCTGTGCGCACCGAATCCCGCCCGTAAGCCAGCATCAAGCGTCCTGACCCCAAGTCAGCACGATTTTGCCGACGTGCGTGCTGCTTTCCATCAGCGCATGCGCTTCGGCAGCCTGCGCGGCAGGAAACACGCGATGCACCACCGGCTTGATCCGACCGTCTTCCAGATGCGGCCACACTTGCGCCTTGAGTTGTGCGGCAATTTTCGCCTTGAACTCAACTGGCCGAGGACGCAGCGTCGAACCGGTCACCGTCAACCGGCGGCGCAGCACCTCGTTCAAATTCAGCTCCGCCTTCGCGCCGCCCAGCAGCGCGATCAGCACAATGCGCCCGCCGTCGGCGAGTGCCGTAAGTTCGCGCGACACGTAGCTGCCCGCCACCATGTCGAGGGCCACGTCCACGCCGCGGTCGTTAGTCAGCGACTTGATGACTTCGACGAAGTCTTCCGTCTTGTAGTTGATGGCACGCTCCGCGCCCAATGCCTCGCACGCACGACACTTTTCGTCCGAGCCGGCGGTTGCGAACACGCGAAAACCCAACGCATGGGCAATCTGGATCGCGGTGACGCCGATACCGCTCGAGCCGCCCTGCACGAGCAACGTTTCGTTCGGGCCACCCTCGCCCTTGCCGAGCTGCGCGCGATCGAACACATTGCTCCAGACCGTAAAGAAAGTCTCCGGAAGCGAAGCTGCTTCGACATCGGACAGGCCGCTCGGCACCGGCAAGCATTGCAGAAGCGGCGCGGTCGCGTACTCGGCGTAGCCGCCGCCAGCTAGCAACGCACATACGCGATCGCCGATTTTCAGGCCGAACGGATTGTTCTTCGCGTCGATGTCGCCGCCGACGATCTCGCCCGCCACTTCGAGCCCCGGCAGGTCGGAGGCGCCCGGAGGCGGCGCATAGGCGCCCTTGCGTTGAAACACGTCCGGACGGTTGATGCCAAAAGCCGCCACCTTGATCAGCACCTCGCCCGCTTTCGGCTGCGGCGTGGGCCGCTCCGCGAGCTTGAGAACTTCCGGCGCTCCGAATTCCGTGATTTCGATCGCTTTCATCTGCGTCAACTCCAAGATTGGATTGCGTTGCGTACCCGCGTTCGTCCGCGTTCCCTGCATTGTCGCCGGATCACGGCAATCAGGCACGAGCCGCGTGAACCGCCGATCAACCCGCCGCTTCGACCCGGTTATTCGCCTGTCGAATGGGATCTGTCTGCAAGGCAATCCACCCTGCGTCCATCATGAAAAACGGCCGGCGCGCATACGCGCTGCCGGCCGTTGTGCTGCTACCGCTTTACTGCGGCGTCGGCTCGCCTTGCGGCGCGCTCGGCGCGCCGTCGTTCAGCAACGCCTTTGCCGACAGACGCACACGCCCCTTTTCGTCCGTCTGGATGACCTTGACCTTCACTTGCTGGCCGTCCTTCAGGTAGTCGTTGATGTCCTTGATTCGCTCGTTGGCGATTTCGGAGATGTGCAGCAGACCGTCCTTGCCCGGCAGGATGTTCACGATCGCGCCGAAATCGAGCAACTTGAGCACGGTGCCTTCGTACACCTGACCCACTTCGACTTCAAGCGTGATGTTCTCGATACGCTTCTTCGCTTCGGCCATGCCTTCGCTGCTGGTGCTCGCGATGGTCACGACGCCGTCGTCGGAAATATCGATCGTCGTGCCGGTTTCTTCCGTCAGCGCGCGGATCACCGAACCGCCCTTGCCGATCACGTCGCGGATCTTTTCCGGATTGATCTTGATGGTGATCATGCGCGGTGCGAACTCCGACAGTTGCGTGTTCGCGCCCGACACCGCCGAAGTCATCTTGCTCAGGATATGCATACGGCCTTCCTTCGCTTGCGCGAGGGCGACCTGCATGATTTCCTTCGTGATGCCCTGGATCTTGATGTCCATCTGCAGTGCGGTCACGCCGTGTTCGGTGCCCGCCACCTTGAAGTCCATGTCGCCGAGGTGATCTTCGTCGCCGAGGATGTCGGTCAGCACGGCAAACTTGTTGCCTTCGAGAATCAGGCCCATGGCGATGCCGGCGACGTGCGCCTTCATCGGCACGCCGGCGTCCATCAGCGCGAGGCAGCCGCCGCACACCGAAGCCATCGACGAAGAGCCGTTCGATTCCGTGATTTCCGACACGACGCGGATCGAGTAACCGAACTCGTCGGCGCTCGGCAGGCACGCGGCCAGCGCGCGCTTGGCGAGACGGCCGTGACCGATTTCACGGCGCTTCGGCGAACCGACGCGGCCCGTTTCGCCGGTCGCGAACGGAGGCATGTTGTAGTGAAGCATGAAACGTTCGCGATACTCGCCTTCGAGCGCGTCGATGTTCTGCTCGTCACCCTTCGTGCCGAGCGTCGCCACCACCAGCGCCTGCGTTTCGCCGCGCGTGAACAGTGCCGAGCCGTGCGTACGCGGCAGCACGCCGGTACGGATTTCGATCGGGCGCACGGTGCGCGTGTCGCGGCCGTCGATACGCGGCTCGCCGTTCAGGATCTGCGTACGGACGATCTTCGCTTCGATGTCGAACAGCACGTTGCCGACGGTCGCCTTGTCGGCCGCCACGGTGCCGTTTGCCGACGCGTCTTGCTCCAGCTTCGCGGAAACCGCTGCGTAGATTTCTTTCAGCTTGGTCGAACGCGCCTGCTTGTCGCGGATCTGGTAAGCGGCGAGCAGTTCGGCTTGCGCCAGTTCCGTCACGCGCGCGATCAGCGGCTCGTTTTTCGCGGCCGGTTGCCAATCCCATTCCGGCTTGCCGCCTTCGCGGACCAGATCGTGGATCGCGTCGATCGCGATTTGCATCTGCTCATGGCCGAACACCACGCCGCCGAGCATCACTTCTTCGCTCAGTTGCTGCGCTTCCGATTCGACCATCAGCACCGCGCGTTCCGTGCCGGCGACGATCAGGTCGAGCGCCGATTCCTTCATTTGCGGACGCGTCGGGTTCAACACATACTCGTTGTTGATGTAGGCCACGCGTGCAGCGCCGACCGGGCCGTTGAACGGCAAACCGGAGACGGCGAGCGCCGCCGACGCGCCGATCAGCGCGGGAATGTCAGCGGGGATTTCCGGGTTCAGCGACAGGACGTGGATCACGACCTGGACTTCGTTGTAGAAGCCTTCCGGGAAAAGCGGACGCAACGGGCGGTCGATCAGGCGCGAGATCAGCGTTTCGCCCTCAGACGGACGGCCTTCGCGGCGGAAGAAACCGCCCGGGATCTTGCCGGCGGCGTAGGTCTTCTCGAGATAGTCGACGGTCAGCGGGAAAAAGTCCTGGCCCGGCTTGGCCGTCTTGGCGCCAACCACGGTCGCCAGAACCACGGTGTCTTCGACGTCGACGATTACCGCACCGCTCGCCTGGCGAGCAATCTCGCCGGTTTCGAGGCGAACGTTATGTTGTCCCCACTTAAATTCTTTGACGATCTTGCTGAACATAGTCATTGCTTTTCCTCATCGTTATGCCGCGCGGACCAGAAGCGGCGCGGCAACGCCAGGACCGGCGCCGCATGGGAAGAGTAGTGTTATGCCATTCCAGAGAGCCACGCTCTGCGCCGTCTGCATTGCTACGTCGACTAAGCGCGCGAATCGCTGGAATGACACAAAGCTCCGCCCTGAAGCCCGGCCATGTTTCTGTATTTGCTGCTTTTCTACTGCTTTTACTGCTTACTGCCCCGCCGCATCAACCGGCACGCCGCGGCGGACTACAGGCTGTGCGCCCCACATGAAGCGCACCGCGCAAAAACAAAATGCCTGTATCAGTGGAACTGACACAGGCATCTTGCTGAACGACTGGCCGATTACTTACGCAGACCCAGCTTCTCGATCAGTGCGCGGTAACGATCCGCGTCCTTACCCTTCAGGTAGTCGAGCAGCTTGCGGCGGCGGCTCACCATGCGCAGCAGACCGCGGCGGCTGTGGTGATCTTTCGCGTGTGCCTTGAAGTGAACGGTCAGTTCGTTGATGCGGGTCGTGAGCAGCGCGACCTGAACTTCGGGGGAGCCGGTGTCGTTAGCTGCGCGTGCGAATTGCGCAACGACTTCGGACTTCTTGCTTGTATCAACTGCGGACATGTCGATTTCCTTAAGAACTAGACAGGCGGTCACGGAAGAAAGGCCGTGCCGTGGGTTACCCGTGCGAACTAGCGCTGCCAGACACCTTGCATGACAGCCGGTACCGCAACGGGACGCGTATTGTAGCACAGTGCGATCCCGCCGCGAACCCTGCCCTGCCGCGCCGGACAGCGACCACGAGGACGCCGCGCGCAGGCATCGACCGGTCAGGGTCGCTTCATCTTGCACACGCTCGCCGGCACGGTGCGCTCAGCCGGCAACGCCAGCACCGTGCGGAAACCGAAGCCGGAGCCCTCGTTGTCGAAGCGCACGCCGCGCGTGCCGACCTTGTCCATTTCCATCACGTAGAGCGGCTGGATTAGTTGATGATCGTCCGCCCGCATCCACGATGGGTGGAAGCCGTTGTCGAACCGGATGCCTTCGAGCGCCCGCGCGACCGCCGCGGGATCGGCGCTTTTCGCGCGATTCATCGCCGCGGCGAGGGTTTCGATCATCAGCGGCATGCGCAATACCGGGTAGTCGTCCTGCGCGGCCGGGAAGCGGGCGCGAAACGCCTCGTACCAGGCGTCGGAGGCCGCGCCGCCCGCATTCGGATGCCAGTCGGCGACGGCAATCACCCGCCCGACGCCCGCGTCGCCCAGCGCGGCAGGCGCGCCGAGACTGTTGCCGTAGAACGTGTAGAACTTCGTGTCGAGCCCCTGCTCACGCGCCGCCTTGACGAGCAGTGTCAGGTCGTTGCCCCAATTGCCGGTAATGACGGCGTTCGCGCCGCTCGCACGAATTTTTGCGACGTACGGCGAAAAATCCTTTACACGGCCAATTGGATGGAACTCGTCGCCGACCACGGCAATGTCCGGGCGCTTCGCCGACAGCGCCGAACGCGCGAGACGGCTCACGTCGTGGCCAAAGCTGTAATCCTGGTTCAGCAGATAAACCTTCTTCACCGCCCGGTCGCGCTGGATCACGTCGGCAAGCGCGTCCATGCGCATACCCGCATGCGCGTCGAAGCGAAAGTGCCAGAAACTGCAATTGGCGTTGGTCAGCGCCGGGTCGTCGGCGGAATAGTTGAGAAATAGCTCGCGGTTGCCCGGCTCGCGGCTGTTCTGCTTTTCAATCGCGCCGATGAGCGCCGCCGCGACCGCCGAACTGTTGCCCTGCAGGATATAGCCGATGTGACGGTCGGCTGCGCTACGCAGTTGCGTCAGCGCCTCTTCGGTGCCGCCCTTGCTGTCCAGCACGACCAGCTCGAGCGGATGAGCGCCGTCCGCAAGCTTCACACCGCCGTGCGCATTCACCTGTTCGACGCCATAGCGCAAGTTGCGCTCCACTGCCGCGCCGGCGTTCGCGAACGGACCTGACATGCCTTCGATCAGCGCCAGCTGGATCGGCGCGCCGGTCGGGCCCGGCGCCGCTTCCGGTGTCTGCGCCGGTTGCGGCGTCTGCGCCGCAGCCGCGCAGGCCGCCGCCACCGTTACCGAGAGTGCCGCCAATGCTACGGCCGTCTTCCATTGCCCCTTCGCCATCGTCCGTTCCGTCTGATTCGTCGAAGCGCGGATCATAGGGCGCCGACAACGGAATAAGCAAGCCGCCGCAACCGTTATCGTGCAGACCGGCAAACGCGCGCGCATCGCAATTCTTTTGCGGCGGCGCGTGTCAAAATAATCCGTCTTGATGATAAGAACGCTAATTGAAAGCCATCGGAGGAATCATGTTGAACCGCCATCGCCGTCAGGCGGCCCTGATCGTGGCGCCGCATGCCGGGCGCGTGCGCCGCGCGGCGCTTGTGTGCCTGAGCGCGCTCGCCCTTGCTGGCTGCGCGCAGCCCTGGCAGCAATACCAGGCGGGCGCGGACGAATCGACCATCGTCGCGCGCCTCGGCCCGCCGCGCGAAAGCTACGATTTGCCAAACGGCGGCAAGCGGCTGATGTGGCCAACCCAGCCAATGGGCGAAACGACCACCGCCGCGGACGTCGACGCCTCCGGCAAGATCCTGAACGTCCGCCAGGTACTGCAGCCGAACGAGTTTTATCGCGCGGAAATCGGCAAGTGGACGAGAAGCGACGTGCTGGTGAATTTTGGCCGCCCGGTGGAGACGTCCTACTTCCCGCTGATGAAGCGCGAAGTCTGGACCTATCGTTACCTCGAGGACAACTACTGGTACATGATGTTCAGCTTCTATTTCGACGATCAGGGTGTGCTGCGTCTCACGCAGAAAACGCCGGACCCGCTGCATGATCCCGACCGCCGCAACTTGTTCTAACCCTGCTGCGCGTCCTACCCACGCATCTCCCAAAACCGCTCCTTGGAGCGGTTTTTTTTATTTATTTCGCATAGCAACGAATTTTATTTCACACACAGGCTATTAATTTTTTGATAGAAAGGCTTTTGTAAGCATTGATCCGATGCAGGTCCGACTGCGGAACAACGAGCGCGACCACACGGCACAGCCGTGATTGCTGCATCGGACGATGCGCCCTTTATGGAGCCGCTATCGATGAATCGTCCCAAACGCCTTCTCGTCGCCAACGTCGCATGGGCGCACGAAACCGCCGAGCGCAACCCCGAGTTTTTCCGCGATCTGGTACGCGGACAGAATCCGCACGTACTGTGGATCGGCTGCTCCGATAGCCGTGTGCCGGCCGAAACCATCACGCACTGCGAGCCTGGCGACCTGTTCGTACACCGCAATATCGCCAACCTGTTCCGTCCCGACGACGACAACTCCGCGAGCGTCCTCGAATACGCGGTGCGCGTGCTCAAGGTCGGCCATGTGATCGTCTGCGGCCATTATGGTTGCGGTGGCGTGCGTGCCTCGTTGTTGCCGCCCGACCCGAGCCTGCCGCACGTAAATCGCCGTATCGCGCCGCTCTGTTCACTCGCGAGAATTCATCGCGATGAACTCGACGCACACGCAAGCGAGCGCGAGCGCGTCGACCGCCTCGCCGAAC
Organism: Paraburkholderia strydomiana; assembly: GCF_031456815.1. Lineage (NCBI taxonomy): Bacteria > Pseudomonadati > Pseudomonadota > Betaproteobacteria > Burkholderiales > Burkholderiaceae > Paraburkholderia > Paraburkholderia strydomiana. The sequence continues at coordinate 47,409 of NZ_JAVDVL010000002.1, forward strand.
TCAACGTGCTCGAACAGGTCAGCCAGCTTCGTGCGAATCCGATCGTGCGCGACGCCGAGACTGCGCCGCTCGTGCACGGCTGGATCTTTGCGCTCGAAGACGGGCGCATCAAGGTGCTCGCGTCCGGCTACGAAGCCGACGATGCAATGACCTGCGAGACCGCCGCTCATAGCGCCGCCTGATACGCGGCATCGTTCAGGGCCTATCCGGTTCAGCCTTCGCCTGCGATCAGGCATTACTCATTCCAGCACCGACACCATGAACCTTCGAGCTTTCTTTTCGACATTTCAGCGCGACGTGCTTGCGGGCACTGTCGTTTTCCTCGTGGCTCTGCCGCTGTGCCTTGGCATCGCCAATGCGTCGGGCGTCGAGCCGTTTGCCGGACTCGTGTCGGGCATCGTCGGCGGCCTCGTGGTCGCGGTTCTCAGCGGCTCGCGCCTGAGCGTCAGCGGACCGGCGGCGGGTCTCGTCGTGATTGTCGTCGACGGAATCGCGCAGCTTGGAAGCTTCTCGGCGTTCCTCGCGGCCGTGCTGCTGTCCGGCGCGATCCAGTTCGGCTTCGGTATGCTCAAGGCGGGCCGTTTCGCCGCCTATGTGCCGTCGCCGGTCATCAAAGGCATGCTGGCCGCGATCGGCGTCCTGCTGATCGTCAAACAGTTTCCGCTTGCGCTCGGGCTGGTCGCCGGACAAGCGGCAAGCGACGCGCCCGCCGCCGCGCAAGCCGGCACGATAGTCGCGCCGTTCGGCTCGGTGTCGCTCGTGGCCTGCGTGATCACGCTGCTGTCTCTGGCGATCCTGATCGGCTGGGAAACTCGCCCGATGCGCCGCTTCGCGCTGGTGCGCATCGTCCCAGCGCCGCTCGCGGTGGTCTTGCTGGGTATCGGCGCTACGCTGCTGCTGCACGTGCTCGCGCCGTCGCTCGCGCCGCCCGCCGAACATCGCGTTGCGTTACCGTCGCTGGAATCGTTCGCGGCGTTGAGCGTCGCGCTCGAGTGGGCCGACTTCGGGCCGCATTTCGCGCAACTCGCGAACCCGGACGTGTGGCGCGTTGCGATCACCCTGGCGATCGTCGCAAGTCTCGAAACCTTGCTGAGCCTCGAAGCGGTCGAGCAGATCGATCCCGAACGCCGCCCCGCGCCGCCCGATCGTGAACTGAAGGCCCAAGGCGTCGGCAATCTGATTGCGGGCGCGATAGGCGGCCTGCCGATTACGGCGGTGATCGTGCGCAGTTCTGCGAACGTGCATGCAGGCGCACAAAGCCGTCTGTCGGCGATCATTCACGGCGTGCTGCTGCTAGTCAGCGTGTTTGCGTTGACGAGCGTCATCAACCTGATTCCGCTCGCCTGTCTTGCAGCGATTCTGATCTTCACGGGACTCAAGCTCGCCAAGCCGTCGCTGTTCGTCGCGGTCGCGAAGCAGGGGTTTGCGCCGTTCGCGCCGTTCATCGTCACGCTCGTCGGCGTGCTCGCGACCGATCTGCTGATCGGCATCGTGCTCGGCATTCTGTGCAGCGTGATGCTTGCGCTGTATGCGAATCTGCGCAGTCCGATCGTGCTTGCACAACATGGCGATCATTACCTGCTGTCGTTTCGCAAAGACGTGTCGTTTCTCGGCAAGGTGCCGCTCAAGCACTACCTGCAGCAGATTCCCGACGGCGCGACACTGATAGTCGATGCGACACGCGCCGATTTCGTCGACCACGATGTGCGTGAACTGCTCGATACCTTTGTCGAGGATGCGCCGCGCCGCGGCATTGCAGTCGAAGTGCGGCATCAGGCGCGAGGCCAGGCACGCGCGGCGCGCGGCTGGTCGATGCGACGTACGGCGACCGAGTAACGTGGGGAGACTGCGGCAAACGAGCGAGACCTGCACGCCGCAATAAAAAATGCCCCGCGCCACTTAAGGCGCGGGGCATCGTTTTCTAGCGACGGCAGCGCGTGAGCCGCTGCCGCGAACTTATTCGGAACGCTGCGGATTCACTTTGTCGACGTTCGAATAGAGCTTGTTGAGCGCAGAGATATAAGCCTTCGCGGAAGCCGCGACGATATCCGGATCGGTGCCCACGCCGTTGACGATGCGTCCGCTCTTCGAAAGCCGCACGGTCACTTCGCCCTGCGCCTGAGTGCCGGTGGTGATTGCGTTCACCGAGTAAAGCAGCAACTCCGAGCCGCTGCCGACTTCAGTTTCGATTGCGTTGAGCGTGGCATCCACGGGACCGTTGCCGCGCGCCTCGCCGGTGATTTCCTTGCCGTCCATCGCGAATACGATCTTTGCATGCGGTTGTTCGCCGGTCTCGGAATGCTGCGAGAGCGACAGGAACTTGTAGTGCTCTTTTTGCTGCGCCTCAGCCGATTCTTCGGTGACGATCGCAATGATGTCCTCGTCGAAAATCTCCGCCTTGCGATCGGCTAGTTCCTTGAAGCGGGCAAACGCCGTGTTCAGTTCGGCCTCGCTGTCGAGCGCGATGCCCAGTTCCTGCAGACGCTGCTTGAACGCATTGCGCCCCGACAACTTGCCGAGCACGATCTTGTTCGCGCTCCAGCCCACGTCTTCCGCGCGCATGATCTCGTAAGTGTCGCGCGCCTTCAGCACGCCATCCTGGTGAATGCCCGACGCGTGCGCGAATGCGTTCGCGCCCACCACCGCCTTATTCGGCTGTACGACAAAACCGGTGATTTGCGATACGAGCTTCGAAGCCGGGACGATTTGCGTCGTATCGAGACCGAGTTCGAGGCCGAAATAGTCTTTGCGAGTCTTCACGGCCATCACGATTTCTTCGAGCGACGTATTGCCCGCACGCTCGCCGAGACCGTTGATCGTGCACTCGACCTGGCGTGCGCCGCCAATCTGCACGCCGGCCAGCGAATTCGCCACGGCCATCCCGAGATCGTTATGGCAATGCACGGAGAACACCGCCTTGTGCGAGTTCGGAATGCGCTCGCGCAGCGTCTTCACGAGGTTGCCGTAGAGTTCGGGCACGCCGTAACCAACGGTGTCCGCGATGTTGATGGTGGTCGCGCCTTCTGCGATCACCGCCTCCAGCACGCGGCACAGGAAGTCCATGTCCGAGCGGCTGCCGTCTTCCGGCGAGAACTCGACGTCGTCGGTGAATTTGCGGGCGAAACGAACAGCCAGCTTCGCCTGCTCGAACACCTGGTCCGGCGTCATGCGCAGCTTCTTTTCCATGTGCAGCGGCGACGTGGCGATAAACGTGTGAATGCGGAAACGCTCAGCGGGCTTGAGCGCGTCGGCGGCACGCTGGATATCTTTGTCGTTCGCCCGGGCGAGCGAGCACACCGTGCTCTCTTTAATCAGACCCGCGATTGTCTGGATCGAGTCGAAATCGCCATTGGAACTTGCCGCGAAGCCTGCTTCAATCACGTCGACTTTCATCCGTTCGAGTTGCTTCGCGATACGGATTTTTTCTTCTTTCGTCATCGACGCGCCAGGCGATTGTTCGCCGTCACGCAGCGTAGTGTCGAAAATGATCAGTTTGTCGGACATGTCGAGTCTCCTGCGGAGTCGTTCAATTGTGGGAATCGGATAGTGGAATGTGGATGCCGCCGCCGTGAGCGCCGCAAGCAACGCTCGACCATGGATGAAGCGCAACGGGCACCAGCCGGGTCAGTGCGACGGTCAGCGCAATCGATGCGCCGGCTTGCCGAGGTTCGCGGCGCGGCTCGATCGTGGCTCTTGGTGGCTCTTGATGATTCGTGGCGGCTCGATCGTGGCTCGTAGCGCCGCCCCGTCCCTGCCGCATTTACTGCGACTGGAAAGCCAACGCGGACGCAGTCATCCAACGACTATAGCGGCATTCCCTTCGCCGTGCAATTGACGTCAAACCTCCGTGCAGCGCGCGTTGGAGCGAGATTGAGAGCGGCGTCCGGAAATGAAAACGGCGACCCAAAGGTCGCCGTTTCGATATTTCGCAAGCTCTCAGACCGCACGTGCATAGCGTGCATGCACACCGGACTACCTGTCGTGCGCGACCGAACGAGCAGGATTTGCTCTGCCGCGGATCGCCTGGTAGCCCCAGAACACATAGCCGGACAGACCGTACAACACGAACAGGCCGAACAGCATCAGAGGCGGATCCGACGACACCAGCACGAATGCCACCACCACCAGCAGAATCACGCCGAACGGCACGCGATGCCGCACGTCGAGCGCCTTGCCGCTATAGAACGGGGCGTTGGACACCATCGTCACGCCCGCGTAGATGGTCAGCACAAAAGCGACCCACGGCAGCCAGACGAGCTTGAGCGGCACGCGGTTGTCGGTGGCAAGCCACACGAAGCCCGCGATGAGCGCTGCGGCCGCCGGGCTCGGCATGCCCTGGAAGAAACGCTTGTCGACCACGCCGATGTTGGTATTGAAGCGCGCAAGCCGCAACGCCGCGCCCGAACAGTAGACGAATGCCGCAAGCCAGCCCCACCGGCCCAGGTCTTTGAGGATCCACTCATACATGACGAGAGCCGGCGCAACGCCGAACGACACCATGTCGGACAGACTGTCGAACTGCTCGCCGAATGCACTTTGTGTATGCGTCATACGGGCGACGCGGCCGTCCATGCCGTCGAGCACCATGGCCACGAAAATCGCGATTGCCGCGACTTCGAAACGCACGTTCATTGCCTGGACGACTGCAAAGAAGCCGCAGAAGAGCGCCGCCGTGGTGAACGCGTTCGGCAGCAGATAGATGCCGCGCTTTCTCAGGAATTGCTGACGCTGCGCGCGGCGACTCTCCACCACTGGCGAATCCGTAACGAGCGGCTTGTTGCGGCGAAACGGACGCGGTAACGGTCCACTGGTGCGCGGTCGGCGCGGTTTGAATGCGGCCATTCGGACAATCTCCTTTGTGCCGCTTTACAGTTCAGCGAGGATCGTGGACGACGCCGACACCTTCTCGCCGATAGACACACGCGGACGGCTACCCACAGGCAGGTACACATCGACGCGCGAACCGAAGCGGATAAAGCCATAGCGCTGGCCGCGCGAAAGCGGCTCGCCAGCACGTACATAGCAAAGAATGCGCCGCGCGATCAGACCGGCGATCTGCACCGACGTAACCGTTTGCCCGCCGGCCATTTCGATCACGATTGCATTGCGTTCGTTTTCGAGCGAAGCCTTCTCCACTGCGGCATTCAGATAAGCGCCAGGGAAATATTCGACCTTCGAGATCGCACCGTCGACAGGCGAGCGCTGCGAATGGACATTGAACACGTTCATGAAGACGCTGATTTTCAGCGCTTCACGATTGGCGTACGGATCATGCGCGGTTTCCACTGCGACGATGCGGCCGTCGGCCGGGCATAGCACGGCATTCGCCTGAGTCGGAATCGGGCGCGCCGGATCGCGGAAGAACTGCACGATAAAGATCAGGATCAGCCAGAACAGCCACGCAAAGCCGAATCCCGCGAAGGCGTGAACCAGTAATGCAACGACGGCCGCGATGGCGATGAACGGCCAGCCTTCTCGCGCGATAATCGGATGTGGGTAATTCATGGGTGGCTTCAGTATTTTTGTAAAACCGTAGGATAGCAAAAGCCGCCCGGGGTTCAGCACCCTCGGGCGGCTTTTTGCATTACCGGCGCATGCGGCGGTGCGCCGCGCCGGTATAAGGCGATAAAACGGACTTCTTAGTTCTTCGACTGGTCGACCAGCTTGTTCTTCGCGATCCACGGCATCATGGCGCGAAGCTTCGAGCCGACCTGCTCGATCTGGTGCTCGGCTGTCAGACGGCGGCGCGATTGCAGCGTCGGTGCGCCTGCCTTGTTCTCGATGATGAAGCTCTTTGCGTACTCGCCCGTCTGAATGTCGGTCAGCACGGCCTTCATCGCCTTCTTCGTTTCAGCCGTCACGATGCGCGGACCCGTCACGTACTCGCCGTATTCGGCGTTGTTCGAGATCGAGTAGTTCATGTTCGCGATGCCGCCTTCGTAGATCAGGTCGACGATCAGCTTCAGTTCGTGCAGGCATTCGAAGTACGCCATTTCCGGCGCATAGCCGGCTTCAACCAGCGTTTCGAAACCGGCCTTGATGAGGTCGACGGTACCGCCGCACAGCACGGCCTGTTCGCCGAACAGGTCGGTTTCGGTTTCTTCGCGGAAGTTCGTTTCGATGATGCCCGCACGGCCGCCGCCGTTCGCTGCCGCGTACGACAGAGCGATGTCACGTGCCGCGCCCGACTTGTCCTGCGCGACAGCGATCAGGTGGGGCACGCCGCCGCCTTGCGTGTAGGTGCCGCGAACCGTGTGGCCGGGCGCCTTGGGCGCGATCATGATCACGTCCAGATCCGCACGCGGGATCACCTGACCGTAGTGAACGTTGAAGCCGTGCGCGAATGCGAGTGCCGCGCCTTGCTTGGCGTTGCCGTGCACTTCCTTGGCATAGACTTCGGCGATCTGCTCGTCCGGCAGCAGCATCATGACGACATCCGCGCCCTTCACGGCTTCCGCCACTTCCTTGACCTGCAGGCCGGCGTTCTCAGCCTTGCTCCACGATGCGCCGCCCTTGCGCAGACCGACCGTGATGTTCACGCCGCTTTCCTTCAGGTTCAGCGCGTGCGCATGGCCTTGCGAGCCATAGCCGATGATGGTGACCTGCTTGCCCTTGATGAGGGAGAGATCGGCGTCCTTGTCGTAGAAAACTTTCATGTCGGTTCCTTGGCTAAATTCGGATGATTCAGAGAGATTCAGATACTGCGAATGTTGTGTTGCAAGGCCGGATGGTGATGAACGCCACCCGGCCGGATCGAAGCGGTGCGGGTCACACCTTCAGAATGCGCTCGCCGCGCCCAATGCCCGAACTGCCCGTGCGGACCGTTTCGAGAATCGCTGTGGCGTCGAGCCCTTCGATGAAGGCGTCGAGCTTGTCGGCTGCGCCCGTCAGTTCGATCGTGTAGGTCTTTTCGGTGACGTCGATGATGCGGCCGCGGAAAATATCCGACATCCGCTTCATCTCCTCACGTTCCTTGCCGACCGCCCTCACCTTGATCAGCATCAGCTCGCGCTCGATGTGGGCGCCCTCGGTAAGGTCGACCACTTTCACCACCTCGATCAGGCGGTTCAGATGCTTCGTGATCTGTTCGATCACGTCGTCCGAGCCAATGGAGACGATGGTCATGCGCGACAGCGAACGGTCTTCGGTCGGAGCCACCGTCAAGGTTTCGATGTTGTAGCCGCGTGCCGAGAAGAGACCCACCACGCGTGACAACGCGCCCGGTTCGTTTTCCAGCAGGACGGAAATAATGTGTCTCATGTTTCGCTTCTTCCAGATGTTTGTCGATGTACGCGAGCGGCTTCGCGCCGCTCCGTCCGCGCTCGCCCTTCGTGAAGGCGTGCGCGACGAAGCCGGCGTCAGAAACGGTCGTTATAGATCTTCCGAACCCATGAGCATCTCGGTGATGCCCTTGCCGGCCTGTACCATTGGCCAGACGTTTTCGGTGGGATCGGTCTGGAAGTCGAGAAACACCGTGCGGTCTTTCAGGCGCAGCGCTTCCTTGAGCGCCGGCTCGACGTCGGCCGTGCGCTCGATGCGCATGCCGACGTGGCCGTACGCTTCGGCGAGCTTCACGAAATCCGGCAAGGCGTCCATATACGAATGCGAATAGCGCTTGCTGTATTCGATCTGCTGCCACTGGCGCACCATGCCCAGATAGCGGTTGTTCAGCGAAATGATCTTCACAGGCGTCTCGTACTGCTTGCAGGTCGAGAGTTCCTGGATACACATCTGGATCGAGCCTTCGCCTGTGATGCACAGCACGTCGTCGTCCGGGTGCGCCATCTTTACGCCCATCGCCGCGGGCAGGCCGAAGCCCATCGTGCCGAGGCCGCCCGAATTGATCCAGCGGCGCGGCTTGTTGAAGCGATAGAACTGCGCAGCCCACATCTGATGCTGGCCGACGTCGGAACAGACGAACGCATTGCCGTCGGTCAATTCCCACGCCTTTTCCACCACGTACTGCGGCTTGATGACGTCGCTCTTGCGGTCGAACTTCAGGCAGTCTTTCGCGCGCCAGGCTTCGATGTCCTTCCACCAGTCGGCGAGCGCCGCGGTGTCCGGGCCATGCTCGGCCGTTTGCAACTGTTCGATCAGTTCCTTCAACACTTCCTTCACGTCACCGACGATCGGAATGTCGACCTTGACGCGCTTGGAAATGGAAGACGGATCGATGTCGATATGAATGATCTTGCGCGGACGCGACGCGAAGTGCGCCGGGTCGCCGATCACGCGGTCGTCGAAGCGCGCGCCGATTGCGATCAGCACGTCGCAGTGCTGCATCGCCATGTTGGCTTCGTACGTGCCATGCATGCCGAGCATGCCGAGAAATTTTTTGTCGCTCGCGCGGTAGCCGCCCAGACCCATCAGCGTATTCGTGATGGGGTAGCCGAGCAGATCCGCGAACTGGTTCAGCTCGCGCGATGCATCGGCTAGGATGATGCCGCCGCCGGTGTAGATGTACGGGCGCTTCGCCGACAGCAGCAGCGAAACCGCCTTGCGGATCTGACCGGAGTGGCCCTTCGTGACGGGGTTATACGAGCGCAGCGAAACCGTCTTGATCGGCTCGTACTGGCAAGGCGCCTTCGACACGTCTTTCGGAATGTCGATCAGCACCGGGCCGGGCCGGCCGGTACGGGCAATGTAGAACGCTTTCTTGACGGTCGCGGCGAGATCGCGCACGTCTTTCACGAGAAAGTTGTGCTTCACGCAGGGACGCGTGATGCCGACCGTATCGCACTCCTGGAACGCGTCCTGACCGATCGCGGCAGTCGGCACCTGGCCGCTGATCACGACCATCGGGATCGAATCCATGTAGGCGGTGGCGATACCGGTCACCGCATTGGTGACGCCGGGGCCGGAGGTCACGAGGCACACACCGACCTTGCCGGTGGAACGCGAATAAGCGTCGGCGGCGTGAACCGCGGCCTGCTCGTGACGCACGAGGATGTGCTGAAACTTGTCCTGCTTGTACAGCTCGTCGTAAATGTAGAGTACCGAGCCGCCGGGATAGCCCCAAACAAATTCGACGTCTTCGTCGGCCAGTGCCTTCATGAGCACGGTGGCGCCGATAGAGTCAGCTTCGTGTTGTGGAGTGGTATCCGACGTGGAGAATTCCGCGCTGGGCATATTCATTCAATTCACCTTTCGAATTTTCGGCAAAAAATTGATCGGGTGCTCTCTGCCGGGCTTGTGGCTCGGGTTCAAGCGGCGCGTCCAGTTGACAGGTGAGCTTCTTGGGCCACACCTCAATGAGACAAGTCACTTATGTTGCGAACCAGCGACGATAGCGGCAGACGCCCGCGCGGTCAAGCAAATATTGCCCGAACCCCCGTCCCCGGCGCGCTCTTCTGACCGGCGACCAACGTCATGACGATGTCGACCGGTCCAGCTTTCGCCCCTGCTTTCGCAAAAGTTTGTTAGCATCCGCGAGTTTTACGACATTTTTCGACCGATTACGCGCACGCTCGCTGCGCCGACCCCCAAACGGATGGCATCAGACAAGGAACTCGCCGACTTTCTGGCGGGCGTCGAAAGGCGCGCATTCAAGCAGACGGTCTACGCCGTGCGGGACGACGACGCCTCGCTGGATATCGTGCAGGACGCGATGATCAAGCTCGCCGAAAAATACGGCGACCGTCCGGCGGCCGAGCTTCCGCTGCTGTTTCAGCGTATTCTGCAGAATGCGATGCACGACCATTTCCGTCGTGCGAAAGTACGCAATACGTGGGTCAGTCTCTTCTCGTCGCTAGGCAATGCCGACGACGACGAATTCGATCCGCTGGAAACGTTCGAGGCCCAGCAGGGCTCGGCGGGCGCCGAGAGCAACGAACAGAAGCTCGAACGCGAACAGGTCTTGCAGATGATCGACGACGAGATCCGAAAGTTACCGGCACGTCAACGGGAGGCGTTTCTCATGCGTTATTGGGAAGATATGGATGTCGCCGAGACTGCCGCCGCAATGGGCTGCTCCGAAGGCAGTGTGAAGACGCACTGCTCGCGGGCCACCCACACGCTGGCGCAAGCGCTCAAGGCCAAAGGAATCACGCTATGAGCTCCCAAGAAACAAAAGAACTCGAGTTCGCGCGCCAGGTGCGCCGCGCGCTCGACGAAAACGCCGCCAGCATTCCGCCCGCCACCGTCGATCGACTCGCCGCGGCGCGCCGCGCCGCGCTCGCCCGCAAGAAGCCCGAAACCGTGAGCGCGCCGGTGTTCGCGCCCGCTCTCGCCGGAGCGGGTATGCCGGGCGGTATGTCGCATGGCGAACTGCCACAACGCCGCCGTTCGCCGCTGCGCCGCTTCGCTCTCGCGTGGCCGCTCGCTGCGCTCGTCGTGAGCCTCGTCGGCATTGCCTACTGGGAAGACCAGCAGCGCACGGCTGAACTCGCCGATATCGATGCCGCCATGTTAAGCGACGACCTGCCGCTCAATGCCTATCTCGACCACGGTTTCAACGCGTATCTTTCGCGCGCCCACTGAGCGGGAGAGTGTTCGGGTGAGCTACAAGCGCGGTCTTGCCGTTGTTTTCGGATGTGCGATTGCGGCTCTTGTGTCGTTTGCCGCGACGTATCCGCGCTTTTACCCGAGCCCTTCCTCCGCCGGCGCGCCCGCCGCGACCGGTAACGGCGCGGCGCGCCCGCCCGCGCCCGCACTCGGCGTCGAATTGCCTAGCCTGCCCGGCAGCAAAAGTCCACTGGCGTGGTCGCGGCTGAGCGCCGCGGAGCATGTGGCGCTGGCGCCATTCGAGGCGCAGTGGGATTCGTTCAGCGACGAACGCAAACGAAAATGGCTGAAGATCGCATCGCGTTACCCAAAGTTGTCACCCGATGCACAAAAACGCCTGCATGAACGGATGACCGAATGGGTGCGCATGACGCCCGATCAGCGCCGCGTCGCACGTGAAAACTACCAGGTTTCGAAGCAATTGCCCCGTGAAGCGCGCCAGAACGCGTGGAAGGCCTATCAGGAATTGCCGGAAGAACTGAAGCAGCGGCTTGCCGCGAGCGAGCACAAGCGGCGTCCGAGCGTGGTCAGCGCGCCGCCGTCGGGCCGCAGCGAGATCAAGGGGCTCGACCGGCTTGTCAATGCGCGCGAGCGTGCCGCGAGCGGCACGTCTTCGGCGAGCGCGGCGGCCGCCGTGTCATTACCGAGCCCGGCTTCGCTGCCGGGTATCCCGGCCGCCGGCAGCTTCGTGCCGGCCACGCCGCTGCCGGTCTCCCCGGCGGAAGCGCCGTCGATTTTCAACGGTTCGTGAGCCGCTCCTGCCCGTGTCAGAACCGCGCGTGACTTCCAGATCCAGTTCGAACTCCAACGCGAGTCCGTCTCTGGCCAAGCCGCCCGGTTCAACGGACACCCCGCCGACCGTGCGTCGCCGTCTCGCCGCGCTGCTTTACGAAGCGCTGCTGCTGTTCGGCGTCGTTTTCGTCGCCGGTTATCTGTTCAGCACGCTCACGCAGCAGCGCAACGGACTCACGCACCACAATCTGCTGGCGGCGTGGATCGGCCTCGTCGTCGGTCTGTATTTCGTGTGGTTCTGGACCCACAGCGGCCAGACCCTGCCGATGAAAACCTGGCGTCTGCGCGTGGTCGCGGCCAGCGGCGCGCCGCTCTCCGCGTGGCGGGCGATTGCACGCTACGTGCTCGCCTGGCTGTGGTTTCTGCCGCCGCTCGCATTGCATCCGCTGCTCGGCCTGCGCTTGCCCCAAACCCTCGTGATCGCCGCTATCTGGTTCGTGTTGTGGGCGGCCACCGGCCGCTTCGGCGCCAGCCGTCAGTTTCTGCATGACCGTCTTGCTGGAACGCGCGTCGTCGACGTCGCGCGCTGAGCGGCTCGACCCAACTCCCCACGTTCTCCCGCAGTCCTCGCTCGTCCTTCTCGCCTTTCTTTGCCCCTCCCCGCCCGCCGCAGTAATAAGAACTTCTCATGACTGTCACGGCACAGTCACGCGCCGTAGGCCCAATACAGGCACCGCAACTCGACGCGTGAGCCATGGACTCCAAAACGTCCGCGACTTCCCTGTTCCGCCAGACTGGCCCGAGCGTCGACTCCGTCGCGTTCCGCCCTGAATCCACCCATAGCCACGGCTTGCCGCTTCCCGTCGCACCGCTGCCGCTCGACACACACGCGCCCCAGCACGACGACGAGCACGCAGAGCCACAGCGTTACCGCACGATCTGGCTGTCGGACATCCACCTCGGATCGAGCGGCTGCCAGGCGCCTTATCTGCTCGATTTCCTGCGCTACAACGAGTCGGAGTATCTGTATCTCGTCGGCGACATCATCGACGGCTGGCAGTTGAAAAAAGGCTGGTACTGGCCGCAGGCCCACAACGACGTCGTGCAGAAAGTGCTGCGCAAGGCGCGTAAAGGCACGCAGGTGGTCTATGTGCCCGGCAATCACGACGAAGCGGCGCGCCAGTTCTGCGACCTCGCGTTCGGCGACATCCATGTGCGCGGCGAAGCCTTCCACACGACGCTCGCCGGCAAGCGCCTGTGGATCGTGCACGGCGATCTGTTCGACGGCGTGATCCAGCACGCGAAGTGGCTCGCCTACCTCGGCGACACGCTCTACACGATGATCCTGATCCTGAACCGCTGGTTCAACCGGATCCGCAGCCGGCTCGGCTTTCCGTACTGGTCGCTTTCGCAATACCTGAAGCATCAGGTCAAGAACGCGGTGAACTTCATCTCGTCGTTCGAACGCGTGATGACCGACGAAGCCCGCCGCCGCGGCTGCGACGGCGTGGTCTGCGGGCACATCCACAAGGCCGAGATACGCGACATCGACGGCGTGCTGTACTGCAATGACGGCGACTGGGTCGAAAGCCTGTCGGCGCTCGTCGAGACGTACGAAGGCGAACTCAAGGTGATCTACTGGACCGTGATGCGAGCCCCGGAAGCGGGCGTGCAAAAGGCCCGGGCGACGGCGTAATCCCTCTCAACCTCTGCTGGCTCGAATCGAGGAAAACCAATCGATGAAGATCATGATCGTCACCGACGCATGGGAACCGCAGGTCAACGGCGTCGTGCGCACGCTGAAGAACACCACGCGCGAGCTGACCGAGCTCGGCCACAACGTCGACTTGCTGACGCCGCTCGAATTCCGGACGATTCCCTGCCCGACGTATCCCGAGATTCGCCTGTCGCTGCTGCCGCGCCGCAAGCTGCGCCAGCGTATCGACGAATTTGCGCCCGACGCGCTGCACATCGCGACAGAAGGCCCGCTCGGCATGGCCGCGCGCGCTTACGCGATCCAGCACAAGCTACCGTTCACGACCGCCTATCACACGCGCTTTCCCGAATATGTGCAGGCGCGTTTCGGCATTCCGCTCGCCGCGACTTACAAGTTCTTGCACTGGTTTCATAAGCCGTCGCTTGCCGTGATGGCGCCGACGCCGGTCGTCAAAAGCGACCTCGAAAAATACGGCTTTACGAATGTCGTGTTGTGGACGCGCGGCGTCGATCTCGAGATTTTTCACCCGATGGATTCGAAGGTACTCAATACCGCCCGGCCGATCTTTCTGTACGTGGGCCGCGTGGCCGTCGAGAAAAACGTCGAGGCATTCCTGAAGCTCGATCTGCCCGGCTCGAAATGGGTTGCAGGCGAAGGGCCCGCGCTGGCCGAGCTGAAATCGCGCTATCCGACCGCCAACTATCTGGGCGTGCTGACACAGGCTGAACTCGCCCGGGTCTATGCTGCAGCAGACGTGTTCGTCTTTCCGAGCCGCACGGACACGTTCGGACTCGTGCTGCTCGAGGCGCTCGCCTGCGGCACGCCGGTCGCCGCCTATCCGGTTACCGGCCCGATCGACGTCCTCGGCAACGGCGGCGCCGGCGCGATGAACGAAGACCTGCGCGACGCGTGTCTGGAAGCGCTCAAGATCGACCGCGCGCACGCACGCGCGTGGGCCGAGCGCTTTTCGTGGGCGGCGGCCTCCGAGCAGTTCGCTGCGCATCTGAAGCCGTTGCCGCGCGCGTCGTATCGCGAGGAGAGCGCGGCCGCGTGACGCGGCGCGCCTGGCTGCCCATGCGAAGCAGATACTCTCCCGCAAGCCGCGCGTCCGTGAACGGCGCGCTGCGCGCCGTTCACGCCCCCAACGAGCACGACACCGCGGGCGTCGAGCCGTTCGACGACGTCAGCGAATCCACCGTGCCGGATCGAATCGACGGGCATCGCCGGAACAGCCAAAGCGCGGAGCGTGCCCACCGCAGCACATCCGCGAACAGCGACACCCAGCACGAACCGCTCGGTCCCGACGACCCGCTCGCGCCTCTGCCCTTCAATCCATACAAAGGCAACCGCGGCCTGACCCGCGCCTGGCACGCGATGAAAAACTCGCTCGCGGGCTTTCGTGTCGCTATCCGCGAGGAGAGCGCGTTTCGCCAGGAGCTGACACTTGCTGCGATTCTGCTTCCGTGCGGCGTGCTGGTCCCGGTCGAACCGGTATCGCGCGTGTTGCTGCTTGGCTCAGTGCTGCTGGTGCTGATCGTCGAGTTGCTGAATTCGAGCGTGGAAGCGGCGATTGACCGTATTTCGCTGGAACGGCACGAACTGTCGCGCCGCGCGAAAGACCTGGGCAGCGCGGCGGTGATGGTTGCGCTCGGCATGTGCCTGATGACGTGGGTGCTGATCGTGGGTCCGCTCGCCGTGCACTGGGTGAAGGCGTGGTTTTGACGCCACCGCAACGACAACCCAACGGCGCCAGGCGGCGCGAGCGAAGCGATAAAAAACGCAGCTTGCAGACGACCTGCGTCCGCCGCAAAAATGAAAACCCTCGGTATCCGTTTGATATTAGAACGCTCGGTTTATAATCGTCCGGCAGTCTCAAAATAGCAACCGCGTCCGGGTGGAATACGCAGCAGCGGCACACCGCCGCGCGTCCGACCCGGCGTAACCAAGGCCGGACGACATGGAAGCCAAACCTCCCCGCCGCACGCGCGAACGGATACTCGAACTGTCGTTGAAACTGTTCAACGAAATCGGCGAGCCGAACGTCACGACGACGACTATCGCCGAGGAAATGGAGATCAGTCCAGGCAACCTGTACTACCACTTCCGCAACAAAGACGACATCATCAACAGCATCTTCAGCCAGTTCGAGCAGGAGATCGAAAAGCGTCTGCGTTTTCCCGACGACCACCGTGCGACCATCGACGAAATGTGGTCGTATCTGCAATACATGGTCGATTTCACATGGCGCTACCGTTTCCTGTATCGCGATCTGAACGATCTGCTCGCGCGCAACCGCACGCTCGAAACGCACTTCAAGCAGATCATCAGTCACAAGGTGCGTTTTGCCAGCCAGTTCTGCGGTCAACTCGTGGCTGACGGCGAGATGGTCGCCACGCCGGACGAACTGCAAGTGATCGCGACCAACATCGGCGTGATCGCAACGTATTGGCTGTCGTATCAGTTCGTGATGAACCCGCGCAAATACAACGAGCAGGAAGCGATTCGCGCGGAACTCCACCAGGTGAGCGTACAGATCGTGTCGTTGATGGCGCCTTATCTGCGCGGCCGCTCGCGGCAGATTTTCGACGACCTGGTGTCGGGCAAGCTGCCCAAGCGCGAGTTCTACGACTATCTGCCGCCGAAAGAAGGCGCCGCGCCTCGCAACGAATAGGACGTTTCTCCATGAAGTCGGTGTGTGTGTATTGCGGCTCCGCGAACGGGGCCAAACCGTTGTATGCAGAAGCGGCGCGCGCGTTCGGCCGCTCGCTGGTTGAAGCCGATCTCGCGCTGGTGTACGGCGGGGGCAAGGTTGGCCTGATGGGCGTGATCGCCGACACGGTCATGGCCGAAGGCGGCCGCGCGATCGGCGTGATTCCCGAGTTGCTCGTCAATAAGGAAGTGGGCCATAACGGGCTGACCGAACTGCACGTGGTGCCCGACATGCATCATCGCAAGAAGATGATGGCCGATCTGTCCGATGCGTTCGTCGCGATGCCGGGCGGCGCGGGCACGCTGGAGGAGCTCTTCGAGGTCTACACCTGGGCGCAGCTCGGCTATCACCAGAAACCGGTGGCACTGCTCAATATCGACGGCTTTTACGATCCATTGATCAATCTCTTGCAGCACACTGTCGACGAAGGCTTCATGCGCAAAGCGTATCTCGACATCCTGCAGATCGACGCCGATCCCGGCGCATTGATCGGCAAGCTGCAACGCTATCAACCGCCCGCCGCCGACAAGTGGGCGATCAACCGCGACGCCGTCTGACTTCGTCCGCGATTGAAAGGCCGCCGCGTTTGCCTGGCGCCCACTCTCCCTGCACGTTGAGGTTGCGATGACGCAAACCGTTCTGATCACCGGCGGCAGCCGCGGTATAGGCCGCGCGACGGCGCGCTTGCTGGGCGCGCGCGGCTGGTCCGTCGTCGTGAATTACACGCAGAATCTGGCCGCCGCGCAGGAGACCGTCGCCGAAGTCGAGCGGGCCGGCGGGCGCGCATTGCCGGTTGCCGGCGACGTCGCAAACGAAGCCGACGTGATTGCGATGTTCGACCAAACGGAGCAGACCTTTGGCCGGCTCGATGCGCTCGTCAACAACGCGGGCATCGTTGCACCGTCGATGCAACTC
Source organism: Paraburkholderia strydomiana (assembly GCF_031456815.1). Taxonomy (NCBI): domain Bacteria; kingdom Pseudomonadati; phylum Pseudomonadota; class Betaproteobacteria; order Burkholderiales; family Burkholderiaceae; genus Paraburkholderia; species Paraburkholderia strydomiana. The sequence continues at coordinate 63,986 of NZ_JAVDVL010000002.1, forward strand.
GCCGACATGGATCTGGCGCGCCTCACGCGTATCTTCGACGTCAATGTGCTGGGCGCGTATCTATGCGCGCGCGAAGCCGCGCGGCGCATGTCGACGGATCGCGGCGGTGCGGGCGGCGTGATCGTCAATGTGTCGTCGGCGGCGGCGCGGCTGGGTTCGCCTAACGAATACGTCGACTATGCAGGCGCGAAAGGCGCGGTCGACACCATGACGCTCGGGCTCGCGAAGGAACTCGGCCCACGAGGCGTGCGTGTGAACGCGGTACGGCCGGGTCTCATCGACACTGAAATCCACGCGAGCGGCGGCAAGCCGGATCGCGCCGCGCAACTGGGTTCGACAACCCCGCTCGGCCGTCCCGGCCGCGCCGACGAAGTTGCAGAAACCATCGTCTGGCTGCTGAGCGACGCCGCGTCGTATGTGACTGGCGCTCTCATCGACGTTGCGGGCGGCCGCTAGGCGCCCTTCTTCTTCACCGTCGATTCACGCGGCGGCCGATGTCACGCCGCGCCTCCTTCCTGTTCCCGTTCGCAGCCCATCACGCATAGGCATTGCCCCGACACGTTCAACCGCTGCGTCTGTGCGCCGCCGCCCGTGTAATCGTTCGTAAGAATAGGAGATTACAATCGCGGCCGATCGCGCGCCATGCCCGCGACGCCGAATAAAGAACCGGTACGCGCGCCTGAGTTGCCGCTTGCCGCTTGCCGCGATAAGAGATCGTCTTATGCAAGAAAAGCCAGTCGCACCATCTCCGGCCGCCGGCTCGCGAGCCGCCGATCGCGCGCCTTACCTCGATCGTTGGCGTGCGCTCAGCAACGTGCGCCCGCTGCTTTGGCTCGTGGCGATGGCGATCGTCTGCGCGTGGCTTTTGCCGGGCACCTTGGGCCACGATCCCTGGAAACAGGACGAGACTTACACATTCGGCATCGTCCAGCACATGCTCGACACCGGCGATATCGTAGTGCCGACCAACGCGGGCCAGCCGTTCGTCGAAAAACCGCCTGTGTACGACTGGGTGGCCGCCGGCCTCGCATGGATGTTCGGCCGCTACATGCCACTGCATGACGCGGCGCGTCTCGCGAGCGCGCTGTTCGCCGGGCTGACCGTGTACTACACGGCCCGTGTCGCGCGCCGCGCCGTGGATGCCTCGAACTGGCGCGACTTGCGCGTGGTCAGCACGCTGGCGTTGTTTGGCGGCACCCTCGTCGTCGTCAAACACGTGCACGACATGATGACCGACGTCGCGCTGATGGCCGGTGCGGCGATCGGATTCTGCGGGCTGTTCGAACTCGTGCTCGCGCATCTTCGTTATGACGGAGAACGAAACAACGACGCCGCGCAGCGTCGCCACGCGATACTAAGCGGCGCCGCGATGTTCGGCGCAGGTGTCGGCCTGTCGTTTCTCGCGAAAGGCCTGTTCGTGCCACTCGTGTTCGCCGCGACGGTCTGCGCGGTGCTCGTGCTTTATCCGGCCTGCCGCAGCCGCAGCTTCGCCGGTGCGCTCGGCGTGGCCGCGCTGGTGTGCGCGCCGTTCGCACTGATCTGGCCGCCCTGCTTCTATCTACGGTCTGAAGCGCTCTTCAAGGTCTGGCTGTGGGATAACAACGTCGGCCGCTTTTTTGGTTTTTCGGTGGCCGAACTTGGCTCGGAAAGCGAGAACCGGCTATTCGTGCTGCGCACCGTGCTGACCGTCGGTTTTCCCGTCGTGCCGCTGGCAGTGGCCGCGCTCGCGGGCGGCGCATGGCGGCGCTGGCGCGACCCGCGCGTCGCGTTGCCGGCGATTTTCGCGGGCACTGGTTTCGCCGTGCTGCAAAGCTCCGCGACGATTCGCGAACTCTACATTCTGCCTTTCATTGCGCCGCTGGCGTTGCTCGCGATGCAAGGCGCCGAGCGGTTGCCGCAGCGTTTCCATACGGCGTGGGACATGACGAGCCGCGTGTTGTTCGGCAGCACGGCAGCGCTCGCCTGGATTGTCTGGTCCATCGCGAGCAGCCCGATGAACACGCATGCATCGCTGCACCGGCTCGGCCGATGGCTGCCGCTCGACTTCGTCTTACCCGTCCGCCCCGGGCTGATCGCCGCCGCGCTATTGATGACTATCGGCTGGCTGTGGCTGCTGCCCGCGTTCAAATACACGGGCAAGTGGCGCGGCCCGCTCAGCTGGTGCGCGGGCGCTGTCGTCGCGTGGGGCTTGGTGAGCACGCTGCTGCTGCCCTGGCTCGATTACGCGAAGAGCTACCGCTCGGTGTTCGAAAACCTCGGCGAGGCGTTGAACGTGGAATGGAATGACGGCGATTGTATGGCGAGCATCGGGTTAGGCGAGTCAGAAGCGCCGATGCTCGAATATTTTGCGGGCATCGAGCATCAGCCGACCGTCGACGCCCGCACGACCGGGTGTACGTGGCTGATTGTCGGAGGCCGGCGGGACAACCCGTCCACACCGGCTGGCGACTGGCGTCTCTTCTGGTCGGGCGCGCGTCCGGGCGATACCGACGAGTTGTTGCGCGTCTTCGTGCGCACCCCGGCTGTCGGTGCAGGGACGCGATAACGCGAGAATCGTGCGTTGATAGAGCGGCGGGCGCCTAAAGAGGAATCCGGGCAATGCGCCCATTCAAGAGCGCCCGCCGTACGCGCATTAGCCCGCAACGCGGTGCGTCAGGCGGCCAGAACGCACTTTAACTACCGACGGCCGGCTTTTTCGCGCGCGATTGAAACGACGAGCCCGGCTCGCGCAGAAAGGCGATTTCATCGGCTGTGGACTCGCGCCCGAGCACCGCGTTCCGATGGGGAAAGCGTCCAAAGCGCTCGATGATCTCTGCGTGCCTCACCGCGAACGAATAATAAGACGCACCGCCCGGCTCGGCGGCAAGGGCCTTGAAAAGACGCAGCGACTCATGCTGGCTTGCGAGCGATTCGTCGTGCTCAAACGGCAGATAAGCAAACGCGCGATGATGCACGCCCGGCAACAGCCGGTCCGCTCCACTCGCAACCATCTGCTCTGCAATAGCCAGCGCTTTCCGGTCGGCCGCGAATGCCGTAACCGTGTCGCGGTGGCAATTGCGCGAAAACTGATCCAGCACGATAACGAGCGACAGCGCTCCTAACGGCGTTGCGGCCCAACTGTCGAGTTGGGACTCGCGGGCGGCATCGGTCAGCGTTCCGAAACGTTCGCGCAAGCTCGCATCGAATGAATCGTCGGCGGTGAACCAGAGCTTGCGCGGCTCGCCGAAGTCCGGCGAGTCGGGCGCACCGAACCAGCAGTCGAGCACGGCGCGCGCCTGCGGATCGAGCGCGGCGTAGTCAGCCGACCTGCGGTCGGCCACCTCACCTGTAAGCGCATTCGCCACCGGCACCGGCACCGGCGCCGCGCCGTCGGTGTCCGTGTCGAGGTCAGCCATTGCGGTTGCGCATCCAGTCAGCCGTTTCGAAAAACGAGCCGAGCAGCCGTTCTCTCAGCGGCTCGGCAAGCCCTATGTCTTCCATCGCCCAAGCCATGCAGCGAAGCCACTGGTCCCGTTCGCTCGACGCGATCGCGAACGGCAAATGCCGCGCACGCAGGCGCGGATGCCCGAACCGGCTGATGTAATGATCGGGCCCGCCCAGCCATCCGCAGAGGAACCAGAACAGCTTGTCGCGCGAGCCGTCCATCGACTCGGGATGCAACGCGCGAATGCCGGCGAACTCCGCTTCGAGATCCATCAGGTCGTAAAAACGGTCGACGAGTTCACGCACACGCGCTTCTCCGCCAACCAGTTCGAAGGCCGTAGGCTGCGCCGCCGACACTTCGTCATCAAGCTCACTCATAACAACTCATCAACAGAAACCGAGGGAAAATTCAGGCGTCCCGCAAAGACTGCAACGCGGGCCGCGACAGCACATGCCGCAAGCTCAGCCAGCCGCCGACCGCCGCACACGCGACGCCCGCCGCGATTCCGGCGGGCAGCAGCCATGGATTGAACTCGAGATAGAACTGGAACACGCGAGTCGCGAGCACCCAGCCGATCACCTGCGCCCCGAGCGCCGCCATGAATCCGGCGAGCGCGCCGACCGCGACGAACTCGGCAATCTGCACCGTGCGAACCTGGCCGTGGGACGCGCCCAGCGCGCGCAACAGCGCGGATTCTCGCATACGCTCGTCGCGCGTGCCGGCGAGCGCCGCGTACAGCACGAGCACGCCTGCCGCGAGCGTGAAGGCGAACAGGAATTGCACCGCGCCGATCACCTGCTGCAACACGCGCTGCACCTGCGCGAGAATCGGACCGGTGTCGATGGCCGTCAGGTTCGGGTATGCGGCGATCAGGCCGTCGATAGTCGAACGTTTTTCAGGCGGTAAATGGAAGCTGGTAATGAACGTAGCCGGGAAGTCCTGCAACGCGGCCGGCGGCATCAATACGAAAAAGTTGACCTTGAACGAACCCCAGTCGAGCTTGCGAACGCTCGTGACCGGCGCGTCGATCTGCAGGCCGGTAACGTCGAAGCGCAGCACGTCGCCCGGCTTCACGTTGATCAGCTTCGCGAGGCCCTCTTCGATCGAAATCTGCGGCGTCTTCGTGTCGCCGTACCAGGTGCCCGCGGAAAGGCGATTGTCCTCGGGCAACTGCGTCGTGTACGACAGATTGAATTCGCGGTCCACCAGGCGTTTGGCGTCGTCGCCCTTGAACGAATCGGGATTCACCGCTTTGCCGTTGATGGCGGTGAGCCGGCCGCGCACCATCGGCGAGAGCACCGTGTCCGGCACGCCGTGCGTGTCCAGATAATGCGTGACCGCGTCGCGCTGATCGGGCTGAATGTCGATGATGAATTCGTTCGGCGCATCGGGCGGCGTCGATTTGCGCCAGCCGGCCACGAGATCGTTGCGCGTCATCGCGATCAACAGCAGGCACATGAGGCCAATGCCGAGCGCGGTGATTTGCAACGCGCTCGCACTGCTGCGCCGCTCCAGCGAGGCGAGCGCATAACGCCAGCCGATGCCCGCATTCACACGCTCGCTGCGCACCACGCGCGCCGCGCCCCACAGCGCAACGCGGGCGACGCACGCGAACACCAGCAGCCCGCCCGCGAAACCGCCCGCGACGATTCCGCCGAGCTTCAACTCGCCCGCCGCGACGATCAACAGTCCCGCGAAGAGCACGATGCCGAGCGCGTAAGCGGCCCACGCCGTGCGCCCTTCTTCGCCCCACTCGCGACGCAGCACGCGAACCGGCGGCACACGCGTAAGCGGCAACAGCGGCGGCAGCGCAAAGCCGAGCAGCAGCACCAGACCGGCTGCGATGCCTTCGAGCGCCGGCCATGCCGTGGGGTACGGCAACGCGACGTCGATGAGACTGCCAAGCCACGTCAGCAACGCCAGATGGCCGAGATACCCCAGCGCGACGCCGAGCGCGCCGCCCAGCACGCCCACGCCGACGAATTCGAGCGTGAACAGTGCGCGCAGCGTGCGTTGACTCACGCCGAGACAACGCATTGCGGCGCATCCGTCCAGATGCCTGCGCATATACCGATGCGCGGCCATCGCGATCGCCACTGCCGCGAGCAGCGCGGTCAGCAGCGAGACGAGCGTGAGGAAATGACTCGCGCGGTCGAGTGTCTGGCGCACTTGCGGCTGGCCGTCCTGCAAGGATTCGAGCGCGACCCCGCGCATCTTGCCGCCGTCCACCTTGCCGTGCGCGAACTCTGAAAAGCGCGCGACCGACACATCGGCGCCCGCGACCAGCAGCCGGTATGTCACGCGGCTGCCGAACGTGATGAGCCCGGTGGACTGAACTTCGTCCGCGCGCATCATCAATCGGGGCGAAAAGTTGACGAACGAGAAGCCGCGGTCGAGTTCGCGCGTGATCATCGCGCCGATAGTGAAGCTGCGGTTGCCGACCTTCACCGTGTCGCCTATGCGCACCTTCAACGCGTCGAGCAGTTGCTGATCGACCCAGACGGTGCCAGGCGCGGGAATGGTTTGCGCGGGATGATCCGCCGCCGTGGGCGCTGACGCAATCCGCAACGCGCCGCGCAGCGGATAGCCCGGCGACACCGCCTTGATCGCGGCGAGTCGCGACACCGGCTGGGAGCCGGTCGAGTTGATCATGCTCGGAAAGATTGCCGTGGTCGCCGTGCTCAGCCCGAGCGCCGACGCCTGCTGCGCGAACTGCGGATCGACCGGATGATCCGCGCGCACGATGAAGTCGGCGGCGATCATGCGGCGTGCGTCGCGCTCGAGCCCTTGATGCAAACGGTCGGCGAGAAAGCCGACGCTCGATAGCGCCGCGACGGCCAGCACCAGCGCGAGCAGCAGCATGGTGAGTTCGCCCGCGCGCCAGTCGCGCGCCGTCATGCGAATCGCCTGGCGCAGCAGATCGCCGCCGCTAAAGCGGCGCGTCGCGGACACGCCGACGCGTGCCGTGGAATGTGTGATCTTGTCGCTGACTTCGTCGGTACCGCTGGTCTCGCGGGTTTCGCTGGTATCGCTCAATCGTGCCGGCTCCTCGCGAGGCGCGACACCATATGCGTGGCCATGCCGCGAAAGCCGCCCTGCACGCCGCGCCAGAGCCGCGGCAACACCCAGCCGGCCAGCACCAGGAAGCCGACGATCAGCACGAGAAACAGCAGCGGCAGGAAGAGCGCGAGCAGGATGCCGCCGAATACGAGTCCGTCTTCGGCGGTCGACGTAACGATATTCGACACCGGTTCCGGCGACAGATTGATCAGGGCGCGCGTACCCGCTTTCGTGAGATGCGCGGTGCCTGCGAGCGTGCCGCCCGCGAGCGCGGCTACCGTCAGCAGCGCGGGATCGGCATGGCCGAGTGCGCCGGCTGCGAGCATGGCGCCGGCCGGAATGCGGATAAAGGTGTGAATTGCGTCCCACAAGGAATCGAACGCGGGAATCTTGTCTGCAAGAAATTCAGTGACGGTCAGCGCGCCCGCCACGCCGATCACCCAAGGCGAGGACAGCGCGGACAAGGTATCGGGAAGATGAACGAGGCCGAGGCGCTCGAACACGCCGGCCAGCAGGACCGTCAGATAGAGGCGCAGGCCGCTGCCCCATGAGAGCCCCGCAGCAAGCGAAAGTGATTCAAGCATGGCCGCCTCCAGGCGCGCGGTGCGTGCCGGGCGCTTCGGCAGGCCAATCACGAAGGAGCCGCCACACCGAAGTCGTCAGACCCGCGCCAAGCCGGCCGCGCCGGGCAGGCCGCGGGCAACTTCAGGTTGGTTTCAATCTCATTATAGCCACGTTAATTCGCAGAACGCAGAGTGGCTTGCAAAATGGCGGCATGTGCAGGGACTCAATGTCCCGACGACAGCTTGAGCCCGACCAGGCCGACGACAATCAGCGCCGCGCTTGCAACCCGCGCAACCGTCAGCGCCTCGCCCATCATCACGATGCCGAAGATGAACGCGCCGACCGCGCCGATGCCGGTCCACACCGCGTAAGCGGTGCCGAGCGGCAACTGCCTCATAGCCATTGCCAGCAGCACGAAGCTGCCGACCGCCGTCACGATGGTGAACACCGAAGGCCACAGCCGTGTGAAACCGTCCGAGCTTTTGAGACCGGCCGCCCAAGCGACTTCGAGCAAACCGGCGACGAATAGAAGAATCCAGGACATGGAACAGCTCCATTGATCAGATGGGGCCGTCCCCGTTTGTGAAAAGCGTAAGGCCGTCCTTACGGTTCGTAATTATAACGATCCGCTCGCCATCGCGCTGTGAGGCGCACGCCGCCGTGTTCAAGCCACGCCGACCAGCCGGTATCCGACACCTGTTTCCGTGACGATGTGCTCGGGTTGCGCCGGATCGCGCTCCAGTTTGCCCCGCAAATGCGCCATATAGATTCGCAGATAGTGATAGCTCTCGACATGCGACGGCCCCCACACGTCGCGCAGCAATTGCCGGTGCGTCAGTACGCGGCCTGCATGGCGCACGAGCGTTGCGAGCAGCCGATACTCGATCGGCGTCAGATGAACTGCGGCGCCTTCTCGCGTCACCTGGCGCAACGCCAGATCGACGCTTACCGCGCCGAAGCGCACCTGCGGCGACTCGTTCGCGCCGCCTTGATTGCGACGCCGCAGATGCGCGCGGATTCGCGCGAGCAGTTCGGACACGCCGAAGGGCTTCGTCAGGTAATCGTCCGCACCGGCATCGAGCGCCGCGACTTTCTCGCTCTCCTGCGTGCGCGCGGACAGCACGATCACCGGCAACTCGCTCCAGCCGCGCAATTCACGGATCACGTCGAGACCGTCGGTGTCGGGCAGGCCGAGATCGACGATCACGAGATCGGGCTTGCGCGTCGCGGCTTCCACCAGGCCCTGCTTGCCGGTCTCGGCGTCATACACGGCGATGCCCTCGCCTTCCAGCGCCGTGCGCACAAAGCGGCGAATCTGCTTTTCGTCTTCGATCAGAACGACGGTGATGCTCGGCTCACTCATGAGTTGGTTTCGCTAGCTGGTCCAGGTGCGGGTTTGAATGCGAGTCCAAATCCGCGGGTGTTGAGTCTGCTTGTCCCGGATTGTGTCCCAGATCGTCGTCGGCTTCTTCGTCCATCGGATCCGGCGCGTCCGGCGGCGTGTCGACGGGCAGCGTGAACCAGAAGCGCGCACCGTCGATGCGGCCGTCAGCCGCCTCTGCCGACCCTGCCGAACCTACAGACCCAGCGGCCACGCGATTGAGCGCGCCGATGCTTCCGCCGTGCGCTTCCACGATCGCTCGGCAAATCGCGAGACCCAGGCCCACGCCGGGCTTGGTCGATTCCTTCTCGCCGCGCGTGAACTTCTCGAACACTCGCGTTTCCATGCCGGCTGGCAGGCCCGGCCCATTATCGTCGACAGTGACGCGCACGAACGGCTTGCCGTCCGGCTCGAAGCGTTGCGCGCCGATGGTCAGCGGCGTACCGGGCGACGTGTATTTCGCCGCATTCTCGAACAGGTTCGAGAAAAGCCGCTCCATCAGTACAGCGTCCAGATGCAGCAACGGCAGGCCGGCCGCGAGATTGACCTGCACCGGGTGTCCGCTCAGCGCACGCTTGCAGGCGCGCAGCGCGGCGCCCACGGTTTCTTCGAGCGGCGTCCACTGCCGGTTTAGCTGCAGGCTGCCCTCCTGCAAGCGCGCCATGTCGAGCAGATTCGTCACGATCCCGGTCATGCGCAGCGCTTCTTCATGGATCGCCTGGACGAGTTCACCGTCGCGCTCCACGTCGACATGAGTTCCCCGCGATTGTGCGAGCATCGACGAGAAGCCGACGATCGTTGTAAGCGGAGTGCGCAAATCGTGCGAAATCGCCGACAACAGCGAGTTGCGCAAACGTTCGGATTCCATACTGACCAGCGCGTCGCGCGCAATGTCCACATAATGAACGCGCTCGAGCGCGAGCGCGATCTGCGCGGCGAACGCGTCGAGCATGCGCTCCTGCTCGGGCACGTCCAGTTCGCGTTCGTCGCGCACCACCACCGCAAGCACGCCGCGCGTACGCATCGGCGCCTTTAGCGGCAGATACAGGGCAGCCGCAGCGGGCAGCGTGTCGGTACCGTGTCCGGCCGGCTTCTGGTGATCGTAGACCCATTGGCCGACATCGGTATCGAGCAGTTCGCCTTCGAGCGTGATTGCGGCGTCCGGGTCCTCGATTTTCTGCTTCACCCGATCGGCGCTGTCCGGCAACAGAACCGCAACGCGCGCGCCGAACACTTCGCTCACGTGACGGCTCCCAATGCCGACGATCTGCTCGGTCGTCAGCGCGGCGGCCAGTTCGCGCGCCATCGAGTACATGGCGCCGGTGCGCTGCTCGCGACGCCGCGCCACCCGCGCCTCGCGTCGCAAGCTCGACGTTAGATGACTGATCACGAGCGAGGTCAGCAACATGCCGAAGAACGTCAACAGATATTGCGTATCCGACACCGACAGCGACAAGCGCGGCGGCACGAAGAAAAAGTCGAATGCGGCGACGCTCAGGAACGACAGCAGCACGCCGGGCCCGCGCCCGAGTTTCGCTGCTGTGAAGATCACGCCGAGCAGATACAGCATGACCAGGTTCGTCAGATCGATGTGATCGCTCAACTGGCTCGACAACGCGGTGATGCCCGCGCAGATCGCCAGTGCGAAGCCGTACGCGCGCGGCGGCGAGCGGCGTTCGCGCGCGGCGCTCAACGCATCGCGCCATGCGTTCGCAGTCGTGCTGAGCAAGCGGTGCTGCTCGCCGCTGCCGCTTTCCGACGTCGACGGGCGAATCAGCGTGAGATCGACATGACCCGCCTTTTCCGCGATGCGTTCGCCAAGCGGGCGGCGCAGCCAGCGCGTTAAACCCGAGCGGGTCGACGCGCCCGCCACCAGTTTCGACACGTTGCGAGCCTGTGCGTAACCGGCCAGCGCCGAAGCCGCGTCGACGCCCGCGAGCGTCGCCGTTTCCGCGCCGAGTTCAGCGGCGAGCTTCAATGCGTTCAGCGTGCGTTCGCGCCGCGCATCGGGTAAGCGCTGCAGCGCGGGCGTTTCCACATACACGGCGATCCAGTCTGCCTTCAGACTCGTGGCGAGACGCGCCGCCGCGCGCACCAGCATCGGCGCTTCGGGGCCGGGACCGACGCATACCAGCAAGCGTTCGCGCGCCTGCCAGATCCGTTCGATCGAACGATCGGCACGATACTCCCGCATTTGCGCGTCGACCCGATCGGCGGTACGGCGCAATGCCAGCTCGCGCAACGCGATCAGGTTGCCCTTGCGAAAGAAATTGCGCACGGCGCGCTCGGCCTGTTGCGGCAGATACACCTTGCCGTCACGCATGCGGTCGAGCAGTTCCTCGGCTGGAAGATCGACCAGCGTGACTTCGTCGGCGCGATCGAACACGCGGTCGGGGACTGTCTCCCACACGCGGATGCCCGTGATCTGTCCAACCACGTCGTTCAGACTTTCCAGGTGTTGAACGTTGACAGTCGTATAGACGTCGATGCCGGCGTCGAGCAGTTCATACACGTCCTGCCAGCGCTTGAGATGCCGCGCGCCCTGCAAATTCGAATGCGCGAGTTCGTCGACGAGAATGAGTTGCGGCTTGCGCGCCAGCGCCGCGTCGAGATCGAATTCGCCGAGCTTGCGCCCACGGTAGTCGAACTGTGCGAGCGGCAGCACGTCGAGTCCTTCGAGCAGCGCAGCGGTTTCGCCGCGTCCATGCGTTTCGGCGATGCCGACCACCACGTCCGCGCCTTCGTCACGACGGCGGCGCGCCGCCTGCAACATCGCGTATGTCTTGCCGACGCCCGCCGACGCGCCGAAAAAAATCTTCAGCCTGCCGCGTTGACGCTGTTGTTCGTCGCGCTGCAGCTTGTCGAGCAGTTGATCGGGATCGGGGCGGTTCATGCTTGCATGTTCGATGGAAGGCACGCGGCGGTGCGTGCATGGTGGCACGGCGGCGGCCCGGCCGCAAATCGTTCATAACGATGCACGGCCATGGCCTGTGAGAGATAAGAACCGCATTCGCGCGCGCCGCCTGTTCCGCGAGTTGTCCGGCCGCTCCCCGGTTAGCGTTGCGCCGGGCTCTGGTCAGGCGCCCTCACCCGCGCTTCATCTCGTCGAGCGCGAGGTTCAGTTGCAGCACGTTCACTCGGGGCTCACCGAGAATGCCGAATTGACGGCCACTCGTATAACGGTCCACTAGCGCTCGCACATCGTTCTCTCCGAGCCCTCGCGCTTTCGCGACCCGATCGATCTGATAAGCGGCCGCCGCCGGGCTGATCTCAGGGTCCAGTCCGCTTCCGGACGACGTCACCAGATCGACCGGCACGGGCTTGGACATATCCGTTCCCGCTGCCTTCAAAGCGTCGATGCGGCCTTTCACTTCGTCCAGAAGCGCCGGATTGGTCGGCCCGAGATTGGAGCCGCCCGAAGCTTGCGCGTTATAGGGCATCGGGCTCGTGGCCGATAGACGTCCCCAGAAGTACTGCGGCGCGTCGAACTGCTGGCCGATCAGCTTCGAGCCGACCACCTTGCCGTCCTGCTCGATGAGGCTGCCATTGGCCTCATCGTGAAACAGCGTTTGGCCCACGGCGGTGACCAACGCCGGATAAGCTAGCCCGGTAACGGCGCTGAGCACCGCGAAAAGAACGATCAACGGACGCAAAAGATTTTTCATGACGATTGTTTCCTCGTAGGCTGCCGATTTTCAACAGCCGGACTCAAACCCAGCCAAACGCGGCGAGCACCATATCTATCAACTTGATGCCGATGAACGGCACCACGATTCCACCCAGCCCGTACACGAGCAGATTGCGTCGCAGCAGAACCGCAGCGCCGAGCGCCCGATAACGCACGCCTTTCAACGCGAGCGGAATCAGCAGCACGATGATCAGCGCGTTGAAAATCACCGCCGACATGATCGCGGATGCCGGCGTTGCCAGATGCATCACGTTCAGCGCATTCAGTGCCGGATAGGTGGTCGCGAACGCGGCCGGAATGATCGCGAAGTACTTGGCCAGGTCGTTGGCAATCGAGAACGTGGTGAGCGAGCCGCGCGTCATCAGCATCTGTTTGCCGATTTCTACGATCTCGATCAGCTTCGTCGGATTCGAATCGAGGTCGACCATGTTGCCGGCTTCTTTCGCGGCCTGCGTGCCGGTGTTCATCGCAACCGCGACGTCGGCCTGTGCGAGCGCAGGGGCATCGTTCGTACCGTCGCCCGTCATCGCCACGAGGCGTCCTTCGGCCTGATGCGCGCGGATCGTCGCGAGCTTGGCTTCAGGCGTCGCTTCTGCAAGAAAATCGTCGACACCCGCTTCTGCCGCAATCGCCGCCGCCGTCAGCCGGTTGTCGCCCGTCACCATCACCGTCTTGATGCCCATTTTGCGCAGTTCGGCAAAGCGCTCCTTGATGCCGCCTTTCACCACATCCTTCAACTCGATCACGCCCAGCACGCGCGCACCGTGTTCGCCTTTCTCCGCGACGACGAGCGGCGTGCTGCCGCGCCGCGCGACTTCGGCGACTGCGTCGCTGACTTCGTGCGGAAAACGGCCACCGTTCGCTTCGACGTAATGCTTCACCGCATCCGCGGCGCCCTTGCGAATTTCGCGGTTCGGCAGATCAACGCCGCTCATTCTCGTTTGCGCGGTAAACGCGAGGAACACCGCGTGCAGCGACGCCATATCGCGCTGACGGATGTTGAAACGCTGCTTCGCGAGCACGACGATGCTGCGTCCTTCTGGCGTTTCGTCGGCAAGCGACGATAGCTGCGCTGCGTCGGCAAGCGCTTCTTCGGTGAGACCCGGCGCCGGAACGAAGAGCGACGCCTGGCGATTGCCGAGCGTGATCGTGCCGGTCTTGTCGAGCAACAGCACGTCGACGTCGCCGGCCGCCTCGACCGCGCGACCCGACGTTGCAATGACGTTCGCCTGCATCATGCGGCTCATGCCGGCCACGCCGATGGCCGACAACAGGCCGCCGATCGTGGTCGGGATCAGGCAAACCAGTAGCGCGACGAGAGCGGTGATCGTCACGACGTGGCCCGCCGCGTTGGCCAGATGCGCCGCTTCCACGGAGAACATCGAGAACGGCAGCAGCGTGGCCGTCGCGAGCAGCATCACGATGGTCAACGCAACCAGCAGAATGGTCAGCGCGATCTCGTTCGGCGTCTTGTGACGCTTCGCACCTTCGACCATCGCGATCATGCGGTCGAGGAATGCTTCGCCGGGATTTGCGGTGACGCGCACGACGATCCAGTCGGACAGCACGCGCGTGCCGCCCGTCACCGAAGAAAAGTCGCCGCCCGACTCGCGAATCACCGGCGCGGATTCGCCGGTTATCGCGGATTCATCGACGGACGCGACGCCCTCCACTACCTCGCCGTCGGCCGGAATCACGTCGCCGGTTTCGATCAGCACCACGTCACCGCGACGCAGATCCGACGCGGTGACGATCCGGATTGGCGACTTCGGATGCGGCTCGTTCAACTTCTTCGCCATCACGTCTTTCTTCGCGCTGCGCAGCGATGCGGCCTGCGCTTTCGAGCGGCCCTCGGCGAGCGCTTCGGCGAAGTTCGCGAACAGCACCGTGAACCACAACCACAGCGTGACCGCGAGAATGAAGCCCGCAGGCGCCTCCGCCTGACCGGCGAGCGCGGCGATCCACAGGATCGTCGTGAGAATACTGCCGACGTACACGCAGAACATCACCGGGTTACGGAACTGCGTGCGCGGCGTGAGCTTCCTGAAAGAGTCCGCGATCGCCGGGCGCAGCAGCGCCGGATCGAACATGGACCTCGTTGCATTGTGTTCAGTCATTGCATCCTCGAATTTCGCGTTGCTTTTTTGCCGACGCGTACGGATACGCGTCTTGCCACGTCCGTGCATATCAGTGCTGACATCAGTTCGCGCCCATCATCATCAGATGTTCGACGCCCGGACCGAGCGCGAGAGCCGGCACGTAAGTGAGCGCACCGACCAGCAGCACCGTGCCGAGTAGCAGAACGACGAAGAGCGGCCCGTGCGTCGGCAGCGTGCCGCCGGTCACGCCGATGCGCTTCTTGGCAGCAAGCGAGCCGGCAATCGCGAGCACAGGGACGATGGTGCCGAAGCGGCCGAACCACATCGCAATTGCAGTGAGCCAGTTATAGAACGGCGTGCCCACGGTCAGGCCCGCGAACGCGCTGCCGTTGTTGTTCGCGGCCGAGCTGAACGCGTAGAGGATCTCCGAGAAGCCGTGTGCGCCCGGATTGGCGATGCCCGCCTTGCCTGCGTCGCTCAGCACCGCGATCGACGTGCCGACCAGCACGAGCAACGGCGTGAGCAGAACGACGATGGACACCATCTTCATCTCGTACGCTTCGATCTTCTTGCCGACATATTCCGGCGTGCGGCCGATCATCAGACCCGCCACGAACACGGCGAGCAGCGCGAACACCAGCATGCCGTACAGGCCCGAACCGACACCGCCGAAGATCACTTCGCCAAGCTGCATCAGCAGCAGCGGATAAAGGCCGCCGATAGGCGTCAGCGAATCATGCGTGTTGGCGACCGCGCCGCACGAAGCCGCCGTCGTCGCGACAGTGAAGATGCCGGATTGCGCGATGCCGAATCGCGTTTCCTTGCCTTCCGCGTTGCCGCCAGACTGCATCGCGCTCGCCGACTGATCGACATGCAGCGCGGTGAAAGCCGGATTGCCGCCCTGCTCCGCTCCGATCTCGCCGAACACGCACACGCCGAACGCAATCGTCATTGCCGCGAGCACGGCCACACCTTGTTTGCGGTCCGCGATCATGCGGCCGAACACGAGCGCGAGCGCGGCCGGGATGATCAGGATCGAGAAGAGCTGCAGGAAGTTGGAGAACGGCGTCGGGTTCTCGTACGGATGCGCAGAGTTACCGTTGAAGAAACCGCCGCCGTTGGTGCCGATCATCTTGATCGCTTCCTGCGACGCAACCGGACCCATCGCGATGGTCTGCGTTTTGAGCGGCGTATCGACTGTCACCGCATTACCCTTCGCGTCCTTGACCGGATTGCCTTGCGCGTCGAGCTTCGGCGCGGCGTAGGTCGTGGTTTGCAACGTCGGCACGTCTTTATACGCGTTGAAGTTCTGGATCACGCCCTGGCTCATCATCAGCGTCGCGACGATGACCGACATCGGCAGCAGCACGTACAGCGTTACCCGTGTGAGATCGACCCAGAAATTGCCGATGGTTTGCGCCGTATGGCGGGCGAAGCCACGAACCAGCGCGATCACGACGACGATGCCGGTCGCCGCGGAGAAGAAGTTCTGCACCGTGAGGCCGAGCATCTGCGTGAGATAACCCACCGTTTGTTCCGGCGTGTAGTCCTGCCAGTTCGTATTGGTCACGAAGCTGATCGCGGTATTGAACGCACCGTCGACGGTCATGGCACCGAACTGTTGCGGGTTGCCGGGCAACCAGCCCTGCACGCGCAACAGCAGATAAAGGAACACGACGCCCAGCGCATTGAACGCGATCGTGGCGATCGCGTAGTGCTTCCAGCTCATTTCCGTCGACGGATCGACGCCGGCGACGCGGTACAACAGCCGCTCGATCGGTCCGCCGATGCGCAGCACGCGCGAACTGCCCTCCATCACGCCGTGCAGATAGCGCGACACAGGCACCGCGGCGGCCAGCAGAACGACGATAAAGAGCGCCGCCTGCAAGACATTATTCGCGTTCATTCAATGTCCTCCGCGCGCAACAGCGCATAGACGAGGTACGCAAACAGCAGCGCGGTCGCCGCGCCGGAGAGCCACAACATCCAGTTCATGAGCGTGCTCCCTGGCCGCGACGGGACAGCATCAGCTTCTCGCAGCCGGCAATCAATGCAAACGTCAGCGCGGTGAAAAGCGCGACGGCTACGACGTACAGCGCATCCATTTTTATTCTCCATTGACGGAATTCGGATAGCCGCAACGGTATGCGCATGCGCGTAAAGGGCTGATCAAAGCTGGGGTTCGCGATATAAAAATCGCGTAAACGCACAAGGCCGTTGCATCGCGAGATGCAACGGCCCTGGTGGCGGTCAACGGCTCGACCTGGTTACATGCTCAGGTCCGGGCTGTCAGGAAGGCGCGCGAACGCGCATGAGGACTACGGCAACAGGATGGTCGACCCCGTGGTCTTGCGTGATTCGAGATCCGTATGCGCCTGAGCCACATCGGCGAGCGCGTAGCGCTGGTTGATGCTCGTCTTGACCTTGCCTGAAACCAGCACATCGAATAGTTCGGCCGACATCGCCTCGTAGTCGCTGCGTTTGCCGATATACGTGAACAGCGTGGGGCGCGTGAAGAACAGCGAGCCGCGGCCGGCGAATTCGGACGAGTCGATAGGCGGCAACGGTCCCGACGCATTGCCGAAGCTCACGAACATGCCGAGTGGTGCGAGGCAATCGAGCGAGCCCGTAAACGTATCTTTACCAATGGAGTCGTACACCACCGGCACGCCCGCGCCGTTGGTGATTTCGCGCACGCGCTTCGTGAAGTTTTCGCGCGTATAGACGATCGCGTGATCGCAGCCATGCGCCTTCGCGATCTCCGCTTTCTCGTCCGAGCCGACGGTGCCGATCACCGTCGCGCCCAGTGCCTTCGCCCACTGGCACACGAGCAAGCCGACCCCGCCCGCGGCCGCCTGAATCAGGATGGTGTCGCCGGCCTTGACGCGATACGTGCGGCGCAGCAGGTACTGAGCGGTCAGGCCTTGCAGCATCACCGAGGCGGCCTGTTCATCGCTCACTGCGTCCGGCAACTTGATGACCTGTGCGGCCGGCAACACGCGCTCCTGCGCATAAGCGCCAGGCGGCCTTGCCACGTAGGCGACGCGATCGCCCGCTTTCAGATCGTTCACGCCCGCGCCGACCGCGATCACCTCGCCGGCTGCTTCCATGCCGAGGCCGCCCGGCAGCGGCAGCGGATATAAACCGGTACGAAAGTACACGTCGATATAGTTGAGCCCGACCGCCGTCTGACGGATGCGAATTTCGCCGGCTCCGGGGTCGCCCACCTCGACGTCGACCCATTTCATCACCTCGGGGCCGCCGGTTTTATCGAATCGGATTGCTTTGACCATTCGTGTCTCCTTGATTTGGAATGCGGGCTGATTGTCTGGCCGATGAGCCTCGCGTATGCAGCGTCAAACTTGTTGCGTGAGACGCAGCGTGAGGACGTCGAGAACCATGCGTGCCGTCGAGATGTTGGTCGCGCACGGAATGTTGTGTACGTCGCATGCGCGTACCAGCGCGTTGATATCCGGTTCGTGCGGTTGCGGCGTCATCGGATCGCGCAGGAAAATCACCATGTCCACGCGCCCTTCCGCCAGTTGCGCGCCGATCTGCAGGTCGCCGCCGTGCGGGCCGGACAGCATGCGCTCGACGGTCAGCCCGTGCGCTTGGCTAATGCGCCCGCCGGTCGTGCCGGTCGCGACGACATCGCAGCGCTTGAGCGTGTCGACGTATTCGCCGGCCAGTTTGACGATGTCGTCTTTCTTGTGATCGTGCGCGATCAGCGCAATGCGGGTGGTCATGACGTAAGACTCCTGGAACCGTTGTGATTGTCGTTGTTGTGATGTTGCTCAAAGTGCTGCCGTGGACCCACGGCACGCACCTATGTGAACGTATGCGTCTAGAACGTGCCGGGATAGGCGCCGCCGTCGATCAGCCAGTTCTGTCCGGTGATGTAACCCGCGTGGACGCTGCACAGAAAGGCACAGGCACGGCCGAATTCGCCGGGATTGCCGAAGCGTCCGGCGGGAATCGCCTTCATGCGCTGCGCGCGGGCTTCTTCGAGGGAAATGTTGTTCGATTTCGCTGCCGCCTGCATGGTGACGGCGATCCGGTCCGTATCGAACATGCCCGGCAGCAGGTTGTTGATCGTCACGCCGGTGGGCGCCATCTTGCGCGCGAGACCCGCGACAAAACCGGTCAGGCCCGAGCGCGCGCCGTTCGACAGGCCCAGCACGTCGATCGGCGCCTTCACGGACGAACTCGTGATGTTGACGATGCGCCCGTAGCCGCGCGCGCTCATCGAGTCGATGGTCGCCCGGATCAGCTCGATCGGCGTGAGCATGTTGCTTTCCAGCGCGCGGATCCAGTCGTCGTGCGTGAATTCGCGGAAGTTGCCGGGCGGCGGGCCGCCCGCGTTATTCACCAGAATGTCCGGCTGCGGACAAGCCGCGAGCGCCGCTGCCCGGCCTTCGGGCGTGGTGATGTCGCATGCGACCGTCTTCACCTCGACGCCAGTTCGACGGCGAATGTCGTCGGCTGTCGCTTCGAGCGGGCCGGCAGTGCGGGCGACGATCGTCAGGTTGACGCCTTCGGCCGCGAGCGCTTCAGCACAACCACGCCCCAAACCCTTGCTCGCCGCGCATACCAGCGCTGTGCGTCCTGCAATGCCCATGTCCATGTGTGCGTTCTCCTCGCTGGCGTCTTGCTGAATGGTTGCAAAGTTTCCCCCGATTCTAGAAGAATCGGTGCCGGACTGCGCCGGGCTGTTGCAATCTCCGGTATCTTCCGGGGCCACTCTTTCGGTAAACTTGCGCCGTGGCGCGTGCGCCGGCCGTCGCAAGTTGATTGCGCTCGCCGCGCAATGCGCCGAACCGATCCCCGAATCGGCCCCGAATCGACCTTTTTGCCGCCGCTCGTGCCCCCGCCCATGACTCAGGACAGCCGTTTTCCCAACCTTTTCATCCTCGATCACCCGCTGATCCAGCACAAGCTGTCGCACATGCGTGACCGGGACACCTCGACGCGCACGTTCCGCGAACTGCTGCGCGAGATCACGCTGCTGATGGGCTACGAAATCACCCGCAATCTGCCGATGACCACCCGCCGGCTCAGCACGCCGCTCGTCGAGATCGACGCGCCGGTGATCGCCGGCAAGAAACTCGCGATCGTGCCGGTGCTGCGCGCGGGCATCGGCATGTCGGACGGTCTGCTGGAACTGGTGCCGTCGGCGCGCGTGGGTCACATCGGCGTGTATCGCGCGGAAGATCACCGGCCGGTCGAATATCTGGTGCGCCTGCCCGATCTCGAGGACCGTGTGTTCATTCTGTGCGATCCGATGGTCGCGACCGGCTATTCGGCGGTGCATGCAGTCGACGTGCTCAAGCGCCGCAACGTGGCCGGCGAGAACATCCTGTTCCTCGCGCTGGTCGCCGCGCCCGAAGGCGTGCAGGTGTTCCAGGACGCGCATCCGGACGTGAAGCTTTTCGTTGCATCGCTCGATTCGCATCTGAACGAGCACGCGTACATCGTGCCGGGCCTCGGCGATGCGGGCGACCGCTTGTTCGGCACGAAGAACTGACGAATAGAAAAATGGGGCCGGCGGCATCTCATTGCCGCCGCTGAACGCCGCGCACGCGCACTTTCTGTGCAATTCACGTCGACGTCTGCCTCTGCCGGCCCGTCCCGCCGTGATAAAATTCGAGTCCACTTAAAGGGCAGCCCCGCTTCCGACACCTCGAGGCTCGCAGCGTGTCCTGGCGGGCAATGCACGCTGACCGGGCGAGCAAGCCGTTATTTGCGGCGTTAGCCGCACGGCGCCTGCCGGCCGCGCCACAGTGCTTCGCACCCGCCAGCCGCGCCCCGCGCGATGAGACGAGACACGGCGCGACGCGACACGACTTGGACTTGAGTAACGGCGGCTAAACGGACAGGGGCGCGAATTCAGCATCGAGGCGCAAAGCGGCAAGCACACGCACGAGCGCCCGGAATCGCAACGACAATTGCACAATGCGTGCGCCCCGCTGGCGCGCGCGACGGAGAAAGGTATGGCGGGTCATTCGAAATGGGCCAACATCAAGCATAAGAAAGCAGCGGCCGACGCCAAGCGCGGCAAGGTCTGGACGCGGCTCATCAAGGAAATTCAGGTCGCGGCGCGCATGGGCGGCGGCGACATCGACTCGAATCCGCGTCTGCGGCTCGCCGTCGAGAAGGCGTACGACGCCAACATGCCGAAAGACAACGTCAACCGCGCAATCCAGCGCGGCGTGGGCGGTGTGGACGGCGCGAACTACGAAGAAATCCGCTACGAAGGCTACGGCATCGGCGGTGCGGCGGTGATCGTCGACACCATGACCGACAACCGTACCCGCACGGTGGCGGAAGTGCGTCACGCGTTCTCGAAGAACGGCGGCAACATGGGCACCGACGGCTCCGTCTCGTTCATGTTCGATCACGTCGGCCAGTTCCTGTTTGCGCCGGGCACGCCCGAAGACAAGCTGATGGAAGCCGCGCTCGAAGCCGGCGCCGACGACGTCGTCACGAACGAAGACGGCAGCATTGAAGTTCTGTGCCCGCCGAACGACTTCCCGAAGGTGAAGGCCGCGCTCGAAGCCGCGGGCTTCAAGGCCGAAGTGGCCGAGGTGACGATGAAACCTCAGACGGAAGTCGAGTTCACCGGCGACGACGCGGTGAAAATGCAGAAGCTGCTCGACGCGCTGGAAAATCTGGACGACGTGCAGGAAGTCTATACAAACGCCGCGATCGCCGACGAGTGAGTGTGCTCAGGCACCGTTCGGGTTGGGCTCGCGTTGATCGACGAACCCAAACCCGCGACGGGCTGCCGGCGCGCCTTCTCGTTGCTGCTTGATTGCGGCTCGATTGCTGGTTTGCTGCTGCTTTACCGCCGCTTTATGCAGATCGTTGCGCTGAACGGGCGTTCTGGACAGAGGTGCAGGATCGTGCGCCCGCCATGTCATCGCCACTCGGGCTCGTCCCGGGCTTGGTGCGCAGGCTTAAACGCCGGCGCGGGCCGACCCGGCGCGAATCTCGCTATTTATTGCACGGCTGCGCTCGCTGCTTCAGCCGTTTATCGTTTTTAAAGTCTCGGGGATTCACATGAAGTTACTCGTCGTCGGTTCCGGCGGTCGCGAACATGCGCTCGCATGGAAGCTCGCGCAATCGCCGCGGGTCCAGCTCGTCTACGTGGCTCCTGGCAACGGCGGCACCGCGCAGGACGAGCGTCTGCGCAACGTCGACATTACGGAGCCGGCCGCGCTCGCCGATTTCGTCGAGCAGGAACAGATCGCCTTCACGCTGGTTGGGCCGGAAGCGCCGCTCGCGGCAGGCATTGTCAATCTGTTCCGCTCCCGCGGCCTGAAGATTTTCGGACCGACGAAGGAAGCAGCGCAGCTCGAAAGCTCGAAAGACTTCGCGAAGGCGTTCATGAAGCGCCATGCGATCCCCACGGCCGAATACGAAACCTTCGCCGACGTCGCCGCCGCGCACGCGTACCTCGACGCCAAGGGCGCACCGATCGTCATCAAGGCTGACGGCCTCGCCGCCGGCAAGGGCGTGGTCGTCGCGCAGACGCTGGAAGAAGCGCACGCCGCGGTCGACATGATGCTGTCGGACAACAAGCTCGGCGACGCCGGCGCGCGCGTCGTGATCGAGGAGTTCCTCGCGGGCGAAGAGGCAAGCTTCATCGTGATGGTCGACGGCAAGCACGTGCTGCCGCTCGCGTCGAGCCAGGACCACAAGCGTCTGCTCGACGGCGATCAGGGCCCGAACACCGGCGGCATGGGCGCCTACTCGCCCGCGCCGATCGTCACGCCGCAACTGCATGCACGCGTGATGCGCGAAATCATCCTGCCGACCGTGCGCGGCATGGAAAAAGAAGGCATCCGCTACACCGGCTTTCTGTACGCGGGTCTGATGATCGACGCGCAAGGCAATCCCAAAACGCTCGAGTTCAACTGCCGCATGGGCGACCCCGAAACGCAGCCGATCATGGCGCGTTTGAAGGGCGACTATTCGAAGGTGGTCGAGCAGGCAATCGCAGGCACGCTGGATACAGTGGAACTGGAGTGGGACCGCCGCACCGCGCTGGGCGTGGTGCTCGCCGCGCACAACTATCCGGATACCCCACGCAAGGGCGACCGTATCAACGACATTCCTGCGGAGACGGCGGACTCGGTCACCTTCCATGCGGGCACCACGCTAACCGACGGCAAGCTCCTCACGTCGGGCGGCCGCGTGCTGTGTGTGGTCGGCCTGGCCGACTCGGTGCGCAGCGCGCAGTCGGTCGCATATGAAACGATCAACCAGATCTCGTTCGACGGCATGCAGTACCGGCGCGACATCGGCTATCGCGCGCTGAACCGCAAGCACGACGCGAAGACGGAAGGCAAGCACTGACGCGCGAGGCGCTCGCCGGTTCGCGGCGCCAGCGGCGCTACACTGCGGGTATGCGGGCGCGCCCGTTCGGCCGCGCCTTCGGGACGGCGTTTTTGAAACACAGCGCGGCGCCTCACGAGCAACCCGCGGCACCGACGTGCCGCCTTCAGCACCTGCATTGATGACCGATTCGAGCTACGACGCACAAGCCGTGCGCATCTGGCTGCAAAGCCTGCAAACGCAAATCGCGGACACGCTGGGCGCGTTCGACGGCAAGCCCTTCGCCACCGACGCATGGCAGCGCACGCCCGGCGAAAAGCTGCGCGGCGGTGGCTTCACGCGCATTCTGGAAGGCGGCAACTTCTTCGAACGTGCCGGCATTGGCTTTTCCGACGTCGCGGGCGACGCGTTGCCGGGCTCCGCGAGCGCGGCGCGTCCGCAACTGGCCGGGCGCGGCTTCGAGGCGATGGGTGTGTCTCTCGTGCTGCACCCGCACAATCCGCATTGCCCGACGGTGCATATGAACGTGCGCCTGCTGGTCGCCACCAAGCCTGGTGAAGAGCCGGTGTTCTGGTTCGGCGGCGGCATGGATCTGACGCCGTACTACGGCTACGAAGAAGACGCGCGGCATTTCCACCGCGTGTGCCGCGATGCGCTGGAGCCTTATGGCGCGGACCTGTACCCGAGCTTCAAGCGCTGGTGCGACGACTATTTCTTCCTGAAGCACAGGAACGAGCCGCGCGGCATCGGCGGGATTTTTTTCGACGATTACTCGGCGCCGGGCTTCGATCAATCGTTCGCGATGCTGAGAAGCGTGGGCGAAGGATTCCTCAAAGCGTACCTGCCGATTATCGAAAAGCGCCGCAACATTCCGTACGGCGAGGCCGAGCGCGATTTCCAGGCTTACCGGCGCGGGCGCTACGTCGAGTTCAATCTGGTCTTCGACCGTGGCACACTGTTTGGGCTGCAGAGCGGCGGACGCACCGAATCGATTCTGATGTCGATGCCGCCTGTGGTGAACTGGCGCTACAACTGGCATCCCGAACCGGGCACGCCGGAAGCGCGCCTTTACACCGATTTTCTCGTGCCGCGCGACTGGGTGTGAGCGCTGCGGAATCCCGCGGACGCGCACTGCCCCGCACCTGGCTACGACAAAGGACTTTCACCTGAAGCCGAACGCTCATCCTGTTGCACTGCCTCGCCGGATCGGTTTGCTCGGCGGCACTTTCGATCCGATCCACGACGGCCACCTTGCGCTCGCGCGGCGTTTCGCCGACGTGTTGCAACTGACCGAACTGGTGCTGATGCCGGCCGGCCAGCCGTGGCAGAAAGCGGACGTGTCGCCGGCCGTGCATCGCCTCGCCATGACACGCGCGGCGGCCGGTCAACTCGCGCTGCCGGGCGCGACGGTGCGAGTCGCAACCGACGAAATCGAACACGAAGGCCCGACCTACACTGTCGACACGCTGCAGCGCTGGCGCGAACGGGAAGGCGACGAGGTATCCATTGCATTGCTGATCGGCGCGGATCAACTGGTGCATCTCGATACATGGCGCGACTGGCGGCGCCTGTTCGACTTCGCGCACATCTGCGCGGCCACGCGGCCCGGTTTCGATCTCGCGTCGATTCCGTCCGCGGTCGCGAGTGAAATCGACGCACGCCGCGCCGGCGCCGACGTTCTGCGAGCCACGCCTTGCGGCCACTTGCTGATCGACACCACGCTTGCGTTCAACGTCTCGGCCACCGACATTCGCGCGCATCTGCGTGAACAGGTGAGCCAGCGGCTTGCCCATGTGGGCGGCGAACAACAGGGTGAGGCCGCAAGCCACGTCCCCACTGCGGTGTGGGACTACATTCTTCAACATCATTTGTACCACCGGTAAATCCATGGATATTCGCAAACTGCAACGCGTGATCGTCGACGCTCTCGAAGACGTCAAAGCGCAAGACATCAAGGTGTTCAACACCAGCCACCTGACGGCGCTGTTCGATCGCGTAATCGTCGCGAGCGGCACCTCCAACCGGCAAACCAAGGCGCTGGCTTCGAGCGTGCGCGAGGGCGTGAAGGAAGCCGGCGGCGACATCGTCAGCACCGAAGGCGAGGACATCGGCGAATGGGTGCTGGTCGATTGCGGCGACGCGATCGTCCACATCCTGCAACCGGCGCTGCGCCAGTACTACAACCTCGAGGAAATTTGGGGCGACAAGCCGGTCCGCATCAAGCTGTCTACGCCTGATCCGTTCGGCGGCGCGCGTTCGAGCGAGCCCGACGAGGACGAAGAAGACGAAGAGGCGCCGGCTGTGAAGAAGCCCGCGCGCAAGACGGCCGCGCGCCGCAAGTGAGCGGGCTTTGACCGCTCGCTGCAACCGCGTCCCAGCGGAGCTGCGCGAGCGGCGCTCCTACGCATCATGAAACTGCACATCCTCGCTGTCGGCCACAAGATGCCCGACTGGATCGCTGTCGGCTTCGACGAATACGCGAAGCGCATGCCGCCGGAGCTGCGTATCGAGCTGCGCGAAATCAAGCCCGAGCAGCGGTCGTCGGGCCGTCCGGCCGAGAGCGTAATGGCCGCCGAGCGACTGAAGATCGAAGCAGCGTTGCCCAAAAACGCGCGCATCGTCGCGCTCGACGAACGCGGCAAAGACTGGACCACCATGCAACTTGCCGGCGCGCTGCCCGGCTGGCAGCAGGACGGCCGCGACGTCGCGTTTCTGATCGGCGGTGCAGACGGGCTCGATCCCGAACTCAAGGCACGTGCCGACATGATGCTGCGCGTGTCGAGCCTCACGCTGCCGCACGCAATGGTACGTGTGCTGCTCGCCGAACAGCTTTACCGCGCGTGGACCATCACGCAGAATCATCCCTATCATCGCGCGTGAGTGAGATCGATCGGGACGCCTGGCGTTTCGAGTCTCGCTGGTTTTGACGCGGGACGTTGCGACCACAGTTGCCAGCAATCGCCAGCAATTGCCTTAGTTCCTCGTTACGCTGCTGACGCGCTCCCGCAGCCTCGTGCTCGGGCGTGCCCGTTATCGCACGCCCACATAAACCGTTTGTTCGAGACAACTTCATGCCAACGTCCACCGCTTCGCTGCATCCATTCGTGTATCTCGCGTCGCAAAGTCCGCGCCGTCAGGAGTTGTTGCAACAGATCGGCGTGCGCTTCGAACTGCTGCTGCCGCGCCCCGACGAAGACGCCGAAGCGCTCGAAGCCGAATTGCCGGGCGAGCGTGCGCACGACTACGTGCAGCGCGTGTGCGTGGCCAAAGCCCGGGCCGCGCATGCCCGGCTCGTAGCCGGCAACCACGCCGCGCGACCTGTTCTGGTTGCGGATACAACCGTCACGATCGACGACGCGATTCTCGGCAAGCCGCTCGACGCCGACGATGCCGAAGCGATGCTCGCGCGCCTGTCTGGCCGCGCTCACGAAGTGCTGACGGCCGTGGCGGTAGTCGATGCTTACGGCGAGCTACTGCCCGCCGCGCTGTCCACATCCACAGTGCGCTTTGCTGCGTTGCATCGAGACGCGATTCGCCGCTACGTAGCGAGCGGCGAGCCGTTCGGCAAGGCGGGAGCGTACGGCGTGCAAGGGCGCGCCGCGGAGTTTATCGAGCATATCGACGGGTCCTATTCAGGTATCATGGGTTTGCCGCTTTTTGAAACCGCTGCCCTCCTGCGTGCGGCGCGCATCGACTTCTAGAACAACACCATGAATGAAGAAATCCTGATCAATGTCACGCCGCAGGAAACGCGCGTCGCGCTCGTCCAGCAAGGCGCCGTCCAGGAACTTCACGTCGAACGAACGCTGTCGCGGGGCCGCGTCGGCAACGTCTATCTCGGCAAGGTCGTGCGCGTGTTGCCGGGCATGCAATCCGCTTTTATCGACATCGGTCTGGAACGCGCCGCGTTTCTCCATGTAGCCGATATCTGGCACCCGCGCATTGCCGGCGAGCCGCAACATCAGACGCCGCATCAGCCGATTGAAAAGATCGTGTTCGAAGGTCAGACGCTGATGGTCCAGGTGGTGAAGGACCCGATCGGCACCAAGGGCGCGCGGCTTTCCACGCAAGTGAGCATTGCCGGGCGCACGCTCGTCTATCTGCCGCAGGAGCCGCATATCGGCATCTCGCAGAAGATCGAAAGCGAAGCCGAGCGCGAAGCCGTGCGCGCGCGTTTGACCGCCGTATTGCCTGCCGACGAGAAAGGCGGCTACATCGTGCGCACCATCGCCGAAGATGCGACGAGCGAAGAACTGGCCGCCGACGTCGCCTATCTGCGCAAGACATGGGCAACGATCCTGTCGCAAGGCCAGCGCATGCCGCCCACGAGTCTGCTCTATCAGGATCTGAATCTCGCGCAACGCGTGCTACGCGATTTCGTGAACGATGAAACATCGCGCATCCAGGTCGACTCGCGCGAGACGTATCAGATGCTTGCCGATTTCGCGGCGGAGTTCACGCCGGCGGTGTCCGCGAAACTACATCACTACACAGGCGAGCGGCCGCTTTTCGATCTGTACAACATCGAGGCCGAAATCCAGCGCGCGTTGTCGCGCCGCGTGGATCTGAAGTCGGGCGGCTACCTGGTGATCGACCAGACCGAAGCGATGACCACCATCGACGTGAATACGGGCGGCTACGTCGGCGCGCGTAATTTCGACGACACCATCTTCAAGACGAACCTGGAAGCGGCGCATACCATTGCGCGTCAATTGCGGTTGCGCAACCTGGGCGGCGTGATCATTATCGATTTCATCGATATGGAAAACGTCGAGCATCGCGATCAGGTGCTGGGCGAGTTGAAGAAGGCGTTGTCGCGCGACCGCACACGCGTGACTGTGAACGGTTTCTCGCAACTGGGGCTGGTTGAAATGACGCGCAAGCGCACGCGCGAATCGCTCGCGCATGTGCTGTGCGAGCCCTGCCCGGTTTGCCAGGGCAAGGGCCAGGTGAAAACGCCGCGTACCGTTTGCTACGATGTGCTGCGCGAGATATTGCGCGAGTCGCGACAGTTCAATCCGCGTGAGTTTCGCGTGGTTGCGTCTCAACAGGTGATTGACCTGTTTCTCGAAGAAGAGTCCCAACATCTGGCAATGTTGATTGATTTCATCGGCAAGCCGGTGTCGTTGCAGGTGGAGTCGAATCTGAGCCAGGAGCAGTACGACATCGTTCTGATGTAGGTCCACCTAGTTGGACCGGAAACAACGCTCTTCATCTTTCAGAGACTGGACTCCCCGATCATGGCGCCGCCCTGCGGGCGGCGTCAGGCAATTGCGCGTCAGGAGCTTGCGCACTGGAAGCTCGCGGCCACATTGATATCTCCGCCAATGTACTTTGGCCATAGCGGATAACGGCAAAGCGGCCGCGTTCTACCGAGCGTTGCGGCGTTCAGATCGCTCATCGAGAGCGTTTCGGGCGCCTTGCCGGTCTCTACCCATTGATCGAGTGCGGAAAGGGAATCGACAGCCGGATGAAACGGTCCCGTGCCGTGCCCTACTCCCGGCATCAGGTAGAAGCGTACGAACCCATCCACCGTGCTCTGCCCGAAGCGCTGCACAAGTCCGTTGTAGTAATCCATGCTCGAATCAGTGCTGACAATCTCGTCTGCAAGACCGTGCGTCATGATGAGCTTGCCGCCTTTCGCGACATAGGCGCTCAGGTCGGTGCTCGTCGCGTCCGTGAGCGCCGACACGGTTTGCACTCGCGACTGGTACGTACCGGGATTTAGCGGGTCGAATGTCAATGAATCGAAAGTCGGCACGCGCGTGACGAAGTACTTGACCCACTGGTCGCCCGTTACCCATTGGTTAGCGTCCTTCTTGCCGGCGGGATTCGCAGGGACTCTGGACTCGCCAAGATCGCGCGTGGTGTTCGGCCCGGCGAACACTGAACCGGCGAGAATGTTGTAGCCGGCGTAACGCGTCACGCCATTAGCGAGCGGATAATTCAATTGCAGCGGTGCGGCAATGGTTTGCACGGTCGCGATCTGCGCGTCCGACAGACAGGTATCGCCCGAGTCCGCGCCGCTCGGGCAGCGCAGCGATGCCAGCACCGTGGCCGACTGTGCCTTGCACGCCGCCACGTTCGCGATGACGCCGTCGGCGACGCCGTCGAGCGCATCGCAAGCGGTCATGACCGCGTTCTGCAGCAACATCGTTTTCGCCACGTCGAGCCAACCCGCACCGCTATTCAGATACAGCGCCCGGCCCAGCACGACATTGCTCAGACGAAGCCCCGTGTAGTTGAGCGCGGGACGGTTCACCACGATGCCGTCGTAGTCCTGCGGCCAGCGCTGCGCTTCGCTCAGACCATCTCGTCCACCCGTCGAACTGCCGAAGAAATAGACCTTGTCGGGCGCGCTCGCGTAGCGCTTTTTGATCAGGGTCATGGCGACGTCGTGTGTCTTCTTGAGGCTCAAGCCGCCGTAATTTGCAAGCGACTCGTCGTTGGCGGCGAACTTGCCGTCCGTAATGCTCGAACTCTGATGCCCCGAGTCGTCGCCGAAGGTCGCGTAGCCGTTTGCGAGCGGCGTGGATGTGCCGGTCGGGGCCATGTCGAGCGGATCCACACCGGTGATCAGCGTGCCGTCGAAACCGCCGCCGCCATAATGCAGCGCCTTACGATTCCACCTGGTCGGCAGATTGACCTGGAATTTGATGGAAGGCGCAGCCGGGTCGACCGGTGCGATTGCACCGTTCACCTGGCAGTATTCGCCGCTCGTTTCCACTAGCGTCGCACTGGTAATCGTCGCGCCGCTGGTCGGTACAGCAATCGAGGACGCCGGAATCGACAGCCCGCTCAACGCGCTGCATTGCGTGGCCGCCGTGGGCGCAGGCGTCGAACCGCCCGGATTCTCGCTGGTCG
This sequence comes from Paraburkholderia strydomiana, assembly GCF_031456815.1. Classification (NCBI taxonomy): domain Bacteria; kingdom Pseudomonadati; phylum Pseudomonadota; class Betaproteobacteria; order Burkholderiales; family Burkholderiaceae; genus Paraburkholderia; species Paraburkholderia strydomiana. Next base: position 93,403 of record NZ_JAVDVL010000002.1, read on the forward strand.
GTCCATTGCCGCCGCATCCGCTGATGCAAAAGGTGAAGGCGAGCGCCCACCCGAGCGATCTTCTGATCATCTTCGTCTCCTGAAACGATTGGCTGGTTATGTTGTTGCTATGCGTCCGCGCCGCTGTCGCTATTCGAGGGCGCGGCCCTCGTGCACGACGCCGGTGTCGATCAGCCGTGCGGTTGTGCCGAAGAGCGCCTGCACACCCGCCTGCGACACGAACATCGCGTCACCGCTGTGCGCCGCGCCCGCCACCTCATACAGTTGATGACGCAACTGCGGATGCCGTCTGCGCAGATACGCGAAATAGGCCCGACCCCTTGCGAGTCGATGCGGGCCCTGCAGCATGGCTTCGCATGAGCGGTCCAGAGCCGGATGCGCCGGATCGTTGTCGTGGGTGCCGAGCAGATAAGTGACGTCGCGATCGACATAACGGTATTCGAGCTGTTGGACATCCAGTTCCTTCGCATAGCGCGGCAACCCTTCTGTGCCGTACTTCCATGCGTTGAACCCGGTGCAAGCGGCGCGTGCGTCTGCGCTCGATCCGTCTGCACAGTGCGGACGCCACGCGTCGAAGTACACATACGACGACGGATTCGCAATGACATAACGCACGTTCACTCCCGCCGCCATGCAACGTGCGGCGGCGTCGCTGAGTATCGCGTGCCGATGCGCGACCTGTGCCCCGCCGGAGTGCCCGGCAACGACGATCCCCCGCACGTTCGGGTAAGCGTCGTCACGCACGTAGTGTTCGATCAGCGCGTCGAGTACGTCGAAAGAACTTAGCGGCGCCGGCCCGATCGCATCGAGACCGCCCATCCACGAGGTCCACTCCCAGTGCAGACAGTCGGCCGGCAACGAATGATGCTGGACATCGGCCGTCGCAAGAAACTGGGGTACGGCGAGGATCACGCTATCGGGCTCAACAGTCGACGACGCTAGCGCACACTGCGTGGATTGCAGATACGCATCCGCATCACGAAGTCTTCCATGCAGCATCACGACCACCCGAGTCGCTTGAGTGGGCCGCGTACTGCCGCCTTTGAAAAACGGCACGGCCGCCTCACCGCGCGCGTTCGATACGATCAACCGTTCGCTGGCTACCACCTGCACAGGCACTTCGTTGCGTGGCCGTGCATCGCTGTCCGTCACAAGATTCATCGCGCCGCTCATTGACCGTCGGCCAGCCAGAGATCGGGCTTGCGAACCAGGCGCCGCCCGGAGGCCGTCAGTCCCACAAGCAGCAGCGAAATGACGCCTGCGCAGATCAGATACCACGCCGGAACCAACCGCGAGCCGGTGAAGTCGATCAACGTCGAAACCGTGAGGGGCGCAAGACCGCCGAACAGCGTGACCGCCACGTTGTACGAGAGCGCAACGCCTGTGGAGCGCGTCGAGGTCGGAAAGAGCTGCGTGAGCATGCCGGGGTGCGCACCGGACATGAGGCTAAGCACGACAGTCGCAATCATTTGCGCGGTGAACACACGTTCAGCGGACGGCGCCGCGAGCACCCATGCAAAGAGCGGATAGGCAACGCACACCCACGCTATCGTGACCGGGAAAAACAAACGATATGCACCGAAACGGTCGGCAAGACGCCCCGCCAGCGGATAGCCGGCAATGCCGATCAGGCCAGAAATGGCCGTGCCGAACAGCGCATTTTTCAGCGGCAAATGCAGTTGGTGCTCGACATACAACGGCATGTACGAATGCCACAGGTAATTCGTTGCAGCCCCAACGATGATGACGCCCATCGCGCACAGCGCCGCGTCGCCGCGCTCACGAATGAACGTGCGAAGCGACTGACGCGGTGCGTGTCCGAGCCGCTCGCGCAGCTGAAGAAACTCCGGCGACTCGCCCACTTTGTGCCGGATATAGAAGCCCACCGGACCGACGAGCGCGCCGAGCAGGAACGGGACGCGCCAGCCCCACGACACGAGCGATTCGTGCGAGAGCCGCGTGGTGAGGAGCAACGCACACAACGACGAGAGCAGGAGCGCGACAGCCTGCGACGTCATTTGAAAACTGCCGAAGAACATCTTGCGCCGAGGCGGCGCATATTCCGTCAGCATTGCAGCTGCGGTTGCGAACTCTCCGCCCACCGACAGCCCCTGCAGAATGCGCGCGACAATCACAATGAGCGGCGCCGCAATGCCGATAGTCGCGTAGCCGGGTGTCAGGCCCATCATCAGCGTACTCAGCGCCATCAGAAGAATCAGCAGCGACAGCGTCTTGCGGCGCCCGTAACGATCGGCGCACGCGCCGATAACAATGCCGCCGAGCGGCCGCACCAGAAAGCCGATTGCAAACGTGGCCAGCGTCAATGTGATCGACACAAAGCTGTTGTTCGCGGGAAAGAACACCTGTGCAATGACCTTGGCGAAATACCCGTAGATCAGGAAGTCGAACCACTCAAGACCATTGCCGATGACTGAAGCAAGCACCGCGCGGCGCATCTGTGAACGGCTGAGAGGTGGCGCGGCCGCAGCGGGCGTGACCGCTTGCATAACGGTTTGCATGTGTCTCCTTTGTATTCGGCTGCCTGAAAATAGAGAGTACGTGCGGAAGTCACCAATGTAAAATACATATGAGGCGCGGTTGCCATATCCAACACATATAGCAGGCCAACCATGGAACTGAGACATTTGCGCTACTTCCTAGCGGTCTCCGAAGAAGGCCAGTTCACCCGCGCCGCCGCCCGGCTGCACATTCAGCAGCCTCCGTTATCGCAGCAGATTCAGGAACTCGAACAGGAACTGGGCTTCGCGCTTTTCGTGCGACAGCCGCGCGGCGTCTCGTTGACGGCGGCAGGTGAAACGTTCGCAGCACGCGCCCGCTCCGTGCTGCTCGAACTGGACAACGCGGTCGTTCAGGCGCGCCGCGTTGCGCAAGGGCACATCGGCACCGTGCGCGTTGCGCTTACGAGTTCGGCTGCGTTTCATCCTCTGACGCCCACGGCCATCCGCAATTTCCGTGAGCTTTACCCTGAGGTCGCCATCGAGATGACGGAGGTCAACGCGGCGGACATCATCGAAATGATGGTAGAAGACCGTGCGGATGCGGCGATTCTGCGCAAGCCGGTTCACACGCCCGCAGGTCTGCGGTTCGAACTGTTGGCCGAAGAACGAATGTTGCTGGTGCTGCCCGTCGGACATCGGCTCATAAGCAACCGCGCAATAGCGCTCCAGAAGCTTGCCAACGAGTCGTTTATTTTCGTCCGTCGGCCTGGTGCTCCCGGTATGTACGCGGATTTTATTAGCGCCTGTCAGTCAAAGGGTTTCGAGCCAAACGTGGTCGAGGAAGTGCCGCGCATGGTAACGGCCATCAACCTCGTGGCAGCAGGCGGCGGTATCTCGCTCGTTCCCGCGTCGATGCATCGCTACCACCAGGAAAGCGTGCGCTACTGCCGCGTGGCGGGCGACCATGCTTTTCGCGCACCACTGCATCTCGTTACGCGTGATGACTCGCAAAGCCGGGCGGCTTCCCACTTTCGTAAGACGCTGTTCGCTTTCGTACATCAGCATCCGAGCCGCGAGTGAGTGTTGGGTCGGCGTGGTTTTGGGCGGAGGTGTGGGCAGTGCCGCTGTTTCTTGCGGCGTGTTCTGTGATGTATAAGAACCTTCTGTTGCCGCTGGAGCAGTCCGTACTGTGGAGCAAACGTGTGGTTAAGATGGGCCCAAAACGAAAAAGGCCTTATGGACATATATCCATAAGGCCTTGATTTCTTGGTCGGGGCGAGAGGATTTGAACCTCCGACCACCTGCACCCCATGCAGGTACGCTACCAGGCTGCGCTACGCCCCGAACAGCACAAAATTATAACAGACACTTCATTCGAATAGAACCGTTCGCACCAATAAAGCGACTAGCGATTCAGCAGATCGATCACGTTCAGCAGTTCTTTGCGCAACTGCTCGACGTCGACGGCGTTCGCGGTTGCTGGTGCCTCCGGCGGAACGAAGCCCTCGACCTGTTCGCCCATTTCAGCCGGCGCATTGTGCGCACCGCCGCCATGTGAATCCAGGCGGTTGCGGGCACCGTTGATCGTGAAGCCCTGCTCGTACAACAACTCACGAATCCGCCGGATCAACAGCACCTCGTGATGCTGATAGTACCGGCGATTTCCGCGTCGCTTGACAGGCCGCAACTGCGTAAACTCCTGCTCCCAATAGCGCAACACATGCGGTTTGACGCCGCATAGTTCGCTGACCTCACCAATCGTGAAGTAGCGTTTCGCCGGAATCGGAGGCAAGACGACTTTTTCCATCGTCGCTGTCATCGTCAGTTAGCCGTCGTGGTGGGTTGCGCAGGAACGCGCCAGTCGATCAGCGCGTGAAGCTCGCTTCGGCGCCGTTCTCGACCAGAGCCTTCAGCTTTTGACTTGCATGGAACGTCACAACACGGCGCGCGGCAATGGGAATTGCCTCGCCGGTTTTCGGGTTTCTGCCGGGACGCTGCGGTTTGTCGCGCAACTGGAAGTTGCCGAAGCCCGACAGCTTCACGCTGTCGCCGCTCTCCAACGCATCCCGGATCACCTCGAAAAACGCCTCCACCATGTCTTTCGCTTCCCGCTTGTTGAGCCCGACATTGTCGAACAGCAACTCGGCAAGTTCCGCTTTGGTGAGCGTCGGCGTTTCAGTTGAAACGACGGCGGGTGATGTCGGAATTTCTCGAATCATGGCGCTGCGTTGCGCCGTAAGAAGGGCTTCGAAATCACTCGAGTTCATTTCATTCATATCTATCAAATGGCGCGCCATGCAGAAAACAAAGGATGCGGAAACAGCCGCGCAATTGTTAAATGCGGGTTATCCGCGCAACCGTGCGCCATATACTCGAGCCAGACGTTCCACCAGAGTCTGAATGGCCAGATCGACCGTTTCGTCCTGAAGGGTCCCGCCAGTATCTTGCAAGGTAACACGGAACGCAAGGCTTTTCTCGTGAGCCCCCAAGCCACCGGAAGTGTTTGATTTTGGACGGAATTCGTCAAAAAGCACAACCTTCTGGACGGTCTTGCAGGCGGGCTCCGACTGAGCCTTCTGGAGCTCGTCCAGCAGCGCCTGCGCCTCGATTTTTTGATCGACAACTACCGCGATATCGCGACGCACCGGCGGGAATTTAGACACTTCCGACGGTGTGGGCAATACGCGTTGCATTAATGCGTCCGCTTCGACTTCAAACATAATCGGCGCATTCGGTAAATCATATTTTTGCATCCAGCGCGGATGCAGTTCGCCGATCCAGCCAATCGCGCGGCCATTCAGTTCAATGCGCGCGCTGCGCCCCGGATGCAGCGCGGGATGCTCCGCTTTCACGAAACGCGCGACTGCCGGCGAGAGCAACGCCTCGACGTCGGCCTTCACGTCGAAGTAGTCGACGGTACGCGACGGCGCGCCCCACTGCTCCTCCAGCGCGGGACCGTACGCGAGCCCGCCGATCATCTTCGGCTGGGCGAAGCCTTCGACCGTGAGCTCTCCGGCCTTGATCGACGGATCGTGCAGGAACACGCGGCCAGCTTCGAACACGCGTACGCGGTCGGCAGCACGGCGGTTCAGGTTCGTGCGCAGCACGTGAATCAGGCTGCCGATCAGCGTGGTCCGCATGACCGACAACTGGCTCGCAATTGGATTCAGCAGACGCACAGGCTTGTCATTGCCGGCGAAGTCCTGCTCCCACTCGGCATCCACGAAACTGAAGTTGACCGTCTCAGCGTAATCGCGAGCGGCAAGCGCGTGCCGGATTGCGTGGATCGAGCGGCGCGTTTCGTTGGTCGCGCGCATTTCGCTCTTAGCGACCGGCGGTCGCGCCGGAATCTTCTCGAAGCCGTAGATACGTGCGACTTCTTCGATCAGGTCTTCTTCGATCTCGATATCGAAACGGTACGACGGTGGCATGACCGAGAACGTGTCGCCGTCGTGTTCGAACGTAAGGCCAAGACGCGTGAAGATCTGCGCGATTTCCTCGGCGCCGATCGCGATGCCGATGATGCGGTTCGCGCGGGACACGCGCATCTTCACGGGCTCGCGCTGCGGCACATTGACGACCTGGTCGTCCACGGGACCCGCTTCGCCGCCGCAAATGTCGAGGATCAGTTGCGTGATCCGCTCGATGTGCTCGACCGTGGTCGCGTAATCGACGCCGCGCTCGAAGCGATGGCCCGCATCGGTCGAGAAGTTGTACCTGCGCGAGCGGCCACGAATACTATCCGGCCACCAGAATGCGGCTTCAAGGTAGATGTTGGTCGTGTCGAGCGTGACGGCCGTGCTGTCGCCGCCCATGATGCCCGCGAGGCTTTCAATGTGTTGCTCGTCGGCGATCACGCCAACCGTTTCGTCAACTTCGACGGTGTTGCCGTTCAGCAGCTTGAGCGTTTCGCCCTTGCGGCCCCAACGCACGTCCATACCGCCGTGGATCTTCTCCAGATCGAACACGTGCGACGGACGGCCCAGCTCGAGCATCACGTAATTGGAAATATCCACGAGCGCGGAGATGCTGCGCTGACCTGAACGCTCAAGACGTTCGACCATCCATTGCGGCGATTTCGCACGCGCATTCACACCGCGGATGACACGGCCCGAGAAACGGCCGCAAAGATCGGGCGCCGAGATCTTGACGGGCAGCGTCTCGTCGAGCTTGACCTGGACCGGCTTGATCTCGAGCGGACGCAACGGTGCACCGGTGATCGCGGAGGTTTCGCGCGCCACGCCGAACACCGACAAGCAATCTGCCTTGTTCGGCGTCAGCTTGATCTCGAAAATGGTGTCGTCGAGATTGAGCGTTTCGCGGATGTCCTGGCCAATCGGCGTATCTTCCGGCAGGATCAGGAGGCCGCTATGATCTTCCGAGAGCTTCAGTTCGCGCGCCGAGCACAGCATGCCCTGACTTTCCACGCCACGCAGCTTCGAGAGTTTGATCTCGAACGGCGCGCCGCCCTCTTCGGCCGGCGGCAGTTGCGCGCCAACCAGCGCAACCGGCACCTTGATGCCTGGCGCTACGTTTGGCGCGCCGCAGACGATATTGAGCGTGGCGCCTGTGCCGGCGTTGACCTGGCAGACGTTCAGCTTGTCCGCATCCGGGTGCTTGACGACTTCCAGCACCTGACCGACCACGATCTTCGAGGTCGGTGGCGCAGCCGGTCGCAGGTCTTCAACTTCGAGACCCGCCATCGTCAATGCGTGCGACAGCTCGTCCGTCGTCAGTTGCGGATCGACAAAGGTTCTCAGCCAGGATTCCGGGAATTGCATGGTTCTCTGTACGTTCTGATCAGGTTAGGTCCGCGTGAGGCAGATACATCGCGCAACTCGGCGTGCGGCGCAATCGCCAGTTGCCATGAGTTACAGCGAGTCACTGCCTGTCACTGCCGGGACGCTGTGGCGGCATGCACTCGGTGCAATACCGCGCTCTATGCTTGTCGCGCAATGCGTTCGTTCAAGCGAATTGACGCAGGAAACGCAGGTCGTTTTCGAAGAACAGACGCAGGTCTTGCACGCCGTAGCGCAACATGGTGAGCCGTTCGAGGCCGCTGCCGAAAGCGAAGCCGATGTAGCGCTCCGGGTCGAGGCCCATGTTGCGGATCACGGTGGGATGCACCTGGCCTGAGCCCGAAATCTCGAGCCACTTGCCCGCGTTCTTGCCCGTTTCGAACAGCATGTCGATCTCGGCCGACGGTTCGGTGAACGGGAAATACGACGGACGGAAACGCACCAGAATATCGTCGCGTTCGAAGAATTTCTTGAGGAAGTCCGTATAGACGCCCTTCAAATCGGCAAAGCTGATGTTCTCGTCGATCCACAGGCCTTCGACCTGATTGAACATCGGCGAGTGAGTCGCGTCGCTGTCCACACGGTAGGTCCGACCCGGCACGATCACCTTGATGGGCGGCATGTTGGTACGCGCGTAACGCACCTGCATCGGGCTCGTATGCGTGCGCAGCAGCAGTTGGCGGCCGTCGGCATCTTTGCCGTCGACGTAAAAAGTGTCCTGCATTGAGCGCGCCGGATGATTTTCCGGGCTGTTCAACGAGGTGAAGTTGTACCAATCGGTTTCGATTTCGGGGCCATCGGCCACGTCGAATCCGATGCTGCCGAAAATCTGTTCGACGCGCTCCCAGGTCCGCATGACCGGGTGCAGGCTGCCCGTATTGGCGCCGCGGCCAGGCAGGGTGACGTCGATCGCTTCGGCGGCGAGGCGCTGATTCAGCAACGCGTCGGCCAGCGCCTGGCGGCGAGCCGTCAGCGCGGCTTCAACCTGTTGCTTGACGAGGTTGATCCGTGCGCCTTCGGTCTTGCGCGTTTCGGGATCGAGTTTGCCAAGGCCCTTCAACAGTTCAGTCAGCACGCCCGACTTGCCGAGAAAGCGTGCTTTCTCGTTTTCGAGGGTGGTGACGTCGGAGGCTTCTGCGAAGGCTTTTTGCGCGTCCGCGACAATCTGGTCCAGGTCCATTGATCCCATCATTTCAACGTCAGTGTTCAATCGATGCAAAACTGGTTCTACCAACAAAAACGGGGCTCGGTGAGGAGCCCCGTTTTTGTTGCAGCGTCACCGAGACTACCGGATGTTCGCTGCAACGAACCACGCAGTGTTAATTGCCAGAAGCGCAATCAGGCTGCAACGGCGGCTTTCACCTGCTGAACGATCGCAGCAAAAGCAGCCTTGTCGAACACAGCCATGTCGGCCAGCACCTTGCGGTCGAGTTCGATCGAAGCCTTCTTCAGGCCGTTGATGAACACGCTGTACGTCATGTCGTGCTGACGCACCGCCGCATTGATACGCGTGATCCACAATGCACGGAACACACGCTTCTTGTTGCGGCGATCGCGATAGGCGTACTGGCCTGCGCGCATGACCGCCTGCTTGGCGATGCGATAGACGTTATTGCGACGGCCGCGGTAACCCTTGGCCAGCTTGATGATCTTCTTGTGACGGGCCCGTGCGGTAACCCCACGTTTTACTCGAGGCATGTTTCGCTCCTATGAGTTTCGGTTAAGGGTTAAGCGAACGGCAGCATTGCGCGCACGGAGTTCAGATCGGAATCATGAACTGCCGTCGAACCGCGCAGATGGCGTTTGTTCTTGGTGGTCTTCTTGGTAAGAATGTGGCGCTTGAAGGCTTGACCGCGCTTGACGGTACCGCCCGGACGCACCACGAAGCGCTTCGCAGCACTCTTCTTGGTCTTCATCTTCGGCATGACAACTCCATTATTAGATGGATATGGGTGTGCGGTCGGCCAGATGGCCATTACCCGCCCTTCGAAACCCATTCCACTTGGTATGCAGACCGCCAATACTGCCGGCAGCCGCTTTTCGGAGACAGCGCGCATTTGCATAAGCGCCGTCTCGAAACCTGCTGATGCCGCACCGGACACCCGGTGCGGCATCGTTCGACTTTTCACAACCAGAACACGCGCCACATGGCGCGTCGCCGCTCTGACCGTTTACTTCTTTTTCTTCGGAGCGAGCACCATGATCATCTGGCGCCCTTCCATTTTCGGCATTTGCTCGACCTGACCGACTTCGTCGAGGTCCGTGCGCAGGCGTTCCAGCATGCGCATACCGATTTCCTGGTGAGCCATTTCGCGGCCACGGAAACGCAACGTGATTTTCGTCTTGTCGCCGTCGTCGAGAAAGCGAATGAGGTTGCGCAGTTTGACGTTGTAGTCACCGTCGTCAGTGCCCGGACGGAATTTGACTTCCTTGACCTGAACGATCTTCTGCTTGAGCTTGGCCTCGTGCTGCTTCTTCGCTTCCGAGTACTTGAACTTGCCGTAGTCCATCAAACGGCAGACCGGCGGAACCGCTTGCGGCGCGATTTCCACCAGATCCACGTCTTGCTGTTCCGACATGCGGAACGCATCAGCAAGTTTCACGATGCCGAGCGGTTCGTTCTCGACTCCGACCAGACGCACCTCGGGTGCCGTAATTTCACCGTTGATGCGGTGCGCAGACTTATCAGTAGCGATGTTACGTTTCCTCTAAAAATTAAAAAAACGAGCCGCGCTGCCAAGTGGCTCAGTTGAACGACTGCACGTTCTGGCGCAGACGCTCAATGAAAGAATCGACAGGCATCACACCTAGGTCGACACCACCACGGGCACGCACGGCTACCGTTTGGGCTTCACGCTCCTTGTCGCCGACCACAAGCAGGTACGGCACCTTCTCAAGCGTGTGCTCACGTATTTTATAGCTAATCTTCTCGTTGCGCAAATCGGCCTCTACTCTAACCCCTTGTTTTTGCAACGATTGGGCCAGAGACTGGGCGTATTCGGCCTGACTTTCGGCGATATTCATCACCACTACCTGCATCGGGGCGAGCCACGCGGGCATTGCACCAGCATGGTGCTCGATCAGAATACCGAGAAAACGCTCCATTGATCCGACGATTGCCCGGTGCAGCATGATCGGACGGCGACGGCTGTTGTCTTCCGCAACGTACTCCGCGCCCAGCCGCTCCGGCAGCACCATATCGAGCTGCAACGTGCCGCACTGCCACGAGCGGCCGAGAGCGTCCTTGATGTGATATTCCACTTTGGGACCGTAGAACGCCCCTTCGCCCGGCAGCTCTTCCCACGTCACGCCGCAAGCCGTCAATGCTTCGCGCAAGCCCTGCTCCGCGCGATCCCAGGTCTCGTCGGTACCGGCACGGGCGTCGGGGCGCAACGAAAGCTTGATTTCGACGTTATCAAAGCCGAAGTCCTTGTACACGCTCATGGCCAGCGTGTTGAAGGCAATCGACTCGCTGATGAACTGGTCTTCAGTACAGAAAATATGAGCGTCGTCCTGCACAAAACCACGCACGCGCATCAATCCATGCAGCGCGCCCGACGATTCATTGCGGTGGCACGAGCCGAATTCCGCGTAACGCAACGGCAGATCGCGATACGAGCGCAGACCGTGGTTGAACACCTGCACGTGACCCGGGCAGTTCATCGGCTTGATCGCGTAATCGCGCTTTTCCGATTCGGTCGTGAACATGTTTTCACGATAGTTCTGCCAGTGACCCGACGCTTCCCACAACGACCGGTCCATGATCATCGGCGTCTTGATCTCGAGGTAGCCAGCGTCGTTCACACGGCGGCGCATGTACTGCTCGACCTGCTGCCACAGCGTCCAGCCGCGCGGATGCCAGAACACCATGCCCGGCGACTCGTCCTGCATGTGAAACAGGTCGAGTTGCTTGCCGAGCTTACGGTGATCGCGCTTCTCCGCCTCTTCGAGCATGTGCAGATACGCGTCCTGATCTTCCTTCTTCGTCCAGGCCGTGCCGTAGATACGCTGCAATTGCTCGTTCTTCGAATCGCCACGCCAGTAGGCGCCGGCCACCTTCATCAGCTTGAAGACCTTCAGCTTGCCGGTGGACGGCACGTGCGGACCGCGGCACAAGTCGGTGAAGCCGCCATGCGAGTACAGCTTGATTTCGTCCGTAGCCGGAATCGATTCGATGATCTCAGCCTTGTACTTCTCGCCGATGCTCTTGAAGTAGTCCACCGCTTCGTCGCGCGACACAACGCGGCGCGAAACAGGCTCGTCTTTCTTCGCGAGTTCCTGCATGCGCTTTTCGATCTTCTCGAGATCTTCCGGCGTGAAGGGACGGCTGTACGCAAAGTCGTAATAGAAGCCGTTGTCGATGACCGGACCGATCGTGACTTGCGCCTCCGGATAGAGATCCTTCACTGCGTACGCAAGCAGGTGCGCCGCAGAATGACGAATGATATCCAGACCGTCTGCGTCTTTTTCGGTGACGATGGCAAGCGCCGCGTCGTGGTCGATCAGCGCGGACGTATCGACCAGTTCACCGTCGATCTTGCCGCCGAGCGCGGCCTTCGCGAGGCCGGGGCCGATCGACGCGGCCACTTCGGCGACGGTCACCGGATGCTCGTACTGTCGAACAGAACCGTCAGGCAGACGTATCGAAACCATTGCGTTCTCCGTGGTGCCGACCGGCGGCGGCATATACATCAATCAAACAAGCCAAAAAAAATGCGGCCCCGCTTTCGAGGGGCCGCATTCACATTTCCTGCAAACTACACTGGCGAAAGTGGTCCTCGACTAGCGTCGCTCCGAAGTGGTTTCGGTCAACGTTCGCGGTGTCATAACCGTATTCGCCTTTTGCGCCACAGGCGCTTACTGCAGTTTGCGAAACCCCGGCAGAACCGGAATTTCTCTTTCGTTGGTAGGCTCGATTGGACTCGAACCAACGACCCCCACCATGTCAAGGTGGTGCTCTAACCAGCTGAGCTACGAGCCTGAAGAAACGAGATTATATGGAGCCCCACACTGCTTGGCAAGTACTTTTATGCATCGACTTTAAATTGCGCTTACCCACATCACTCACTCGCTTGCGCATGAGCAAGTGAGCACATCGGCTCAACATCGCGTCACTGCGTCAGCCTTTGCGCGACGCCCGCACGACACCCGTCACTTCGCCGAGCAGCGTGCAGGCGCGCTGAATCTGCGCGGCACTCGACACCTCGACGGTGAACTGCATGAACGCGGCATTGCGGCGGGTTTGGGTCTTCACACCGATCACATTCATTTTTTCTCGCGCGAACACTTCGGAGATATCGCGCAGCAAACCCTGGCGGTCCGTCGCCTCAATCGAGAGGTCGACCGGATACACCGATTGCCCGCGGCCGCTCATCACGTCGGCTGACCACGCCGTTTGCAACACACGCTCCGGCGCGCGTTCGGCCATGCGCAAAAACGTCGGGCAGTCGCTCCGATGAATCGACATGCCCTTGCCGCGTGTCACAAATCCGCAGATGTCGTCAGGCGGCGCCGGACGGCAGCATCGAGCAAGCTGCGTGAGCAATGCGTCGACGCCGACCACCAGCACGCCCGTCGACGCACCGCGCGCCACGCTCGCGCCACTACTGCGCTTTTCGAATTGCTCGGGTACTTCGACCACCGGTTCCGGCGGCGGCGCATCGTGCAGCGCCTGCTCGACGAGCCGCAGACTGAACTCTTCCTTGCCGACGACCGAGAACAGATCGTCGGTAGTCTTGAAGCCGAGTTTGGCCGCGAGCTGATCCAGGTTCACCGAGGTCTTGCCCTCGCGCTGCAGGGTCTTTTCGACCATTGCGCGGCCGCTCGCAATGTGCTCCTGCAACTCGACGGCGTTAAACCAGGCGCGCACTTTCTGGCGCGCACGCGGACTATGCAGATAACCGAGCTGTGGATTGAGCCAGTCGCGCGACGGCCCACCTTCTTTTACCGCGACGATTTCCACCGTCTGGCCGTTCTGCAACTGGGTGTTCAGCGGCACCATCGCCCCGTCGACGCGCGCCCCGCGGCACCGATGCCCCAACTCGCTATGCAGGTGATACGCGAAATCCACCGGCGTCGCACCATGCGGCAACGCGATCACGCGCGCCTGCGGCGTGAGCACGTAGATGTGGTCGTCGTCGAGCGTGGCCTGTCGCAATTGCTCCCACGGCTGCGCCGCGCGCTTCTCGCCGTGCTCGCCTTCGGACACGTCGTCTTTCCACGCGAGCAATTGACGCAACCACGCGATCTTCTCGTCGTACTTCTCATTGGCGGCAAACTGGCCGCCGTACCCACGCGTACCGGCCTCCTTGTAGCGCCAGTGCGCGGCCACGCCGTACTCGGCGAACTGATGCATGTCGTGCGTGCGAATCTGCACTTCGAACGCGCGGCCGTCGTCGCCGATCACGACCGTATGCAGCGACTTATAGCCATTCGGCTTCGGCCGCGAGATGTAGTCGTCGAACTCTCTCGGCACCGGTTGCCACAGGTTGTGCACGATGCCGAGCACCGTGTAGCAATCCTTGATGTCCGGCACGATCACGCGAAACGCGCGCACGTCGTACAGTTCGGCGAAGTCGAGTTCCTTGCCGCGCATCTTGCGCCAGATGCTATAGATATGCTTTGGCCTGCCGCTTACTTCCGCGCGAATGTTCGCGGCGGCAAGTTCCTGCTGCAGCCGTTCAATGGCCTGCGCAACATAGCTTTCGCGTTCAACGCGCTTCTCGTCCAGTAACTTCGCGATGCGCTTATAAGTCACCGGCTCTTCGAAGCGGAACGCAAGGTCTTCGAGTTCCCACTTCAATTGCCAGATGCCGAGGCGGTTCGCGAGCGGCGCATAGATATCGAGCGTTTCGCGCGCCACATCCGGCGACGGCGTGAGCTTCGCCGCCGCGTAATAGCGCAGCGACTGCAGCCGCGACGCGAGCCGTATCAGCACCACGCGAATATCTTGCGCGAACGCGAGCAGCATCTTGCGCAGCGCCTCGACCTGCGCGCGCCGCGCGGCCTGCGCATCACGCCCCGCTTCAGGCATGGCGTTTTGCGCAGCGCGCAAGCTCACGGTGCCGAGGCGCAGCAACTTGCGCACGTCGCCGACGAGTTGCGCGACTTCTTCGCCGAAGTTGTCGGCGATCACGCGCTCGGGGTCTTGCAAATGCGGCGTCAATGCAAACAACGCCGCCGCCAGCACGGCCGGCGGATCGACATTGAGCGTGCGCATGATCGACGCGGTGCCCGCCGCATGATCCGCGAGAGACTCGCCCGACGACAGCCGCACCTCGCCCGCATGACGACGCACGAACGCCATTGCTTCGTCGAAAGACGGAAGAGGATTCGGCGTGCTCGTAGCGGTTTCGGTATTCATGGTGCGGCGGCCCACCGGGCCCTGGCAAATCAACGGAATTTCAAAAGCAACTGCCTGGTTTTGCTTCGCTCAGCTCCGCTGCGCCGCGACCACGACGATCTCAACCAGGCACTTCGGGTTGGCGAGCTTCGCCTCGACGGTCGCGCGCGGCGGCGTCGCGCCTTGCGCTACCCACTCGTCCCACACCGCGTTCATGCCGGCGAAATGCTCCATGTCCGAAATGTAGATCTGCACGGACAGCAAATGCGATTTATCGCTGTTTGCCTCGGCTAGCAGACGGTCGATATGGCCGAGCACTTCGCGTGTTTGCCCCGTGATGTCCTGGTCCGCGTCTTCGGCGATCTGGCCGGCAAGGTAGATCGTGCCGTTGTGCACGGCAATTTCAGAAAGACGCTTGCCGACATGGTGACGAATGACTGCCATGAAGAATCCTGAAGTAGGTAGAAGAAGATTGACTGCATGCGCTATGCATGACGCGTTAGAGCGCCACGCGCAACTGCATATTATGACGCGTCGCCGCCATTGCCGATAAAGAACCGCTTCGCAATGTCGATCTGATCCGTCGAAAGAAACGCCGGCGCGTGGCCCACACCGCTGATCTCGACGCTCGACACCGCATGCCCCGTCTCGACCATCCTGGCGACTGTTTCACGCGACAGCAGATCGGAAAGCTCGCCTCTCACCACCAGCACCGGGCCTTGAAACGACGCAAGCGAATGCCATAGCGCGGCTTCCCCTAGCTTCGCGGTTTCTTCTGTAGTCGCGGCAAAGGGCTGCGCAATGCGCGGATCGTAGCGGAACAGCCATGTGCCGTTCTCTTCGCGAATCAGCGGCGTGTTGATCTCGCGCCATTCTTCCGCGGTGAGCGGACCGAAGCTGCGCGCGAGGAACGCCGCGTGATCGATGCCTTGCCGCAGCGAGTCGAAGCGCACGGGCTTGCCGAGATAATCGCCGATACGCTTGACGGCCTCGGGCTCCAGATGCGGACCGACGTCGTTCAGCAACAGCTTGCGGATAGGCGTGTCCGCGAGACCCGCGAGGCCGAGCCCGATCAGGCCGCCCATTGACGTGCCGAACCAGTCGACCGTTTCCACATTCAGCCGCGCAATGAGCGTCACCATGTCGGCGACATATTGCGGCACGCTGTATAAGTTTGGGTTGGCGAGCCACGAAGACAAGCCCCGGCCCGCCACATCAGGACAGACCACACGGTAGGTATCGGCGAACTGCGCCGCTAACCGGTCGAAGTCGCGCCCCGAGCGCGTCAGGCCATGCACGCACAGCAGCACCCGCGGATTGTCCGGATGGCCCCACTCGGTGTAGGCAATGCGATGCAGGCCCGCGGCGCTCGCGCACTGCACATAACGTTGGCGCGGCGCGAGCCGCTCGCCGGCGAAAGCTGTCGTTGCGGTCATCTGTGCTCCTTGCAAAAGCGCTGTGCATGTGGCCCGTGGGCACCGTAACGCGGCGCGAAGAAACAGGCGACGAATCGTCAAGTGATTGCTTCGAACGATTGTAAACCGCTTTGCCGCGTGACAAGGATCGGCCAGAAGGCATAGGACGGGAGCGGCAAAACCGCGAGCCGCAAAAAGAAAAGCGGGCGAGACTTCCGCCTCGCCCGCCCCGCCCACCATTCCCGCCGCCTGGGCCAACGCACATGCGTCAGCCCGGCAGCAAACCCGACAACCGTGATCAGCTCACCGCGCTCACATCGAGCGGCGCGCCCGTCTTCGCCTTGATCTCGTCGACGCTCACGCCAGGCGCCAGTTCTGTCACCTTCAGGCCGTCGTCGGTGACTTCGATCACGCCGAGGTCGGTGATGATCTGATCCACCACGCCCACGCCCGTCAACGGCAGCGTGCATTCTTCGAGAATCTTGTGCTGATCGCCCTTCGCGACGTGCTCCATCAGCACAACCACGCGCTTCACGCCGGCCACCAGGTCCATTGCGCCGCCCATGCCCTTGATCATCTTGCCGGGGATCATCCAGTTGGCAAGGTCGCCCTTCTTGCTGATCTGCATGGCGCCCAGAATGGCCAGGTTGATGTGGCCGCCGCGAATCATCGCGAACGAATCCGCCGACGAAAAAATCGACGAGCCCGGCAACGTGGTCACCGTTTGCTTGCCCGCGTTGATGAGGTCGGCGTCCACTTCGTCTTCGGTCGGCGACGGGCCAATGCCGAGCAGGCCGTTTTCCGACTGCAGCCACACTTCGACACCCGGCGGCACGTGGTTCGCCACCAGCGTCGGCAAGCCGATGCCGAGGTTCACATAAAAACCGTCCTGCAATTCCTTCGCCGCGCGCGCGGCCATTTCGTCACGAGTCCATGCCATGATCAGTCTCCTTTCGCGCGGACGACGCGTTGTTCGATGCGTTTTTCCGGATGCGCATTGAGCACGATGCGCTGAACGAAGATGCCAGGCGTATGAATCGCGTCCGGATCGAGCTCGCCTACCTCGACGATTTCCTCGACTTCCGCGACGGTGATCTTGCCGGCCATCGCGCACATCGGATTGAAGTTGCGAGCCGTGCGGCGATAGATCAGGTTGCCCGACTTGTCGGCTTTCCATGCCTTCACGAGCGCGACATCCGCCGTCAGCGAATGTTCGAGCACATAGTGGTTTTCGCCGAACTGGCGGGTTTCCTTGCCTTCGGCGATCAGCGTGCCGTAGCCGGTATTCGTGAAGAACGCCGGGATGCCCGAGCCGCCCGCGCGCAGTTTCTCGGCAAGCGTGCCCTGCGGCGTGAATTCGAGTTCGAGTTCGCCGGCCAGATACTGGCGCTCGAACTCCTTGTTTTCCCCGACATACGACGAGATCATCTTCTTGATCTGGCGCGTTTCGAGCAGCAGACCGAGGCCAAATCCGTCGACACCCGCGTTGTTGCTGATGCAGGTAATGTTTTGCACCTTGGTGTCGCGCAGCGCAGCGATCAGCGCTTCGGGAATGCCGCACAACCCGAAGCCGCCGACGGCGAACGTCTGACCGTCCTTGACGATGTCTTTCAGCGCCTCGGCGGCGCCTGGATAGACTTTGTTCATCAGTATGTCCCTTCCTTTATGGAAACCTGAAACCGTTTTCTTGCGGCTCGTGTGACGCGCTCAGGCGCGGCCCGACACGTCATTCTAGTCATCCGGCGGGTGCCGTGCGCGAAGCCTGTTTCACGCTTTGCGCAAACGCCGCCATGGACGCCTCACCGCGTTCTCATGTGCCCGAAAGAGTACGCTGCGTGCGCCATACGGCACAATACGCAAAAATACATAAGTACTTGCCGCCAGCCCATGCCCGCACTGGATTACCAAACCGCTTTTCATCTCGCGCCGATCGGGCTCGTGCTGTCGCGTGAGCGCATTATCGAAGACTGCAATGACGAACTGGCGTCCATCTTCGGCTGTCCGCGCGAGGCGCTGCTCGGGCAGTCGTTCCAGATTCTGTATCCGTCGGCGGACGAATTCGAGCGGATCGGCGCACGGATCCCGCCCATCATGACCGCTCAAGGCAGCTATGCCGACGACCGCATCATGAAGCGCGCCAACGGCGAGTTGTTCTGGTGCCATGTGACGGGCCGCGCGCAGCGACGCACCGACCCGCACGCGGCGGGCGTCTGGACTTTCGAGGATCTGAGCGCGACGCGGCGCGTGGCGGTCGAGTTGACGCCTCGCGAGCGGGAAATCGCCGCCCAACTGGTGACCGGCAAAACCAGCAAACAGATTGGACGGGCGTTGGAAATCAGCCCGCGCACCGTCGACGTTTATCGCGCCCGCTTGATGCGCAAATACGATACAGGTAACGCTACCGAACTGTTGCAGCGTCTGCTCGGGCATTGACGGCCGCAGCCGCGGCGCGCGACACCGCTTTGTGCGAAGTCGAGGCAAGAAGTGGAACGATGAAGCGAGACCTTAGAGTTGAGGCCTCGCGCTGCGCGGTCATGCAAAAATAAACGACGAACTTATGCGGCCGGCTCGGCCGCTTTCACGAGCGCGGCGCGCTCGATGGTCTCGCGCAACAAATCAGGAACCGGCACCGACTTGCCGGCCGCGTAGTCGATCCATACGCAGCGGGCGGCGCCGCGTGCATAGACGGTGCTGGGATCGTCTGCACGCACGAGTTCGAAGCCCGTGTCGAAACTGCTGCGGCCGGGCGTCGCGACGGTCATGCGGCCGATCACGTCTCCGGGATAATGCAGTTGCTTGAGAAACTCCATCGACGCGTTCACGATCACCGGCCCCTGCCCATCCGCATTGCTGCCGGCGAGGCCGAGTTGCTCGAACCAGGAGATACGCACCTGCTCCATGTAGCGGAAATAGACCGTGTTGTTCACATGGCCAAATGCGTCCATGTCGCCCCAGCGGATCGGCATCGACATCTCGAAAACTGCGTGAAAATCGCTCATCGTGCTTCTGCTCTTCTTACTTCTCAAAAGATTGCTCAAGGATCGAATCGGGTAAAACCGTGGCCATTCAGGCCAATGCCTGCACCATAGCGCAGACGTTTCGTCGGCAGAAGGCCCGCGCGCGTAAAAGAGCTTCTTCGAAACTGCGTTAATCGCCTGGCGCGCCGGGACGAGTGCCAGGCGCACCTCGCCGGATTCCGGTGATCGCGCGTCAACTCATAAGCCGGCGATCAGGCCAGACCGAAGCCGTCGTCGGCGGCGATTACCGAGCCGTTGATGAACTGCGATTCGTCCGCCGCCAGCAACAGCAGCAATCCGTCCAGGTCCTCAGGCTTGCCGACGCGATGGCGCGGCAGCATGGACACGAGCTTTTGCCCCTGCTCGGTCGACCAGTGATGATGATTGATCTCCGTGTCGATATAGCCCGGGCAGATCGCGTTCACATTGATGCCGTGCTTGCCCCATTCGAGCGCCATGGCTTTCGTCATGTGGACGACGGCTGCCTTGCTCATCGAATAAAGGCCGATTTGGGGCAATACGCGCAAGCCGGCCATCGACGCGATATTGATGATCCGGTACGAAGGTTTCTGCGCGTTGTTGCCGCGCATGATCATGCGCTTGGCCACTTCCTGCGCGACGAAGAACGCGCCGCGGGTGTTGGTGTCGAACACATATTCGAAGTCGGCCGGCGTGACTTCCGACAGCTTCTGCGTGGTCGACACGCCCGAGTTGTTCACCAGAATGTCGATGGTGCCCGCCTCGGTCTCGGCATGGGCGACCGCCGACTTGATGCTCTGATAATCGGTCACATCCAGCGAAACGACGTGCGCCGCGCCGCCCGACGCCTCGATTTCGGCGCGCAGTTCCTTCAGGCGCTCGGTTCGCCGGCTCGCTAGCACGACCTTGGCGCCCGCCTGCGACAACACTTGAGCAAAGCGCTTTCCCAACCCGCTCGAGGCGCCCGTGATGAGCGCGACTTTGCCTTCCAGATTGATCGAACGGCCCATTGTCGTTCCTTGTTCGGTTGTAGTTACGAATACGGTTGTCGGTCGCGGTCCGACCCATGCTCGGGTCAATACCGTAGCATATAAATAGAACGCTCGTGCTAATCTCTGCTGATCGGGTTGCGGTGCAAGAGACCATCGCCCACAATACGATCCCGAAAAAAGCATTCTAACGGTAAGAGGAGCATCAATGACCCCCGCAAGTCTCATTGAGCAGTACGGCCCGCGCGAGTCGATGGAATACGACGTCGTGATCGTCGGCGGCGGCCCGGCTGGCTTGTCCGCGGCGATCCGCCTGAAGCAGCTGGCGGCCGACAAGGGCGTCGAGCTTGGCGTCTGCGTGCTGGAAAAAGGCTCGGAGATCGGGGCGCACATCCTCTCGGGCGCCGTCATGGACCCGCGCGCGTTGAATGAACTGATTCCCGACTGGAAGGAAAAAGGCGCGCCGCTGGACGTCGAAGTCACCGAAGACCGATTCCTGTTCCTTTCGGAAACCGGCGCGAAGAGCGTGCCGAACTGGGCGCTGCCCGATAACTTCAAGAACCACGGCAACTACGTGATCAGCCTCGCCAACGTCACGCGTTGGCTGGGCCAGCAGGCCGAAGCGCTCGGCGTGGAGATTTTCCCCGGCTTCCCGGCGGCGGAGGTGCTCTACAACGACGACGGTTCGGTAAAAGGCGTCGCCACGGGCAATCTGGGCATCGGCAAGGACGGCCAGCCGACTGAAAACTTCCAGCTCGGCATGGAACTGCACGCGAAATACACCCTTTTCTGCGAAGGCGCGCGCGGGCATCTCGGACGTCAGCTGAACGAGAAGTTCAGGCTGCGCGACGGCGTCGATCCGCAGGTCTACGGCATCGGCATCAAGGAATTGTGGGAGATCGATCCGTCGAAACACAAGCCGGGGCTCGTCATGCACACGGCCGGCTGGCCTTTGCAGACGGACACGTACGGCGGCTCGTTCCTCTATCACATGGACAACAACCAGGTGGTGGTCGGCTTCGTGGTCGGGCTCGGTTATACGAATCCGTATCTGTCGCCGTTCGAGGAATTCCAGCGCTACAAGACGCATCCGGCAATCCGTCATTTTCTGGAAGGCGGCAAGCGCGTGTCGTATGGCGCGCGGGCAATCACTGCGGGCGGCCTGATGTCGCTGCCGAAGCTCGTGTTCCCCGGCGGCGCACTGGTCGGCGACGACGCGGGCTTCCTGAACGCATCGCGGATCAAGGGTTCGCATGCCGCGATCAAGACCGGCATGCTCGCCGCCGATGCCGCATTTGAAGCCGTGCAGACAGGCCGCACGAGCGACGAGCTCACGGCTTATCCCGAGTCGTTCAAGACTTCGTGGCTGCACACGGAGCTCTACAGGGCCCGCAACTTCAAGCAGTGGATGAGCAAGGGCCTGTACCTCGGCACGTTGATGGTCGGCATCGAGCAGAAGCTGCTCGGCGGCAATGTGCCGTGGACGCTGCACCATCAGCATTCCGATCATGAGATGCTCAAGCCCGCGTCGCAATGCACGCCGATCACATACCCGAAGCCGGACGGCAAGCTGACCTTCGACCGGTTGTCTTCGGTGTTCATATCGAACACGAATCACGAAGAGAACCAGCCGCCTCACTTGACGCTCAAAGACCCCACGGTCCCGGTGAACGTAAACTGGCAGACGTATGCGGGTCCGGAGTCGCGTTACTGCCCGGCGGCCGTTTATGAATTCGTGAATAACGACGACGGCAGCGAGCGGCTGGTAATCAACGCGCAGAACTGCGTGCACTGCAAGACCTGCGATATCAAGGACCCGACGCAGAACATCGTGTGGGTGACACCTGAAGGCGGCGGCGGGCCGAACTACCCGAACATGTGAGCGGCGCTTCGCCTTCGCAACATAGGCAGACGACCTCTGCGTTGCGAAGGCAAGCCGCGAAGGCCACCCCAAGGCCACCCACCAGGGCAACCCGCCAAGGCCACCGCTTAGCCGCGCACCATTCCTTCGATACGCGCACACACTTGTGCCACCACCGGCGCCCAGGCGCCCACCGCCGGTTGCCGGAACAGTTCGATCGAGTCGTACCAGGGCGTAACCGGCGCCCCCACTCCCCAGAACCAGGCCGATACGTGATCGATCATCAAGCACGTCGGTACGCCGAGCGCGCCGGCCAGATGGGCGGGTCCACTGTCGATCGTTACCACCAGATCGAGATTCGCCAGCAGCGCGGCGACGTCGTCGAAGCCGGCTTCAAAGTACTGAGTAGGATCGACGACGTCGAAGCCCATTGCACGCCATTGCGCGACCGTCTCGCCGCGTCCTGGCGACAGCGCGAAATAGGTGACACCGGCCACGATCAACAATGGCTCCAGTTGCTCGATCGACACCGAACGCCGCGCATCGCGGATATGGTCCGGATTTCCATTCCACACGAGTCCCACTTTGCGATTACCGGGCTTGCCGTCGACACACGCATGCACCCACTGCTGCCACGGTTGCAGCCGTTGCGGGTCTGCGCTCAGATAAGGCGCGCCCAAACCGGCCGCCTCGACAATGCCTAGACGCAAGGGCAAGCTCATCAACCCGCAATGAAAATCAGGCTGCGTTTCGAGGCTTGTTTCAAGCCGCAGGTCGGCAGGCAGCGTCCGTTCGAATAGATGCCGCAACGGCCCGTCGTGACCGAAGATCACATGACCGCCCTCACGCCGCGCACGCTCGGCGAGCAGCGGCAGAAAGCGCACCGCCCACAGACAGTCGCCGTTGCCTTGCTCGCCGTACACGACGAGCGTCTTGCCCGCCAGCGACTCTCCTTGCCACGGTGCGCTGATCGCGGCGAGCGCTTGCTGCGCGTTGTTCAGATCGCTGGCGAATGCAAGGCGCGACTCGTAGAGCGCCCAGCCCCCGGCGAAACGCCCGCTGCGGATCTGGAGTTCGGACAAATCGAACAACGCATGTGCGTTATCCGCGGACAACGCGAGCACCTCACGAAGGAGCGCTTCGGCTTCCGCAAAACGCGCCTGCTCCTTGATGCACAACGCCAGTTTATGAAGCGCGATCGGATTGCCCGGCACGAGGCGCACCGCTTCACGCAGCAAATTCTCGGCAGTCGCGAAATCGTTATGATGTTGGACGGCGGCGGACCGCCAGATCAATGCGTTGGCATCGGCGGGGTTTTGTGAGAGCAGCAGTGCCGTGGCAGATTCGACAAGCGCCCAATCGCGCACGACGAAGGCCGTCTGCGCGATAGTGTGGAGGAGCGTCGGCTCACAGGCTGGATCGGCCTGATACGCGCGTACGAGCGCCCCGAGGGCTTCGCGTTGCAGCGCCTTGTCGCCGCCCGCGTGTTGCAGCAGCGTCTGGCCGAACGCGAGACAGTCGTGCGCGACCGCGTGCGGCGCCGCGGCGCGGGCCCGCAACGCCGGGAGAATGTTGTCCGCCGGCTGGCTGGAGAGATGATTCATGCGAAAAGCGCAGTTCGCGCAATGCGATTAAAACGCGCGAACCGCGCCCTTTACGGCGCGCTTGCTGCGATCTTCGGCGTACTCACCGAAACGTCGCCACATTGCGCGCGATGGCGCAACGCATGGTCGATCAGCACCAGCGCAAGCATGGATTCGGCGATAGGCGTAGCGCGAATGCCGACACACGGGTCATGCCGCCCGAACGTCTCGACCATTGCTGGTTGCCCCGCTTTGTCGATCGAGCGGCGCGGAGTACGAATGCTCGACGTCGGCTTGATGGCAATCGACACGGTAATGTCCTGACCGGTGGAAATACCGCCAAGCACACCGCCCGCGTTATTGCCGACAAAGCCTTCGGGTGTGAGTTCGTCGCCATGCACGGACCCGCGCTGCGCGACGCTCGCGAACCCTGCGCCGATCTCAACGCCCTTCACCGCGTTGATACCCATCATGGCGTGAGCGATGTCCGCGTCCAAGCGGTCGAACAACGGCTCGCCGAGACCGACGGGCACACCCGAAGCCACCACGTTGATACGGGCGCCAATCGAGTCGCCCTCTTTGCGCAGTGCGTCCATATACGCTTCGAGCTGCGGCACGATGTCCGCGTTCGGCACGAAGAACGGGTTCTCGCGCACATGCGCCCAGTCGACAAACGGCACGTCGATCTCGCCAAGCGCGGCCATGTAGCCACGAATTTCAGTGCCGAATTTCTCGCGCAACCATTTCTTCGCAACGGCACCGGCCGCGACCGTAGGCGCTGTTAAACGCGCCGACGAACGGCCGCCGCCGCGGTAGTCGCGAATACCGTACTTTTGCCAATAGGTGTAGTCGGCGTGGCCGGGACGAAACGTGTCCACGATGTTGCCGTAGTCTTTACTGCGCTGGTCCGTATTGCGAATCAGCAGCGCGATGGGTGCACCCGTGGTGGTTCCCTCGAACACGCCCGACAGAATCTCGACCTTGTCCTCTTCCTGACGCTGCGTGACGTGGCGCGACGTGCCCGGCTTGCGGCGGTCGAGTTCGAGCTGGATGTCGGCTTCGGTCAGCGCCATGCCCGGCGGGCAACCGTCGATCACACAGCCGATAGCCGGGCCGTGCGATTCGCCGAAGGTTGTGACAGTAAAAAGCGTACCGAGCGTGTTGCCGGACATGGGCGTCGTCCAAAGGAATGCGGGGAAGACGCTATTATGCCAGCCCCTTGCCGCCCGGGACGACGCCGCGCGCCGGCTTATGACTTCCGGACAAGACCGCGCCTATTTCCGCGCGCCGCGCAAGTCCGTGACGATTCTCTGAAGCAACTCGGGTGTGGCCAGCGCCGGGTCGATAGGCTCGCCTACTGCCAGAGTCAGCCGGCTCATCACGCCCTTTTGCACGGGGCGTGGCCACCGTGCGTCGTCGGCGCGGGAAAACACGCTGCCCCACAGGCCACGCAACGCCATTGGAACGACCGGCGCGGGCGTGCGCGCGATGATTTCCATGACACCGCGACGGAACTCATTCATGTCGCCCGTCCGGGTGAGCTTGCCTTCGGGAAAGACGCACACGAGTTCGCCGTCGGCAAGCGCCTGTGCGCAACGCTCGTACGCGCGCGCCAGCACCTGCGGGTCCTGATGCGCGGGCGCTATGGGAATTGCCTTCGCATGACGGAAGACCCAGCCGGCGAACGGGTTTTTGAAGATCTGATAGTCCATTACGAAGCGGATCGGCCGTGGACTCTCGGCCATGATCACGACCGCATCAACAAAGCTCACGTGATTGCACACGAGCACGGCCGCGCCCTCTTCCGGAATCCGCTCCGCGTGCACGAGGCGAATCCGGTAGAACGTGTGCACGAGCAACCATGCGATGAATCGCAACAGGAACTCGGGCACGAGCGAATAGATGTAGGTCGCCACCACGATATTGAGCAGCGCGGTCACGAGAAAAATGGCCGGAATGCTGAAACCCGCCGAGGTGAGGCCGACCGCCATCAACGCCGAGACGATCATGAACAGCGAATTGAGAATATTGTTCGCGGCGATGATGCGCGCCCGGTGGCTCGGCTGGCTGCGGCTCTGGATCAGTGCATAAAGCGGCACGCTGTAGAAACCGCCGAACATGGCAAGTAGAAACAGATCGGCGAGCACGCGCCAATGCGCGGCGTGCGCGAGGAACTCGCCGACGCTCAACAGGTGACCGGCGGCCGGCAGCGCGTGGCTCGCGAAAAACAGGTCGATGGCGAACACGCTCATGCCGATCGAGCCGAGCGGCACGAGGCCGATCTCGATACGCCGCTTGGATAGCTTCTCGCACAGCAGCGAGCCAAGGCCGATACCAACGGAGAAGGTACCGAGCAGCACAGTCACGACGTCCGGGTTGGCCGACAGCACATCTTTTGCAAAGCTGAAAAACGACGACAGAAACGTCGCACCCACGAACCACAGCCACGATATGCCGAGCAGGCTCAGAAACACCGTGCGGTTTTCGCGCGCGAGCTTGAGGTTGCGCCAGGTCTCGCTGACCGGGTTCCAGTTGATGCGCAAATCCGGCTGCGGCGCCGCTGTTACCGGCACGAAGCTCGATACGACGCGCCCCGCGAGCGCAATGGCGACGCAGGCACAAGCCAGAACCAGCGCGCCATGTTCGACGAAACCCGCGCCCGCGCCGCCGACAATCGTGCCGACCAGGATCGCGACGAAGGTGCCCATCTCGACCATGCCGTTGCCGCCGACCAGTTCCTCGCTCGACAGATGTTGCGGCAGATATGAATACTTGACCGGCCCGAACAGAGTCGAATGGACGCCCATCATGAACGTGCACAGATACAGCAGCGGCGCGCTATGCAGCAGGAAGCCCGCGCCGCCGACCAACATGACGACGATCTCGAAGCTCTTCACGAAACGCGTGAGCATCGCCTTGTCGTACTTGTCGGCGATCTGTCCGGACGTGGCCGACAGCAACACGAAAGGCAAGATGAAGATCGCCGAGATCATGAACGCGGCGGTCTTCGGATCGACGCCTGAGAACCGCGCCGCCTGAAACGTGACGAGCGACGTGAAACCTATCTTGAACACGTTGTCGTTCATCGCGCCGAGGAACTGCGTCCAGAAAAACGGCGCAAAGCGGCGCTGGCCCAGCAGCTTGAACTGCGATTCGTGCTGACCATGCTGGCGCGCGGCACGGTGGACGGCGGCCGACGCAGACGCAGACGCGGGCGGCGCAGGCGGCGTGGGAGGCGTTGGGGGCAGCGGGCTTTGACTCATGAAGTTCGTTGAAACAGATTCGATAGCAGGCGCCAGGAAAAGCGGCTAAAGGCCACATGAAGAACCATGACGGCGCGCACAAAAAAAGCGCGCGCTCTCGCGCACGCCTTTCCTGGATGTTACGTCTTTACTGGACGTTCCCCACCGCTGGCCCTCCCAAGCACCGCGGCGCCCTGTCCGGCCACCCACGCGGCAATACCGGCGGCTCCGCCACCGGGCGGCCGCGCATCAACGCGCCGGCTGCTGCCCCTGCTCTTCCGGCCAGTCGCGGATGTACGCCTTCAGCATGCGATTTTCGAAGCCCTGTTCCTCGACCACCGCCTTCGCGACGTCGTAGAAAGA
This sequence comes from Paraburkholderia strydomiana, assembly GCF_031456815.1. Taxonomy (NCBI): domain Bacteria; kingdom Pseudomonadati; phylum Pseudomonadota; class Betaproteobacteria; order Burkholderiales; family Burkholderiaceae; genus Paraburkholderia; species Paraburkholderia strydomiana. Next base: position 120,452 of record NZ_JAVDVL010000002.1, read on the forward strand.
AATAACGCCCATCAGCGTGCGGCTCTCCATGACCGGCAGGTAGCGCACGTGATGTTCGAGCATCATGCGGCGCACTTCGTTGACGTCCGTTTCAGGCGTGCAGGTGAGCGGATGATCGTCCATGACCTTGCGGATTGTGGACGTGCCCACGCTTCCGCCGTTCTCGCTCAGCGTAAGAATAATTTCGCGGAATGTCAGCATGCCGACCAGGTCGCCGTACTCCATCACGACGAGCGAGCCGATGTCGTGCTCGGCCATGGTGTTGACTGCGTCGTGCAGCGTGGCGTCTGGCGTGACCGTGAAAAGGGTGTTGCCTTTGACTTTAAGAATGTCGCTGACTCGCATGATCTGTCTCCCGAAATACCCGCTAGGCATGGTGATGCATCAATGACTTTCGATCCTAGCGGAAAGGCCCATAAAAGGAAAGCGGCCCGCCCATCAAGGCACGGCGGGCTTACGCCGCCCTGCAAAGGCCTTGCGGCGCGCAGACGCATCGGGAAAACCGCGCTTGAAGCAGTTCATGCCGGTGATACGATGGCCGCCACTTTCACCTTTCGCGAGGCTGTCCGTGGCCTCGCCGACCAGCATGTCCGCCAACCGTTTCGATACGCTTGCGCTGCACGCCGGCGCCGCTCCCGACCCCGCCACCGGTGCGCGAGCCACGCCTATCTATCAGACCACGTCGTTCTCGTTTCGCGACTCGGACCACGCAGCCGCGCTCTTCAACATGGAGCGTGCGGGCCACGTCTACTCGCGCATTTCGAATCCTACCGTGGCCGTATTCGAAGAACGGGTTGCCGCGCTTGAAAACGGCGCGGGCGCAATCGGCACGGCAAGCGGCCAGGCTGCCTTGCATCTGGCGATCGTCACGCTAATGGGCACAGGGTCGCACATCGTGGCCTCGAGCGCGCTATACGGCGGCTCGCATAATCTGCTGCATTACACGTTGCGCCGCTTCGGCATCGAGACCACCTTCGTCAAACCCGGCGATATCGACGCATGGCGCGCGGCTCTGCGTCCCAACACGCGCCTGCTGTTCGGCGAAACGCTCGGCAATCCGGGCCTCGACGTGCTTGACGTCGCAACCGTCGCGCAGATCGCCCACGAGCACCGCGTGCCGCTTCTCGTGGATTCCACGTTCACCACGCCATACCTGCTGAAGCCTTTCGAGCACGGCGCCGACTTCGTCTATCACTCGGCCACCAAGTTCCTGGGCGGGCACGGCACGACCATCGGCGGCGTGCTGGTAGACGGCGGCACGTTCGACTTCGACGCTTCCGGGCGCTTCCCGGAATTCACCGAGCCTTACGAAGGTTTTCACGGCATGATATTCAGCGAGGAAAGCACCGCCGCTCCCTTCCTGCTGCGCGCTCGCCGCGAAGGCTTGCGCGACTTCGGCGCGTGCCTGCATCCGCAAGCCGCGTGGCAGCTTCTGCAAGGCATCGAAACGCTGCCCTTGCGGATGGAGCGGCACGTGGCCAACACACGCCGCGTGGTCGAGTTCCTGGCCGGTCATGCGGCGGTCGAAGGCGTCGCGTACCCGGAATTGCAGACGCATCCCGACCACGCGCTCGCAAAGCGGCTGCTGCCGCGTGGCGCGGGCGCCGTATTCAGCTTCAATCTGCGCGGCGACCGCGCCGCAGGCCGCAGCTTTATCGAAGCACTTTCGCTGTTCTCTCACCTCGCGAACGTGGGCGACGCGCGCTCGCTGGTGATCCATCCTGCTTCCACGACTCACTTTCGCATGGACGCCGCCGCGCTGGCCGCAGCCGGCATTGCTGAAGGCACGATCCGGTTGTCGATCGGCCTCGAAGACCCCGACGACCTCATCGACGACCTGAAACGCGGTCTGAAAGCGGCGCAGAAAGCGTCTGGCTCAGCGGCGCAGCGAAGCGGGCAATCTGGTTCCACCGAACCTCGTGGCTCGGGTTCCGCGGCTACACGTCCCGGCAAGGAGTCCGCATGATCGTCGACGTTCAAGGCAAAGCAGCCTACGCCTACACCGGCGGCAAACCGTTCGACGCCAGTCTGCCGACCGCCGTCTTCATCCACGGCGCGGAGCACGACCATAGCGTATGGGCGCTGCAGACGCGTTACTTCGCGCATCACGGCTTCGGCGTGCTCGCCGTGGATCTGCCTGGGCACTGCCGTAGCGCCGGCCCGGCGCTACGCACGGTCACGGCGATGGCTGACTGGCTCGCCGCATTGCTCGACGCCGCGGGCGTGCAGCGCGCATTCGTAGCCGGCCACAGCATGGGCTCGCTTGTCGCGCTCGACTTCGCGGGCCGCTACCCCGAACGAACCACTCACCTCGCTCTGCTCGCCACCGCTTTGCCAATGGCGGTATCCGACACCTTGCTGGAGGCCGCCCTGCACCGCGAGCCCGAAGCGATCGACATGGTCAACCAGTGGTCGCACTCGACGCTCGCCGCGAAGCCTTCGTGCCCCGGACCCGGCTTCTGGCTGCACGGCATGAACCAGCGGTTGATGGAGCGCGTTTCAGCAAAGGGTGAAGCGAATCTCTTTCATACCGACTTCACCGCGTGCAATACGTACGCCGACGGCCTCGCGCGAGCCGCGCAGATTCGCTGCGCCACACGCCTCGTCGTTGGCCGGCGCGATGCGATGACGCCGCCGCGAGCCGCCAAGGCGTTGGCCGATGCGCTTCTGCAAGCAGGCGCACCGGTGGATACGGTGACGCTCGACGCCGGTCACGCACTGATGACCGAACAGCCAGACGCGACGCTCGACGCGTTGTTCAGCTTCGCTCGTACGCCGCCACGCGACGCGGGCTAGCCGCTGCGCAATTGCGCGCCGGTCGCTCCCGCTTTGCAAGCCGTGACGAGTTCTCAAGATAGCGGCTGCGGGACGCTGGCGCCATCGTCCGAATGGCCAGGTTGCGCGAGTCGCACGATAGCCGCACAATGGTTCGAGCGTGTCCTCGTCGAGGCGCCGCGGGCATGCAGGCGCGCTCAGCAAAAGAGCGTTCGCAGCGGCGGGCGTGCACTCGCAGCGCGTAGCAATCCGGAGGCGTTATGGCTCATACCGCGCACACCGACCACTTCGCGAACTTCGCGGAGTTCTACCCGTACTATCTGAGCGAGCATCGCAACCAGGTCTCGCGGCGGCTGCATTTCGTGGGATCGCTCGGGGTCATCGGCTGTCTCGCCATGGCGCTTGCCACCGGCGACTGGCTATGGCTGCCGGCCGCCGTGATCTGCGGATACGGTTTCGCCTGGGTCGGACATTTTTTCTTCGAGAAGAACCGGCCGGCAACGTTTCGTCATCCGCTTTATAGCCTGATGGGCGACTGGGTGATGTTCAAGGACATCTGCGTAGGCAAGATCTCGTTGTAGACCCGGCGCAAGATAGCTCCGCCGCCTCGCGCGACGCCTACGCCGCCTGATGCGGCATCGAGGACGCGCCGCGCTCGTTCTCTTCGGCCTCCGACTCGCGTGCCGCGGCACGCGCCGCGAGCAGCGTCGCGAGCGTCACTTTGAGTTTGTCGTTCTCCAGCGCCGCGAGCAGCGTGGCGCCGTCCACGCGAGTAGAAGCAAGCTGAAGCTGATACTCCAGCTCTGCACGATCGATCACAAAGAGGTCGTAGACCTGCTGAACGGTGATCTGCGCCGGGTTCGCCAGCAAGAGGAAGTGCGGGCGCGAGCCGTCTTCCTCCAGTTGCGCGATCCATCCGATCTGTTCGAGCCGTTGCAGCAGATTGATGGTGGTGTCCATATCGCGGCGGAGCATTCGTGAAAGCTCGGGCACCGTGTAGCCGCGCTTGCCGGCGTCGCGCGCTTCGCAAAGCCGTGCAAGCAATTCGAGAGAATCAAAGAGATTGCTGCCTTCGAAAGTCGGGCGATGAAACTGGCCGATCCGGATTGCAGGCAACGCCGACGCGATCATCGCACCCGCCAGCGTGATGAACCAGCACAGGTACATCCACAGCAGGAAAAGCGGCACTGCCGCGAACGCGCCGTAGACCGCTGTGTAAGTGGGAATGCGGCGCACGTAATAGCCAAAGCCGCGCTTGGCGAGCTCGAAGGCGATTGCCGCGGTCACGCCGCCGATCACCGCATCGCGCCATTCCACGCGGCAATTCGGCAAATACACGTAGAGAATCGTGAACGCGAGCGCCGTCAACGGCAATGCCGCACCCGTGAGCGCCCACTCGATAACCGGCGTGATGCGCTGGGCGGCGCTGAAGGTCATTGACTGCGTGAACAGATACGACGAGATGGAGAGGCTCACGCCAATCAGAATCGGACCGAGCGTGATGATCGCCCAGTACACGAGGATGCGCTGCGCGATTGGCCGCGCCTTGCGCACGCGCCAGATCACATTGAATGCGGATTCGATCGTCATCATGGTCATGACGGCCGTGAGAAACAGCAGCACCATGCCGATGGTGGTCAAGCCTTTCGCCTTGGCGGCGAACTGGTTCAGATACCTGAAAATCTGGCTGTTCAGCTGCGCGGGCATCAGGTGATCCGCGAGGAAGAACTGCAGCGACTCCTGGAACGAACTGAAGAGCGGAAACGCGGTGAAGAGCGCAAACGCGACGGTGGCGAGCGGCACCAGCGCGAGCATGGTCGTGAAGGTGAGACTGCCGGCCACCTGCGGAATACGGTCCTCGCTGCTGCGCTTCGCGGCGAACTGCGCGAGCCGCTTGAGCGTGTCGAGATCGAAACGCACCCTGGACAACAAACCTGCCTCCTTGCTTCGTCGAACCGTGTTTCAGGACCGCATTACAGAACTGTGCGGAGTTCCTGGCGCGAGCCTGGCCGAATGGCCACCAATGGCTGTGAATCGCTGGGAACGGCCTGTAGAGCGGACCCAAGCCCTATAATACCCGTTCACCGATGAGGCCTATGAAAGACATTCTCGTGCTCTATTACAGCCGTCACGGCGCCACGCGGGAACTCGCGCTGGCGATCGCGCACGGCGTCGACAGCGTCCCCGGCATGCAGGCGCGCGTTCGGACGGTGCCGGCAGTTTCGACCGTCTGCGAAGCGACCCAACCCGACATTCCCGCTGAAGGACCACCGTACGTCGAACTGCGCGACCTGGAGGAATGTGCGGGTCTCGCGCTCGGCTCGCCGACACGCTTCGGCAATATGGCCGCTTCGCTCAAGTACTTTCTCGACGGCACGACGCCGCAGTGGCTTTCCGGCGCACTTTCCGGCAAGCCGGCCTGCGTGTTCACGTCAACCGGCAGTCTGCACGGCGGCCAGGAGTCCACGCTTTTATCCATGATGCTGCCGCTGCTCCACCACGGCATGCTGATCGTCGGCATCCCGTACACGGAGAGCGCACTGAGCACGACGCAAACCGGCGGCACACCATACGGCGCATCGCACTTCGCACGCGCGGGCAGTGCCGCACAGGGCATTTCCGCGGACGAGAAAACTCTCGCCGTTGCGCTCGGCGCACGCGTTGCGCGCACGGCGGCATCCATGAGCGAACGGCCGTGAACGATCCAACGCCGCGAAAACGCGGCGCCGCGTCAGGCGCGACCGCCGCCCTCGTTGCACTGATCGCGTTGTCGATCGCATGGGAATGGTGGCTGGCGCCGCTGCGTCCGGGCGGCTCGGCGCTGGTGCTCAAGGCGTTGCCGCTGTTGCTGGCGCTGCCTGGCGTGTGGCGCCAGCGGCTCTACACGCTGCAATGGGCGTCGATGTTGATCCTGCTGTACTTTGCCGAAGGCGTCGTGCGCGGCTGGAGCGACCGTGGCTTGAGCGCGCGGCTCGGCTGGCTGGAAGCCGTGCTAACCCTGGTCTTTTTTGTCTGCACGCTGGCCTATATTGCGCCATTCAAACGGGCGGCAAAGCGCGCCGCGAAGCTGCGCCGCGAACATCCTGCAGGCGCGGACACCTGAATTTCACGCGCCTTCACGGAAATATGAACGTCACGCGCCACATCACGCAGTCCAACCCCGCTGATCGACCGACATGACCCAAACCGCTTTTCTCACTGCCTGCCGCGACGCCATCGGCGCCGCCCATGTGTTGACCGACGCACACGACACGGCGCCCTACCTCACCGACTGGCGCCGCCGCTACACCGGCGCGGCCTGCGCAGTGCTCTGCCCGGCCACACCCGATGAAGTCGCCGCGCTCGTCAAGCTGGCCGTGGAACACGGCATCGCAGTAGTGCCGCAAGGGGGCAACACGGGTCTCGCCGGCGGCGCCACGCCCGATTCGAGCGGTGCGCAGGCGGTCGTCAGCTTGCGGCGTCTGAACCGCGTCCGCGACATCGATCCGCACAACAACACGATTACCGTCGAAGCGGGCGTGATCCTCGCGGAAGTGCAAAAGCGCGCGGAAGAAGCCGGACGTCTCTTCCCGCTGAGCCTCGCCGCCGAGGGCAGTTGCACGATCGGCGGCAATCTTGCGACCAACGCGGGCGGCACCGGCGTTCTGCGCTACGGCAACACGCGCGAGCTATGCCTCGGCCTGGAAGTAGTCACACCGCAAGGCGAGGTGTGGGACGGTCTGCGCGGACTGCGCAAGGACAATACCGGCTACGATCTGCGCGATCTGTTCATCGGCGCGGAGGGCACGCTCGGCATCATCACCGCAGCCGTGCTGAAGCTGCATCCGCAGCCGGCTGCACGCGTAACGGCGCTCGCCGCGCTTGCGTCGCCGCATGCCGCACTCGACTTTCTGTCGCTCACGCAAAGCGTCGCCGGGCCGCTTCTGACCGGTTTCGAACTCATGTCGGATTTCTGCCTGCGGCTCGTTGGCCGGCACTTCGAGCAGATGCGCTATCCGTTCGCGGAACCGCACGCGCAAATCGTGCTGCTGGAATTGTCGGACAGCGAAAGCGAGGAGCACGCGCGCGCACTGTTCGAGCGTCTGATGGAACAGGCGCTCGAAGACGGCATGGTGCACGACGCGGTGGTCGCCGAGAGTCTCGCGCAATCGCGCGCGTTCTGGAATTTGCGCGAACATATTCCGCTCGCGCAGGCCGAGGAAGGTCTGAACATCAAGCACGACATTGCCGTGCCGATTTCGCGCATCGGTCACTTCATCGAAGAAACCGACGCGGCGATCGAGCAGGCGGCGCCGGGCGCGCGCATGGTGACGTTCGGCCATCTCGGCGACGGCAACCTGCACTACAACGTGCAGGCGCCGGAGGGTGTCGACGCGAAGGCGTTCCTCGAGCAGTACCAGAGCCCGATCAATCGCGTGGTGTATGACAGCGTGCATCGGCATCGCGGCAGCATCAGCGCGGAACACGGGCTCGGTCAGCTGAAAATCGACGAGGCGATGCACTACAAGCCGGACGTCGAGGTCCAATTGATGCAAGCTGTCAAACGCGCGCTCGATCCGCTGAACCTGATGAACCCGGGCAAGGTGCTACGCTCGAACTAAAGCTGAAACTTCACGCCGAAGCCTAGCCCGCGCATGTCGACGCGGGTCACTCGCAGGAGCCCTATCCGTGAAAATTCGCGTGCTGTCCGACCTGCATCTGGAGAACGACGAGCCTGAACTGATTCCGCACGCGCAGGCGGACCTCGTCGTGCTGGCCGGAGACATCCACAATCATGCGGCTGGGCCGCGCTGGGCCGCACAGGCTTTCGACGGCGCGGTGCCCGTGGTCTACGTGCCCGGCAATCACGAGTACTACGACGGCGAGTTCGGAGCGTTGGAAAGCGCACTTCACGATGCCGCCGCGCAGGTTGACAACGTGCACGTGCTGAACAATGCCGCGCTCGTCGATCCGCAGGGCCGCTGGCGCGTGCTGGGCACGACGTTGTGGACAGATTTCGCGCTGTTCGGCGCAGATAGCGCAGCGCTTGAAGAATCGATAGAGGCGTCGCGGCGCGCCATGCTCGACTTCCGCGGACTGATCCAGATGAACTGGCCGCAAGATTCGCAGAAATATGCCGAGGACTCATCGCGCGATTTCACGCCCGGCGACTCGCTCGCGCTGCACCGCCATGCGCGCGCATGGCTCGAACACGAACTCGCAAAACCATTTGCCGGCCAGACGATCGTGGTCACGCATCATGCGCCGCATCGGTTGAGTCTTGCCGAGCGCTACGCGCAAGACCGCGTGTCCGCCGGATTCGTCAACCACCTGCCGGAACTCGTCCGAACGCCGGTCGCACTATGGATTCACGGGCACACGCACACGCCGTTCGACTACACGGTCAACGGCACACGCGTGGTTTGCAATCCGCGGGGCTATTTCGACCGGCGCAGCGGGCAGTGGGAAAATCCGCAATTCGCGTGGGACAAGGTCGTCGAGATATAGCCCGGCGGCAGAGGTCGCGGTTCAGCTCGCGCGGCCATGGCCGCATGCCCGAACGCACGCCGAGACGATTACCGCCCGCCTCGCTGCTTGCCCGTCTCCGGACGCTCGATCTTGATGGGTACAAGTTGCGGCTGCTGTTCGCGCAGGCGGCGCAGCAGGTCGCGAGATGCGGCAATGCCGATTAGTCCAAACATGACGGCCACGCCGATCATCAGGTGCGTATCCATGAAACCCTCGTCCTTCAGTGATTGCGATTGCCGAATCGTGGCGGCGAACTGAACGTGCCGGCTCGAGCAGCAGCGTCATCGACACGGTATCAAATCGATTTCCGCCCAGAAGTAAGGAAATGTTGCGACGCGGCGCTCATGTAACAGGGCGTTATCCGAGTGCCGCGGGCGCAGCGAGCGCTGCCGGCGCCGATGGGGCGCCAATGCGGCGCTAACGTCACGTCCGCGCAAACTGCCGCAACTCCTCCTGATCGGCCGCAAGCGTCGCCGGAAGCTCCTCGCGCAGATGCTCGATCCATGTCCGGATCTTGGCGTCCAGATATTGGCGCGACGGATACAACGCATAAAGATTCATTTCCTGCGATGTGTACTCCGGCAGAAGCCACACCAGCGAGCCGTTCCGCAAACCGCTGATTGCGGAGTAGATCGGAATCAGCCCGACGCCCATGCCGCTCGCCACCGCGACGGCCATTGCCTCCGCCACGTTCACCTGGAAAGTGGCCGGGCCGAGCGTAACGGTTTCCTCGCCGTTCGGGCCGTCGAACGCCCACTTGTCGGGCGGAAACACCGGCGTGACCATCTGCAGGCACGTGTGGCGCGCGAGGTCGCCGGGAGTTTGCGGCACCCCGTGCTTCTCCAGATAAGCCGGCGACGCACAAGCAATGCTAAACGCGCTGCCGAGCCGCTGTGACACCAGTCCCGAATCAGGCAAGCCGGTGGCGAGCGTCAGCGACACGTCGAAGCCTTCGTCGAGCAGATCCGGCATGCGCTGCGCGAGCGTCAGCTCGATATTCACTTCCGGATACCGCTCCTGATAGCGGCCCACGGCCGGCACGACGTAGTGCTGGCCGAAGCTCGTCATTGCGTGGACTTTCAGCTTGCCGGACGGACGCGCGTGCGCGTCGCTCGCCTCGGCTTCAGCCTGATCGACATACGCAAGAATCTGCTCGCAGCGCTGCAGATAACGCTCGCCGGCTTCGGTCAGCGCAATGCGGCGCGTGGTGCGGTTCAACAGGCGCGTGCGTAGATGCGCTTCCAGATCGGACACCGCGCGCGACGCATATGCAGTCGTCGTATTCAGGTGCTGCGCGGCACCCGTGAAGCTGCCCGCTTCGACGACGCGGACAAATACGCGCATGTTTTGAAGCGTATCCATACCTTTCCTTGAGAATCCGCAGCGATTGTTACACGGTTTGCAAGAGCGATTATCTCAACGTCCGTAAGAATGCCTTGCATTTTTACCGGTTATTCCGCAATCGATCCAAAAATATAATTGGCAACTTGCTTCTATAGCGACTTTTGGAGGAAATCGTGCAGTCTCCGGTACCAACAAGGATCACCGCAGCCGCGGTTCTTACGATCCTATTAACAATCGCCGGCTGCGCAAATACCGGAGGCATCGCCCCCCAGGCGAGCGCTACAGACGCGGCGTCGCTCGACGCCGGCAACGCCATTCGCGCGGCGAACGCCGACGCGCAATGGCCTGCCGCTGACTGGTGGCGCGCGTACAACGACCCCCAACTCGACGCATGGATCGAGGCCGCACAGGAGAACAACCCGAGCCTCGCCGCCGCTCAGGCGCGCGTGCGCCAGGCCATGTCGATGGCGGGCGTCGCGCGCTCGGCACTGTCGCCGCAAGTGAACGGCCATCTGTCGATCCAGCGTCAGAAGTGGGCCGACAACCTCTACTACGGTCCCGGACCGCTCGCAGGCGAGCAGTCGTGGAACAACACCGGAACGCTCGCGCTGTCCTATCACCTCGATCTGTGGGGCAAGGACAAGAACGCCGCCGAGCGCGCTCTCGACGCCGCGCATGCCAGCGCCGCCGATGCCCGCGCCGCCCAACTCGAACTCCAGGCCAACGTGGTGCGCACTTACATCGAGATGTCGCTGAATTACGCGCTCCTCGACATCGCTCGCGCCACCTTGCAACAACAGCAGCAAATCGCCGACCTGGCCCGCCGGCGCATGAAAGGCGGCATCGGCACGCAGCTCGAAGTAAGCCAGGCCGAAACGCCGCTGCCGGAATACGAACGCCAGATCGACTCGATCGAAGAAAACATCGCGTTGAGCCGCAATCAACTCGCTGCGCTGGCCGGCAAGGGTCCCGGCGCGGGCGACTCGATCCAGCGGCCGGTGCTGTCGCTCAGCGCGCCCGCCGGCTTGCCGAGCGCCCTGCCCGCGGAATTGATCGGGCATCGGCCGGACGTGGTTGCCGCGCGCTGGACAGTCGCGGCACAGGCACGCGGCATCGATGTTGCGAAAGCCGAGTTCTATCCGGATATCGACCTGCTCGCGTCGATCGGCGGTTATGCGGCAATGGGACCGCTGTTCCAGTTCCTGAAGAATCCTTCGCATAGCTGGAGCGCCGGACCGGCGCTGTCGCTGCCGATTTTCGACGGCGGCCGGCTGCGCTCGCAGCTTGGCGCAGCGTCGGCCGGTTACGACGAGGCGGTGGAGCGCTACAACCAGTCGATCGTCGGCGCGCTGAAGGACATCTCGGATCAGGTCATCCGCATGCGTTCGCTCACGACCCAGGCGCAAGACGCCGACCGTTCGGTCGCCGCCGCACGCAAAAACTACGACCTCTCGCGTGAGGGTTATCGACGCGGTTTGACCGATTATCTCAACGTGCTGATCGCGCAGAATCAGTTGCTTCGGGCTCAGGAAGGTGTGGCCAGGATTCAGGCCGAGCGGCTCGGCGTGCATGCGTCGCTGGTCACGGCTCTCGGCGGCGGGCTCGACGATCCGGCCAACGGTCCGCAAGCGGACCAGACCCTGCCGGAGCACGGTAAGGGCAAGGGCAAAGCTGCCGTACAACCGTCGAACGCGACTGCCGCGAAAGCAGCGGTTGCACCAGCCGCGATAGGCACGGCAGGCGAGCGCAACGCAGAGCCCGCCGCGAACATGACGCCGAAGCGCGCGGCGGCGGCCAGCCATGCGGACACCGGCAACGCCGCACCGGCTGCCGAATAAGGAAGCCCGCCATGTCAGCCCCCTCTTCATGCGCTCCGCGCCCTTCGTCGTTCGCCGTGCGGTACTCGGCCGCCGCCGAATGGGCGCGCACCGACGGCCTCACGTGGATCTATCTGTTCAAGGCGCTCGCCGCGTGCTTCCTCGCGCTCGGTATCGCAATGAAGCTCGACCTGCCCCAACCGCGCACCGCGATGACGACCGTCTTCATCGTGATGCAGCCTCAAAGCGGCATGGTGTTCGCGAAAAGCTTCTACCGGATTTGCGGCACGCTCGTTGGCCTCGTCGTGACGCTTGCGTTGCTCGGACTGTTCGCGCAACAGCCGGAAATGTTCATCGTCGCGACGGCGATCTGGGTCGGCATCTGCACAGCGGGCGCCGCGCGTAACCGCAACTTCAGGTCCTACGGATTTGTGCTTGCCGGATACACGGCCGCGCTGATCGGCATTCCCGCTTCGCAACATCCCGACGGCGCATTTCTGAGCGCGCTCACGCGCGTCGCCGAAGTCGTATTGGGCATTGTCTGCGCGGGCGCCGTAAGCGGCCTCGTCTTCCCGCAGTTCACCGGCTTGCAGATGCGCGGCACGGTGCGAGCGCGGTTCTCCGCGTTCGTCGAATACGTGTCGACGTCGCTCGCCGGCCGCAATGACCGCGCGCAGATCGAAGCGACCAATGCGCGCTTCGTCGCGGACATCGTCGGGTTCGAGGCGGCGCGCAGTGTCGCCGTGTTCGAAGGACCGGATTCGCGGATGCGCGGCGGCCGCCTCGCGCGGCTGAACAGCGAGTTCATGACCGCATCAACGCGTTTTCACGCGCTGCATCAGTTGATGAACCGACTGCGCGACGCCGGCACGCACGGCGCGGCCATCGCCATCGACGCACTCGAACCGTACTTCAAGGAAATCGCACCGTTGCTCGCGAAGTCCGGCGAACCCGTGTTGAGCGCGGCCGACGCCGCCCACGCCGCCGCGCAACTCGACGCGTACAAGGCCGAGTTGCCGCGCCGCGTGCGCGCGACGCGCGCCGCGCTCGAAGCGCATCCCAATGCGCCGCTGCTCGACTTCGACACGGGCGCGGAACTGCTGTACCGCTTTATCGACGATCTGCATGCATATGCCGCCACTTACGCGTCGCTTGCCGTCGACACGCACGAGCGCGAGCGCTGGGTCGAGCGTTACCAGCCCAAGACGAACGCGATCGCCGCGGGCGTCGCGGGCCTGCGCGCGGCTCTCGTGATGATAGTGCTCGGCGCGTTCTGGATAGCCACCGCGTGGCCGAGCGGCTTGACGTTGACGCTGAATGCAGCGACCGTTTGCGCGCTGGCGTCGTCGTCCCCGAATCCGAAACGCACCGTGTTCCAGATGGCGGGGGGCACGCTCGTCGCCTCGGTGATGGGCATGCTTGCGGTGTACGGCGTGTTTCCGCGCATCGACGGATTTCCGCTGCTGTGCGCGGCGCTCGCGCCGTTCCTGCTGTTCGGCGTTTTCATGACCACGCGGCCCGCGCTCGCCGGCTACGGCGTCGGCTACTGCATCTTCTTCTGCTTTCTTGCCGGTCCGGACAACGTGATGCACTACGACCCGAGCGCCTTTATCAACGATGCGATCGCGCTCGTGCTGTCGATGCTGGTGTCGTCGGTCGCGTTCGCCGTGCTGCTGCCGCCGTCCACGCCGTGGCTGCGCAACCGGCTGCTCGTGGATCTGCGACGCCAGGTCGCGGTGGCGAGCCGTGCACGCCTCGGTCGCGTGCGCTCGCGCTTCGAGAGCGGCGCGCGCGATCTGATGTTCCAGATCAACGCGCTCGCGCAGGACGACGCGTCGGCGAAGCGCGACACGTTGCGCTGGCTCTTCTCGGTGCTCGAAGTGGGCAACGCAGTCATCGATCTGCGACGCGAAGTGGCGATGCTGCCCGCCGACCCGCGCTATGCGAAGACTATGCCGTGGCGGGTCTCGCTGCACGCAGTGTGCGATGCGCTGAGCGTTCTGTTCGAGCGGCCGCGTACGGAGCGTTTCGAGCGCGCACTCGCCGCCACCGCAAACTCGATCGGCGCCGTCCAGTTGCTGCTCGCCGAGTTCACGCCGCCGCGCGAAGAGCGTCATCAGTTGCAGCGCATTCTGAGTCAGTTGCATTTCATTCGTACCGCGTTGCTCGATCCGCAATCGCCGCTCGAACCGTTGATGAGCGCACGAGCCGACGCGTCAGAAGGAGTTCCGCATGCCGCGTGACATTGCCGTTTTCGACGCCTACGTGCCGACGATCGTTCTGCTGTTCATTGCGGGCGCCGTGCTCACCTGGGTGCTGGATCGCGTCATCGCCTACACGGGCGTGTATCGCGTCGTGTGGCACCCGTCCCTATTCCGGGCCAGCCTGCTCGTGTGTGTTTGCGGCGTGCTGGGCCTCGCCGTTTACCGTTGATCAGAGTCGAAACATGACCATTCGAAATCTTGTTGGCTTCGTCGCGACAGCCATAATCTTTATCGTCGCGATCCTGCTGGGACGCGTGCTGTGGGTTCACTACATGGACGAACCTTGGACGCGCGACGGACGCGTGCGCGCCGAGATCGTCAACGTCGCGCCCGACGTTTCAGGCGCGGTCGTCGATCTGCCGGTGAAGGACAATCAAATGGTGAGAAAAGGCGATCTGCTCATGCAGATCGATCCGTCGCACTACGAGATCGCCGTCGAACAGGCACAGGCCGCCGTGGCCGCGCGCAAGGCCGAATTGCAGATGAGGCGCGACGACGCAAAGCGCCGCGCGGATATGGATTCGCTCGTGGTGTCGAAAGAAAACCAGGAAAACGCGACGCATACGGCGTCGGCCGCCGAGGCTGCCTATCAGCAGGCGCTCGCCGCGCTAGATGCCGCGAAGCTCAATCTGGCGCGCACGCGGGTGGTGTCGCCGGTCGACGGTTACGTGACGAATCTGAATGTGTTTCGCGGCGACTATGCGACAGCCGGTGCGGCGAAGCTCGCCATTGTCGACAGTCACTCGTTCTGGGTCTATGGCTACTTCGAGGAAACCAAGCTGCCGCACGTGCATATCGGCGACAAGGCTGAAGTCCGGCTGATGAGCGGCGGCACACTCGAAGGCCATGTGGAGAGCATTTCGCGCGGTATTTACGATCGAGACAATCCGCAAAGCCGCGAATTGCTCGCCGATGTGAACCCGACATTCAACTGGGTCAGGCTCGCGCAGCGCGTGCCGGTGCGCGTGAGGATCGATTCGGTGCCTGACGGTGTGGTGCTCGCGGCGGGCATTACCTGCACGGTGGTGGTGAAGCAAAGCTGAGCGGCACAGTGCGCCCGGTTCGTGCCGGGCGCGCTGCCATATCGATTGGCCTAACCCGTCCTAAGCCTCACAACCTGAACTTGCCCACCATCTGCTTCAGGCCGTGAGCCTGATCGTCCAGCGATCGTGCTGCGGCAGTCGCCTGTTCGACGAGCGCCGCGTTTTGCTGCGTGCCCGAATCCATCTGCGCGACGGCAAGATTGATCTCCTCGATACCTGCGCTCTGCTCGGAAGAAGCCGCCGAAATCTCGCCCATGATGTCCGTCACGCGCTTCACCGCCTTGACGACTTCGTCCATGGTTTGCCCCGCGTCCTGAGCGAGCGTCGAACCGTTGCTCACGCGCTCCACGGACGTGCTGATCAGCCCTTTGATCTCCTTCGCCGCGGCGGCGCTTCTCTGCGCGAGGTTGCGCACCTCGGCTGCGACTACTGAAAACCCGCGGCCTTCCTCGCCGGCGCGCGCTGCCTCGACTGCCGCATTCAGCGCCAGAATATTCGTCTGGAACGCGATCCCCTCGATTACGCCGATGATGTCGCCGATGCTGCGCGCGCTGTCGTTGATCTCGTTCATCGTCGCGACGACGCGGCTCACCACTTCGCCACCCTTCTCCGCGATCTCCGACGCGTTATTCGCGAGCGTGCTCGCCTGCTTCGCGTTGTCGGCGTTTTGCCGGACCGTCGACGTCAGCTGCTCCATGCTGGTCGCGGTGCGCTCCAGCGCCATCGCCTGCTGCTCGGTGCGCTGCGACAAGTCGAGGTTGCCCATCGAAATTTCGCCCGAAGCGGTCGCAATCGCGTCCGCGCTCGATGCAATGTCGGACACAGTCGTCGCAAGACCGCTTTGCATGTCGGAGAGCGCGTACAGCACGCTCGACTTGTCCTTGCGTCCCAGCGTGATGTGGTTCGACAGATCGCCCGCCGCGATCCGGCTCGCGATCTCCTTCGCGTATGCCGGCTCGCCGCCGAGCTGGCGCGCGAGACGCCGCACGACCCATTCGCTGATGCCGGCGGCCAGCACGATCAGCCCAATCGTCATGACGGCGAGCATGACGAACGACGACTGGTAAATGAAACGCGAGGCGTCGATCGTCGCCTTCGCGGCCGTGCCGCGCTCCGTGACCATTTCGTCGACGAGTTTTTCGAGCTTGCCGGTTTCGACCAGCAGCGACACGTCTTGCGTGCCGACCTGCCAGTTCATCTGCGACAGGTCGAGCGGCTGCGCCTTCACGAGCGTCACGAAGTCGCGCAGATGCGCGCTCCACACCGTCACAGCGGCGGAAAACTTCTTCTGATGCTCGACGGCCTTCGCGTCGGATTTGTCGACGTACTGTTGCAGCGTGCCCAGTTCGGTGGAAAGGCCGTTCAAGCCCTTGTCGATGTCGGTGCCCAGTTCGTCGCGTTCTTTAGCAGTCGTTGCCGTCAACAGCATTTTTTGCGCGCGGCTCGCGCGCAACATGTGACCGCGGGCTTCTTCCGCAGCGCGGCTCGCAACGTGGCCTTGATCGTAGATGGATTGGGCCGACGCATTCAGGCGGCTGATCTGGGTGAGGGAGAACACGCCGATCGCCAGCGTGCCGATCAGAAGCACGGCGAACGCGAGGCGCAACATCGTCTTGACCGACAAGCCCTTCAAGCTCACCGCCCGCGAGCGGCCGCCGTTTCCACCCTTTCCGCGCGACGGCGACGCCGCCGCTTTTCCATCCGGAACAAAGCCCGCGCCTGTCCGGCTGCCCAACGAAACTGCTTTCATATTCCCCGTCCCCACGTTTAGAACTGCCGCAAAGGTCTGTTCCGGCATTGCTTCTTATCTCTCCGGGTCTACGGCATCGACGCCCGCGATCTTTAGTGCGGTTCGTAAAAAGCCGATCGTGATCGCCCGGTCCTCGACGCGCAGCTTTGTGAGCGCGCGTCCGCGCCCGTTTATACATGGCCAAAAATCCCCATAGCGCTTTTATCGGTAGGCTTGCCAGACGCTTACTCGCGTGCCGGTCGTTTGGGACCGGGCACTGCGACGGTGCGTCAAACGCCCCATCGCTGCGCGCAGGAGGGCGTGGACCGCCCAGCGCGATGTCTCATTCGCGACAAAACTTGTCCTTACAGTTCCGTCGAGCCACATTAAACTGCGACAAATAGCTGGCAGCCCCGCGACGCCCCGTCGAAATGCCGAGACGACGAAGTACGACGAAGCGCGGCGTAGTACGCCGATCGCGATCTATCGCCAGCCAGGAATTGCCCCTTTCTCTTCCTTTGTCCAAGCGTATGGAAACCAGCCTCGATAAACGCGCACTTGCCGGCGCGTCAGCCGTAACCGGCACCACCGCCACTCCCAACTCGACGGGCTCGTCCGCGCAGCCGGCCGCGACCGTGCAGCGCACGGTTTATTCGGTGCTCGGCGCAATCAGTTTTTCGCATCTGCTCAACGACATGATCCAGTCGTTGATTCTCGCCATCTACCCGATGCTGAAGGACAACTTCTCGCTGTCGTTCGGCCAGATCGGTCTGATCACGCTGACCTATCAGATCACCGCGTCGCTGCTGCAGCCGCTCGTCGGCATCTATACCGACAAGCATCCGAAGCCGTACTCGCTGCCCGTCGGCATGGGCTTCACGCTGGCCGGCCTGCTGCTCATGTCGATGGCGCCTAATTTCGGCGTGTTGCTGGTAGCGGCGGCGCTCGTCGGCTGCGGCTCGTCGGTGTTTCATCCCGAGTCGTCGCGGGTCGCGCGCATGGCGTCGGGCGGCCGTCACGGACTTGCGCAATCGCTCTTCCAGGTGGGCGGCAATGCGGGTTCGTCGCTCGGACCGCTGCTTGCCGCGCTGATCGTGATTCCGCACGGCCAGCGCAGCATCGCGTGGTTTTCGGTGGCGGCGCTCGTCGCGATCGTCGTGCTGACGCAGATCGGGCGCTGGTACAAGCAGCATCCGTCGGTCAAGAAGGCGCGCAGCCAGACCGGTCATGCGACGCTGTCGCGCAACCAGGTCATGTTCGCGATGGGCGTGCTGATCCTGCTGGTGTTCTCGAAGTATTTCTACCTCGCGAGTATCAACAGCTATTTCACGTTCTATCTGATCGACCGCTTCCATTTGCCGGTGCAGGCCGCGCAGATTCATCTGTTCGTGTTCCTCGCCGCGGTCGCCGCGGGCACGGTGATCGGCGGTCCGATCGGCGACCGCATCGGCCGCAAATACGTGATCTGGGTGTCGATTCTCGGCGTCGCGCCGTTCACGCTGCTGCTGCCCTACGCAAATCTGTTCTGGACCGGCGTGCTGACGGTGATCATCGGCGTCGTGCTGGCCTCGGCGTTCTCCGCGATTCTCGTGTACGCGCAGGAGCTCATTCCGGGCAAGGTCGGCATGGTCGCCGGGCTCTTCTTCGGCTTCGCGTTCGGCATGGGCGGTATCGGCGCGGCGGTGCTGGGTGAACTGGCCGATGCGACCAGCATTGGGTACGTGTACAAAGTCTGCTCGTTCCTGCCGTTGATCGGCGTGCTCACGGTGTTTCTGCCGGACGTGGAAGGCAAGCGCGCGAAGGCGTAAAAGCCTGCTGTCGACGGATGAAAAAAGGCGCTGCGGCGCCTTTTTCTTTTGCGCGCGCCGCTCATGGTGAACCCCCGTTGTCCGGCGAGCCGCGCGTACTCTATGCTTGTGCCACACGCCTCGCTCCGGCGCCGCCCAACATGGCCGCAGCGCACGGCCTCTCCACCTGTTCGTCACCCAGCATCCGAAGGATCGCCGCAGATGACCCGCTACCGCGACTTCCACCGCCGTTCGATCGAGAACCCCGAGGCATTCTGGCGCGACGAGGCGCGGCGCATTCATTGGGAAACGCCGTTCGACACCGTGCTCGACCGCTCGAATCCGCCGTTCGCGCGGTGGTTCGTCGGCGGGCGCACGAACCTGTGTCATAACGCGGTAGACCGGCACCTTGTCGACCGCGCGCAGCAAAATGCACTGGTATATGTGTCGACGGAAACCGGTATCGAGCGGCGCTACACGTACGCCGAGCTATATGCCGAAATCAACCGGATGGCCGCAGTGATGCGCTCGCTTGGCGTGAAGCGCGGCGACGTCGTGCTGCTCTATCTGCCGATGATCCCCGAAGCGCTCTTCGCCATGCTCGCCTGCGCTCGGCTCGGCGCGATCCACTCGGTCGTATTCGGCGGGTTCGCGGCGCCGAACCTGGCCGCGCGCATCGACGACGCCAAGCCGGTGCTGATCGTCACCGCCGACGCCGGCGCGCGCGGCGGCAAGGTGATCGACTACACGCCGCTCGTGGACGAAGCAATCGCGCGCGCAACGCACAAGACGGCGCGCGTGCTGCTGATCGACCGCCAGCTCGCGCCGGAGCGGCTCAACGCAACTTACCTGGTCGATTACGAACCGCTGCGCGAACAGTTCTTCGACGCGCACGTGTCCTGCGAATGGCTCGAGTCGAGCGAGCCTTCGTACGTGCTGTACACGTCGGGTACGACCGGCAAGCCCAAAGGCGTGCAACGCGATGTGGGCGGCTACGCGGTGGCGCTGGCGGCGTCGATGGAATACATCTTCGAAGGAAAGGCAGGCGACACGATGTTCACCGCGTCGGATGTCGGCTGGGTGGTCGGCCATAGCTACATCGTCTACGCGCCGCTGATCGCGGGGCTGACCACGGTGATGTACGAAGGCACGCCGATCCGCCCCGACGGCGGCATCTGGTGGCGCCTCGTCGAACAGCACAAGATCAATCTGATGTTCACCGCGCCGACCGCGCTGCGCGTGCTGAAGAAACAGGACCCGGCGCTGCTTGAAAGCGCCGACCTGTCGAGCCTGCGCACGCTGTTCCTTGCCGGCGAGCCGCTCGACGAACCGACCGCCTCATGGATTACCGGCGCGCTCGGCAAGCCGGTGATCGACAACTACTGGCAAACGGAAACCGGCTGGCCGATGCTCGCGATTCCGCGCGGCGTCGAAGCGCTGCCGACGAAGCTCGGCTCGCCGGGTGTACCGTCGGCCGGATTCAATCTGACCCTGCGCAATGAGCTGACGGGCGAGCCGTGCCCGCCCGGCGAAAAAGGCGTGCTGACGCTGAATTACCCGTTGCCGCCGGGCTGCATGTCGACGGTCTGGGGGGACGACAAGCGCTTCGTCAGTACGTACTGGTCGAGCTTTCCGGACCAGCAGGTGTATTCGACCTTCGACTGGGGCATTCAGGACGAAGACGGTTACGTGACGATTCTCGGCCGCACCGACGACGTGATCAACGTCGCGGGGCACCGGCTCGGTACCCGCGAGATCGAGGAAGCGTTGTCGAGTCACGCGGCCGTTGCAGAAGTCGCGGTGGTCGGCGTCGCCGACCCGTTGAAGGGTCAGGCGGCGATGGCTTTCGTCGTCCTGCGCGACGCTCAGGCTTACCCGGATGCCAACGCACGCACGAAGCTGGAGGCGGAACTCACGGCGACGGTCGACCGGCAACTCGGCGCGATTGCGCGGCCGTCGCGCGTGGTGATCGTTTCGATGCTGCCGAAGACGCGCTCAGGCAAGTTGTTGCGCCGGGCTATCGCCGCACTGGCAGAAGGACGCGAGCCGGGCGAACTGCCGACTATCGAAGATCCGGCCGCGTTGCAGCAGGTGCGCGAGGGGCTGAGCGAGTCGGCGCGCAACGAGTGAGGGCCGGGTTTCCGTCGGCCCGCTTCGACTCAACCCGCGCTGCGCGCGACCAGAAAGCGCGTGAGGATCGCGTTTGAATAAGCGCCCGCGATTTCGGTGAGAAACGAGACGAACGACGCCGGCGCGTGATCGTCGGCGGTATCGGAGATAGTGCGCACAACTGCGCACGGCACGCCGTATTCGTGACAGACCTGCGCGATCGCGGCGCCTTCCATCTCGACGGCAAGCGCGTCCGGCAAGGCCTCGCGCAAAGCCTTGACGCCCGCCGCGCTCGCCACGAACTGATCGCCGCTGATAATCAGCCCGCGATGCACGCGCGGCCGCATCGTGCCGAAACGCGCCGCCGACGCAGCGCCTTCCTCCGCGACAAAACGCTCACACGCGGCGGCGAGCTGCGCGGCCAACGTGGCGTCGGCGGTAAAGCGCGACATTCCTAGCAACGGCACTTCGAAACGCGGAAAGAGCGGCGACGCGTCCAGATCGTGTTGCAACAACGCATTGGCAACGACGATGTCGCCAACTCGCACCTCGGCGCCCACTCCGCCGGCGACGCCGGTGAACACAACAGATTCGACGTCGAATGCATGGATCAATGCGCTGACCGTTGCCGCCGCCGCGACCTTGCCGACGCGCGCGAGCGTTACGACGCACGGTGCGCCATGGACGGTACCGACGTGATAGTCGCGCCGGCCGTGCGTGACGGTGCGCACGCCGGATTCCGCGCGCATCGCCTCGATCAGGTCGCCGAGTTCTTGCGGCAAGGCCGCGAGTATGCCGAGCGGTCTCTTCGACGACGACGCGGCCAGCGCTGCGTCATGGCCCTGACTTGCGGCGCTCATTCGACCGCCTGCAGTTTGGCGACCGCGAGCGCGAGCCACTTCTCGCCGTGGCGCTTGAACTTGACTTGCGCCTTCGCGTCGGCCCCGCCGCCTTCCAGCGCGGTGATCGTGCCTTCGCCGAACTTGGTGTGAAACACCTGCTGGCCGACGCGGAAGCCCGCCTCCGCCGCACGTTGCTCGTTAGCGAAGGCCGGCAACGGCGCGGCTGCCGTGGACGCCCCGCCGCCGTACCCCTGCTGGCGGTCGGGCCGGGCGAACCAGTCTCGTCCATAACCGGCATTGTCCGAGCGGCCGCCCCAGCGCGCGCCCGCCTCGACTTTCGGCGTGAGCCACTTGAGCGTTTCCTGCGGCAATTCGTCGAAGAAACGCGAGCGAATGTTGTAGCGGGTCTGGCCGTGCAGCATCCGGCTTTGCGCGAAAGACAAGTACAGGCGCTCCTTCGCGCGCGTGATGGCGACATACATCAGACGGCGCTCTTCTTCCAGTCCGTCCGACTCCATTGCGCTGTTCTCGTGCGGAAACAGCCCCTCTTCGAGACCCGTAATGAACACGGCCGTGAATTCGAGGCCCTTGGCCGCGTGCACCGTCATGAGTTGCACGGCTTCCTGGCCGGCTTGCGCCTGGTTGTCGCCCGCTTCGAGCGACGCGTGCGACAGGAAGCCGGCGAGCGGCGTCATGGTGTCCGGGTTTTGCGCGGGGTCGGCGATGCCGGGCGCGTCGAGCACTACGGTGTTCGGGTCGTCGGTCGCGACTGCCAGTTCGGGCGCCGCGGTGGCGCCCGGACGCAGCGGAATGGAGCGCGCGGGCGTGTCCATGCCGTAGCCCTCTTCGCTGACGAACGCGGCGGCCGCGTTGACGAGTTCCTGCAAGTTCTCGAGCCGGTCCTGACCTTCGCGCTCGTTCTGATAGAAGTCCGCGAGACCGCTTGCACGGACAACGTACTCGACGGTTTCCGGCAAGGTCATCTGCTGAGTTTCCGCGCGCATCTTGCCGATCAGGTTCGCGAAGCTCGCAAGACTGGAGCCCGCCTTGCCGGCGACATATGGGATCGCCGCGGCCATCGAGCAGTTATACAGTCGCGCCGCGTCCGCGAGCTGTTCGATCGAGCGCGCGCCGATGCCGCGCGTGGGGAAGTTGACGACGCGCGCGAACGCTGTGTCGTCGTTCGGATTGTCGATCAGACGCAGGTACGCGAGCGCGTGCTTGACTTCCTGGCGCTCGAAAAAGCGCAAGCCGCCATACACGCGATACGCGATGCCCGCATTGACGAGCGTGTGCTCGATCGTGCGCGACTGCGCATTGCTGCGGTAGAGAATCGCGATTTCGCTGCGCGACGTGCCGGTGCTGATCAGCGCCTTGATTTCCTCGACGATCCAGCCGGCTTCCTGCGAATCCGTCGCCGATTCATAAACACGGACCGGTTCACCATGACCGGCGTCGGTGCGCAGATTCTTGCCGAGACGCCGCGAATTGTTCGCGATCAGCTGATTGGCCGCGTCGAGAATATGGCCGTGCGAGCGGTAGTTCTGTTCGAGCTTGATCAGATGCCGCACGTTGAACTCGTGCTCGAAGTCGCGCATGTTGCCGACGTTTGCGCCGCGGAACGCGTAGATTGACTGGTCGTCGTCGCCGACCGCGAAGATCGAATTGGTCTGACCCGCGAGCAGCTTCAGCCACGCGTATTGCAGCTTGTTCGTGTCCTGAAACTCGTCGACGAGAATGTGCTTGAAGCGCGCCTGATAATGTGCGCGCAGCGGCGGATTGTGCGCGAGCAGTTCATAACAGCGCAGCAGCAGTTCCGGGAAGTCGACGACGCCTTCGCGCTGACACTGCTGGTCATACGCTTCGTACAGTTCGACGAATTTGCGGTTGAAATTGTCGGTGGCGTCGACGTCTTTCGGGCGCAGTCCTTGTTCCTTCGCGTTGTTGATGAAGTACTGGAGGTTCTTGGCCGGATATTTTTCGTCGTCGATGTTCAGGCCCTTCATCAGACGCTTGATCGCGGACAGCTGGTCGGCGGTGTCGAGAATCTGGAAGGTGGCGGGCAAGCCGGCATCGCGATGATGCGCGCGCAGCATGCGGTTGCACAGGCCGTGAAAGGTGCCGATCCACATGCCGCGCGTGTCGATGGGCAAAAGCGCCGACAGGCGCGACATCATTTCGCGCGCGGCCTTGTTGGTGAAGGTCACGGCCAGAATGGTGGCGGGCGACGCAAGCCCGTGCTGGATGAGCCACGCAATGCGCGTGATGAGCACGCGGGTTTTGCCGCTGCCCGCGCCGGCGAGAATGAGCGCGGGCTCGTTGGGGAGCGTGACGGCGGCGTGTTGTTCGGGGTTGAGATTGGCTAGCAGATCGGGCATTTTTTCGGAGGGACGGCGGGGTGTTCGTCATTATATGCCCGCGAGGGGGAAGGGATTTTTTGCGCCCTCGGTGCGGTCATGCTGCCGGCGGCGGCGGTTTCCTTTGCTTGCAGCAGCTCTTTCTTTTGGTCCCTTTTCGGCCTTCCACATCACAGCGTTCGCGTTTCCACTTCTTCGTCTTCGACATCCAGTTCGGGCACCAGATGTCCGTCCTGGATACTGGCATCCCGCCAGTCGAGCCGAAGAGCGATGACACCCACCAGTCCGGCTGGCTTATCGGGGTACTCGCCAGGAGGTCAGCGATGTTGAACTCAAAGAACGGTCGAGCGCTACGCGGGCATGTCGCCTGAGGCCCGGGCTTTCACTTTCTGCCGCAGCTGGCGCACGTAGTTTTCCGGCTCGAAGCGCATCCCGGCGATGGGCTTCCACTGAGGTGACTGGCCCAGCCAGCTCGACCAGCCGAGCTGCTGAGAGCCGCCCATGACCGAGGGTGTCGCGCTTTCCCGCTTGAGCAACAGCTCAAGCTCCCAGGAATACTCGCGGCCGACAAAGGTCCAAACGAACTCGATGAGCTTGAGCAAGTCGGCGCCCCGCGGTGTAAAGCGCTGATACTGTTCCGAATCGAGCGGCCCAAGCACGAGACAGAAACGGTGCCTGCGGTCAGGGACCACCTGCCCGAGGGTCGCGCCCATCGCCATGCAGGACGACATCCGCTCTCCACCCAGACGGCTCTCGCGCCCCGGCTCAATGGCCATCCAGTGCAGTCCAAACTCCTTTATCTCCGCCGGCACGCCAAAGTAGTGCGCCAGCGTGGCACGCAGGCCGTCAGGATTGCGCGACTGGCGTATCAGGTGTGGAGCGGCCGACAGGCGTGCATGGGAGGCCAGCGGAAAGCGCCGCTCGCGCCGCCCCCCATCCCCCAGCAGCGAGGCCACGTAAAAAGAAAAGTGATCGTCGTCGGCCCGGTCGAGGCTCGCCGCCGACTGCGACCACTTCCATGCGCGAAACATCAGCGAGAGAGAGCGGTGATGGAAGATGTCGAGGAAATTGCAGAGTGTTGGATCGCGACGGCTTTCCTCACGCTCGCGTGCAATCTCCGTGACGTGGATAGGTAGCGGACCGTTGGGGCCGAGCATGCCGAGACTAAAGAGCCGGATGCGAAGCCTGCCGCCCTTGAGCGTGGCATCCGCAATTTCGCGTGGCGCGAAGACCAGGCTCGGCTTCTGGCCGAGCCTGAATGTCTCGGTGGTAGTCAGTGCAGCCGTGCCGACCGGATCGATGGCCGGGTTCGCATAGATCCGGCGCATGAGCGCAATAAACCCGTAACGCCACGGCTCGGCTTCCACGTGCGCGATCAGCGCTTGAGAAAGCGGCGGTACGGCCGAAGCCGTATCCGGTTGTTCAGACTTCATCAGGTCATCTCATGAGAGTGAAGCGCACGGCTAATGCAGCAGATGACTGGCAGGCGCCGGGCCGCCAGCCGGGCACCGCAGCCCGGAGGTGCTGGCGAACGGATTGACCAGGATATCCGGTCCGTCGCATAGTGGCATCGCGCGCATGTCCCCGATGCTCAGGCGCAGACCCTTCGTCCGCGCCCGCACGTGGCGCGATTGTCTTGCCGCGCGGGCACGCCGAGGTACAGGATGCGATTTTGCTTCCCGCTGCGTCATTGCTCGCTAGCGATCAACGTTGCGCCGCATGTGGTCTTGTGCCCCTCTACTGCGATGGGCGAGCCGAAATCAAGGCTTCCATCGTAGCCCTCGGCAATCTCGAACATATGAGGTGCGCATTTCGGGCAGGTCACCTTGTCACCCTTACGCGCGATAGGCATTTCGGAAGGCCCCCAGGTCGAAGACGGACTGCCCGAAACAACCTTACCGCCGTGGCTTGTCGTATCGCCCACCACGATCTGCTTCTTGCCATTTATGTCCGCACGTTCCATCAGCATGATTTCCCCCTCAATTTGCGGATGCACTGGACGACTGCAGCGCCTTGATGGGTGGGTCCTGGTAGGTCGTGTCGATGGCGTAGCCTTGTGCCCTCAGTGCCGCTTCCGTCTTGAGCCTCATGGCTTGGTACTTCTCCAGTTCTGCGGGCAGGAGTGCCTTCCAGTTGTGGATTTTTTCTGCTTTTCCCGGGAAATACCCTAGACCATAAAAAGCGTATTCACTCTTCACATCGACCGTTAGCAGGTAGGTGCTCTTTCCGACGAATCCGCCCATGTTGCTTTCCATAAGGCTAACTTCGAGATACGCGCCATCGGCATAGAAAACCCATCTGGGAAATTTTCCCTTGGCCTTCATCCACTCATCCATACTGGGCATATAGGTTGAATCGAGAGAATATTCCCAATCTGCTGCATCTGACGCGGCATAAATCCACGCCTGCTTCCCAGAAAGACGCGGATCAAATGAATCGATATAGTGCTTCCATCCAAGGGAGCGCAATTGTGCGAGCAACGTCATAACCCGATCACGCGCCGCTTCGTGCGTATCAGCCTGCTCGGGACTCACGCCAAAACTGATCTTCCACTCGTAGATCCCCTCCGGTACGTTTTCGGCCGCGAAGCCGATCATCGACAGAACGTTATCGATCACGAAACTG
The DNA here is from genome assembly GCF_031456815.1 of Paraburkholderia strydomiana. Taxonomy (NCBI): domain Bacteria; kingdom Pseudomonadati; phylum Pseudomonadota; class Betaproteobacteria; order Burkholderiales; family Burkholderiaceae; genus Paraburkholderia; species Paraburkholderia strydomiana. Next base: position 146,652 of record NZ_JAVDVL010000002.1, read on the forward strand.
TGATTCCCACTCACAAACTGCACCGTACCAAGGTCGCCTCTTTGCCAGTCACGCTGGTAAAACTTCGCGCCTGTGGGATGATTGTCGACGGATGAGCCGGGACCATTCAGGTCGGAGCGTTGTGGCTTTCCAAGCCGGATAATCGTAGGTAACTGTGACATGTCGCGATCGTTAGAAAATGATGAAGGAGGACTCCAGTGATGCGCAACCATCAGAACGGCAAATAACAATGTGCCGATGGCCAACGTTGCGGAAAGGATCGTCCTCATGAGTTGTCCGGCATATCGCCCCAGTTCCTGATGTTTGAGAGGTAGTCAAGCATCGTCTGTCGCTTGTCGCCTTTCATCAAACCGTGATACTTCGTTGCAGCATCCGCAATCCAGGCCATCCTCTTCTGGTAATCCTGCAGCACGAGCCGGTCTGGAGCATCGGATCGGAATTCCGCGTTGTTCGTGGTGTCTTCGTCGGTAAGTACCAATTGAAGACTCGGCACCAAGGCTCGAATAACCGGCGACAGCGCAATGTCGGAACCGTCTGACAAGCCATATTGCATCCCGCTTACCGAAGCGTTGATTGCTGTATCGTCGGAGGTCGCCAGTGCCGATCGCTGGCCGTTGAGCCACCACTGGAAAGACGGATCATCGTAGATCAACCCCTGGAGCACCTCACCTTGTTCGTGCATTGCAATGGCAAGCAGGTGGTTGAAAGCGATACGTGCTCGCTGTCCTTCTGGTGCGTCCTCCCATTTCGATACTTTTTGAAATCCATCTAAAACCAGCGGCGTACACTTGAGATAGCCAAGCTTGGCCTTCTTCACTCCAGTGTCGCCATCAATCTCGTACGGAACTTTGCCGATTGATTCCGCATGGATCTTCTGCCGGGAGAAGTTGGTTGCAACCTGATCGACAAAATTCCTGCTGTCGCGGGACTGCGCACACATATCGAAGGTGCCGGCTCCAGCGGCATAGCCATAGAACCATGGCAGAACATCGTTGAACAGCCAGAGATTGCCACGGCCCAGGCCTGCGCGTAAGTCGGACCACCGTGCGCCATATTTCACCCGCCAGAGCGCGAGCGTGGCCGCAACCTGCTTGGACGCGAACGCGCCCAGGCCGAGCCAATAGAAGCGGCCGATCTTGCTCTTGTCACCCAGATGGAAGTCTTCAAGGAACACTCGCGCATAGGCTGCGGCGATGCGTCTCGCCCGTACCTCAGGATCACTGACGAACGCCGGCGCTCCCTTTTCAACCTGTGTGCCCGAAACATGCGGATCGCCCTCGCGGTAGTCGGGCATGTGCTGGTGAACCGGCGCATGCGTCACGAGGTGCCGCATCGCAAACTGCTGCGCGAGCGACCAGATAACATCACAACTACACTTCGCGTCGACGCACGTATTGGGCCGGGGATTCGTCGTGCCGGTCGCTGTCAGATTTTCTGCCAAAATTTTCTCGTTCCCTGATCCATGTCGTAATTACGCATTGACCTCGCCGCGAGCGGCGAAAAATTCATCCCAGTGCAACTGGAACGCTGCGCCTTCCTGCTCTACGGTATTCAGTGCCGGTGAGCGTCCCAGTTCGTCTGTCCTGAAGATATGACCGGCTGACTGGGCGATCATCTGGTAGTCCACACCAGGAAGCGGCTGGCCCGTCGGCGAGAGCACGCGGAAAAGCTGGTCGTTCGCCTGGACATCGGGCAGTCCATTCGCATTCACCCCCATCGGTTTCGGGGGCAGGTTTTTCGCTTGGGCGTTGACCTCATAGACACCGCCGCCGACGGTAATCTTGCCGCTCCTCAGGCTGATATAGCTGTCGCCACCGTGCAGCATCACCTCTTCGGTTGCCTTGATCGTGATGCGGTTGGCACTCTGGGTGATGTCGAGTTTCGCCAGCAGATTGAGGTTCTTCTTCAGCGAGGAAATATTAATGTCCTCGGCATAGGCGATGATGCGGATGCCGAGTTGATAGGCAAACAGCCTGATCGCCTTGCGTGCCGAAGCGAACAGGTTGCCGCCCGTGCTGACGCTCGTATGCTCGCCGCTCGTCAGGGCGGTATGTTTGCCGCTATGCAGATGGGTATTGGCGGTCGCGGTTGCTGCAACATCGGCAGCGGAGGCCAGAACGAGATGCGGCTTCGATGGCCCGCCAAGACCATCGTCTCCCGTGCGACCAATTTCCGTTGCCTGCTGCTTCAGCGGCTGGCCAAGTTCGTGCCTGTCCTGCGACTGTTGCGCTCCCGCCTGAACGGCCGCGGCGGCCAGCACGTCGTGCTGCTCCGCTGCCTGGGCCAGGCGCTGGACTGTTTCCCCCCGATCCAGCGCAGGCGCGGTTGCACCTGAGCGCGACTCTGTCGTGATCAGCGTGCCCTTGTTCGCCCGCATTACCGCGTGTGCATCGGTGGCCACCTCGATGCCTTCCCCACGCGCCTCCGTGCGCCCCTTGTTGCCATCAATGCGTGTGTTGAAGCCCGCCACGAAGCGCGAGTTGGCATGGTCACTCGTCACCTGCACCTGAAGCCTGCCGGGCGTGTCGTCGGTCACAACGCTGTTCGAGGCAGACCCGCTTTTCCTGCCAATGTCCTGGCTGCGCCAGCCCGACAGCGCCTCGTTCGCGGGCAGGTCCCACGGCGTCTTGTTATCGTTCGTCGTATGGCTTGCCAGGATGAATGGGCGGTCCGGGTCGGAGTTGTAGTACCCCACATGGACGTGGTCGTCCACACGCGGAATCCAGATCGCACCACGGCGCGTGCCCTGCCACGGCTGCGCGAGCGGCACCCAGCACGTGGCCTGCCCGTCGCGCTGGCCCTTGCGGTCCCAGGTGAACCACAGGCGCAGCCGCGCGAGCGGGTCTGTGGTCACAACCGAGTTGTCGTAGCCGCACACGATGGCGGTCTCGGCAAACGCGCGAGGCTTCTTCGCCTTCAGCGGCGTGCGGTATACCTCGTTGGCGTCCTGCGCCGTGAACTTCGTCTTGCACGTGTACTGGCGTTTCAGGCCGCCACCCTGGGTGACCGTGTCGTTGTTCACGATTTCGATTGTCGTGCCGGTCACCACGTACTCGGCGTTCGCCGGCTGGTACGGATAGCCCTCAAGGAAGAACGAGTAACCCGTCATCAGGCCGCGCAGGTTGCCTTCCCCCTTGATGCGCATTGATTTGCAGCGATGCGCATCGACGCGCACCCGCGCCAGGAATCGAGCCTCATACTGCTCGTCGTTGCGCTGGCCATTGACACCCATCGCCCCCTGCAGCGGCTGCGCATAGTCGGCCTGGATGTACTCCTCGGCGTTGTCGTGCGAGGCGTCCCGATGCATCTTGACCGTGTACGTGCGGTGCGACTCGCCCTGCATATAGTCGTAGTCGGTGACCGTCGTCTGGCCGGTGGTCAGCGCCCGCGAGAGCTTCAGAGTATGAACATGCTCCTCGTCAATGCGCTGGCCGCCCCGGTCGAGAAACCGGATGGTTCGGTACGCGGGGCCATGCTTCTTCCAGCTCGCGTTGTCGAACAGTACCAGGGTGTCGCCTTGCTGGAAAAATGTCACCCCGAATTCTTGCCATAGTCTGTCCAGAAAATTCCAGTCAGATTCAAACCACTGTCGGGTGTAGTCCCTTCTCGGGTAATAGCTCTTCTGACCACCGGGGCCGCTGAGACGGTAGCGCACCTCGATGGGATACTTCTTCAGGACCTCGCGCGTGATCTCGACGACATCCTTGTCCATGAACGCGCGGTTTTCGCGGTTCAGGCTGGTGAGCCAGAGCGCGGGCCGCAGGCGAAAGCGATAGAACATGCGGCGCGGCGCTTCCGCTCCAAGGCAGCTTGCCTCGGTGATCACGCCCGTGATCTCGCGGATGTCGGTCCCGAAGTTCACGCCGCTGTCCAGTGTCAGGCCGTTCTGCCAGGTGCCGTTGCCTCCGATGGCGATGCGCACCGTCATGCGCTTGCCCACCAGCTTGTTGACATCAACCAGCTTGTGTAATTCGCTGATGTGCAGGCCGTCCGCCTCGATGGTCGAGACATCGACCTCATAGTCGTAGAGACGGCCGAGTTTTTCCGTGCCCGCCAGGCGCGTGGCCACGAACACCGGCTCGCCCCGGTAGGTCGGAAACGCCTCGCAGCTCACCTCAAGCGTGCGGGCCTGGGTATTCCATGACATGAATGCACCTCCTAGAAAACCTCGCGCGTACCGTCACGCGCGGGCCAGGTGAAAACCGCGCCACGCTGCTTCGTCCTGAACGTAGTGCGCGTGAAGGAATGTCTGGAAACGTGGCGGGCCACATAGCGCTCCAGCACGAGGGCGAACGTGAAGGCCGACCAGCCTTCGAACGCCGCCTCGTCAAACTCCAGCGTGATACCGATGCCGCGCATGAACTGCATGTCGCCCGCGATCCGGTGCCAGTCGTTCACCGGAACAGCCTGCGCAGCGATGAGGCCGTCGAGCTGGTGGCGCATTTGCGGTGCACCTGCAGCGAGGTACGGCTCCAGCATCATGCGCAGCCCCTCGCCGGGCCACGGCTCGTCGTATTCGTCATCGAACACGCCGTATTCGAGGTTCAACTGCCGCAGAAGCTTCCATGCCGCCTCGCCACGCGCCAGCGGTGGCCCGGGCATGGTGGGTGGCCGCACGAAGCCCACACTGGCGACTGATTTCGCACCATGCACGATCAGGTCATCGCGGCCATTGCGCGGCAGTGTGCAAGGCAGGTCGCCATTGGTCAGCCAAGCATCGAGTGACAGGTAGCGCACCCCCGAATCGTCTGGCTGCTGGTCGTGCCGCAGGAGCGATAGCCACGTATGGGTGCGCACAAACGGCTGGTGGGTGGCGTAGCGGCGCACGTTGTCCGCCGGCAGTTCCAGCTCACGCCGCACGGTAAAGCGGCGCACATCGCGACGCTCGTCGTTTGGGAGTGCCACGTCCTGAGGCACAAAGGGAATTGCCTCCGATGTCGCGTCATCGTCCACCTGGCCGATGATGTGATTGACCGAGTGAAGCAGATGATCGTCGGGCGCGGTCACCTCGGGCACGAGCCGGTGCTCGCTGTCCTGGGAGGCCACCTTCAGCCGCTCGGACGCGGCCGGATACAGGTTCACGACAGGCACACAGTGCAGCGCAAACTGCGAGGCATCGACATGCTGCGCCAGTTCTCCCGGCTCGCGGGATAGCAGCAGCACGAGCTCGGCTTCGGGTTCGTCGATGCGCGACAGCCCACCGGCCAGGCCGGCGAGTGTGAAGAACCAGAACCGTTGCGGAAAAACCATGTACTCGTGCAGCAGGTTATGGCCGTGCATGCCCTCATGGACGGGCGGCAGGAGACTCCGCTGCGGCTCCAGCCCCTCGTACTCAACCGCATGCTCGATACGGCCATTGCGCATGCCGTCCTGGAACACGCTGTGCAGCTCGCCCGTCGCAAACTTCCCCGGCACGCCCGTAATGCTCGCCACAGTCGCCGTGTGGATCAGATCGAAGAGCTGCGAGGCAATCCGCTCCGCGCCACACAGATAAACAGGCAGGCGGTCCAGAGCGGACAGCGCGCGGATGGGGCCGCCGTGGGTTGTCCGGATGCGCAGGCGCAGCGAGCCGCGCACCTGGACACCTCCGGACACATGGCGGTAAAGGTTGGGAATATCGGGCGGAATACCGCCCGCAATGACAGCGGCAATCGTCAGTGGCTGGACGGTCACATCGAAGGCGGTGCGCAATTCCACCGCCGTCTGACCTTCCTGCGCACGCGAGAAAAGGGGCGTGCCACGCGGCAGCATCTGTGCCTCGCCGCCCTGTCCCGCACCTTCGCCAGGGTAGAACTGCACGAGCGCCATCGACGGCAACGGCGTGACGTAGTTGGGATGCACGCTCTCGAGCAGGCGCAGCGTGAACGGATCCGGCGCACGGTCGATGCGCATCTGCGCGCGGGCGTTCACGAACGCGGAGGCCTGGACCAGGCGCTCGACAGAGGGGTCGTCGATCCCGCCCGCCTGCATGCCCAGCCGCGCCGCGATCTTCAGGTGCCCTGCGGCGAATTCCTGCGCACGGCTGCCTGCATAGAGCAGTTCACCGGTGTAGTAGTCGAGCAGTTCGGGGTCTGCGAGCGGTTGATGCGGCTTCGTCATGGCATTCGTTTCGTCTGGCAGTCCGGTCCTGAATCCCGTCGATGCGGGGGCACATCCGCGTGACCAAACTCCAGCCCGGTGCGAGAGACCATTTTGTCTGCGGAATACAGCCGCACGATGGTCCCACGATCCGGCCCCTAGGATCGTCGAGAACTGTCACGACTTGCGCGCGCGCAATGAAATTCAGAAAATTGGATTCGTCTGATTGCGCCACAGTTGATTGTCGCGGTGGGAATCGGCCTCTTCACTCTGCCTGCGGAGCGGTGATCGGCACACCCATGAACGCCTTTGCGGTCGCCCATGCTTCCTCGACGGTTATCCCCGGCCGGCGTCCCGTGCTCCTTTTCTGCTGGCCTTCAGGTGCGCTCGAGCGGTACACGAACGACACGGAGCCGTTAGGCCGCAAGCGCGGCCCGAAGCCAGTCAGCGTGTTGTCGTACACGTCGCGCAGCGTCGGCACCTCACCTCGGGCCAGCGTCGCCAGGCGCTCGCCTTCGAGCCTCCGGCAGCAGAGAAACACCAAAACCAGAGCCGCGCCCCGGCGCCCTTTATAATCGAACATTCTCCGCATTTACCAGCCGATCGACCCATGAGCGACACCCCGAGCGACACCTCCTCTACCCTTGCCAAAAGCTTCGAGCCGCACACCATCGAAGCCCACTGGGGCCCCGAATGGGAAAAGCGCGCCTACGCGGCGCCCTCTTTCGACGGGAACAGGAAAGACTTCTCGATCCAGTTGCCGCCGCCGAACGTCACCGGCACCCTTCACATGGGCCACGCGTTCAACCAGACCATCATGGACGGCCTCGCCCGCTATCACCGCATGCTCGGCGACAACACACTGTGGGTGCCGGGCACCGACCACGCGGGTATCGCCACGCAGATCGTCGTCGAACGGCAACTCGACGCGCAAGGCGTGTCGCGCCATGACCTCGGCCGCGAGAAATTCGTCGAACGCGTCTGGGAATGGAAGCAGGAATCCGGCTCGACCATCACGAACCAGGTGCGCCGCCTCGGCGCGTCGATCGACTGGTCGCGCGAATACTTCACGATGGACGACAAGATGTCGGCCGCCGTGCGCGACGTGTTCGTGCGCCTTTATGAACAGGGCCTGATCTATCGCGGCAAACGCCTCGTCAACTGGGACCCGGTGCTGCTTACCGCCGTTTCCGATCTCGAAGTGGTCAGCGAAGAAGAAAACGGCCACCTGTGGCACATCCAGTATCCGCTCACCGACGGCTCCGGCCATCTGACGGTCGCGACCACGCGGCCCGAAACCATGCTCGGCGACACCGCCGTGATGGTCCATCCGGAAGACGAGCGCTACGCGCATCTGATCGGCAAGACCGTCACGCTGCCGCTGTCAGGCCGCGAAGTGCCGATCATCGCCGACGACTACGTCGACCGCGAGTTCGGCACGGGCGTCGTCAAGGTCACGCCCGCGCACGACTTCAACGACTATCAGGTCGGCCTGCGCCACAAGCTGCCGCAAATCGAGATTCTCACGCTCGACGCGAAGATCAACGACAACGCGCCGGAAAAATACCGTGGCCTCGACCGTTTCGAAGCCCGCAAGCAGGTCGTCGCCGACCTCGAAGCGCTCGGCGCCCTCGAATCGGTCAAGCCGCACAAGCTGATGGTGCCGCGCGGCGACCGCACCGGCGTCGTGATCGAGCCGATGCTGACCGACCAGTGGTTCGTCGCGATGAGCAAACCGGCGCCTGAAGGCACGTTCAATCCGGGCAAATCGATCGCCGAAACCGCGCTCGACGTGGTTCGCAACGGCGAAATCCGCTTCGTGCCGGAAAACTGGACCACCACGTACTACCAGTGGCTCGAGAACATCCAGGACTGGTGTATCTCGCGCCAACTCTGGTGGGGCCATCAGATTCCCGCGTGGTACGGCGAAAATGGCGAGATTTTCGTTGCGAAGACCGAGGAAGGCGCGCACGCAAAAGCGGCAGAAGCCGGCTACACGGGCCCGCTGAAACGCGACGAAGACGTGCTCGACACGTGGTTTTCGTCCGCGCTCGTGCCGTTCTCGTCGCTCGGCTGGCCGAACGAAACGCAGGAACTGAAGCACTTCCTGCCGTCGTCGGTGCTGGTTACGGGCTTCGACATCATCTTCTTCTGGGTGGCGCGCATGGTCATGATGACCACGCACTTCACGGGCAAGGTGCCGTTCGACACGGTTTACGTGCACGGTCTCGTGCGCGACGCCGAAGGTCAGAAAATGTCGAAGAGCAAGGGCAATACGCTCGATCCGATCGATATCGTCGACGGCATCGGCCTTGACGCCCTCGTCGCCAAACGGACCACCGGCCTCATGAACCCGAAGCAGGCCGCGTCGATCGAAAAGAAAACCCGCAAGGAATTTCCCGACGGCATTCCCGCGTTCGGCACCGACGCGCTGCGCTTCACGATGGCGTCAATGGCCACGCTCGGGCGCAACGTCAACTTCGATCTCGCACGCTGCGAGGGCTACCGCAATTTCTGCAACAAGCTGTGGAACGCCACCCGCTTCGTGCTGATGAACTGCGAAGGTCACGATTGCGGTTTCGGCAAGCCGGAACAGTGCGGCGAGTGCGGCCCGGACGGCCACCTGAACTTCTCGTCGGCGGATCGCTGGATCGTGTCCCGCCTGCAGCGCGTGGAAACCGAGATCGCCAGGGGTTTCGCCGACTATCGCTTCGACAATGTGGCCAACGCCCTATACAAGTTCGTCTGGGACGAATACTGTGACTGGTATCTCGAACTCGCCAAGGTTCAGATCCAGACGGGTCAACCGAACCAGCAGCGCGCCACACGGCGCACCCTGCTGCGCGTGCTCGAGACGGTGTTGCGCCTCGCGCACCCGGTGATTCCGTTCATCACCGAGGCGTTGTGGCAAAAAGTTGCGCCGTTGGCCGGGCGTTATCCCGCGGGCAAGGCCGAGGGCGAAGCGTCCATCATGGTGCAGCCGTACCCCGTTGCCGAGATGTCGAAGCTCGACGAAGACGCGGAGCAATGGGCGGCCGACCTGAAAGCAGTGATCGATGCGTGCCGGAATCTGCGCGGCGAAATGAATCTGTCGCCGGCGGTCAAGGTGCCGTTGCTCGCTACCGGCAACGCGGAGCGTCTGCGCACCTTCGCTCCGTACGCCCAGGCATTGGCCCGTTTGTCGGAAGTGCAGATCATTGCCGACGAAGCCGCGCTCGACGCGCAAGCAGATGGCGCGCCAATTGCTATCGTAGGCAGTGACAAGCTCGTGCTGAAGGTGGAAATCGACGTCGCGGTCGAGCGCGAGCGGTTGTCTAAGGAGATTGCGCGGTTGAGCACAGAAGTCGTCAAGTGCAACGCTAAACTGCAGAACGAAAGTTTTGTCGCCAAGGCGCCGCCCGCAGTCGTCGAGCAGGAGCAGAAAAGGCTGGCGGAATTCGAAGCGACTGTCGGCAAGCTGAAAGCGCAGCTCGCGCGCTTGCCGGCCTGATCGACGCTCCACGCCCGCCCGCGCGGCGGGCACGGACAGATAGCTAAACCAGAGGACTCAGGGTAATCACATGCTAAAAGTTACAAAGGCAGTATTTCCGGTAGCAGGTCTTGGCACCCGGTTCCTCCCTGCCACGAAGGCAAGCCCGAAGGAAATGCTGCCGATCGTCGACAAGCCGCTGATTCAGTACGCGGTGGAAGAAGCCATGGCGGCCGGCATCACCGAAATGATCTTCGTCACGGGCCGCAGCAAACGGGCGATTGAAGACCACTTCGATAAATCGTATGAAATCGAAGCCGAACTGGAAGCGCGCGGCAAGGACAAGCTCCTCGAACTCGTGCGCAGCATCAAGCCGAGCCATGTGGACTGCTTCTACGTGCGTCAGCCCGAAGCGCTCGGCCTCGGCCACGCCGTGCTGTGCGCGGAAAAGCTGGTGGGCGACAACCCGTTTGCCGTGATTCTGGCTGACGACTTGCTGTACGGCACGCCGCCCGTCATGACGCAAATGATCGAGGTGTTCGACCACTATCACAGCTCGGTGATCGGCGTCGAAGAGATCCCGGCGCAGGAAACCAAGTCGTACGGCATTGTCGACGGCAAGGAATGGGAAGACTCGATCATCAAGATGTCGGGCATCGTCGAAAAGCCGGAACCGAGCGTCGCACCGTCGAATCTCGGCGTGGTGGGCCGCTACGTGCTCAAACCGCGCATTTTCGACCACATCCGCTCGATCAAGCCGGGCGCCGGCGGCGAACTGCAGCTGACGGACGCAATCCAGTCGTTGCTCGCCGACGAACAGGTTCTCGCGTACAAGTACCATGGCACGCGCTTCGACTGCGGCAGCAAGCTCGGTTATCTGAAGGCAACGGTCGAGTTCGCGCTGCGTCACCCCGAAGTGGCCGCGGATTTCGACGAATATCTGCGTACCCGTTCGCCGGTTCTGGAAGGCTAAAGCCCCTGCGAGATGCCTTGAATCGCGAGGCATCTCCCGAAAGTCAAAAAGGCGCTGTGCCCCGCTTTCGCGGGCACAGCGCCTTTTGTTTGGGAGCGTGCGTCTGAATGTATGCGCTTCAGCGGCGCTTCATGAGAAACGTAAAGACCTTGTCGTGCGCCGAACTCTCGACGATCTCATTGCCGGTCTGCTTCGCGAACGCGGCGAAATCGCGCTGCGAGCCGGGGTCGGTAGCGAGCACCTTGAGAATCTGACCGCTTTCCATATCGGCGAGCGCCTTCTTGGCGCGCAAAATGGGCAACGGGCACATCAGCCCGCGCGCATCGACTTCCTTATGAATCTGAATTTGCATCGACGATGACCTTCGGGACAAGGCGTCGTTCGCGACGCCGGACAGAGGGTCAAATTCTACCGCAGCCTTCGCCGCCTTGCCGGCGCAGGCACCGCGCACCACGCCGTCCAACCAGCCATATCGACGCTACAGCGTCACAGCCTGCCCGCTTTGCAGCGACTGCCGCAGCGCATTGCCGATGCGGGTCGCTTCCAGCGCGTCGGCGAGCGTCGCGCCCGCTTGCGCGGTCGATCCCGCCCCGCCCTGCACCGACGCAACGAACGCGCGCGCCTCGTGCAGAAACGCTTCTTCGAAGCGATCGAAAAAGCTCGGTGTGCACTCGTTGCGAATGCCCGTCGCGTCGTAAATCTCGACGCGATTCGCGCGCGGATTATGGCCAATGGTCAGTCCGCCTGCCGTGCCGATCACCTCGCTGTGCGTGTCGTTACCATGTGCCTGGGTCCGCGACGCGTAGAACATGGCGAGCTTGCCGTCCTCGAATTCGCAGATCGCCACGCCGTTATCCACATCGCCGAATTCACGCAGGCCTTCGTGCAGCGCGACGGCGCCCGCCGCGAACACGCGCTTTGCGCGCGGCTTTCCGAGCAGCCAGCGCGCGACGTCGATGTCGTGCACCGTGCAGTCGAGGAAAATGCCGCCGGAAGTTGCCGCGAAGCGCACGAAGAAGCCGTCGGTGTCGTTCTTGTCAGTGGTTTGCGAGCGCACCAGAAACGGCCGCCCGATCGCGCCCGCTTCGATTTTGTCGAACGCGTCCTTGTAGCTCGGATCGAAACGCCGCATGAAGCCAATCGTCGCCTGCAGATGCGGATACTGCGCAGCCTCGTGCAGCACGCGCTCGCACTCGGCCAGATCGAGCGACAAAGGCTTCTCGCAGAACACGTGCTTACCGGCGCGCAAAGCGTCGACGATCTGCTGCGCGTGCAGCGACGACGGCGTGACAAGCCACACGGCGTCCACGTCTTTGTCGTCCAGCAGCCGCGCGTAGTCATCGTAAAGGCGCGGCGCCGGCAAAGCGTCGCGCGCCCACGCCCGCTCGTCCTCGAGCGGGCTGCAAGCAGCAACCAGTTCCGCGCCCGGCACGCGATACGCGAGATTTTCAGCGTGACGTTTGCCGAGCCGCCCGAGGCCGACCACGCCGAGACGCAGCCGCCGCGTTGACGCCGCCGCACTCATTGCGCGGCCTCGCCGAGCTTCACCGCACGCCCCTCGCGCCATGAGCGCGTGGCGGCCTCAGCGAGTTCCAGCGCTTTCAAACCGTCGGCCACCGTGGTGCGCACCGGCTTGCCCTGCGCGACCGCCTCGAAGAAATGCGCAATTTCGAGCGCATAAGCTGCGCGATAACGTTCGAGGAAAAACGCTTCGGGCACGTCGCTCGACACCTGCGTCCTGGAGTAAGCGGTGACTTCCGTAGGCCGCACGTTGCCCGCCTGCAGCATACCCGCGCTGCCGAGCACTTCGAAGCGCTGGTCGTAGCCGTAGGCGGCGCGGCGCGCGGTGTTGATCTGGCACAGGCGGCCGCGCTTCGTGCGGATCGTCACCGCGGTCGAATCGATGTCGCCCGCCTCCGCGATTGCCGGGTCGCTCAGACAACTGCCGGTAGCGTGCAACGTGTCCGCTTCGTCGTCGAGAATCCAGCGGAAAATGTCGAAGTCGTGAATCAGCATGTCCTTGAAGATGCCGCCCGAATGGCGGATGTAGTCCACCGGCGGCGCGCCGGGATCGCGGCTCGTCACCACCAGCATTTCCGGCGTGCCGATCTCGCCCGCATCGAGGCGCGCCTTCAACGCGGAGAACGTCGGATCGAAGCGGCGCTGAAAGCCGATCATGCACACCACGCCCGCGCGCTCAACGGCATCAGCACAAGCCCGCGCACGCTCCAGCGTCAGGTCGACCGGCTTCTCGCAGAACACATGTTTTTTCTGAGCGGCCGACTTCAAGATCAGATCCGCATGCGTGTCCGTGCTCGAACAGATCACCGTGGCGCCGACGGACGCGTCGCCCATTGCGCCGTCGATATCGGCCACCTTGGCGCCATGCACGGCAGCCAGCGCCGCGGCCGCTTCGCTATTCACATCGACCACATATTTCAGCCGCACGCCCGGTTGCCGCGCGAGATTGGCCGCGTGAATCTTGCCGATACGGCCCGCGCCGAACACTGCGACGTCGATCGGTTTTGCTGCGTCAGTCATCGTATCCTCCAGTGTCTTTCGATTCTTCTACGTTTAATTCGAGCTTGTACGCAAGCGCGATGAAGAGCGCCTGGCACAGGCAGATCGTGCTGGTCAGCGAGCGGAACGCGAACGCGCTGCCCTCTTTCACATACAGCTGGGTACTCGCATAACGCGCGAGCGGCGATAGTTGGCTGTCCGTAATGACCAGCGTCTTCGCCTGATGATGATGCGCGACCCGCAGGCAATACTGCGTTTCTTTCGCATAAGGCGCGAAGCTGATCGCGATCACCACGTCGCCCTTTTTCACGCTGCGAATCTGCTCGCGGTACATGCCGCCGAAACCCGATACGAGGTGCACGCGCTTGGGCGTGTGCTGCAACGCATAGACGATGTAGCTCGCCACCGGAAACGAGCGCCGCACGCCGATCACATAGATGTTGTCCGCCTGTTGCAGCATCTTCACGGCGGCGTCGAACTGCTTGTCGTCGAGCCCCGCTTCGAGTTCTTCGAGACCGCCGCGGGAAGCCGCGATGAACTCGCGCGCGACCGCGCCACCGGACAACGCACCGGGCTTCTCGTCAATGAGCTTGCGAATGCGTTGCTGATAACTGGGCGACGACGCACCCTGGCCTGTATATGCCTGACGAAACACCGCCTGCAAATCGGAGAAGCCGGAGAAACCGAAGCGCTGCGCAAATCGCACGACCGCCGACGGATGCACGCCGCAACTCGCGGCGATATCGCTCGTGCGGTCCACCATCACGCTCGAACGATGTTGCTCGATATACGTCGCGACATTCTTCAACTGACGCGGCAGCGCCTCGTAGTTATCGGCGATGCGCTGCATCAATTCTTCAACGCTCGGCAATTCTTCTGTGCTCTCTTCCGCCATGGTTCTCTCTTCGGGGCTTTACTGCACTGCGGCAGACGCTTTCGGACGTGCGCCGCAGAGGCTGCTGACGTTGCCGATTATAGGCAGCACACCGCATAAATGGAACGTATTTTCCATTTTTATCTACGGTGAAATTTCCATTGCAAGCCATTCGAAGATGACCTAATCTTGGTCGTGAGCGATGGTGCTGCGGCGATCGTGCGACACCTCGGTGCCGCGTTGCGTACCGTGCGCCACACGCTCCTTCAATAACGACAGACCGAGAAAGGTGGAGACATGAGACTTTGCAAGGGCAAGGCTACGCTCAGGATTCTGGTGACGGCTTTGACGTTGGCGACGGGATTCGGAGCGGCCTCGGCCGCCCGCGCGGCTGACGCTCATTTCGTGCTGATCAGCCACGCGCCGGACTCCGATTCGTGGTGGAACACGATTAAAAACGCCATCAAGCAGGCCGACGAAGACTTCAACGTCGAGACCGACTATCGCAATCCGCCGAACGGTGACATCGCCGATATGGCGCGTCTCGTCGAACAGGCCGCAGCGCGCAACTACGACGGTGTGATCGTCACCATCGCCGATTACGACGTGCTGAAAAGCTCTATCAACAAAGTCACCGCCAAGAAGATCCCGCTCGTCACGATCAACTCGGGCACCGAGGAACAAAGCGCGCAACTCGGCGCGATCATGCACATCGGCCAGCCGGAATACGTCGCCGGCAAGGCGGCAGGCGAAAAGGCGAAAGCAGCCGGCGTGAAGTCGTTCCTGTGCGTGAATCACCTCGCGACCAACACCGTTTCGTTCGACCGTTGCCGCGGTTTCGCCGAGGCGCTTGGCGTCGACTACAAGTCCTCCACGATCGATTCCGGCCAGGACCCGACCGAAATTCAATCGAAAGTCAGCGCCTATTTGCGCAACCATCCGAACACCGGCGCCATTCTCACGCTCGGACCGACGCCGGCTTCTGCCACGCTCAAAGCAGTGCAGCAAATGGGCCTGAACGGCAAGATCTACTTCTGCACCTTTGACTTCTCCGACGACATCGCGAAGGCGATCCAGAACGGCACGATCCAGTTCGCGATCGATCAGCAGCCGTATCTGCAGGGCTACATTCCGGTCGCCGTGCTGGCCATCGTGAAGAAAGAGCACACCACCGACCCCGCGAAGATTCGCCAGATTCTCGAAGCGAATCCCAAGTTCAAGGCACGGCTTGCCACTTACGGCCTGGCGCCCTCGTATGGCCCGAAGAATATTCGCTCCGGTCCGGGCTTCATCACGAAGGAAAACCTCGACAAGGTCATCAAATACGCAGGGCAGTACCGCTGATTCTTTTCTCTAGCTAGTCACGCGCGCGGCGGGCAACGCTCCCGCCGGGCGGCTTCGCTGCCAGCGCGCATTTCACCGGCTGTCGTTCCCGCAACGCATTCCCGCTTGCCCGGACACACAGCCGGCTCCAAGGAGACATCATGGGTGTAGCCGGCAAGCACTTTCCACCGCGCGTCGACTCGAATAGCGCCGCTTCGCATAGCGCTGCGTCGCGTCCCGAAACGGACGGGCGCGACGAGCGCGTGCGCAAGGAATCATGGTTCGGTCATTTGCTGAACCGCCCCGAGTTCGCCGCGATCTCCGGCGCGGTGCTGGTGTTTCTAGTCTTCGCGTTGACGGCCGGCGGCTCCGGCATGTTCAATCTCGACGGCGTAATGAACTGGTCGCAGGTGTCCGCTTATCTCGGGATTCTTTCCGTGGGCGCCTGTCTCCTGATGATCGCCGGTGAGTTCGATCTGTCGATCGGCTCGATGATCGGCTTTGCCGGCATGATGGTCGCGATCCCCACTGTGTACTTTCACTGGCCGATCTCGCTCGCGATTCTCTTTGCATTCGTCGGCTCGATGCTGCTGGGGGCGCTCAACGGCTATCTCGTGATGCGCACGCGCCTGCCGTCGTTCATCGTCACGCTCGCGTTCCTCTTTATTCTGCGCGGCCTCACCCTTGCGCTGTCGATCATGTTCGCGGACCGCACCATCGTTTCCGGCGTGGGCGATCTTGCACAGCAGGACTGGCTCGCCAACACGCTCTTTCACGGCGTTGCGCTGCAGGGTCTCTTCACGATGCTCGCGCATCACGGCATCGGCACCCTGCTCGATAACGGTCACGCGCTCGTGCCGGGCATTCCGAAAGTGATTCTGTGGTGGTTCGGTCTCGCCGCGATCTGCGCATTCGTCCTCGCGAAAACGCGCGCGGGCAACTGGATTCTCGCAGTGGGCGGTGACGCCAACGCGGCAAAAAACGTCGGCATCCCGGTGCGTCGCGTAAAAATCCTTCTCTTCGTGCTGACCGCGTTCTGCTCGTGCCTGTTCGCGGTGCTGCAAGTGTGCGACATCGGCTCCGCTGCGGCCGACCGCGGTTTGCAGAAGGAGTTCGAGGCAATCATCGCGGCGGTGATCGGCGGGACACTGTTGACGGGTGGCTACGGCTCGGTAATCGGCGCATGTTTCGGCGCGCTGATTTTCGGCGTGGTGCAAATCGGCATCACCTATACGAATGTGAGCTCCGACTGGTTCCGCGTATTCCTCGGCGTAATGCTGCTCATCGCCGTGCTGTTCAATCACTATGTGCGCCGTCGCGTCGCGCAATCGTAACGAGGAGACGCACATGTCCGATACGAACCATGTGACGAACGAAATGAACCTGTCGAGCGCCGCGCCGCAGGACGACGTGATCCTCGCTCTCGAGAACGTCAACAAGTACTTTGGAAAAGTAATCGCGCTAAGCGGCGTGACCTTGCGCCTGAAACGCAGAGAAGTTCATTGCCTGCTCGGCGACAACGGCGCGGGCAAGTCGACGCTCATCAAGACTCTGGCGGGCGTACATCAACCGTCGTCGGGCCAGTATCTCGTCGACGGCAAGCCGGTGCTGTTCGAGTCGCCCAAAGACGCGCTGGATCTCGGCATTGCGACTGTCTATCAGGATCTTGCGCTGGTGCCGCTGCTCTCCGTCGCGCGTAATTTCTTCATGGGACGCGAGCCGCAAAGGAAACTGTTCGGGTTCCTGAACGTGATGGACCTCGAAACGAGCGCGACGACAGCTCGCGACAAGCTCGCAGAAATGGGCATCAACGTGCGCGATCCGCATCAGCCGATCGGCACGATGTCGGGCGGCGAAAAACAGTGCCTTGCGATTGCGCGCGCCATCCATTTCGGCGCGCGTGTGCTGATCCTCGACGAGCCGACCGCTGCGCTCGGCGTCAAGCAGAGCTTCAATGTGCTGAAGCTGATCCACAAGGCGCGCGCGAAAGGCATCTCGGTGATCTTCATCACGCACAACGTGCATCACGCCTATCCGATCGGCGATTCGTTCACGTTGCTCAATCGCGGCAAATCGCTCGGTACGTTCACAAAAGAAACGATCAGCAAGGACGAAGTGCTCGACATGATGGCGGGTGGTGCCGAGATGCAGAAGATGATAGGCGAACTCGAAGGCGCAACGATCTGATTCATTCGCGCGGCGGCTGCTGCCGTGGCACCGCTCGCCGCGCTCTGTCATTCAGGGACATTCATGGCTCAATCCAGTACATTCAGCGGCACGCCGGCGCAGCAACCGGGCGCAACCGCCGGCAGCCGCTTCGCGCCGGGCCGCAGCCGCGACATCGTGTGTCTTGGCCGGCTCGCGGTCGATCTGTACGCGCAGCAGGTCGGCGCGCGGCTCGAAGACGTGTCGAGCTTCGCGAAGTATCTCGGCGGGTCGTCGGCGAACATTGCATTCGGCTGCGCGCGGCTTGGACTTGCGTCGGCAATGCTCGCACGCGTGGGCAACGATCACATGGGCCGCTTTCTCACCGAGACGTTGACGAAGGAAGGCTGCGATGTGAGCCACGTGCGCGTGGATCCTGAACGCCTGACCGCGCTCGTGCTGCTCGGCCTGAAGGATCGCGATACGTTTCCACTGATCTTCTATCGCGAGAATTGCGCGGACATGGCCGTTGACGAAGCGGATTTCGACGAGGCATTTATCGCGTCGTCGAAAGCGCTGCTGATTACCGGCACACACTTCTCGACCGAACAGGTGAACCGCACGAGCCGCCGCGCGCTCGATTACGCGCGGCGCAACCAGGTTCGCACCGTTCTCGACATCGACTATCGTCCCGTGTTGTGGGGCCTCACGGGTAAGGCGGACGGCGAAACGCGCTTTGTTGCAAGCGAAGGCGTCACCGCGCATCTGCAGCGCATCCTGCCGTTGTTCGATCTCGTGATCGGCACCGAGGAGGAATTCCGCATTGCGGGCGGCAAAAGCGATCTCGTCGACGCCCTGGCAATGGTGCGCGCGGTCACTCCGGCCACGCTCGTGCTCAAGCGCGGGCCGATGGGCTGCCAGATCATCGACGGCGAAGTGCCCGCCTCGCTCGACGACACGCCGGTGCACGGCGGCGTGGAAGTCGAAGTGCTGAACGTGCTCGGTGCCGGCGACGCCTTCGCGTCCGGCTTTCTCTCCGGATGGCTGCGCGATCAACCGCTCGACGCCTGCGCGCGTGCCGCCAATGCGAGCGGCGCACTCGTCGTCTCGCGCCACGCGTGCGCACCGGCCATGCCGACGCCCGCTGAACTGGACTACTTTCTACGCGAGGCGAAGGCCGATCCTGAGCGTATGCGCCGCCCCGACCGCGACGCGACACTGGCGCGACTGCATCGCGTGACACCTGCGCGCAAGCAGTGGGACGAAGTGCTCGGCTTCGCGTTCGATCATCGGAATCAGTTCTTTGAACTCGCGCAGCAGAGCGGCGCAAGCGAAGCACGCATCGCCCAGCTCAAGGGGCTGTTCGTCGACGCGGTCGCGCAGACCGAAAGCGCATTGGGCCTGCAAGGCCGCATTGGCGTGCTGATCGATAGCCGCTACGGCCAGGACGCGCTCAACGCCGCAACGGGGCGCGGCTGGTGGATCGGCCGCCCGGTCGAGCTGCCCGGCTCGGTGCCGCTCGTGTTCGACCATGGCCGCTCGGTCGGCACGGCACTCGTGTCGTGGCCGCAGGAACACGTCGCGAAGTGCCTCGTGCAATTCCACCCCGACGAACCCGTCGAACAGCGCCTCGAACAGGAAGCCCAATTGCGCGCGCTCTACGACGCGACGCAAGCAAGCGGGCACGAGTTGCTGCTCGAAGTGATTCCGCCGAAGCATGCGAACTTGCCGCAGGGTCCTGATATCGTGTATCGCGCGTTGAAGCGGCTCTATAACATCGGCATCTATCCCGAGTGGTGGAAGCTCGAACCGATGGACGCCGCGCAATGGCGCAACATCGACGCGCTGATCGCCGAGCGCGATCCGTATTGCCGGGGCGTCGTGCTGCTCGGTTTGTCGGCGGGCGTCGAGCAGTTAAACGAGGGCTTTCGAGCGGCCGCGCGCTCGGCGACGTGTCGCGGTTTCACAGTTGGCCGCACGATCTTCCACGAGCCGAGTCATGCGTGGCTCGCAGGCGAGATCGGCGACGACGAATTGATCGCGCGCGTGCGCCGCACGTTCGAAACGCTAATCGCATCGTGGCGCGCGGCGCGGGACGCCGCCGCCGCCGAACGAGGCGCTAGCAACCGTGTTCATCAGGAGCAGGCGGCATGAATCAGCGCGAGTTACATCATGGACACGACGAAGCGGCACCGGCGGGCGCCGTAGTCTCAGGTACGACCATCCGGCTGACCACCGCGCAAGCGCTCGTGCGCTATCTCGCCGCGCAACGCGTCGCCACTGAAGACGGCTTGGGAACAGAACCGCTTTTCGGCGGCGTGTTCGCGATCTTCGGACACGGCAACGTCGCCGGCATGGGCGAGGCGCTGTATCAGCATCGCGACGAGCTGCCGACGCTGCGCGCCCATAACGAACAGGCGATGGCGCACAGTGCGATCGCTTATGCAAAGGCGCACTTTCGCCGACGCATGATGGCGGTCACCACGTCGATCGGACCTGGCGCTACCAATCTGCTGACGGCCGCCGCGCTCGCGCACGTGAACCGTTTGCCGGTGCTGCTGCTGCCGGGCGACATCTTCGTGTCGCGGGCGCCCGATCCGGTCCTGCAGCAGGTTGAAGATTCCCACGATGGCGGCGTTTCCGCGAACGACGCGTTCAAACCCGTGTCGCGCTACTTCGATCGCATCATGCATCCCGCGCAACTGCTGAGCGCACTGCCCCGCGCACTGCGCGTGCTCACCGACGCCGCGTTGTGCGGGCCGGTCACGCTTGCGTTGCCGCAAGACGTGCAGGCGCAGGCGTGGGACTTCCCTGCCGACTTCTTTCCGCCGCGCATTGTCACCTTCTATGCGCCGGCACCGCGTGTCGATGAAATCGACGCTGCTGTAGCACGTTTGCAGCGCGCGAAGCGTCCGCTGATCGTTGCGGGCGGCGGCGTCCTCTATGGCCGCGCGACCGATGCCTTGCAACGTTTTGCTACCGCGCACGGCATTCCCGTCGCGGAGACGCAAGCCGGCAAGAGTTCGCTTGCATGGGACGATCCACTGAACGCCGGATCGCTGGGCGTGACCGGCTCGCCCGCGGCCAACGCGCTCGCCCGCGATGCCGACTGCGTGCTCGCGCTTGGCACGCGCTTGCAGGACTTCACAACCGGCTCGAATACGTTGTTCACGCAAGCCGACGTGATCGGCATCAATGCAAATGCGTTCGACGCCCTCAAGCATCGCGCGCAAGTCGTCGAGGCGGACGCGCGTCTCGCGCTCGACGCACTCGCCGAACGTCTGCAAGACTGGCAGGCGGATCGCGCGTGGACCTCGCGCGCCCACGAACTAGCCGCAAGCTGGCGCGATACGGTGCATGCGCTCACGCACGCGCCGCAACGAGAGTCCGTGCTGCCTTATGAAGGCGATGTCATCGGCGCCGTGCAACGTTCAAGCACGGATTCACCGGCGAACGACATCGTCGTGTGCGCGGCCGGCACCTTGCCCGGCGAATTGCACAAGCTGTGGCGCGCCGGAACGCCAGGCGCCTATCACGTCGAATATGGCTACTCGTGCATGGGCTACGAAATCGCCGGAGGACTCGGCGTGAAGCTTGCGCGGCCCGAGCGTGAAGTGATCGTGATGGTGGGCGACGGCAGCTATCTGATGATGAACAGCGAGATTGCCACGTCGGTGATGCTCGGCGCGAAGCTCATTGTCGTGGTGCTCGACAATCGCGGGTACGGTTGCATCAATCGCCTGCAACAGGCATGCGGCGGTGCGCCGTTCAACAACCTGCTCGAAGACAGCATGCAGGGCCCGCTCGGCGCGCCGCAGATCGACTTCGCCGCGCATGCCCGCGCGCTCGGTGCGCGGGCGGAACACGCGGCGAATGTGGCGGAACTGGAAGCCGCACTGCAACGCGCGCGCTCGGCGGACCGGACCTACGTGATCAGCATCGACACCGATCCGGCCCGCACGACGAGCGACGGCGGCTGGTGGTGGGAAGTCGCGGTGCCCGAAGTCTCGCCGCGAGCGAGCGTGCGCGAAGCGCGGGCCAACTACGAGGCGCAGATCTCGGCGCGCGGGAAACCACCCGCTTCGGCAGAGAACAGCGGCAACGGCAGCAACAGCAACGACCAGGCCAACGATTGAGGACGCTCGCATGACAGCTTTCAACGTACGCATCGGCATCAACCCGTTGTCGTGGATGAACGACGATCTGCCTTCGCTCGGCGGCGAGACGCCGCTCGAACTAGCGCTGACCGAAGGCCGCGAGATCGGTTACCAGGGCTTCGAACTCGGCAACAAGTTTCCGCGCGAACCGCAGGCATTGAAGACGCTGCTCGCGCAATACGATCTCGCGCTCGTGTCCGGCTGGTACTCGGGACGTCTCGCGCGGCGTAGCGTCGAAGAGGAAATCGCCGAGGTCGGCCCGCATCTCGAACTGCTCGCGCGAAACGGCGCGACGGTCATGGTGTATGGCGAAGTGGCGGATTCTATCCAGGGCGCGCCAAGACCTTTATATCAACGGCCGCGTTTTTTCAGCGACGCACAGTGGGCCGCCTACGCCGCACGCGTCGACGAATTCGCGCGCTATACGCTAAGCCGCGGCGTGCGGCTTGCGTACCATCATCATATGGGTGCTTATGTGGAAACGCCGGCCGACGTCGATCAGCTGATGTCACGCACGAGCGACGCGGTCGGCCTGCTGTTCGACGCCGGGCACATCACCTTCGCAGGCGGCGATCCGCTCGTCGTGCTCGACAAACACATCGGACGGGTGTGTCATGTGCATTGCAAGGACGTGCGCCCTGCCGTCATGAAACTCGCGCGCAATCGCAACTGGAGCTTTCTCGACGCGGTGATCGCCGGCGCTTTCACGGTGCCCGGCGACGGCGCAGTCGATTTCCCGTCGATCATCGCGCGCCTGAAGCGGCATGGCTATTCGGGCTGGCTCGTCGTGGAGGCGGAACAGGACCCGGTCGTGGCGCCGTCGTTCGAGTATGCGCAGAAGGGCTATCAGACATTGCGTGCGTTGGTCGATGCCCCGCTCGACACGACGTCTGCCGGCACTCGGGGCGACAGCCATGGCACCACGCAGGAGGCAGCATGACTCTATTAGTGAAGGCGCAGCGCGAAGGCCAGACGATCGCGCGAGTTACACCGGCATCGGCATGCTGGCGCTATGTCGGCTTTGCCGCTTACCGTCTTGGCACGAGTGAAGTCGTGCACGTGATGGAGCCGTCGCGCGAAGTGTGCATTGTCGTGCTCACGGGCGCCGTGGATATTGAAACTGCGGACACGCGATGGAGTTCGCTCGGTTCGCGCGACAGCGTATTCGAAGATGCCGCGCCTTACGCGGTCTATTTGCCGCCGGGCGTGCGCGCCACCGTGCGCGCGTGCCGCGATGCGGAGGTCGGCGTAGCGAGCGCGCCTGCGAAAGGCGAGCTGCCCGCACGCCTGATCGAGCCGTCTTCAATGAAGCGCTCGACCCGCGGGAAGGGTCTTAATACGCGATACGTTTGCGACATTCTTCCGCAAACAGAGCCGGCGGAATCGTTGCTGGTGGTTGAAGTGAGAACGCCTGGCGGACACGCGTCGAGCTATCCTCCGCATAAGCACGACACCGATAACGTGCCCCACGAGAGTTCGCTCGAAGAAACGTACTACCATCGGTTGAATCCGCCGCAAGGCTTTGCGTTCCAACGCGTGTACACCGATATGCGCGACATCGACGAATCAATGGCCGTCGAGGACCACGATGTCGTGATGGTGCCGCGCGGCTATCATCCGGTCGTCGTGCCGTATGGCTATGACTCGTATTATCTGAATGTCATGGCTGGTGCCCAACGTGTCTGGCATTTCCGCAACGACCCGGCGCACGAGTGGATCATCAACAAGGAAGATTGAGCCGCGCGAAGTTGCCTCGTGCGAGGAGCGAGGCAACTTCGCGTAACAACACACAACGCCGCGCAGGCGACTCGCGCGATGCCAAAGCCCGATCATTTGCCTCGCGCGGCGAGATCCACTTCGAGGCCCCCGTTGGCGTCCATTTTCACCGTGCCCTTCGAAACGTCCCTGCGATAGCCGTATAAATCGAACTTCATCGCGCCGGCGTTCGAGCTGTCCTTGATGAACGTCCGCGCATTCGTGACGAGCGAATTGAACATCTTCACGTCGCCGGATTCGATCCACACATAACTTTTTGCGGCGTTGACCATGTTTTCCGGCGGCCGCGCGGGCGCGATCCCGGTCTCGCGCCTGAACTTCAGTAGAAGACCTTCGTCGGTCACGGTCGCGCTTGCAAGACGCCCTTGCAAGACGGGCGGCGGAAACACCGTGTACTGATCGAACACGAGTTCGTTGCCTTCGAGCGCGACGCCTTTGCGCGCAAATGGCGTGAGTGAAGCGAGCGGAATATCGAGTGCGCGCAGCAGCCCGGCCTGCGGTATGCCAAGCACTTTCACCGACGAAGGTTCATACACGAGGTGCCGATCGTCTCTCGCGACGATGGTGCCGCTCATCGTCGTGGGCAGCCACACGCCGGGAAAGTGATTCCACAACTTGATGCCGCCCGTGACTTCGAGCTTGCCGTCCACCGGCTTCAACTGCAGATCATTGAGCGAACGCGGCTCGTAATCGAGCAGGTAGTCGTTGAAGAGCGCCGCCATGGCCGGCCAAGGCTCGACCACTTCCCCGCCGATGATGCGAATGTCGTACTGTCCCGGATCGTCGAGGTCGACAGGCTCGCCCGGCGTCTTCGGAATCATCTGTGCGTCGAGCGAACGCACATGAAAGCCGATGCGACCCGCTACATAGAAGTCGACGTTTTCGACGTGTATCAACGACGCATGGCCGGATGAATGACGTTCGTCGCCGGGTGTAGGGGTTCGAGTCCCCTCCCTGGCACCGGAAAACGCCCTCCGCATGCTGACAGGAACAGCACGCGCCGCTGACGCGCTTTGCAACTCCTGCGGCACGCGTCGCCATTCGAGCCGCGCCTGAGCAAGCGAGGCCTGCTGCGCGCGAATCAAGCTGTCGTTAAAGCGCGCGCTAGCGCTGCCGATCAGCAGCGACGAATCTTTCGCGGCACCCGCAAGCGTCGTGTACGAAGGCAGGTGGACGGCAAGCGCGCCCGCTTCGTCGAAGGTGAAATATCCCGCGGCCATCTGGTCGCGATAGTGGTACAGATCGAGCACGAACGGCGCGTCCGCGTCGATAGGCGTGAGCGCCATGTCGATGTTCATCGGCATCGAGCGCATGAATTTGACGTCCCCGCCTTCCAGCAGCATGCCGCGCGCGGGCATGTTCGCAGGCCAGTCGATCTTCGGCACGGAGCCGTCGTCGAGCATGAAGCGCACGCCGGCCGCGCTCGTGTCGAGCTTCGTTATCGTCAGATGCAGCGCGGGCGGCGGCGTCAGTTTCGCGACCTGCATGACGACGTCGTCGCCGTCGAGACGCGCAATCGGCGTATCGACCTTCAACAGATCGGCCATCCTGACATGCGCGGCCTGCATCAACCTGTCGGCTGCCACGCCTGCAACCTCGACGTGATCGGCATGGAACACGAGTTCGTCGGCACTGCGCATGGACAGAGAACCGGACAACACGATCGGCACCCACGTATCGCGATGCATCTCGCCGGTAATGCGCAAGCTTCCATCGTCTTGCGGCACGACGCGCATGTTGCGCAGCGGCGAACCTCGATACTGGAACAGATAACGGTTGAAGATCGCGGTGAGTTTTGCACTGTCGAGCATCACCTCGCCGCGATGAACGTCGATGCTCAGGCTGGTCGGGTCGTCGAATACGATCGGCTCTCCTCGCCGCGACGGAACCAGCGTCGCGGCCATGTCGTAAATCATGAAGCCGATGTCGCCCGTCACGCGAAAGTCGACGTCACGCGCGAACATCAACGAACCGTCGATGCCCGAGTCGCGCAGCGTAAGCGCGCGGCTGCGCTTTGTGCTGAGGCCGCTTGCTGCCGGCACTCTCGTGGCGATGCTTTGCTCGATGGCGAGCTGTTTGGCCTTGGCGCTCTCGATGGCAGGGAGCGACGGGGATGCGGCTTGTGAGTCGTACCCCGTTTTGTCCTGCGACGCCTGCATGGTCGCCGACGTTGCCAGATTCGCCGACGAACTGGCGTCGGCACAAGCGCACATCAGCAGAGCCACGGTGAGCACCGTGGCGACCGCGCCTGTCTCGTTCATGATGTCTCCTCCTGAAGCCGCGACGCGTCTTCAACGCTCACGTCCACGTCGCTCGTCTTTCACGTGATTGTCTTCATTTGTACGCGCGCTGCCGACAAGATTTCTGGAGGACGCTCACCAAACGATCCAGCGTTTGAATCGCTTTGACGAGTCGACGCAAAGCCGTGCGGGCTCGGGATAAGCGGCATAGTCGGAACGGAGATTCAAACGCTAATACCACCGCCCTTTTTGTTTGCGGAAGAATGGGCATTCGACAACAGCACACGCGCGGTTGAGAACCGCAAGCAGGGAAAGGGTTTAATCCACACCCAGGGATCAACCCACACCGAGCCATTCACGCATGACGTCCGGACGCTGCAGGAAGGCGTTAAGTTCACCGTCGAACACGATCTCGCCATGACCCATTACCGCGACGCGGCTCGCGATGTCTTGCGCGATCACAAGTCGCTGCTCGATCAGCAACATCGCCATGCCGCGCTCGCGCAGCACGCGCAGGCATTGGGCGACCTGCTGCATCACGAAGCCCGCGAGGCCCTCGCCGGGCTCGTCGACCAGCAGCAGATCGGGATCGCCGAGCAGCGCGCGGGCGAGACTCAGCATCTGCTGCTCGCCGCCGGACAGCGCGCCCGCGCGCGTGCGCCGTCGCTCGTGCAGCACGGGGAAAAGCGAGTAGGCGTCGTCTATGCTGAAGCGCGGCGTGCGCGCGCGATTGCGCGGGGCTACGCCGAGTTCGAGGTTTTCGCCGACGCTCAGCGTGGGAAACACATCGCGATGCTCGGGCACATAGCCGATGCCGAGCCGTGCGATTTCAAAGGTGCGCAATCCGGCAAGTGAGTGGCCCGCGAAGCGCAACTCGCCTTCGGCATGCAAGAGGCCCATGATCGAGCGAACGAGTGTCGAGCGTCCCGAACCGTTGCGCCCGACGAGCGCGACCACTTCGCCCGCGCCGATCTGCAAATTCACGCCGTGCAACGCCTGGCTCGGCCCGTACCAGGCATTCAGTCCGCGAATCTCGAGCAAGGATGTCATGCGTCGAACCCTTCGCCAAGGTAAGCCGCGCGCACCGCGGCGTCCGCGCGAATCGCCGCAGGCGTGCCCGTCGCAATAATGCGCCCTTGCACGAGCACTGAAATGCGATCGGCGATAGCGAACACCGCGTCCATGTCGTGCTCGACCATCAGCAGCGTGCGTCCGGCCGTGGTCTCGCGGATCAGTTCGATTGCGCGCGCCGCCTCCGCGCGGTTCATGCCGGCAGTCGGCTCGTCGAGCAACAACGTATGCGCGCCGCCAGCGAGTGCTATGCCGAGGTCGAGCGCGCGCTGCTCGGCGTAGCTCAGCGCGCCGGCCAGAGCATGCGCGCGCGCGTCGAGGCCGACTGCTTCGAGCACCTGCGCCGCGCGTGCATCGACCTCCGGTGCGCCAGAGAATCGCTGCCACCAGCGTAGGCGATCGCGCTCGGCGAGCGCCGCCGCGCAGCGCAAATTGTCGTACACGCTCAACCGTGCAAACACGCTCGTGTTCTGGAAACTGCGCGCGAGACCACGGCGCGCAATTGCCGCCGGCGCAAGGCGCGTGATCTCAGCACCGAAGAGGTCGATGCGCCCGGCGTCTGGGCGCGCGGCGCCGGCAATGAGATTGAAGAGCGTGGATTTGCCCGCGCCGTTGGGGCCGATCAACGCGTGCCGCTCGCCCGGTTCGATCGCGAGATTCACACCGCGCAGGATGCGCGTGGCGCCGAAGCGCTTCTCGACGCCGTAGAGCGCGAGCGCGGGGATCATTGCGAACCTCCGGCGTTTTGCATCGTGCGTGCATGGGCCGCGAGACGGGTTTGCGCGCGCGACGCGGACAAAGCCGCCAAGGCGCCCAGTGCTGCGAGCACGAAGATCGTCAGCCCGAGCCGCAACGGCGACGCGGCGACGAACGATAGCCACGACGACTGACCGCCGACGCGCAGCGCAGCGCCCTCCTCGACGCCGAACTGGACGGCGTAAGCCCACTGCACCGCGAGCACGGTGGCAACCGTCCACAACAGGATGGCAGCCGTGCCGCAGACGTAGACGGCGCGGCATGTGCGCCAACCGTCGCGCGCGAGCCTCGACGTATGCCGCTGGATAAAGCCGGCGAGTCCGTCCGGCGCAGCGACCACGATCACGATAAAGAAAAGGCCGAGATAAAAGAGCCAGGCCCGCGTGACGCCGGCCACGGCCACGCTGAAAAACGTCAGCACGACCGCGCCCGCGACCGGTCCGAAAAAGACACCCGTGCCGCCGATTACCGTGGCGATCAGCACGGAGCCCGAGCGCACCATGCTCACACTATCGGTCGACACCAGTTCGACGTTGATCAGCGCAAGTGTGCCCGCGATGCCCGCAAAGAACGCCGACATGACCACGACGCCATAGCGGACGCGGCGCGGATAGCAGCCGATCGCCGCGGCGCGCGCCGGGTTGTCGCGCACCGCGTTGGCGAGCCGCATGAACGACGTGCGTGACAGGGCGAACATCGCGGCGCTCGCGAGCAGGCACCACAGCGCGATCAGCGTGTAAGCCTCGCGCGCGGGGCCGAACGTAAAGGCGCCGAGCATGGGCCCACTTGCGCGGTCTATGGCAACACCCGCTTCGCCGCCGAACCAGTCGGGCAAGGTCCACGCGGCGGCCGCGACGAGTTCGCCGATGCCTAGCGTGATCATGGCAAACGCGGTCCCGGCGCGACGCGTCGAGATAAAACCGAGCAACGCCCCGCACGACGCGGCGCCCGCGCCGCCGACCAGCGGCAGCAGCGCGAGCGGTGCGCCGATACGGTTGAAAACCTGCGCGGCAATCAGCGCCCCGAGGCCCGAATAGGCGGCATGGCCGAACGACAGCAGTCCGGTCTCTCCGAGCAACAGGTTGTACGAGAGCGCGAAGACGATCATCGTGGCGGTCTGCGCGAGGTAGACGAGCAGCCAGCTTTGACGCCAGATCAATGGCGGTGCCGTGAGAAGGACAATGAGCGCGAGCCACGGTGCGAGACGACGCCACATCGCGTGAGAACGCTGGGTCCGGGCTACCGGCGACGCTTGCGCGGGCTCCGGCTTGAGCAATTCACGCATGATCGTCGCGCCGGCCGAAGAGTCCGCGCGGGCGCAGCGCCAGCATGCCGACGAGCAGCAGGTACGGAATCAGCGGCGCAAGCTGCGCGAGCGTCAGCGCGTCCCATTCGCGCGGCAGCGAAGCGTCGAACGTGGCGAGCACGTCGCCGAGCGCAACATCGCTCGCCACCGCCAGTGTCTGCACACAGCCGATCAGCAGCGACGCAGCCAGCGCGCCGCCCAGCGATCCGAGCCCGCCGATCACCACGACGACGAACACAATCGAGCCGAGCGATTCGGCCATGGCGGGTTCGATCACGGAAAGCGGCGCGCCGATCACGCCGGCCAGCGCGGCGAGCGCCGTGCCCGCCGCGAAGACGCCGGTGAAGACGCGCGGCACATTGTGGCCGAGCGCTTCGACGGCGCTCGGGTGCGTCAGCGCGGCCCGCACGATCAGGCCCGCCTTTGACACGCGCAGCACCGCGTACAGCGAGACGAGCATCACAAGAGAGACGAGCATCATGAACGCTCGATAACGCGCGAAGGTCGCGCCGTAGAGCGTGAAAAGCGGACCGTCCAGCGCGGCCGGCACGCTCGCGCCGAGCGGACTCAAACCCCAGCCGAGCTTCACGAGTTCGCCGAGCACGTAGGCAGCGCCAAACGTCAGCAGCAGTTCCGCCAGATGGCCATGGCTTCGCACCCGGCGCAACAGCCAGCGCTCCAACGCAGCACCGATCAAACCGACGACGAGCGGCGCGATCACAAGCGCGCTCCAGAATCCGGCCCGCGCGGCCACCGAATAGCCGACATAGGCGCCAAGCATGTAGAAGCTCGCATGCGCGAAGTTCAGCACGCCGAGCATGCTGAAGATCAACGTCAGCCCGGCCGACAGCATGAAGAGCAGCAGTCCGAAGCTGAGCCCGTTAAGCAGGTTGATGGCTAACGACTGCACGTGCCTAATCCGCCGCTGTGCCGGTGACAACGCGGATCGGCTCGAGCGCCTCGCGCAGTGCATCGGGCAGGCTCACTGGACGGCGGGTGACGCGATCCACGTACACATGCACGAAGTGGCCGTGCGCGGCGGCTTCGTCGCTGCCTTCCTTGAAGAGCCCCACTTCGTAACGCACGCTCGACGTGCCGAGCCGCGTCACTCGCAAGCCCGCTTCGACGCGCTCGGGGAACACGAGCGGCGCAAAGTAGTTGCAATGCGTCTCGACCACCAGCCCGATCGTTTCGCCGCGCTCGAAATCGAGCACGCCGGCGCGGATCAGATACTCGTTCACCACCGTATCGAAGTAGCTGTAATAGACGACATTGTTCACGTGACCGTAGACGTCGTTGTCCATCCAGCGCGTGGTGATGGCGAGAAAGTGCGGGTACGAGCTTCGTGACGCGGCGGCGGGTTTGGACATTGAGGTGGCTGGGTCGCTTGAGTGGTGGTGTCGGGGTGCGGTTGGGTTTGGGGCGACGCCTGCCGTTGCCGTATGTGCGGCGCCGCTGTCCGGCTCGCCGACGTTACTGGCGACCATGGCCGCTCACGACTATTGCCCCGGCTTGTCGACGAATTCGAACGGCAAGCCGCGCCGCCGCATCCATTCGCCGAGCGCCTGCCCGGTACCGGCGCGCCATGGCCGCAGCTTCGCCGGCTCGACCAGCCGGTACTCGAGCAGTTCCGGCGACAGAGAGATCGTGCCGTTTGCCTTCACGTGATACGCGATGATCAGTTCGTTCTTGCGAATGAATTCGTACACGCCGATCAGCTCGACCGACTCGGCATGCAACGACGTCTCTTCGAGCACCTCGCGCGCAATGCCCTCTTCCGGCGTCTCGCCGTTTTCGAGGAAGCCCGTGATCAGCGCAAAGACGCCCTCCGCCCACGCAGCGTTGCGCGCGAGCAGAATCTTGCCCTCGTATTCGACGATCGCCGCGATCACCGGCAGCGGATTGTTCCAGTGCACGTAGCCGCATCCGGCATCGGGACAGGTCTGGCGGATGCGCCCGCCTTCATGCTCGGCGTCGGCGCGCTCCGTCAACGGCGTCGCGCAGCGGGGACAAAATCGGTATTCGGTCATGGTGAGGTGACTTGGAGGTTCGGTCTTTGCCGGCGCGGCGCGCTGGCGGCGTTGCGGCTTACACGGATTCCCGGCTTCCCGGCTTCCCGGCTTCCCGGTTTGCACAGCGGACGAACTTTACGCCGCGCACAACTCGCGGACTTCGGTCGCGAAACGCTCGACCGTTTCGGGTTGCGTGTCCCACGCGCACATCAGCCGGCAGCCGCCCGCGCCGATGAACTCGTAGAACTTCCAGCCGCGCGCGCGCATGGCCTTCGCGGCTTGCGCGGGCAACTGCGCGAACACCGCGTTCGACTCGCGCGGGAACATGATGCTGACGCCCGGAATTTCCTGCAACCGCGTTTGCAGCAGTTGCGCCATCGCGTTCGCGTGACGCGCGTTGCGCAGCCACACGTCGTTATCGAGCAGGCCGAGCCACGGCGCAGAAATGAAGCGCATCTTGGAAGCAAGCTGGCCCGCCTGCTTCAGTCGGTAGGCGAAGTCGGCAGCGAGCGCACGGTCGAAGAACACCACCGCTTCGCCCACCGGCAAGCCGTTCTTGGTGCCACCGAAACACAGTACGTCGACGCCCGCGCGCCAGGTGATCTCGGACGGATGCACGTCGAGCGCGGCGACCGCATTCGCGAAACGCGCGCCGTCCATATGCACCTTCAGATGACGCCGCTTGGCGATTGCAGCGATCGCGCGCACTTCCTCGACGGTGTAGACGGTGCCGACTTCGGTCGATTGCGTGAGCGTGACGACCTTGGGCTTCGGGTAATGAATGTCGGCGCGGCGCGTGACGACCGCCTCGATCGCATCGGGCGTGAGCTTGCCGCCGATGCCGGGCGCCGTGAGCAGCTTCGAGCCGCCAGAGAAGAACTCGGGGCCGCCGCATTCATCGGTCTCGATGTGCGCGAGTTCATGGCAGATCACTGAGTGGTATGACTGGCAAAGCGACGCAAGCGCAAGCGAATTGGCCGCCGTGCCGTTGAACACGAAGAACACTTCGCAATCGGTCTGGAACAGTTCGCGCAGACGGTCGCATACCTGATTGGTCCAGGAGTCGTCGCCATAGGCCGGTTCGTGGCCGCTGTTGTTGGCGGCGATCAGCGCATGGAGCGCTTCGGGACAGATGCCGGCGTAGTTGTCGGACGCGAAATGTTGCATGGTGAGCAGCGCGGCCGGCGACAGACGCGCGGGGATGACGGAAAGCCGTCATTTTAGTGCTAGAGGGCGGGATTTGTTTTTTGATGGGGTGCGGTTTCGGGGTTGAGCGTGGGTGGTTCGAGCTTGGGGGTCAAGCGTGAGGTTTTTGCGTGGGATCGCGGAAGGGTGTTGTTCGAGGATATTCGCTGGCGAGAATTCAATCGGAGCACGCGGGCAGCGCGTTGTCCGGTCACCGGTCTGCGCGACCGTCGGCAGATTTACCAAGTTATCCGCCGCCGGTGTCCAAGGACAAGTATGCAACCGGAGGACGCGACGGCCCGCTATCTCATCACCGGGCTGCGCGGCGGTCGGCGAACTTACCGCAGGTGTCCAACCTCGGCTTTAACCGCAGCCGCACTCCGGCATGCGCCCTCGCCCGCGAGGAATTCTGGCGACGGCTACAAGACCGCCCGCCCCCAGCAACAACACGCCGGCCGCCAGCCACAAAGCGGGCGAAAACGAACCGGTATGCGCGGCGATCGGCGCGGCGACGAGCGGTCCGATGATCTGGCCGAGGCCGTAGGCGGCAGTCGCATAGCCCATGAGGCCGGCCGCGTCGTCGCCGCGCAGACGCCGTGCCTCGCGCATCGCGAACAAGGTAATTGCAGTAAAGGGCACGCCGATCAGAATGCTTCCGAGTGAGAAGCCGCCCGCGGTCGGCCAGACAATGCCGAGCGCGATACCGCAGGCTTGCAACACGTAACTGCCCGCCAGCAACACGCGATTGTCCAGGTGCAGCGGCAGCCGCGCGGCCAGCAATGCACCGACGATCAACGCAGCGCCGAACATCGGCCAGAACAGATCGGGCCACGGCGAGCCGGGCAGCGCATGGCGGGCGATAACCGGCAGAAACGTCGCGGTAATGATGTAGCCGAAGCCAGGCACACCGTAAAGGACGACGAGCCAGAAGGCGTCCGCGGGATGGTTGCGACGCTCGTCGCCCACGGTCGGGCGGGTTGCGGGGCCATAGTCGCTTCGCGCGGCGGCGTTGGGCGTAGCCGGGGCAGGACTGGGCGCTACTGTTGCATGTGCGGTTGCAGCGGCGGTTGCAGCGGCGGTTGCAGCGGCGGAGACGTTTGCTTCGATGGCGTCAGGCGCGGCGGTGGTAAAACTCTTTGCCGTAGTTACGCCGGAGTTCGCGGCAGCCAGACCCTCCGGCGCCGTTGAGCCGCGCGTCGCCGGACCAAAACTCGATGTGTGTTCTTGGCCGGTGCGTTGACCGGCGCCCGCTACCGTTCCAGTGAACGAGCCGCTAGTCGGCCTTTCGCCCATCGCCCTTTCATTGACTAAAGGCGCAGAGCGGCGATGCGCATTCTCAGCACCCGAACCGGAAGCGGCCGACCCGCCGAACGCGGACCAGACCACCACCGTGAGAACCGCCGAGATCAAGCCAAAGCCGATCCAACCCACCGTCGCGCCATAACCGCCCGCCGCGCTGACCAGCAAGCCGGTTCCGACGATGCCCACGCCCGGCCCCGTGTAAATCACGCCGCTCCATGCAGGCTGACCGAGTTCCGCGAGCCGCCGCAGACCCCATTGCGACGCGAACACGAAAGTCCAGGCGCTCACCGCTCCGGCGATGAACCGCACCGCAGCCCACACCCAGAACTGACTCGTGACGCCCATTGCCAGTGTCAACAGAACGGTCAGTACCAGCCCCGAGCGCACCATCCGGGCGGGCTCGACGCGCAACGCCGCGCAGGTCAAAGCGCCGACGAAATAGCCCGCGTAATTGAACGACGCCAGCCAGCCGCCGTGCTGGATGTCGATCGGCGGCTGACCGAACACGCCGCCGCCGTGCAGCATCAGCGGCAATAGCGGCGTGAACGCAAACCGCCCGACTCCGAGCGCGACGGCCAGCGTCACCATACAGGCGAGCGCTGCGCGCCTGGCGGCATGGGGTTCCGCGGACATGAATTGGGCTTGGGAAGCAGAATCGTTCATGGATGGCCGTTGAAGGAAACGCACGCGACATGCAGGAAGCCGCGCGCCAACTCACCTGAGCTGCCGCGCGGCCGGCCCCAGCGCCGCTCAGCATGCGGGCGGCGCCTGAGCCGAAGCTGTATCCATATTAGCTTGACGATTCAATCATGGAAAATGAATAATTTGGATATCATCCATCGCGAGGAGAGAATCGTGGACTTGGCAGCCTTGACGATTTTTCGGGCAGTCGTGCGCGAAAACGGCGTAACCCGCGCCGCCGCGAAGCTCAATCGCGTGCAATCGAATGTCACCACGCGCATCAAACAGCTTGAAGAGCAGCTCGGGGCGGATCTTTTTATCCGCGACGGGCGACGCCTCGTGCTGACGCCCGCCGGCGAGACGCTGCTGCCGTACGCCGAACGGCTGCTCGCTCTTGCCGACGAAGCACGCCACGCGGTGCGCGCCGACCGTCCGAGCGGGCGGCTGCGTCTGGGCACAATGGAAAGTGTCGCGGCAACACGTCTTCCGGGGTTGCTCGCCCGCTATCACCAGCAATGGCCCGACGTCGCACTTGAACTCGAAACCGGTACGACCGGCAAGCTGATCGAACGGGTGCGCGAATTCGAAGTGGACGCCGCTCTCGTGGCAACACCACTGGACCCGGCGGCGCTTGGCGACTTGTTCGAGACTGTGCCGGTGTTCAGAGAGGAACTGGTGATGCTGACGCCGCGCGGCCATCGGCCCATTCGCGGAGTGCGCGACATCGCGCTATCGACGCTCGTTGCGTTCGAGCGCGGCTGCGCCTACCGGGCTTACATCGAGAAATGGTATCTGGAGCACGGCGTGAGGCCGGCGCGGGTGCTGGAACTCGGCTCGTATCATGCGATCGTGGCTTGCGTGGCCGCGGGCGCCGGGGTGGCGGTTGCGCCCCGCTCGGTGCTGGGACTGCAAGCGGACGCGAGCAACATCGCCGTGCATGACTTGCCCGACATCGGTGTGATCGAGACATTGCTCGTTTGGCGACGTGGGCATTTTTCGTCGGCCCTCAACGCGCTTAAGCAGACTCTGGTCGCGCAGGAGGGCGCCGGGGTTGTGACGGCGGAGGTGGTTGCGGGTGGAGGTTCAGATGCTGATCCAGGCGTTCGCGCTGGCGTGAGCGCTGGCGTCGCCTGATTTTCGCTACAACGCTGGACACACGGCGAGTATCTGAAATTGGCCGGTAGACGCGTCACGCCGCCGTATCTCGCTCCCCAACGGTAAGCCCGAGACGCTAACCGAACGCCGACGCAGCAAAAAAATTGGGTCACCCGCCACGCCGACAATCCGGCGCACCGCGTGACCCACTTCAGATCTTTTCAACGAGGTTCGGCTCGATCCAGCGCATAACAGCCGGATCGAAACCCGATCAAAGCTGCGCTTCGACCCACCCCTTCACACCAGCAAGCGCTGCGGGCAGATTTGCCGGCTCGGTCCCGCCAGCCTGCGCCATATCCGGCCGGCCGCCGCCCTTACCGCCCACCTGCTGCGCGACGAAGTTGACGAGCTCGCCCGCCTTGACCTTCTTGCTCGCGTCCGCGGTGACCCCGGCGATCAGGCTGACCTTGCCGCCTTCGACGGAAGCCAGCACGATCGCCGCGCTCTTCAGCTTGTCCTTGAGCTTGTCCACCGTTTCGCGCAGCGTCTTCACATCTGCGCCTTCGAGCGTGGCGGCCAGAACCTGCACGCCGGACACTTCGATCGCCTGACCGGCGAGTTCGTCGCCCTGGCTCGACGCCATCTTCGACTTGAGCGCGCTCAGTTCCTTCTCAAGCTGCTTCACCTGATCCTGCACCTGGGTGATGCGCTGCGTCAGTTCGGACGGTTGAGCTTTCAGCACGGCCGCCGCGGCATTGATGCGCGCGTCGAGATCCTGCACGAAGCGCACGGCGTTGTCGCCCGTGATTGCTTCCACGCGACGGATCCCTGCCGCCACACCGCCTTCCATCACGATCTTGAAGAGACCGATGTCGCCGGTGCGTTGAACGTGCGTGCCGCCGCACAACTCGCGGGAGAAGCCCAGGTCGAGCACGCGCACTTCGTCGCCGTATTTCTCGCCGAACAGCGCCATGGCGCCGCCTTTCACCGCTTCGTCGAACGGCATGACGCGCACGATGCCCGGTGCGTTCGCCAGCACTTCGGCGTTGACGATTTCTTCGACGCGGCGGATCTGCTCGTCTGTCATTGGCGCGTTGTGTGCGAAGTCGAAACGCGTCTTGTCCGGATCGACGAGCGAGCCTTTCTGCTGCACGTGCGAGCCGAGCACTTCGCGCAACGCCTTGTGCATAAGGTGCGTGGCCGAGTGGTTGCGGGCCGTGCGGGCGCGGCGCACCGCGTCGATTTCAGCCTTGACGACGTCGCCCACCTTCAGCGTGCCCTGTTCGAGGGTACCGTGATGACCGACCACGTCGGCCTGCACTTTCAGCGTGTCGGATACCGCAAAGCGCACGCTTGCGTTGGCGAGCAGGCCCTGATCTCCAACCTGGCCGCCCGACTCTGCGTAGAACGGCGTGTGGTCCAGCACGACAACGGCCTGCTGCCCGTGTGTGACTTCCTGCACCGAAGCACCATCGACATAAAGCGCGGCAACCTTCGCGTCGTCGAAGATTATTTCTTCGTAGCCGTGGAACGTGGTTTTCGCGCCCGAATATTCGAGCCCTTGCGCCATCTTGAACTTGCCCGCTGCGCGAGCCTGTTCGCGCTGACGCGCCATGGCTTCGTCGAACGCTGCTTCGTCTACCGTCACTTCGCGCTCACGACATACGTCGGCGGTCAGATCAAGCGGGAAGCCATACGTATCGTGCAGCTTGAACGCAAGTTCGCCGTCGAGTGTCTTGCCGCCCTTCTTTTCGAGGTCGGCCAGCGCGTTTTCGAGAATCGACATGCCGTGCTCGATCGTCTCGAAGAAGCGTTCTTCTTCCTGACGCAGCACGTCGGTCACGCGCTGTTGTGCGTCCTTCAGTTCTGGATACGCGCCGCCCATTTGCGCGACGAGATCGGCCACCATGCGATGGAAGAACGAGCCCTTCTTGCCGAGCTTGTAGCCATGACGGATGGCGCGACGCACGATACGGCGCAGCACGTAGCCGCGACCTTCATTGCCGGGAATCACGCCGTCGACGATGAGGAACGAGCACGCGCGAATATGATCGGCGATCACTTTCAGCGAGTTGTTCGTGAGATCGCTCACGCCGGTTTCGCGCGCGGCAGCCTGAATGAGCGCCTGGAACAGGTCGATCTCATAGTTGCTGTGCACGTGCTGCAACACCGCGGCGATACGCTCGAGACCCATGCCTGTGTCGACGCACTGCTTGGGCAACGGCGTCATGTTGCCTTGCGCGTCGCGATTGAATTGCATGAACACGAGATTCCAGATCTCGATGTAGCGGTCGCCGTCTTCTTCCGGCGATCCCGGCGGGCCGCCCCACACGTCCGGGCCGTGGTCGTAGAAAATTTCCGAGCACGGGCCGCACGGGCCAGTGTCTGCCATTTGCCAGAAGTTGTCCGACGCGTAACGCGCGCCCTTGTTGTCGCCAATGCGGATGATGCGCTCTACCGGCACGCCGACTTCTTTCGCCCAGATGTCGTGCGCTTCGTCGTCTTCGTGATAGACGGTGACCCACAGCTTGTCTTTCGGCAGCTGGTACACGCCCGTCAGCAGTTCCCACGCGTAGTGGATTGCGTCACGCTTGAAATAGTCGCCGAACGAGAAGTTGCCCAGCATTTCGAAGAACGTATGGTGGCGCGCGGTATAGCCGACGTTTTCCAGATCGTTGTGCTTGCCGCCCGCGCGCACGCTGCGCTGCGCGGTAGTGGCGCGCGAATACGGACGCGACTCTGCGCCGAGGAACACATCTTTGAACTGCACCATTCCCGAATTGGTGAAGAGCAGCGTCGGGTCGTTGCCGGGCACAAGGCTCGACGAGCGAACGATCGTATGGCCCTTCGATTCGAAGAACTTGAGGAATTTCTCGCGGATTTCGGCGGCTTTCATAGCGTGCGGGGGACGGTCCTGACTGTTTCCAGACTTTTACCGGCGGCATCGGAAGATGCGCCAACTGTTTGTTTCTTAAACGACTGATTATACGGGATCGGCGGCCTTGCGCGGCGCGCTGCCGCGTGGTTAGCCGTTCGGCCAGGTCGCACCGGGTAGTGTGAGACACAGGACGCGCCAAGCCGCGCATGGGTCCTTGCGTGGCTCTTGCAGCGCTTGCGAGAATTGCGCGTCATTCGTCTTATGACGTTTGGCCGACTGCGCCGGCGCCCGCGAATCGCTTAAGATTGCCCACATACACGGTGCCTTGCGCGCCGGCCGCTTACATAGGAGACATCGACAAACATGGGCGCTCTCAGTCATATCCGCGTGCTGGATCTCACCCGCGTGCTCGCCGGCCCCTGGTGCGCGCAGACGCTTGCCGATTTCGGCGCAGACGTGATCAAGATCGAACGCCCCGACGTGGGTGACGACACGCGGCACTGGGGCCCTCCGTACCTCAAGACGCCCGAGGGCACGGACACGCGCGAGGCGGCCTACTATCTCGCCGCGAACCGCAACAAGCGCTCGGTGACCATCGACATCGCGTCGCCGGAAGGTCAGCGGATCATTCGCGAACTGGCCGCGCAAAGCGACGTGGTGCTGGAGAACTACAAGGTCGGGCAACTGAAGAAATACGGCCTCGATTACGCGTCGCTGAAAGAAGTGAAGCCGGATCTGATCTACTGCTCCGTAACCGGATTCGGGCAGACGGGACCGTATGCGCAGCGCGCGGGCTACGACTTCATCGTACAGGGGATCGGCGGATTCATGAGTATCACCGGCGAGCGCGACGGCCAGCCGGGCGGCGGCCCGCAAAAGGCCGGGGTGGCGATTGCCGATCTCATGACCGGCATGTATTCGACCATCGCCGTGCTCACGGCTCTCACGCACCGCGACCGCACCGGGGAAGGCCAATATATCGACATGGCATTGCTCGACGTGCAGGTCGCCATGCTCGCCAACATGAATTCGAACTACCTCGCGAGCGGTCAGCCGCCAGTCCGCTGGGGCAACGCGCATCCGAACATCGTGCCGTATCAGACGTTCCAGACGAGCGACGGCTGGATCATCGTCGCGGTCGGCAACGACGGCCAGTTCCGCAAGTTCGTCGAGGTGGGCCAACGCCCGGAACTTGCCGAAGACGAGCGTTTCGCGACCAATCCCGCGCGCGTGCGGCATCGCGAGGTGCTCGTGCCGATCCTCGCAGAAATGGTCCGCTTGAAGGGCAAGCAGGACTGGATCGCGGCGCTCGAGGCAGCCGGCGTGCCGTGCGGTCCGATCAACGATCTCGCCGAAGTGTTCGAAAACGAGCAGGTGGTGGCGCGCGGCATGCAGGTCGATCTGCCGCATCCGTCGGGCGGCACCGTCAAGCTGGTGCGCAATCCGATCAATATGACGGGCACGCCGCCACAAGCGCTCACGCATCCGCCCACGCTCGGAGAGCATACCGAAAGCGTTCTGCGCGACGTGCTCGGTTACGGCGACGAACGGATCGCGGCGTTACGCGGGCAATCCGTGATTTGAGAAATGCCCGCTTCCGCGCGGGCTGCCTCTCGTCCCGCGCTCAAGCGGAAGCGCGCAGCGCAGCGAGCCAGCCGCGCGCCTCCTCCCAATCGCCGAGCCCGCTGTCGGCATTGATATGTCCGCGGGGACCCACGTCGATCCAGCGGCTGCCCCACGCGTTTGCGCAGGCTTGCGAGAACGGCACGCCGCCGTATGGATCGTCGCTACTCGCGACCACGATGCTCGCAAACGGCAAACGCTCAGTCGGCACCGGCGCGAATCCGCTCGCGTCCTGCGGGAAGTTCGCTCCAGCGGGATCGGGAATGGCGATCAGCAACGCGCCCGCAACTTTGCCGAGCTGGGCGACGCTCGCGTACTGCGTGGCCCAGAACGCGGCCGTCAGGCAACCGAGGCTGTGGGCCGCGAAGACGACCGGACCATCAGCGGCTGCCACCGCTGAGTCGAGCGCGCGGCACCACGCATCGCGCACGGGATAATTCCAGTCAGGCATCTGCACCCTCGCGAATGCGGGATCAAGAGCCTCCCAGCGCGTCTGCCAATGCCCTGCGCCGGAGTTCTGGTAACCCGGCAATACGAGTACGCCCGGCTGTCGTGCGTTCATTGTGTTCCCCGTAGATTTTGTTTTAGCGCGCAATCGCGGCCGACCGCTATCAGCGGTGGCCAGCTGCAACGCGTCGAGCGCTCAACGTATCACACGTCCTGTTCCCATGCCACGTGGATCGGCGGCCGGCTCGGGCGTCGTGCCGTCGATGCGGATCATCTGCACGTCGCCGTTGAACGACTGCCCTTCCAGCGTGTAGCCCAGGTCCTGCAGCGCGGTGGCGAGTTCGCCCGTAATGGGATGATAGGGCTCGAAGTAAATCGTCTTGGGCGGCAGTAACTGATGATGAAAGCGCATCGCGCCGAGTGCGTCGCCGGGCGGCATATTGAAGTCGTAGAGATCGGTCATGACCTGGAAGATCGACGTGAGAATGCGCGATCCGCCGGGCGTCCCGATCACGAGCGACACCTTGTTGTCCTTCAGCAGGATGGTCGGCGTCATCGACGAAAGCGGGCGGCGGCCCGCCGCCACCGTGTTGAGTTCCGCACCGGCGGCAGCCGTGGCACCCGTCGCAGCCATCCCACTGGTCGAGCCAGACTGGCCCGCGGCGCCGGCCTTCGTCACGAAGTCGTCCATCGCGTCATTGAGCAGGAAACCCGCGCCGTCGACCACCACGCCCGAGCCGAATTCGCCGTCGAGCGTCGTGGTGTTCGACACCGCGTTGCCCCACTTGTCCACGACAGAGAAATGCGTGGTCTGCGCTTTTTCGGGTACCGCGTCGCCCAGGCCGGGTTTGACCGGCGTCGCGCCTGGCGCTTCGTCCGCACTGACTTCGGAGGCGCGCTGGCTAAGGTAGGCGTCGTCGAGCAGTTTATCGACCGGCAGCTTGTACGAATCCGGGTCGCCCAGGTACTGCTGGCGATCGGCGAACACGCGGTCTTCGATCTGCGCGACCAGATGGATATACGGCGCGGAGTTCAATTCGAGCCCGTCGAAAGCCGGCTTCAGATCGGCCTTCATTTTCAGCATCTGGATCAGCCCCACGCCGCCCGAACTCGGCGGCGGCGCCGTCAATACCTGATAGCCGTTCCAGTTTGCAGTGAGCGGCTGACGCCACACGGCCTTGTATTGCAGCAGGTCACCCTTCGTGACGAAACCATGCCCGTACATCTGCTGCGCGAGCAGATCGGCGGTGCGCCCTTCGTAGAACTCACGGCCGCCGTCGCTCGCAATCCGTGAGAGCGTTTGCGCCAGTTCCGGCTGCCGATAAGTGGCGCCGGCTTTCATGCCCGAGAAATAGGCGTCGAAGTTCGTCCTGCCGGCGAAATTCTTCGCCGCCGCGTCACGCTGCTGCTGGAGCCGGGGATCGACCTGAAAGCCTTCAGTGGCGTAGCGGATGGCGGGCGCGAGTACCTGCTTCCACTTCAGCTTTCCAAAACGCTGCTGAGCCTGCCACATACCGTCGACGCTGCCCGGCACAGCGACCGCGCGATGGCCGATGGAGCTCATGCCCGGCGCGACGTTGCCTTTGTCGTCGAGATACATGTCGCGCGTCGCCTGCTGCGGCGCGCGCTCGCGGTAGTCGAGAAAATACGGCTTGCCGTCGACGAACAGCGTCATGAACCCACCGCCGCCGAGGTTCCCCGCATCCGGCCGCGTGACGGCCAGCGTGAACGCGATGGCCACGGCGGCGTCCACCGCGTTGCCGCCTGCGGCGAAGATTTGCTGCGCGGCGTCGGCGCTGTAGCGATCCGGCGCGGCCACCGCGGATGCATCGAACACGGCTTTAGGCTGCGGCGTTTTGGCGAACACCGCGGCGGGCGCGACGATGCACGCAGCGAACGTGGCCGATAACGTGGCGGCCGCGATCAGTCGCGCGAACGAAGTAAAGGCAAAGGGCGCGCGAGGCGCGTCGTGCGTCAAGATTGGCATCCGAGGAACTCCGGCAACTAAGGGCGCCATGTTGCACGAACAGAAAAAGTCCGAGCAAGGCGAGACGGAACGTGCGGCTTGCGTGAGCGCAGCGCGAGGCGGATGCGCCGCCACGGCGCATGCGGCACCGTTCTTGAATGATCGGCGGGCGCTGAGGCGGCCTGACGGGCAACGCGCGTTTCTTGCGCCCGCGCAGACCCGCGCCGACCGGCATGCTAAGTCGCTGTCAGGCGCTGAACAAAACGATTTACCTCCTGTTACAGCCGGTCTGCGCATCGAACTGCGCCCGAACTGCCGCGCAGGTCCTCGCATAACTCGCGGCGCGGCGCGCCATGAAAGCCGCTCGAACGTCGGCTGCGCGCCGCACTCGCCTGCCGCATCGTGCCTCGTCAGGTAGAATTGTCGGATAAGTGGGCGTATTGCGCGCCCCCGACAGACTTTCACCATCTCGCATGAATACCGAACGCAACGACGCGCCAGCGGCATCCAATTTCATCCGCAACATCATTGACGACGACAACCGTACCGGCAAGTGGGGCCAGCGCGTCGAAACGCGCTTTCCGCCCGAGCCGAACGGCTATCTGCACATCGGTCACGCCAAGAGTATCTGCCTGAACTTCGGCGTGGCGCGCAGCTATGGCGGCGTATGCCATCTGCGCTTTGACGACACCAATCCGGAAAAGGAAAGCGTCGAATACGTCGATTCGATCATCGACGCCGTGCGCTGGCTCGGCTTCGAGTGGCAGAAAGACGGCAAGGAACATCTCTACTACGCGAGCGACTACTACGACAAGCTGTACGAATTCGCCGAGTTGCTCATTCAGCGCGGCAAGGCGTATGTCGACAGCCAGTCCGCCGAGGAAATGCGCGCGAACCGCGGCTCGGCTACCGAGGTCGGCACGCCCTCGCCCTTCCGCGAGCGTTCGGTGGAGGAAAATCTGGACCTGTTCCGCCGCATGAAGGCGGGCGAGTTCAAGGAAGGCGAGCACGTGCTGCGCGCGAAGATCGACATGTCGTCGCCGAACTTCAACATGCGCGATCCGGTGCTTTACCGGATCCGCTTCGCGCATCACTACCGCACGGGCGACAAGTGGTGCGTGTATCCGATGTACGACTACACGCATTGCATTTCGGACGCACTGGAAAACATCACGCATTCGCTGTGCACGCTCGAATTCGAAGACCACCGTCCGCTGTACGACTGGATTCTGAACGAGCTGGCCGAAGCGGGTATTTTCACGCGCCCGCTGCCTCAGCAAATCGAATTCTCGCGTCTGAACCTGACGTACGCGATCACCAGCAAGCGCAAGCTGCTGCAACTCGTGAACGAAGGCCACGTGGATGGCTGGGACGATCCGCGCATGCCGACCATCGTCGGCGTGCGGCGTCGCGGGTTCACGCCTGAGTCGATCCAGTTGTTCTGCGAGCGTATCGGCGTAACGAAGGTCGATTCCTGGATCGACATGAGCGTGTTCGAAGGCGCGCTGCGCGACGATCTCGACGAAAAGGCGCCGCGCATCGCCGCCGTGCTCGACCCGCTGAAACTGATCATCGACAACTTCCCTGAGGGACTCACCGAGCCGTGCAGTGCGCCGGTGCATCCGCATCATCCGGAACAGGGCATGCGCGAGTTTCCGATTTCGCGCGAGCTGTGGATCGAGCGCGACGACTTCACCGAAACGCCGCCGAAGGGCTATTTCCGCCTCTTCCCGGGCAACAAGGTGCGTCTGCGCTACGGCTACGTGATCGAATGCACGGGTGCGGAGAAGGACGAGAACGGCAACATCGTCGCGGTGCATTGCAACTACTTCCCGGACAGCCGCTCGGGCACCGAAGGCGCGAACAACTACAAGGTCAAGGGCAACATTCACTGGGTCAGCGCGGCAGCCGCGTGCCCGGCCGAAGTGCGCATTTACGACCGCCTCTTCAAGGAACCGCAACCGGACGCAGGCGGCCGCGATTTCCTCGAAGCGCTGAATCCCGACTCGAAGCGCGTGGTCAACGCCTACCTCGAACCTGGCGCGCACGGCACGTTGCCCGAACAGCGCTATCAGTTCGAGCGTCACGGTTACTTCGTCGCGGACCGCGTGGACTCGCAGCCGGGCAAGCCCGTGTTCAACCGGATCGTGAGTTTGCGCGACAGTTGGGGCA
This sequence comes from Paraburkholderia strydomiana, assembly GCF_031456815.1. Classification (NCBI taxonomy): domain Bacteria; kingdom Pseudomonadati; phylum Pseudomonadota; class Betaproteobacteria; order Burkholderiales; family Burkholderiaceae; genus Paraburkholderia; species Paraburkholderia strydomiana. Next base: position 190,701 of record NZ_JAVDVL010000002.1, read on the forward strand.
AGCCGGCGTAAGCGGCGAAGACAACGGCTAACGGCAGCGTCGCCGCTTCAGAGGGCGTTAGCCGCGCACCAGTGATCGACCAGGGCGTGCATCTGTTTCATCGGATGCACGCCTTTTTCTTTGTGCGTGCCTTCTCGCGTCGGGAATCGTCAGCAGAAGCGCTGCCGCACCGCTATAACGACCGATGCAATTCCGTCAGTGAAAGCGTGGTTTGAAAGAGCCGCGCGAGGCTGCGGCTCGCGTACTTTTCCACTTCGTCGGGCGCGGTCCAGCGATACGCATCCATCTCGGGAATCAGCTTACCGTCCGAGCGGCGCGGAAACAGCGACGTGCATGTGTAGGAACTCAGGTCGAGTTCATCGACGGTGGCGCGCGCTGCGAACAGATGCAGATCCTTGTCGCGCCGGTAGACAAAGAGGCCCAAATCCTTCAGACGCTCCGGCTCGATTGCGACTCCTGTCTCTTCGACCATCTCGCGCAGCGCGGTGACGTGCGGGGCCTCGCCTTCCTCGCCATGACCTTTCGGAATGTCCCAGTGCGATGTCTCGGTGGCATGCGCGAGCAGCACGCGGCCTTCAGGATCGAGTAGCACGATGCCGCACGAGACGATCCGCGGGCTCATCGACGCTCCGACCCCGTTCGACTCACGGCATCCGTGCGGGCTCGCGAACGACCCGCCGGCATTCCAACGACTGGATGCATGCCTAGTTCTTCTTCTGCAACTGCCACTTGCCGCCGCCCTGCTTGCAGAACTGCGGGCGCAGGTTCATGGACTGCCCTTTTGCATTGAGCACGACACCGAGGTCGCGACACGTGCGCTCGCCTTCCTTCGACGTGCTCGCGATCGTAATGGTCGCGTCGATCTTCACGCTGTTGCGCGTGCCTTCATTGACCCATGTGATGCTTTCGCCGTCGTGCTTCTGATCGAGCGCGGCGAAGACCGCCTGCTTGATCGACTCGACGTCGCGCTCTTTCATATAGCTGATCGGCGTGTCGTTGAGGAAACCGAGATTCGCCGCTTGCGCGCCGATGGCCGCTCCAAGCAGGAGACCGGCGGCGGTCAGTTGACGGAGTGCACGAGTTCGCATCGACATGAAGGGGCTCCTCAGATACGTTTTGCTGCGTTTTTGGGCGGTCTCGAGCGCACTGATGGCCGCTCTTGATCTGGACCCCAAAAGCATAGCATGTCCGTCGCGACAGCTTGGGCGCGCTGCGCCGAGGCGACCCGTTCCCCTTCCACGCATCAATCGCCCGCCCAAAAAATGCGCGATGTGCGCCTGCAGCTCGCGACCGGCAGCCGCTCTCATTTAGCGGCTCTCATTTAGCCGCTCTTACCTAATCACTCTGATTTAGGCGCTCTCATTTTTAGGATGGCTCCCATATCACCGTGCGTCACGCTTTCCTAAGATTGGCCGTATTGCGCTTTCGCGCTGCTCCCTTCAAACGCCCAATCATGGAATTCACCGTTGCACTGGAAACCTTTGCCGTCGCACTCGCGCTGCTTTGCGTGGCGCTCGTGCCGGTCGCTCTCCGACGCGATCCCGGTCTCGCGCGGCCCATCATCCGGATCGACGGACTGCGCCGTCCCCGCTGGCCGAACCTTGTAACGCGCGCCGGCATCGCATGCATGCTCGTCTCTTTTGCGCTGCTGCTCGCCGCCTGTTTCTGCATCGTCGCCGGCGCGTCTATCTGAAGCGCCGGATCACCTCGTGCCCGCCGCCCATCCGGTGGCGGCGCGCCGCTCCCGATGCTTGTTCGTCAGTTCCCCGCCTTGTAGCCATCGGTGAGCGTATTCAGAAACGCCACCATGTCCTTGATCTCTGCGTCGTTCAGCGCAGGTTTGTCGCCCGGCTTGCGGTCGAACGGCGGCTCCGTATTCAGGTTCGCCCAGTAGCGCTGCGGCAGATCGTCGAACTTCTGGACCTTCCCCTTCGACACCGGATAGAACTTCTCCGGGTTCGTGTCGCGTTCGGCATAAAAGTGCAGAACCTGTTCGAGCGAATGATAGATACCGTTGTGGAAGAAACTCTTCTTCAACGCGACGTTGCGCAGCGTCGGCGTGCGAAAGATGCCGCAGAACTCCGCGCGTCCCTGCAGGTCGGTGCGCTCCGGGCCGCATGCGCCAAGATCGTAGAAGCGCGGATCGCGGTTCACGGGCAGCGCGCGATTGCGCGGCACACCGATCGCAATCAGCCCGAAGTCGCTGAACTGCGGCGGCGCGCCGTCCAGCGTCCGCTGGCTGATGTGACAGCTCGCGCAGTTGCCCTTCTTTTCGTCGTTGAAAAGTTGCAAACCGTGCAGCTCGGCTTTTGTGAGCTGCGTTTTTCCCGCCAGATAAGCGTCGTATTTGCTGGTGTACGGGTAGAACACTTCGGGCGTTTGCTCGAAGGTTTCGAGCGCCTGCAGCACGGCTTTGAAGGTCGCGTCGTCGCTATCGAAAATATGTTCGCCGAACGCGGCGCGGAAGGCGCCTGCATACGGCGCGGCCTTGATCGCGGCGGTGACCTTGGCCGGCGAGCTGCCCATTTCGAACGACGACAACAACGGAATGCGCGCCTGGTCGCTGCCGCGATCCACCCGGCCGTCCCACGTGAGGCCGCCGGTTGGACCGGCATCGACGCTTTCGTCGCCTTCGTCGTCGGACTCGTGATAGTGCTCGGCGAACGCCGGCACCGATTGCAGATATTTGAGCGTCGGCGCTGCGCGCATGCCGGTGCGGCGCATGTCGCCGCCGCCCAGTTGCACGGACAGCGAGTTGGCCGGCGAGAACGCGTGGTCCGGACTGTGGCACGACGCGCACGCCAGCTTGCCCGAACCGGATAGCGACGGATCGAAGAACAGCTGCTTGCCGACCGCGGTCATCTGCCGCACGGATTCGTAGACTTGTGCGCGCGATTGGCCGCCGGCCGGCGTTGGTGGCGTCACCTCATGCGCCGCGACCCGCACGACGGCCGCAGCGGAATCCACCGAAGCATGAGCGGCACTCGCACCCGCATCCGCGGCAGCGGCCGGCGCGCCCGCGTCGCAGCCAGCGAGACTCATGCTCACCGCCATTCCCGCAACCACGAACGAAAACGCTATCGCGTGACCTCCGCGGTTGACCGCCGGCCTCGCGCGCGACAACGCCACGTCGGGCGCTACTGTTTTCCGGATCCCCGTCAGACCGAGTCGCATGTGAATGATGTGAATGTGCGATATGAAGTCCGCGAGCGTATTTCATGGATATGACGTTCAAATGACATTCGCCCCACAGCAAATCGCCGCGCCGAAGCAATTCGTAATGAATACATCTTTCTGTCAAATTGCATCGCCACACTTTCGCGGGCGGTCATCGAGCTATCAAACGCACGCGGCCCGTCCCCAACGCGAGAGAGAGAACTTACAAAGATGAACAAGAAACTGATCTGCGCGGCGCCGTTGGCGATCGCTGCAGCGTTAAGCCTTTATGCATGCGGCGGCAACGAGGTTACGCAACCGGACATCACGTCGATCAAGAACGTTGTGGTGATCTACGCGGAAAACCGCAGCTTCGACAACCTGTACGGCAACTTCCCTGGTGCCAACGGTTTGCAGAACGTGAGCGCGGCGAGCGCGAAGCAGTTGGATCGCGACGGCTCCACGCTCGCGACGCTCCCGCAGGTCTGGAACGGCCTCACGCAAACCGGCGTGACGCCGGTCGTCACGCAGGCCATGACGGCCAACTTGCCGAACAGCCCGTTCGCGATCGACGACCCCAACGGTTTCAACACGCCGATCACCGCGACGACGCGCGATCTGTATCACCGCTTCTATGAGAACCAGATGCAGATCGACGGCGGAAAGAACGACAAGTTCGCCGCATGGGCCGATTCGGGCGGCCTCGTCATGGGCCATTACACGCTCAATGCGGACAAGCTGCCGCTGTGGAAGATCGCGCAGCAGTACACGCTTGCCGATAACTTTTTCATGGGCGCATTCGGCGGCTCGTTTCTGAATCACCAGTGGCTCGTGTGCGCGTGCACGCCGACCTATCCGAACGCGGACAAGAGCCCGGCGGCCGGTTCGATTTCGGCCGTCGAAAGCGACGGCGTGACGCTCAAGGTCGCGTCCAATTCGCCGGCTTCGTCGCTCAATGGGCCGCCGAAGTTCGTGCTGTCCGGCAACCTCACGCCCGACTTCTACGCGATCAACACGATGCAGCCGCCGTATCAGCCGAGCGGCAACAAGGCGGCCTCGGGCGGCGACGCGAATCTCGCCGATCCGGGCGCGGCCACCACGTTGCCCGCGCAGACGCAGCAACACATCGGCGATCTGCTGAACAATGCGAAGGTGTCGTGGGCATGGTACGGCGGCGCGTGGGGCGCGGCGTTGAGCGCCGCCCAGAACGGCACGTCGAACGTGATTTACGGCGCGAACCTGACGGCGCCTAATTTCCAGCCGCATCATCAGCCGTTCAACTACTTCGCGGATCTCGCACCGGGCACGGCAAACCGCTCGCAGCATCTGCTGGACGGCGGCCTCGGCGGCTCGGAGTTCATCAAGGCGATCGACAGCGGCACGCTGCCGCAAGTGACGTTCTACAAGCCGCAAGGCAACCTGAACGAGCACCCGGGCTATACCGACGTCGCGTCGGGCGACCAGCATATCGCGGACGTGATTTCGCATCTGCAGAAGAGCCCGCAGTGGAACAACATGCTGGTGGTCGTCACTTATGACGAAAACGGCGGCTTCTGGGATCACGTCGCGCCGCCCAAGGCGGATCGCTGGGGTCCGGGCACGCGTATTCCGGCGCTGATCATCTCGCCGTTCGCGAAGAAGGGTTTCGTCGATCACACGCAATACGACACGACTTCGATCCTGCGCTTCATCACGCACCGTTTCTCGCTGCCGACGCTCCCGGGCATCGCGGCGCGCGACTCGGCGCTCGTCGCCAACGGCGGCAAGCCGATGGGCGATCTGACCGCCGCACTGAACGTCAGGCAGTAAGCGCGACAGCGCAGCGGCACTGGTAAGCAACAGCCGGCCTTGCGGCGCGGCTTTCGACGGGCAGCTTCGGCTGCCCATTTTTATTGGCGCGATTTATTGGCGCGATTGATTGGCGCGACGCATAGACCCGCAGCCGTGATATGGGCGTGATGGCCGGTGACCTTCGGCGCGGCGCATCGGACTCGACGAGCGTATGCTGCGCTACAGGCTCGACGGTTTGCGTCGACGTCATTTCGCCCGATCATCAGGAGTTCGACAGCATGACTGAAAGAACCATCAAGGTCCCCGGCGCCGATCATCCGATTAGCGTCGAGCCCGCGCGGGCTCGCGTTGTCGTGACGGTGGCGGGCCGCGTGATCGCCGACACGGAAAAGGCGCTCGTGCTGCGCGAAGCGTCTTATCCGGCGGTGTATTACATTCCGCGCAACGACGCCGACATGAACCTGCTCGCGCGTACCGACCACACGACCTACTGCCCGTACAAAGGCGAGTGTGCGTACTACAGCATCACGCCGGGCGGGGAGCGCGCGGTCAATGCAGTGTGGACCTACGAGTCGCCGTACGCGGCCGTGAAAGAGATAGCCCAGCATCTCGCGTTCTATCCCGACCGCGTCGATTCGATCGACGTGCAAGCGCTGTCGTAACGCGGGAAAACGCAAGGCAATAAAAAAATCCCATCACCGGATTCGGTAGATGGGATTCTTGACATGCGGGCAATGGCGCGGCGGGCGAGGATCGAACTCACAACCTCAGGTTTAGAAGACCTGTGCTCTATCCAATTGAGCTACCGCCGCAAAGGTCGGCCCGGATTATAACCGATCGCCTCATGCCCGCCAGAACGCGGCGGGCACATCGCACATTATCAGACCGGCTGCGGATGCAACGCAAACCAGCAAAGGAACACGATGCCCGCGATCACGCAGTACACGCCGAACGAAGCAAGACGTCCGCGGCCTTCGAAATAGCGCATCAGAAAACGCACGCTCAGATACGCGGCGATGGCGGTCAGCACGCCGCCGAGCAGTGCGTCCGCGAGTTGGCCCGGTGCATGGAAAAGCTTCGGTACCTCGAGCAAACCGGCTGCGAAAATGATCGGCGTGCCGAGCAGGAACGAGAACTCCGCGGCTTTCTCCGCCGTGAGGCCAGCGGCATTGCCGGCAATCATCGTGAGGCCGCTGCGCGAAAATCCGGGAATCAGCGCGCCGACTTGGGCGAGGCCGACGAGGAACGCCTGACCAAAACCCATTTTCTCCGGCGCCTGATGCGCGCGCGAACGCTGCAGGCGATCGCCCAGCCACAACAGCACGCCGTTGACGATCAGCGCGATTGCCACGATACGCAGGTCGTGGAAGATCCGTTCGAGCCGCTTCTCGAGCAGCAGGCCGACGAGCCCAGCCGGAATCGTGCCGATGATGAGCGCCCACATCATGTGAGCATCGTCGTTACGGCGGCCGCCGAACGACGCGAAGAAGCCGCGCACGAGTGCGCACCAACGCTCGCGGAAATACCACAGCAGCGCGAAGGCCGTACCGAGGTGCAAGGCGACGAGAAACGGCAGCAACTGCGGCGCGTGTTTATCGATATGCATGCCGAACAATGCTGGCACGAGCAGCGTATGACCGAGGCTGCTCACCGGGAAAAGTTCGGTCACGCCTTGCAGCACGCTCAGGAAGATAAGAAACGACAGATTCACGCGGCAGTCCTTGTAAGGAAGATGTCGGGGACAGCGCGCCGCACAACGAATTACCCGGCGCGTTAAAAAGCGCACCGATTATGCCTGGCTGACAAGTCAGCGCCAAGCGTTTGGGCCACATTCGGGGAGATATTGACGCGCTGCGTCACGACATAAGACTGTCGCTACGCGAAACGCAAACGAAAAGGGCCGTTGGGAGACAGCATCCTTTCAATCGCCTAACGGCGAACGCGGGATTACAGCGTTCGAGAAGTCGTCAAGCTTACGAAATGCAAGCCGCTCGCATGGGCGACGCGACGCATCGTTTGAAGCGAGCGAGCAAACAGCGGGCGAGCACGCAGATCAGCGCTCGAGCTTGTAAAAGAAGTAGACCGTGCTTGCAGTGAACATGCCGAAGAGAGCGACACCCATTGCCATTGCGAGATCCATAACCCCTCCTGAGCGATCTCGCCCGGCGGTAGATATCACCGGGCAGTGAGACGGATTATCGGCAACGATCGGCCGCTTGCGACACCCGCAATTTCCCCAGAAGGGTTTCCCCGTAGCGTAAAGCAGAGCAAAATCGTCGTTTCCGCCGGTACCGGAAGTCGCGGCTGCTGCAGTTGTCGCGTCCGGCGCGTCTACCACTAACTCCATCACACCATCGACCATGCCTCTTTCCCCGCAGCAGGACATTCTCGAAATCGCTCAGGACGCCTCCGTGCTCCGCTTCGCGCCGCAAGCCGGCGGCCGTCTGCTTTCGTGGATCATCGACGGCGAAGAGGTGATCCATTGGCCCGAGCACGCCGACTGGAGTCAGCCCGCGCGCATCCGCGGCGGCAACCCGCTGCTGTTTCCGTTTCTCGGACGTCATCGCGTGGACGGCAAGATCGGCTACTGGCGAGACGCGCAGGGCACGGTCCGCGAGCTGCCCATGCACGGCTTTGCACGCGACCTTCCGTTCGACGCTCACGCCGACGTGCACGGCGCGGGCCTGCGCCTCGTGCTCACCGATAGCGACGCCACGCGCGGCGGTTATCCGTTCGGCTTCCGCTTCGAGGCGGCCTACACGCTGATCGACGCGCACAAGCTCGAAGTCACGCTGACGACCGCCAACACCGGCGACGCACCGCTGCCCTATTACGCCGGCCATCACTTTTACTTCACGCTGCCGCACCGGCAACGTGCCGAGACGTCGCTCGAATTGCCGCGCACTGAAAGGCGCTTCCAGCAGGCAGACGGCTCGATCAGCGCGGCCGAGCCGGGCGAAGCGCGTTACACACTCGACGAAGCACGCATTCACGACCGCTTCCACTGCCTCACGGGCGCACCGGAACGACCGGTACGGTTGATCGCGCCTGGGCTCGGTCGGGTGATCACCATCGATCTGCAGCGGCCGAACTCCGTGCCCTGGTACGCGGTGACGACATGGACGGAAGCGGCGGAGTCCGACTTCTACTGCGTCGAACCGTGGCTCGGGCTGCCCGACGCGATTCATAACGGCATGGGCCTGCGCTGGCTCGATCCGGGCAAGACCGAGGTTGCGGCGCTGCGCGTCAGCGTCGGAAAACTCGACTAATTTCCGGTCACACGGGCGCAGCGGTCACGTGCGCGCGGCTCGATTGCGCGAGATGCCGAGCGCGCCCAATGCCCGTTTTTCCGATGCTGCAACGCAAAACCGTTAGAATCAGATGCTTTGTATCTACCTGCCGCGTGATCGGGATCGGCGCGCGGCAGCGCTTTGCGAGGTCCAATGTCTGAAACAACAAGAATTATCAAACGACTCGCGTGCGTGTCGTTGGTGGCGCTCATCGCCGCGTGCGGGTCGGCGCCGGTGGGGCCGGGCTTTTATCGCGTCGAACGGGGCGACACACTGTCGAAGATCGCGCGTAGTCATCACCAGTCGGTGCAAAGCATCGTGCGCTGGAATAACCTGACGAACCCCGACAGCATCGAGGTCGGGCAAGTACTGCGTGTCGATCCGCCCAACGGCGCGGCTTCGACGAACGGCGCCGTGCGCAGCAGCGGCAACGGGAGCGCGAGTGCTTCCGCCGCGCCGCGTTCCGCGCCGGTCGAGAGCGCGCCCTCTTCCCCGCCGGCGTCGTCGATCTCGCTCGTGTGGCCGACCAACGGCAATGTCATTCGCGGCTTTGACGGCGGAAACTCAAAGGGCATCGACATCTCCGCTCCAGCGGGCACGCCTGTGGTTGCGGCAGCGGCCGGCACAGTCGTCTACGCGGGCAACGGGCTGCGCGGCTACGGCAATCTGCTGATTCTGAAGCACAACGCGGAGTATCTGACCGCCTACGCGCACAATCGCGTGCTGTTCGTGAAGGAAGGCGAAACCGTCGCGCAAGGCCAGAAAATCGCCGAGGTTGGCGACACCGATACCAATCGGGTCATGCTGCACTTCGAGCTGCGCTATCAGGGCCGCTCGATCGACCCGTCGCGTGCGCTGCCCGCACGTTAGACGTGGCGTTAGACGTGACGTTAGACGCGACGTAGGCGTGGCGACAGCCTGCAGCTGGCGCGCCGCCTGGCTCGCGGCGCTACAGTCCGCGCATCCGGAGCACCGCGTTACACGGACTGACAGGGGAACCCTGCGTGCTATAAACGCTCAATCCGACACGCGTGGCTTCGCGCCACGTCTTTCATGTCATCTGTAAGGGAATCTGCAATGAAGAGCGCATTTGCGTCCGTGGCGACGGCCGCAGCGATCAGCGTGGGCCTGCTGACATTGGGCGGCCTCAGCGGCTGCTCGACCACCACCAACATGACTTATCTGCCAAGCGGCGACACCGGCTTTGCGATCAACTGCAGCGGCAGCGACGCCAGCACGAGCTGGGCCGAATGCTACAAGCGCGCCGGTGAAGTCTGTGGCAATTATGGCTACGACGTCGTATCAAAAGATGTCGACAACGGCGCGACTTCGGGCGGCACCGTCGGCGGAATTTTTGGGGCGAACGTGAAAAACCGCTCGATGGTAATCCGCTGCAAGCAGTAAAGCATGCGTACCACGCTGCCGGGTTGCACGAAGTGCAGCCGGCCGCGCACCCAACGCCCCGACCGCGGTTCGATGCGTGCGGCGAACGCCAGCAACGCTCCGAATGCAATTGGCCACGCGGCAACGAATATGATTACCCAGGTCATAACCGAGGAAAGAAAAGGTAAGCTTTTATGATCCGCGCGGCGTGTGTAATCGCGGTGACGGCAATTAAAGGTCTGCCCAAAAAAAAGCCCGGCGCGAGGCCGGGCTAACGGGGGTTCGGCGCATATCGGCAAAGGACCGGTTCACCATGCGCCAGAACGAAATTTAACAACCCGGTTTTACAAGCGCAATATCTTAATTTCGACAGCAATGTGATGCGACGCACGGATTTCGCATTATGTGAACCGAAAACATAGGCAATAACCGCCTAATAAATCAGGCCGGCTCGGTAGTAGGCAGGTTAGTAGCCTGGTGGTTCAAGCGTGTTAGTACGCCCGCAAACCCTTTCGTAGCAAGGCTCTGAATCACTTCATTGCAACAAGGCTGACAAATAACGCGCCTCTCTTTCCAGCGCTGGCGCCTCGCCTTATTCGCGGACCGTTGGTGTTAAAAACGCTAGGTGCGCCACCGCACCAATTCAATTAAATAATCGGAATCAGCACGCGTTGCTCACGTCCAATAACCCCTCATGAGAATCCGCGAATGGCGAAACTCTAAACTCGCCTCAAATCCACCGACAAATAAACCGCTTAAAATCCCAGGTTTCAGGCGTTGAATAAATCAGATGTTAGTCATTCGTGCGGTTCCGCACAAGTCGGCCGAAAGTCATAATCCGGCCGGGTTTCGCCGGGGCTTTACATGACTCGCAATCCAAGCTCGGTGATGAGCACCGCAGCCTGTAGATGCGAAATCGTCGCGCCTTTGAAGAGGGCCGCGTCTACCAGCCGCACGCCGCTCAAGTCAGCCTCGCGCAGATCGGCGCCGTCGAACCGTGCGCCCTTCAAGTGTGCGTCCTTGAGGCTGCCGCCATCGAAAATCGCCTCGCGGAAATCGACGCCCGCGAGGTCGGCGTCGGAGAAATCGAGTTGATGCAGCGTCGCCTTGCGGAACGACAGGCCGCGCAAATGCGCGCCGACCAGCAGCGTTTCGACGAAGCTCAGGCCCAGCGCCGTGCACGCCTCGAAGTTCGCGCCGGTCAGCTTGCAGCCGCGAAACGACGCGGAGGCGAGCTTGGCGCGCCGCCAGTTCGTGTTGTTCAGATCACTCGACTGGAATGCCGCATCCACGAGATCCGCCGATGCAAAATCGGCCTGGCGCGCCCGGCAACGAACCCAGCGTGTCTGCGCAAGCGTTGCGCCGAAAAACGAAGCCTCGGCAAGCGCGCAGCGGTGGAACTGCGCGCCGCGCAAGTCGAGCCGCGAAAGATCGGCGCCTTCCAGATCGCAATCGTTGAAGACGAGCGGCGCGCCGCTCGCCTGCCTGTTCGCGACGGCGCTTGCCGCGATCAGTTGCTCGACGTCGGCGCGAGTGAGCGTGGCGCCGGCCACTTCGTGAACTGGCGCGCCCGGAGCCGGCGCGGTTGAATCGAGTGACATGAAGGTTCAGAATCGGACGAATTGCGAAGGGCTTAAGCGTACCGGAATGCGTGCCGCGCCGGCTGCTTGCGCCGATGGTTTATAGTATCGACCCCGCCAGAACCCGCTTACGATGACTTCCAACGACGCCGCCCATAGCCCCCTGTACGCCAAGCTCCTCGCCGAAACAGCGAAAATCGGCTGGCCGGAACTGGAACGCTTCTTCGCGCGGGGCATGCTGTTACGCGTCGCGAGCGACCTCGATCTCGTGAGCGTGGCCGAAGCCATTGCCAGCGACGACACCGCGCAGATCACGCAATGGCTGTCGGCGGGACTTGTCGAGCGAGTGCAGTCCGAGACCGCCGCGGACTTCGCCGCGCGCGACCCTGACCTTTGGGCCGTGGTCGTTTCTCCATGGATTTGCGTGCAGGAACGCCATTGAGCGAAGCGGCGTCAGGCGTCGAACATACGGCGCCCGCGCTGCCGGTGCGCTGGCATCGCCGCGTGCTTGCGCTTGCATTTCCGATCGTTCTCGCCAATCTGACTCAGCCGATTCTCGGCGCCGTGGATACCGCCGTCGCCGGTCATCTGGACGGAGCGGCGTATCTCGGCGGCGTCGCGCTTGGCGGACTCTTCTTCAACTTCGTGTTCTGGGGCTTCGGCTTCTTGCGCATGGGCACGACCGGCCTTGTCGCGCAGGCGCACGGTGCGGGCGACCATGCGGCATTGCGCGATAACGTCGTGCGAGCACTATTGCTCGCGGCCGTGATCGGCGCCGCAATACTCGCGCTCCAGGTGCCGCTGATCGATTACGCTTTGCGCGCCATCGGCGGAAGCGACGCCGTGCAGCGCAACGCACGCCTCTACTGCCACGCGCGCATCTGGGCCGCCCCGCTCGCGCTCGGCAACTACGTGGTACTCGGCTGGCTGCTCGGCACGCAACGCGTGCGTCTCGCGCTGTTGTCGCAGGTGTTTATCAACGGCGTGAACATCGTCGCGGTGTTCCTGTATGTGTATGTGTTCAATTGGGGCGTTGCGGGAATCGGCGCGGCCACTGCCACCGCCGACGCGCTCGGCTTCGTGCTCGGCGCGGCACTGTTGTGGCACGGCAGGTCGCGCGGCCTGCCCGCGCTCAACCGGCAGGCGCTCTTCGACGCCGCGGCGCTGCGACGCCTGATCGTTCTCAATCGCGATATCTTTTTTCGCACGCTGTGCCTGCTGCTGTCGTTCGGCTGGTTTGCGCACCTCGGAGCGAAACAGGGCGACGCGACGCTCGCCGCGAACGCGCTGCTGCTGAACTTTCAGACCTTCATGGCTTACGGACTCGACGGCTTCGCACATGCCGCCGAGGCGCTAGTCGGCGCGGCAATCGGCGCGCGCGACCGGCACGCGTTCGTCCAGGCCATCAAGGTTACGGCGCTATGGTCGGCGCTCGGCGCGCTCGGCTTCGCACTCGTGTATGCGGGGCTGGGTTCGTGGATCGTCGAGCGCCTGACCGATCAGGCAGCCGTGCGTGCCACGGGCGAGCGTTATCTGCCTTGGGCGGCGCTCTCGCCGGTGGTGTCAGTAGGCGGCTATGTGCTCGACGGCGTGTTTATCGGCGCAACACGCACGCGAGAATTGATGACGTCGATGGTCTTGTCGTTCGCGATTTTCGTCGGCGCCTCGTGGCCGCTGCTCATGCTGTACGGCAACCATGGCCTGTGGGCCGCGATGCTTGTCTTCATGGCCGCGCGTGGGGTGACGCTTGCGCGTCATCTGACGAAAGTGGTGGCGAGCGTGGGGGTGTAGCGGCGAGGGCCCGTCGGTTTTCCCGCTGGCGCTCAACGCGCTACCGGCGCGGGCACCATTGCGGGCGGACGGGTGTCGGTGGGCACACCATGATAATCCGCGGGATCCTGCGGCGGGGCCGCGTGGTGGCCGAATGGTTCGTTTGCACAACCCGCGACACCGGCACTCAGGAACAAGGCAATCATCGAAACACGGAACATGGACGGTAGTCTCTCTTATGGGAAGGAACGCAAGGCGTGAGCGCCGGGGATACGAAGCTGCGGAGCGCGAGAGTCTACCCGCAACGCTCGTTCCATGACGCGGCGCGCGCAGTCCGCTCTGCCGTTTCGCGATGCGTGACCTACTATAAAGTCACAGCAGAACGTCAAAGGAGACTGCCATGGACGCTGAATCGGTTGCCGGTCTGGTCGGACTCGGGATCGGCCTCGCCGTGCTGCTCGCACTTTCGATTTTTGAATCGAAGACATATCGACGCGAACACGGCGAAGGCATGCTGCATCACTGGCTGACTCATCAGCATGTGCACATGCCGCACTGGAAGCGCCGCCGGCACTGAAGGTTTTTGTGCCTCGTTCGATTGCAGGGTGTCCCGCGGTTGCGGGAGGGGCGCTGTCGTGTCGGTCGAGGTGTGTCGTCTGCTCATGTTGCGATTGAGGCGCCACGGCTGGCCGGGTTGCGCCTGAGCCTGTCACGCCCAGATCTGTCCCGCCTTGAGCCTTTCCCGTCAAGCGCCGGTCCTGACCCTCCCTGTCCGGCCTTGGCCTTCGTCTGGCCTGCTCTCTCCGTCCAGCTTTGTCACTGTGTGCTCTACTGCGCCTCGTCACGCTCTGTTTCGCCCGCCGACTTACCACTGCCTTTGTTGCACCTCCGACTTGTCCGCGTCGTCAAGCATTGCCTCTCTCCAACGTTCCGCGTGGCGCACAGCCAGCAGTACAAGCTTAGGCACACGCATTGCTGATTGGCTGGCTGCAAGCAGCGCACGTTGCAGGTCGCTCATCGCGACGGGCAATTTGCGTCGGATCAACGAACCATGCGGCCCGGCATTCGTCGGAGCCGGACAGGGAGAACTCAAATGACAATCGGAACCATCCTACTCATCGTGCTCATCCTGCTGCTGATCGGCGCGTTGCCGACCTGGCCGTACAGCAGCGGCTGGGGCTACCGCCCGACCGGCCTGCTCGGTGTTGTGCTGATCATCGTCATCGTGTTGCTGCTCATGGGACGCATATGACGCGGCTATTTTCACTCCGACGCAATTCGCGATTGACTCTGGCACCTAAAGCCACGTAGAATCTCGGATTCGTCGGAGCGTAGCGCAGCCTGGTAGCGCATCTGATTTGGGATCAGAGGGTCGAAGGTTCGAATCCTTTCGCTCCGACCACGAAAAAAGCAGCAACGGCATCACAAAAACCCGCGTCGCCTCCGGCTTCGCGGGTTTTTGCTTTTTGCATCCGAATGAACGCAGATGAGTCCGAGGCCAGGCTCGCGATCTGCTAAAACAATTGCAACCGAAGCGCGGTTCAGCCGACGGAGCAAGCTGCCCCGCTGGACTTCAAGCCCGCGCCCCAGCCTCGGAACCGTGCAGCGCCGCATGCAAAGCACTGCAACACCCGCATCCAGACTCGAGGAGCCACGCATGAATCTGATTCTCTGGCGTCACGCCGAAGCCGAGGACTGCGCCGCCACGGATCTCGCCCGCGCACTCACCACTCGTGGCCGCAAGCAGGCGCAACACGTCGCCAAGTGGCTGCGCACGCGTCTGCCCGACGACGCCGTGATCCTCGCCAGTCCGGCGGTGCGGACCATCCAGACCGCGGAGACGTTGAGCGATCAATACCGTGTCGTGCGCGAGCTCGCGCCGAATGCAAGCGCGCAAGACGTGCTCACCGCATCCGGCTGGCCGAAGGGCATCGCCGAAACGGTGGTGATCGTGGGTCATCAGCCGACGCTCGGCCACGTTGCCGCAAAGCTGCTTGCGAACAGCGACGCCAGCTGGCCGCTCAAGAAAGCAGGCCTATGGTGGATCGCCAGCCGCGAGCGCCACGGCGACGACCAGGCGGTGCTGCTCGCAGCGATGACGCCCGAACTCGTCTGATTCGAGCGGCAAACGGCGCACCGCCAACGTCCGCAAGCCCGGCGCGGCGAGTACGAGGAACGCCGCCCGGCAAGCGACGCGGCACCCGCAGCTTTCATACAGTCATCCAATCGTCACGGCTTTGCCATGCGAGCGTCACCGGGCGTTACTACATTGGCGAAAAAAGACTCATCCTTTTTTCGACCAGGACGCCCCAATGCGAGAACTGCCGACGCCTACCCTGCCCCTCGCTTCGATCTTCGAGTCGCGTCGCCTGCCCCGCGCCGAAGAGACGGTCACCGCCCAGCACCGACTGCGAGTCACGTGGGCTCGCACCGACGAAGAGCTTCGCGAGGCGCAGCGCCTGCGTTACCGCGTGTTCGCCGACGAAATGGGCGCTCGCCTGAGCGGCCCCGCAGGCCTCGACGTCGATCCGTTCGATTCGTACTGCGATCACCTGCTGGTGCGCGATCTAGACACCCTGAAAGTGGTTGGCACCTATCGCGCGTTGCCGCCGCATCAGGCGGCGCGCATCGGACGTCTGTACGCGGAAAGCGAGTTCGACGTCTCGCGTCTCACTCACCTGCGCGCGAAGATGGTCGAAGTCGGCCGCTCGTGTGTGCACGCCGACTATCGCAGCGGCTCCGTCATCATGTCGCTGTGGGCTGGACTCGCGGCTTATATGAAGCACAACGGTTACGAGACGATGCTCGGCTGCGCGAGCGTCGCGATGGTCGACGGCGGGCACTATGCGGCGAACCTCTATTGCTCGCTGCGCGATAGCGCGCTGACCGCGCCGGAATATCGCGCATTTCCGCACACGCCGCTGCCCGTCGACGAACTGCAGACCGGCGCGAATGTCGCACCGCCACCGCTCGTCAAAGGATATCTGCGACTAGGTGCGAAGATTTGCGGCGCACCGGCATGGGATCCTGATTTCAATACCGCCGATTTTCTGACGCTGTTCCGTCTGTCGGACATCAACGCCCGCTATGCGCGCCACTTCCTCGGCGATGCATTGCCGCGCTGACAACGCTTGAGCGAGCTTGCAAGCAGAAACAGAAAAGCCCGGTAAAACCCGGGCTTTTCTACATGTGCCGCTTGCTCTGCCTACGTACGGACGGAACCGGACATCGACACGTCACTCGTCCGTATAGACCACTCGATACGGAATGCCAACCTTTTCCCACTCCGCGGCTTCCTGGATCAGGCTGTAGTCCGTAAGCGGATTATTGGCGACCCACTCGTTAGGCAAACGCACCTCATATCCGCCGTTGGCCTGCGCGACCGTGATGCCAGGCAGACCGACATCGGCACGCCGACGGCATAGCAGTGCAGCGAGCCGCAAACAGAACAGCAGCGGCCACTCCACTTCGCGCGTTTGCGACAGCTTGCCGAGCTTGCCTGCATGACCGAGCACGAGCGCTGCAAGCCGCGCCTGGTCGGTGCGCGAAAAGCCGGGCATGTCTGCATTGCTCGTGATATAAGCCGAATGCTTGTGATAGGCGCTGTGCGAGATCGACAAGCCGATTTCGTGCAAAGCCGCCGCCCAGCCGAGAAACATGCGGTTCTCCTGGCGGCGTTCTTCGTCGGGCTCCGCGAACTGATCGTAAAAGCGCACCGCCAGCTCGCCGATGCGCCCGGCCTGCGGACGATCCACGCCATAGCGGCGCATGAAGCCTTCCACTGTGACCGTGCGCATGTCTTCGTGTTGCGAACGACCGAGCAGATCGTAGAGCACGCCGAGTCTCAAAGCGCCATCTGTCGTATCGACGTAATCGACGCCTAGTTCGTCGAACACCGCGATCATGATCGAGAGGCCGCCCGCCAGCACCGGGATCCGGTCGCCCTTCAACGCAACCAGCTTAAGACGATTGACGTTCTCCGCCTTGATCAGCGCACGCTTCAAACGCTCGAGGCCCCCGCGCGAAATGCCGTGCGTGATGCCTGCATCGTTAAAGCCGTTTGCCTCGACGAGTTCCGCAAGGGCACGCGCCGTGCCGGACGAGCCAATTGCCTGCTCCCAGCCGGTTTTCTTGTATTCGGCCGAAATGATCTGGATTTCGCGGCCTGCTGCAAGCTCGGCCTGACGCATCGTGTATTCGTCGACGTTGCCTGACGGGAAAAATGCCCGGCTGTGGCTCACGCAGCCGATGTACAGGCTTTCCATCTTGATCGGCGTGTAGTGCGAGCCGATGATGAACTCCGTCGAGCCGCCGCCGATATCGACCACGAGCCTCTTGCCCGGGCTCGCGGGCACGGAGTGTGCTGCCCCGGCGTAAATCAGCCGCGCTTCCTCGCGGCCGGCAATCACCTCGATCGGGAAGCCTAGCGCGGCTTGTGCTTCGCCGAGGAATTCGCCCGCATTCTTCGCGATTCGCAATGTGTTGGTCGCGACCGCGCGAACGTGGTCGGGATGAAAGTCGCGCAGCCGCTCGCCAAAGCGCTTCAGTGCATCCCAGCCGCGCACCTGTGACGCGCGATCGAGCATCTTGTCGCGCGACAGACCGGCGGCGAGCCGCACGGGCTCTCGCAATGCATCGACCTGATAAATCTGGCTGCCCGCGTCGGTTTCCTCGACCCGGCCGACGATCAGCCGGAAGCTGTTCGAACCAAGGTCGACTGCAGCAAGGAGTTGTGGGGTATTGACCATCGGGTATGCGGACTCCATGCGCGCGAGCGCGGCAGCGGTGGATGTGAGCAAGGCGGGACCGTCACGCGAGGTTCCCTTCGTCTTGCGGCCGGCCGCGCTGTTCAAAGACGCCATTCTAAGCGTACCGGAGCTCACGATGTCACCTCGCGGAGATGGGGGTGCCCCATGGTCCCATACGGACTGCGTCATATTGACGACAGGCGAGGAATACAGCGTAGAATTTATAACATTGAGAATGTCATAACAACGTCATCATACTGTGAGAATTTCCGAGCGTCTTTCTGCCTCCATATCTGACATTCCATTCTCGCTGCCGATGTCCATCCGCTACCCCTTATTGAATCGCGAGCTGGGCATTCTGGGTTTCAACGAGCGTGTGTTGGCGCAAGCCGCCGACCCCGCCGTCCCTTTGCTCGAACGCCTGCGCTTCATCTGCATCACCAGTAGCAATCTCGACGAATTCTTCGAAGTCCGCATGGCCGGACTGCAGGAGCAAATGCGCGACAACCCCGGTGCGCTATCGCCCGACGGCATGTCGCTGCAGCATGTCTACGACCTCGTGGTCGAGCGGGCGCAAAAGCTCGTGCATCGGCAGTACACCATGCTGCACGACACCGTGTTCACCGCGCTGGAAGCAGAAGGCATCTACTTTCACGGCACCGAAGCCTGGAGCGAAGCGCAGACCGAATGGGCGCGTAACTACTTCTTCGACGAACTCCTGCCCGTGCTCACGCCGATCGGCCTCGATCCGGCGCATCCGTTTCCGCGTGTGCTGAACAAGAGCCTGAACTTCGTCGTCGAACTCGAGGGCAAAGACGCGTTCGGCCGTCAGGCGATGATGGGCATCGTGCAGGCACCGCGCGCGTTGCCGCGCCTCGTGCGGATGCCGCAGGCACTGTCGGGCTATCCGCATGGTTTCGTGCTGTTGAGTTCGCTATTGCAGCGCTTTGTCGGCGAGCTGTTTCCGAACCTCGTCGTGCGAAGTTGCAATCAGTTTCGCATTACGCGCAACAGCGAACTGTTCGTCGACGAAGACGAAATCACGAATCTGCGCGTCGCGCTACAGGGCGAACTTCCCGCGCGGCATCTGGGTAACGCGGTACGCCTCGAAGTATCCGCGGAGACACCCGCGCATGTCGTGCGGCGCCTGCTCGACGAGAGCGGCCTGTCGAACAAGGACTGCTATTACGCGGACGGCCCCGTCAATCTCGTGCGTCTGATGCAATTGCCGGAGATGGTGGATCGGCCCGATCTGAAGTTCGTGCCGCACATTCCCGCGATCCCTTCCGCCATTGCCAACGCAGCGAGCATGTTCGACGTGATCGATCAGGGCGACGTGCTGCTGCATCATCCGTACGAAAGTTTTCAGCCGGTTCTCGAACTGCTGCTGCAGGCTGCGAAAGATCCAAACGTCGTCGCCATCAAGCAGACGATTTATCGCACGGGCACCGACTCGCCGCTGATGGACGCGCTCATGCAAGCCGCGCGCAACGGCAAGGAAGTCACGGTGGTGGTCGAACTGCTTGCGCGCTTTGACGAAGAGACGAACATCAACTGGGCCTCGCAACTCGAAGCTGTCGGCGCGCATGTGGTGTACGGCGTGGTGGGCCACAAGTGCCACGCAAAGATGATGCTGATCGTGCGGCGCGCAACGGTGGGCGGCAAGATGACGCTCAAGCGGTACGTGCATCTGGGCACCGGCAATTATCACCCGCGCACTGCACGCCTTTACACCGACTTCGGCCTGATGACCGCGGATCAGAAAATCTGCGAAGACGTGCACCACGTTTTTCAGCAACTGACCGGCATTGGCGGCGAACTCAAGCTGCACGAGTTATGGCAGTCGCCGTTCACGTTGCATCCGAAACTCGTGGAAGCAATTCGCGCCGAAGCGGAGCATGCGCGCGCCGGCAAAAAAGCGCGCATTGTCGCGAAGATGAACGCGCTGCTCGAACCCACGGTGATCGCAGAGTTATACGAAGCATCGCAGGCCGGCGTGAAGATCGACTTGATCGTGCGTGGTGTGTGCTCGTTGCAGCCGGGCGTGCCGGGCCTGTCGGAAAACATCACGGTGCGCTCGATTGTCGGGCGCTTTCTCGAACATCATCGCATCTACTATTTCTACGACGACGGCCGCGAGCAGGTGTATCTGTCGAGCGCGGACTGGATGGATCGCAACTTCTTCCGCCGCGTGGAAGTTGCGTTTCCCATCAACAATCGGCGGCTCAAACGGCGTGTGATTGCAGAAGGCCTGTCCGCGTTTCTCGGCGACAACCAGTCTGCGTGGCTGATGCAAAGCGACGGGCACTATCGTCGGCGGCGTCCCGGCAAGTCCTCGCGCAATGCGCAAATGAGTCTGTTGACGAAGTTCTGTCCGTGAAGGGCCGCGCACTCCGCGTCGAGCGGGTGAACGCGGCCACATATATAAGAAAAGCCCGCTTTCTAGCGGGCTTTTCTTTTAAGCGAGTGCTTCTCACGCATGCGCCGGTTGCCGCCGCGTCGTGCGGTACACCGGGAATCTCACGGTAAAAGTACTGCCGCGCCCTTCCTCGCTTTTCACGTCGAGTTGCGCATCGTGCCGTTGCAGCACATGCTTCACGATCGCGAGTCCCAGGCCCGTGCCGCCGGTGTCGCGCGAGCGGCTGCGATCGACACGATAAAAGCGCTCGGTTAGCCGTGGAATGTCGGCAGCCGGAATACCCAGGCCGCTATCCGTCACGGAGAACACGGCAGCGCCGCTTTGCGCCTGCCAGCTGACTTTGATCGCGCCGCCGTCGGGCGTATAGCGAATGGCGTTGGTCACCAGGTTGCCTAACGCGCTCAGAATCTCCGTCTCGACGCCGGTCACCGTGAGCCCCTCGTCGGCGTCGAATGTAATCTTGTGATGGTCGCTCGACAGGCTCTCCGCGTCGTCACGCAAGTGCCGCAATACGGCGCGCATGTCGATCATCTGATCACTCGGCGGCTTGTTATCGCCTTCGAGTTTCGCGAGCACGAGTAGATCGTTCACGATATGGCGCATGCGAGACGCCTGCTGCTCCATCAACTCAAGATAACGCGCGCGCTCGGTTTCGGCCAACGGCAACTCGCGCATCGTCTCGAGAAAACCGGAGAGCACCGTGAGCGGCGTCTTCAGTTCATGAGACACATTGGCGACGAAGTCACGCCGCATCGCGTCGGTGCGCTCAAGTTCGGTGATGTCTTGCGACAGCACGAGCTTGCGGTTCTCGCCGTAAGGGAACACTTGCACGGAGAGCACGTTCTGCCGCTTCTCGCCCATGCCGCGCATGATCAGCATCTCTTCGTAGTGGTGCGAGTTCAGATAACGCACGAAGTCCGGCTGACGCACCAGATGCGTGATGTGTTGACGCAAGTCGCGCTTCGCGTCGAGCCCGAAATGCACTTCGGAAATGGCGTTACACCACTCAATCTGATCGTGGTCGTCGAGCATCGCGACGCCGTTCGGCGACGCCTGAATTGCCTGAATGAACCGCGAATGTTGCTGCTCGACCTGGCGCACCTGTGCATGCCAGCGCTTCGCGAGCTTGTGCAAACGGTAATAGATTTCGCCCCAGATGCCAGGCGCGCTCGGCACTTCGCCGTAAACCGGCGCGTCGAGCAAACGCCACAAGCGCTCTTTATGAAAGGTACCGAAGAAGCTTTGCAGAAGCAGCATTACGACCGCGAGGATCAATGCTGCCTTCACATTGACCAATGCGCCGACCACCACGCACAGTATGGCGAGCAGCACGATCGAAACGATGGAGCGCGCCCAGATGATGTTCATGGTCTAAACGTTCGAAGAGAGCGGCGAGCGCGCCGCTACCCATTGATCAAGCGATCAAGCGCTTTTGGCCAGACGGTAGCCGCTGCCGCGGACCGTCTCGATCATAGCATCGCAGCCGGCCGGCTTGAGGGCCGCGCGCAGACGCTTGATGTGCACGTCCACCGTGCGCTCTTCGACGAACACGTGGTCACCCCATACCTGGTCGAGCAGTTGCGTGCGGCTGTGCACGCGCTCGGGATGCGTCATGAAGAAATGCAGCAAACGGAATTCGGTCGGGCCGAGATCGAGTTTGATCTCGCTGCCTTCCGCGTGCGCCGCGACACGATGCGTTGCCGGATCGAGCTTCAATCCATTGATCGCGACGACGTCTTCGGTCAATTGCGGCGCGCGGCGGCGCAGAACCGCCTTGATGCGCGCCATCAATTCTTTCGGGGAAAACGGCTTGGTGACGTAGTCGTCGGCGCCGATTTCGAGGCCGAGCACCTTGTCCTGTTCATCGCCGCGCGCGGTCAGCATGATGATCGGAATGTGCTTGGTACGCTCGTTGTTGCGCAGGTCGCGTGCGAACGCAATACCCGACTTGCCCGGCAGCATCCAGTCGAGCAGGACGAGGTCGGGCAATACGTCGCTGATCAGGTTCTGCGCCTGCTCGGCGTTGTACGCGCGAATCGGGCAGTGTCCGGCGTGTTGAAGATTGACCGAAATCAGTTCGGAAATCGCGGGCTCATCTTCAATGACGAGAATGCTGCTGGGCATCGGCACCTCTGGTCCTTATCTCTGGATTAACTGAGTGCTTCGCGTTCGAGCGCGTCGCGCGACTTGTGCCGCACGTCCGTACCCTTCACGATGTAAATGATGAACTCGGCGATGTTCTTCGCATGGTCGCCGATCCGCTCGATGGCTTTCGCGATGAACAGAAAATCGAGGCCCACCGAAATGGAGCGCGGATCTTCGGTCATGTACGAAATCAGCTTACGCACGAACGCGCGGAATTCTTCGTCGATCGCTTTATCGTCGCGCACGATCTGCGCGGCGGCGACCGTGTCGAGACGCGCGAACGCGTCGAGCGCGCGGCGCAGAATCGACACCGCCATTTCGCCCGACAATTTGATTTCGGCGATATTGATGGTGCGCGATGCGCCGTCTTCCATGAGACGCTTGGTGCGCTTGGCGATTTTCTCGGCCTCGTCGCCCGCGCGCTCCAGATTCGTGATGGTCTTGGAGATTGCGATCAGCAAGCGCAAATCACGTGCGGCCGGCTGACGGCGCGCGATGATGTTGCTGCACTCCTCGTCAATCTCCACTTCCATCGTGTTCAGGCGGTCTTCTGCCGCGATCACTTGCTCGGCGATGTCGAGATCGAACTCGTTGAGCGCCTGCATCGCTTTGACGATCTGCGATTCGACGAGGCCGCCCATTTCGAGCACCTTCGAGGAAACCAGATTCAGGTCGGCGTCGAACTGGCTGGACAGGTGTTTATCGGACATGTCGTACTCCGTTGTTTTTGCCCGGCCGATTAGCCGAAGCGGCCCGTAATGTAGTCTTCGGTTTCCTTGCGGACCGGCTTGATGAAGATCTTTTCGGTGTCGCCGAATTCGATCAGCTCGCCAAGATACATATAGGCAGTGTAGTCCGAACAGCGGGCCGCCTGTTGCATGTTGTGCGTGACGATTACCACCGTGTAGTCGCTCTTCAGTTCGGCGATCAGTTCTTCGATACGGCCCGTCGAAATCGGGTCGAGCGCCGAGCATGGTTCGTCGAGCAACAACACCTCCGGGCGGATCGCGATGCCGCGCGCAATGCACAAACGCTGCTGCTGGCCGCCGGACAAGCCGTAGCCGCTCTGGCCGAGTTTGTCCTTCACTTCGTTCCACAACGCGGCCTTCGTGAGCGCCCATTCGACGCGATCGTCCATCTCCGAACGCGGCAGCGTTTCGAACATCTTCACGCCGAACGCAATGTTGTCGTAGATCGACATGGGAAACGGCGTCGGCTTCTGAAACACCATGCCGATGCGCGCGCGCAGCAGCGAGATATCGCGCTTCGAGGTCAGCAGGTTTTCGCCGTCCATCAGGATTTCGCCTTCGGCGCGTTGCTCCGGATAGAGCGCGTACATCTTGTTGAACGTACGCAGCAACGTCGACTTGCCGCAACCCGACGGGCCGATGAACGCGGTCACCTTGCCTTCGGGAATCTGCAGATTGATGTTCTTCAGCGCGTGATACTTGCCGTAGAAGAAGTTCAGGTCGTTGACTTCGATCTTCGGGCGCGACGGCGACGGCTCCTGGCCGCCTTGTGCGGGATCGAAACCGGCGGGCGCAGTGGGACGCGAGATCGGATTGAGTTGAGTTTCTGCCATATTCATCGGATTACACTCCGCCCTTACTTGTTCGTGAAGATCGTGCGCGCGAGGATGTTCAGTCCCAACACCGCGAGCGTGATCAGGAAGACGCCGGCCCACGCGAGCGATTGCCACTGCGCGAACGGGCTCATCGCAAACTTGTAGATCGTGACCGGCAGGTTCGCGACCGGCTGGCCCAGATCCGCCGAGAAGAACTGGTTCGACAACGCGGTGAAAAGCAGCGGTGCCGTTTCGCCGGCAATACGCGCGACGGCGAGCAGCACGCCGGTGACGATGCCCGCAATGGATGCCTTCAGCGTAATCGACAACACCATCTTCCACTTCGGCGTGCCGAGCGCGAACGCCGCCTCACGCAGTGCGTTCGGCACGAGTTTGAGCATGTTTTCGGTGGTGCGGATCACGATCGGAATCTGCAGCAGCGCGAGCGCGAATACGCCGGCCCAGCCGCTGAAGTGCCCCATCTTCGCGACGACGAGCGCGTAGACGAACAGACCGACCACGATCGACGGCGCCGACAGCAGAATGTCGTTGATGAACCGGGTGACGCTCGCGAGCCAGCCTTTCTGTCCGTATTCCGCGAGATACACGCCTGCAAGAATGCCGATCGGCGTGCCGACGAACGTTGCAAGCACAACCAGCATCAAGCTGCCGACGATCGCGTTGGCGAGACCGCCGCCATCGGTGTTCGGCGGCGGCGTGGACTGCGTGAACAGCTCGATCGACAAACCGCCGATACCGAGGCGCAGCGTCGTGTAGAGAATCCAGATCAGCCACAGCAGACCGAAGGCCATCGCGGCGAGCGACAACGTCAGCGCCATCGCGTTCTTCATGCGCCGGCGCCCTTGCAGACGCACGCGCATTTTTTCGAGCGCGGCTGCGTCGTTCGAACCCGGCATGTTCAAGGTGGACTGGCTCATTTGGCGCCCTCCCCTTTCTCGAGACGAAGCAGCATGATCTTTGAAATCGCCAGCACGATGAATGTAATCACGAACAGAATGAGGCCGAGTTCCATCAGGGCCGACGTATGCAGGCCCGGATCCGCTTCGGCGAATTCATTGGCGAGCGCCGACGTGATACTGTTGCCCGGCGAAAAGAGCGACACGTTATCGAGCAGATTCGTATTGCCGATCACGAAGGTCACGGCCATGGTCTCGCCGAGCGCCCGGCCGAGGCCGAGCATCACGCCGCCGATCACACCGCTCTTCGTGAAGGGCAGCACGATCTTCCACATTACTTCCCACGTCGTGCAGCCGATGCCGTAAGCCGATTCCTTGAGCAGGACCGGCGTGACTTCGAACACGTCGCGCATCACCGAAGCGATGTACGGAATGATCATGATCGCGAGAATCACTCCCGCGCACAGAATGCCGATGCCGATGGGCGCGCCCTGAAACAGCGCACCGACCACCGGAATGCCGCCAAGTACGGCACCGAGCGGCTTCTCGAACCACGTCGCGAAGATCGGCGCGAACACGAGCAGGCCCCACATGCCGTAGACAATGGACGGAATCGCGGCGAGCAGTTCGATCGCGATGCCGAGCGGCCGGCGCAGCCATGCGGGCGAGAGTTCCGTCAGAAAAAGTGCGATGCCGAAGCTGACGGGCACCGCGATGATGAGTGCAATGATCGATGTGGCGATGGTGCCGTAGATCGGCACGAGTGCGCCGAACTGCTTGCTCGGCGGATCCCATTGCGCGCTCCACAGGAAGCCGAGGCCGAATTGCTTGATCGACGGCATGGATGCGACGATCAGCGAAACGATGATGCCGCCGAGCAGCAACAGCGTGACGATAGCGGCAAGGCGCGCGAGGCCGCCGAAGATCACGTCGCCGGCGCGGCTGGGCGCTTTCTGCTGGGACGCGCTGCCGGGCGGTGTCGCCCGCGAAGCGCCTGACGCGAGTTGGATGTCGGACATAAGAGCCTGATGGACCTTTTCCAGTTGCCGTGCGACGTATGCCGCGCGGCCGGTAATGCGTGAGTACCGACTGATGTTGCCGGGTGCCGGTACGTCGCCGGGACGTGCCGGTTAATGCCATTGGCCGTCCTCACGCGAGGACGGCCAATGTGTTACGTACAGCCGTTGCCTGCTACTTCTGCTGGGGCAACGCTTACTCGGCGAGCGGCTTGCCCGCTGCGTCCTTGACCTTCGACTTCCACTGCGTGCGGATTTCCGACACGACTGATTCCGGCAGCGAAATGTAGTCGAGATCGTTCGCGGCTTGCGTGCCGTTCTTGAATGCCCAGTCGAAGAACTTCAGCGTCTCGGTGCCTTGCGGTGCCTTTTCCTGCGTCGTGTGCAACAGCACGAACGTCGCGCCGACGATCGGCCATGCGTTCTTGCCCGGCTCGTTCGTCAGGATCTGGTAGAACGATTTCGACCAGTCCGCGCCTGCTGCCGCTGCCTTGAACGTTTCCGTCTTCGGCTCGACCACCGTGCCCGTCGAATTCTTCAGCGCGACGTAGGTCATGTGGTTCTGCTTGGCGTAGGCCCATTCGACGTAGCCGATTGCGCCCGGCAGACGTTGCACGAATGCGGCGACACCGTCGTTGCCCTTGCCGCCCGTACCCGTCGGCCAGTTGACCGTCGAGCCTTCACCGACCTTCGACTTCCATTCCGTGTTGACCTTCGACAGGTAGTTCGTCCAGATGAAGCTGGTGCCCGAACCGTCGGCGCGGCGAACCACGGCGATGTCCGTGTCCGGCAGCTTCACCTTCGGGTTCAGTGCAACGATCGCGGGATCGTTCCACTTCTTGATCTTGCCCAGATAGATATCGCCGAGCACTTCGCCCGACAGGACGAGTTCAGCCGGCTTCACGCCCGGTACGTTGACGACCGGCACCACGCCGCCGACCACCGTCGGAAACTGGAACAGGCCGTCCTTGGCGAGTTCGTCGTCCTTCAGCGGAGCGTCGGAGCCTGCGAAATCGACGGTCTTGGCAACGATCTGCTTCACGCCGCCCGACGAACCGATACCCTGATAGTTAACCTTGCCGCCGCCGGACTTCTGATAGGCGTCGGCCCACTTCGTATAAATCGGTGCTGCGAAGGTGCTGCCCGCGCCGGTGATGTCTGCGGCTTGCGCTGCGATCGCGAAGAACGCGCCAGCGACGCCAGCGAACACGGTTTGCATCAATTTCATCGAAACCTCCAAGGTGTGAGCGGTGTGAGCGAGTAAGACGAACACCGCGAAGCTTAGGGTCTCTTTGTGACAGTAACGTGACTTACCGTGAAACGTACGTGACAGTGGGTTTACGAAGGTGAAAGGCGTGGTGGGTAAATCACGGAGCGGGCGCGTCGTTGCCCGGTGCTTGTATAGATTAGGCGAAAAAGATGGGGTGAGGGTTTGCGGTGGAGCGTGGGGATCTAGCGATGCGGGAGTGCGCATCGGCTCGCCGCAATCAAACTCGCGCATGCGCGGGCTGGGCCGTCGATGGTCGGCCCACGCCCGCGCATTGAGGCGCCCGCTTAAGCTGTCGCCTGCTTCACCGCAGTCGCGATGGATTCGGCATGACGAAGCGCATCGTCGGCATGTTCCGCCTCCACCATGACCCGCAGCACCGGCTCGGTGCCCGAAGCGCGAATCAGCACGCGTCCGCGGCCATTGAGCGCGTCTTCAGCGCTGGCGATGGCGCGCCGGATCGCGTCGCTGCTCTTCCAGTCGGCGTCCGGTTTCATCCGCACATTGATCAGCTTTTGCGGGAACAGCGTGACGCCGTCGAGCAGTTCGGCCAGCGTCTTGTCGCTGCGCTTCATGGCGGCGAGCACGAGCAGCGCCGACACGATGCCGTCGCCAGTGGAATGGCGGTCGAGCGACAGAATGTGGCCCGACCCTTCCGCGCCGAGCTGCCAGCCGTGCTCCCGCAACTGTTCGAGCACGTAGCGGTCGCCAACTGCCGCGCGCACGAACTTGACGCCTGCCGCCTGCAACGCGACTTCGACCGCCATATTGGTCATCAAGGTGCCGACCGCGCCTTCGACCTTGCCGTCGGTCGCGATACGATCTTTCACCAGCACGTACAGCAGTTCGTCGCCGTTATACAGGCGCCCTGCCGCGTCGACGACCTGCAGACGGTCAGCGTCTCCGTCGAGCGCAATGCCCAGGTCGGCGTGGTTGGCCCGCACCGCCCGCACGAGCGCATCCGGTGCGGTCGCACCGACGCCGTCGTTGATATTGAAGCCATTCGGCGCAACCCCAATCGGGATGATCTCCGCGCCGAGCTCGTGAAAGACGTGCGGCGCGACGTCATACGCGGCGCCGTGCGCGCAGTCGACCACCAGCTTCAGTCCCCGCAAATCGAACGCCGCGGGAAACGTGCTTTTGCAGAACTCGATGTAGCGGCCGGCGGCGTCGTCGAGACGCCGCGCCTTGCCGAGCTGCTCAGACGAAGCACAGGCGAGCGGCAGCTCAAGGTGCTCTTCGATCTGCGATTCGACCTCGTCGGGCAACTTGTTGCCGTCGGCGGAAAAGAATTTGATGCCGTTGTCGTAATACGGATTGTGCGACGCGCTGATCACCACGCCGGCCGCGAGCCGCAACGCGCGCGTCAGATAGGCGATGCCCGGCGTAGGCATTGGACCGGCCAGCATCACGTCGACGCCTGCTGCGGAAAAACCGGCTTCGAGCGCAGCCTCGAGCATGTAGCCGGACACCCGCGTATCTTTACCGATCAGCACGGTTGGCCGCGTGCCCGTGCGTGCCCAACGGTCTGCACCGACCAGCACCTTGCCGGCCGCATAGCCGAGCCGCAATACAAATTCCGGCGTGATGGGCCCTTCACCGACCTTTCCCCGAATTCCGTCCGTGCCGAAATAACGACGTGCCATCTTTTATGTTCCTCCTTGGCTGTGGGTTCAACCGCGCGGGCCGGCGTGATTCGCCGCGTTGCGCAGGGCTACCCAGACTTTCAATGCGTCTACTGTTTGTGCGACGTCGTGCACGCGGACAATCGCGGCGCCGCGTTCCGCCGCGCAAACGGCCGCAGCGATGCTGCCGGCGACGCGCTCCGGCGCCGCCCGTCCGGTGACCGCGCCGATCATCGATTTGCGCGACATTCCCGCAAGAATGGGATATGGCGGCTCGCCGCGCGGCGCCGTATCCGGCAGAGCCGCGAGCAGCGCGTAATTATGCTCGACCACTGCCTTACCAAAACCGAAACCGGGGTCGACGCTGATGCGATCCCGTGCGATGCCCGCCTGTCTGAGCGCGTCCACCCGTTCTTCCAGAAACTGCCGGACTTCGCTGACGACGTCGCCGTAAGCCGGTTCACCCAGTTGCATGCTCTGCGGCTCGCCGAGCATATGCATGACGCACAGACCGCAGTCGCTTTCGCGGACCGCGTCGACGGCGCCGGGCATGCGAAAGCCCCAGATGTCGTTAATCAGATCGGCGCCCGCGGCGAGCGCGTGGCGCATTACTTCGGGCTTATAGGTGTCGACGGATAGCGGCACGTTGGCGCCGCGCAGTTGCTCGACAAGTGGGATCACACGTTCTAGCTCTTCGTCGAGCGGCACTGGCGGCGCGCCCGGACGCGTGGATTCGCCGCCAATGTCGATGATGTCCGCGCCGTCAAGCAGCATGCGTTCGGCTTGACGCAACGCATCGCCGCGCATCGCATACTGGCCGCCGTCGGAAAACGAATCTGGTGTGACGTTCAGGATGCCCATGACCAACGGGCGTTCAAAGCTCAGCTTGAACCGGCCGCATTGCAACGGCTCCGGGATACGGGGAGGAGGAATAGCGACTGTGGCCACGTAGCGTTACATCACTTATGACGGATAAATGCAAAACGGGCCGGTGTGAAACACACCGGCCCGCACTTTCTACTGATAGCCGATCAGGCCGGAGCGGTCGCGCTGCCCGGCTTGACTTCGGTGCCGGGGCTGCCGCCCGACGAAGCGTCGCTTGCCGACGGCGGCGAGCTCTTAGGCGAGCGCGGCGGACGGCCTGCCATGATGTCGTTGATCTGATCGGCGTCGATCGTTTCCCACTCCATCAGCGCGGCGGTCATTGCTTCGACCTTGTCGCGGTTTTCGTCCAGCAGGCGCTTCGCGAGGTTGTATTGCTCGTCCAGCACGCGCCGGATTTCGGCGTCGACCTTCTGCTGCGTTGCTTCCGAAATGGTACGCGTGAAGCCACGACCAAACGGCGTTGCGTCGTTTTCGTCGTCAACGTAGACCATCGGTCCCAACGCGTCCGTCATGCCGAAACGAGCCACCATGGCGCGCGCGGTTTGCGTGGCCTTGTTGAAGTCGTCCGACGCGCCGGTGCTGATCAGGTTGAGGAACAGCTCTTCTGCAACACGGCCGCCAAACAGAATGGCGAGACGATCGAGCAGGTAGTCTTTCGAGTACGTTTCGTTGTCATGCTCCGGCAACTGCCACGTGACGCCCAACGCACGGCCACGCGGAATGATCGTGACCTTGTGCACCGGATCGGCTTTCGGCAACAGCTTGGCGATGACTGCGTGACCCGACTCGTGATACGCGGTGGCACGCTTGGATTCTTCGCGGATCACGGCCGACTTGCGCTCCGGGCCCATGAAGATCTTGTCTTTCGCGTCTTCGAAGTCCGTCATTTCGACGATGCGCTTGCCGCGACGCGCCGCGAACAAAGCAGCTTCGTTCACGAGATTCGCCAGATCGGCGCCCGAGAAGCCCGGCGTGCCACGCGCGATCACCGCTGCGTCGACGTCGTTCGAAATCGGCACCTTGCGCAGGTGAACCTTCATGATGTGTTCGCGACCACGAATGTCCGGCAGACCGACATAGACCTGGCGGTCGAAACGGCCCGGACGCAGCAGAGCCTTGTCGAGCACGTCCGAACGGTTGGTTGCGGCGATCACGATCACACCCGAATTCGCCTCGAAACCGTCCATCTCGACCAGCATCTGATTCAGCGTCTGCTCGCGCTCGTCGTTACCGCCGCCCATGCCGGCGCCGCGATGACGACCGACCGCGTCGATTTCGTCGATGAACACGATGCACGGTGCATGCTTTTTCGCCTGCTCGAACATGTCGCGCACACGCGCCGCGCCGACACCGACGAACATTTCGACGAAGTCCGAACCCGAAATGCTGAAGAACGGCACTTTCGCTTCGCCGGCAATGGCGCGCGCGAGCAGCGTCTTACCGGTTCCCGGCGGGCCGACCAGCAATACGCCACGGGGAATGCGGCCGCCCAGCTTCTGGAATTTCTGCGGATCGCGCAGGAAATCGACCAGTTCGGAGACTTCTTCCTTCGCTTCGTCGCAACCTGCGACGTCGGTGAAATTGATTGCGTTGTTGTTTTCGTCGATCAGACGCGCACGAGACTTGCCGAACGAGAACGCGCCGCCTTTCCCGCCCCCCTGCATCTGTCGCATCATGTAGAACCAGAAACCGATGATCAGGATCGTCGGCCCGAGGTAATACAGCGCAGACACCAGCGCATTAGGTTCGTCGTCAGCCTTGCCGCTTACTTGAACGCCATACTTCATCAGATCGCCGACCATCCAGATGTCGCCGGGCGACACAATCTGGTACTTCTGGCCGTCTGCTGGAGTGACCGTGAGGTTCCGCCCCTGGACAATGACGTTCTTGACTTTGCCGTTCTTCGCGTCGTCCATGAACTGCGAATAGGAAACGCCTTCCTGGACACGGGGCTTGTCGAACTGCTTGAACACCGTAAATAGCACCAGTGCGATAACCAGCCACACTGCTGCTTTCGAAAACATATTGTTGTTCAAAGCACCACTCCTTCACTTAGACGGGCGCCTACATTTGCCTTGCGGCACCACGAAAGCATTCTAATCCAGTCCGCAGACCCCTGCCATAAGGTTTCGCTACCACAGAAATAGCGTAGCGGGCTGTAACGGTGCAAATTTCCACCGTCATCAGCGCATTTATGGACAGACGCTGAACCATTCTGCAGGCCTTACGTTGGCCGCCCTATACGGGAAGCCCTACGCGGGCCGCCCTACGCGGGGCGCTTCAAATGCTTACCCAAAATAAACGTTTCTGACGACTTGTCCCGCGAAGCCTTCGGCTTGCGGGCAGCCACCACCTTGAACTGGCGCTTGAACTTTTCGACAATCTGGCTGTAACCACTGCCGTGAAAGCATTTGACTAAAAGGGCTCCATCCGGTTTCAGGTGATTCTGCGAGAATTCCAGCGCGAGATCGCACAAATGCTCGATCCGCGCGGCATCCGCCAAGGCCACGCCTGACAGGTTGGGCGCCATATCCGAAATTACAAGGTCCACCTGGCGCTCTCCCACTAATTCTTCCAACTGGGCCAGCACCGAGTCTTCGCGAAAGTCGCCCTGAATGAAGTGGACGTCGGCGACCGGCTCCATTGGCAGCACGTCGAGCGCGATAATTGTGCCGTCGATCCCGCCTTCCCGCTCGGCGTCGCGCCGCGACCCTTTGGCGAGTTTGTTGCGCGCATACTGGCTCCAGCTGCCCGGCGTGGAGCCCAGATCGACGATGACCTGCCCCGGGCGGATCAGCTTGTCCTGCTCGTCGATTTCCTTCAGCTTGTACGCTGCGCGGGCACGATAGCCTTCGCGCTGCGCCATCTTTACGTAAGGATCATTGATGTGGTCGTGCAACCACGCCGTGTTGAACTTGTTTTTTGCCATTAAACGTTGAACTCTTGCTGCGTCATGTCACGCTTTAGCGGATAATACGCGGTTAATTCGCGCGGCGACCGCCAAAAACCGGCAGTTATCCGCGATTCTGTTGTTCTGACGCGCCGCCTGCCGTACTGTCCCACTCGTATCCCGATTGCGCCCAAACCGAATCAATCGAAAGACGGGATAGGCCACGCAGGCGCTGCCATTTTAGTCGAGTCTCCCACTTCACATGCCCGCCCTCAAAGTCTCTTCCGACCAACGCGCCGAGTTGCGCTCCCAGGCACATGCGCTCAAACCGGTCGTGCTCGTCGGCGCCGAAGGTTTGACCGACGCCGTGCTCGCCGAGATCAAGGTCCACCTCGCCGCTCATCAGCTGATCAAGATCCGTGTGTTCGGCGACGAACGCGAAGAACGCATCGCCATTTACGAACAGATCTGCGACACGCTGAACGCCGCGCCGATCCAGCATATCGGCAAGCTGCTGGTTATCTGGAAGCCGGAGGCCGCAGCGCAACCTGCGGTAAAGAGCAAGCGCGGCGCATTGCCGAGCGCCCGCGAAGCCGCTGTCGAAGCGAAGCCCGGCAAGGGCCGCGCGCCGCGCGTCGTGAAAGTCGTCAAGCCTAGCGAAGTGCCCATGCGCAAGCCCAAAGCGAAAGCCGTGCTGGTGCGCGGGAACGAACGCGTCACGCAAGGCGGCAACATCAAACGCGCGAAAAAGCGGCAAACAAGCGCCAAGCGCGCGCATCAGTCGAAATAAGCAAACGTATGAAAGGTGCGGCGAGCTCCGCGCCTATTGCCTGCGGCCAGCTTTGACTTCAACGTTCGGCCGCGCTCTTCGCCTGGCGCGCCGACAGCACAAGCGAGCGCCACATCACAGCAGCGGCCCTCTAGTCGGCGCTTTAGCCTGTCACTTTGCCCGAAACATCGGGGGCGCCCTGCTGTACTGAACCAGCGCCCTCGCCCAGCGGCAGCTTCCAGACCAGAACCAGGCCGAGCAGGCTTTCAATCAGATAGAACAGGCTCGAAACGCCGTGCAGCATGCCGAAGCGCGCAGCATAGGCGGAGTGCCCGACATCGGTGCCCGCTTCGACCGCGGCGATACGCATCGCATTCATGAACGGCTGCAGCGCGAAATAACCAACCAGCACGCACACCAGCATTCCCGCGACAAGCCAGCGCAACCGGCGATACGCGTTGCCGCCGCGCCGGATCACCACGTTCGCGAGGCCGAGCAGCAAAATGCCGCACACGGCGCCGAGCACCCCTTCGATGCGAAACAGCTGCGCGGCCACTGCGCCCGCCGTTGTCCGGTCGAGCGAAGTGAACAGCACAGGCGCGACGGCATAGCCGATAGTCAGCAGGCTGCCGACCCACACCACCGTCAGCAGACGGAAAATCCGATGCGGCATCAGGGACACCTGAGCGGCCCTCAAACGTAGCTAACTGCGATGATTTCGTACTCGCGCACGCCGCCGGGCGCCTGCACCGACGCCACGTCGCCTTCCGACTTGCCGATCAGTGCGCGCGCAATCGGCGAACTAATGGAAATGAGGCCGTGGTCGATATCCGCTTCGTCGTCGCCGACGATCTGATATTTGACCGAAGCGCCCGAGGCGAGATCTTCGAGTTCGACCGTTGCGCCGAACACCACGCGGCCATCCGCGTCCACTTTGGACGGATCGATCACCTGAGCGCCGGCGAGCTTCGATTCGATTTCTGCGATGCGGCCCTCGATAAAACCCTGCTTTTCCTTCGCTGCGTCGTATTCTGCGTTTTCCGACAGGTCGCCCTGCGCGCGCGCTTCCGAGATCGAGTTGATCACGGCGGGACGCTCAACCGATTTCAGGCGCTGCAATTCGTCGCGCAACATGTCTGCGCCGCGCTTAGTCAATGGAATAGTGCTCATAAACAACTCTCGTGAAAACGCCGGGCCGCTTCCGGTTCGCTGAGCCCCGCGCCGCATCTGAAGCGAAAGAGCCAGATGCGAGGAGTGCTTTGAAACAAAAAGCGGCCGTAAAAAAACACCGCGGTTAAGTGCATTCCGTGGGAGCCGGCGACCCGGAAGAAACCGAGACACAGCACCTGCGGAACGCCGCTTAACCGCGGCACTTACATCTTGGACAGGAACTCGAAGCCTTAGTTTAGGCGAGCGTGCAAGCCTTGTAAATCATAGACTTCCAGATCCTTCAGGTAGCGCAAGCCTTCGACGGCCGCGCGCGCGCCCGACATGGTCGTGTAGTACGTGACCTTGTTCGCCTGTGCGCTCATGCGGATCGAGCGCGAGTCGGCGATCGCGGCGCGCGTCTCGTCGACGGTCGTGAAGACCAGCGCAATTTCGCCGTTCTTGATCATGTCGACGATGTGCGGGCGGCCGTCCTTCACCTTGTTCACGACCTTGACCGGCACGCCGGCCGCTTCGATCGCAGCCGCCGTGCCCTTGGTTGCGACAATCGGATAGCCGAGTTCGTGCAGCATGCGCGCGACTTCGACGGCCTTCGGCTTGTCGGCGTCCATCACGGTCAACAGCACCGTGCCCGACTCCGGCAGACGCGAGCCCGCCGCCAGCTGCGACTTGAAAAGCGCCTCGCCGAACGTTTGGCCGACGCCCATCACTTCGCCGGTCGAACGCATTTCCGGCCCGAGCACGGGGTCGACAGCCGGGAACTTGACGAACGGGAACACGGCTTCCTTCACGCTGAAGTACGGCGGATCGATTTCCTTCGTCACGCCTTGTTCCGCGAGCTTCTGACCGACCATAGCGCGCGCTGCGATTTTCGCGAGCGGCAGGCTGGTCGCCTTCGACACGTACGGCACCGTGCGCGAAGCACGCGGATTCACTTCCAGCACGTAAATGATGTCCTGCTTCGAGCCGTCCGCCTGCGGAACTTGCTGAATCGCGAACTGCACGTTCATCAGGCCGACCACGTTCAGCGCCTTCGCCATTGCACCGGTCTGGCGCTTCAGTTCGGCAATGGTCTCGCCCGACAGCGAGTACGGCGGCAGCGAGCAAGCCGAGTCGCCCGAATGCACGCCCGCCTGTTCGATATGCTCCATCACGCCGCCGATGAACACCGCTTCGCCGTCCGAAATGCAATCCACGTCGCATTCGATTGCGTCGTTCAGGAAGCGGTCGAGCAGCACCGGCGAGTCGTTCGACACTTTCACGGCCTCGCGCATGTAGCGCTCGAGGTCGCGCGGCTCGTGGACGATTTCCATTGCGCGGCCGCCCAGCACGTACGACGGACGCACCACCAGCGGATAGCCGATTTCGTCGGCGAGCTTGAGCGCTTCGTCTTCGGCGCGCGCGGTGCGGTTAGGCGGCTGGCGCAGGCCGAGGTCCTGCAGCAGTTTCTGGAAACGCTCGCGGTCTTCGGCCGCGTCGATCATGTCGGGCGACGTGCCGATGATCGGCACACCGTTCGCTTCGAGATCGAGCGCGAGCTTCAGCGGCGTCTGGCCGCCGTATTGCACGATCACGCCGACCGGCTTTTCCTTGTCGACGATTTCGAGCACGTCTTCGAGCGTCAGCGATTCGAAGTACAGACGATCGGACGTGTCGTAGTCGGTCGAAACCGTTTCAGGGTTGCAGTTGACCATGATCGTTTCGTAGCCGTCTTCGCGCATGGCGAGCGCGGCATGCACGCAGCAGTAGTCGAACTCGATGCCCTGGCCGATCCGGTTCGGGCCGCCGCCCAGGACCATGATCTTCTTGTTGTTCGTCGGATTAGCCTCGCACTCTTCCTCGTAGGTCGAGTACATGTAGGCGGTTTTCGTGGCGAACTCGGCCGCGCAGGTATCGACGCGCTTGTACACCGGGCGCACGTTCAGTTCAATCCGGCGAGCGCGCACTTCGGCGGGCTTCGCGCCGACGAGCTTCGCGAGACGCCGGTCCGAGAAACCGCT
Source organism: Paraburkholderia strydomiana (assembly GCF_031456815.1). Classification (NCBI taxonomy): domain Bacteria; kingdom Pseudomonadati; phylum Pseudomonadota; class Betaproteobacteria; order Burkholderiales; family Burkholderiaceae; genus Paraburkholderia; species Paraburkholderia strydomiana. The sequence goes on from NZ_JAVDVL010000002.1 coordinate 227,083, forward strand.
TTGCTTCAGATACTTCAGTTCTTCCTTCGAGAGGCTCGCGAGCGTACGGCCGGCCAGCGCCTTTTCCTTCAGGATGATCTGCTCGATCTGCGCGAGGAACCACGGGTCGATCGACGTCTCTTCGAAAATTTCCTGCGCCGTCATGCCGATACGGAACGCGTCGCCGACGTACCAGATTCGGTCCGGACCGGCTTCGCCGATCTCGCGGATGATCTCGTCGCGGTTATCGGTCTTTTCGTCCAGACCGTCGACGCCCACTTCAAGACCACGCAGCGCTTTCTGGAACGACTCCTGGAAAGTGCGGCCGATCGCCATGACTTCGCCGACCGACTTCATTTGCGTGGTCAGGCGCGAATCGGCTTCGCGGAATTTTTCGAACGCGAAACGCGGAATCTTGGTAACGACGTAGTCGATCGTCGGTTCGAACGACGCCGGCGTCTGGCCGCCGGTAATTTCATTCTTCAGCTCGTCGAGCGTGTAGCCGACTGCAAGCTTGGCCGCGACCTTGGCGATCGGGAAGCCGGTCGCCTTCGACGCCAGCGCCGACGAACGCGACACGCGCGGGTTCATTTCGATCACGATCATCCGGCCGTCTTTCGGATTGATCGAGAACTGCACGTTCGAACCGCCGGTGTCCACGCCGATCTCGCGCAGCACCGCGAGCGACGCGTTACGCAGAACCTGATATTCCTTGTCCGTGAGCGTTTGAGCCGGCGCGACCGTGATCGAATCGCCGGTGTGGATGCCCATGGGGTCCAGGTTTTCGATCGAGCAAACGATGATGCAGTTGTCCTTCTTGTCGCGGACCACTTCCATCTCGTACTCTTTCCAGCCGAGCAGCGATTCTTCGATCAGCAACTCGCGCGTGGGCGACAGGTCGAGACCGCGCTTGCAGATTTCCTCGAACTCTTCGCGGTTGTACGCGATGCCGCCGCCCGAACCGCCGAGCGTGAACGACGGGCGGATCACGACCGGATAACCGCCGCTGCCGGTTTCAACGGCGATGCGCGCCTGAACCTGCAGCGCTTCTTCCATGGAATGCGCGGTGCCCGACTTGGCCGAACCGAGACCGATCTTGGTCATCGCGTCCTTGAACTTCTGGCGGTCTTCCGCCTTGTCGATTGCTTCCGGCGATGCGCCGATCAGCTCGACCTTGTACTTTTCCAGCACGCCGTGCGCGTGCAGATCGAGCGCGCAGTTCAGCGCGGTCTGGCCGCCCATCGTCGGCAGGATCGCGTCCGGGCGCTCCTTGGCGATGATGCGCTCGACCACTTCCCACGTGATCGGCTCGATATAAGTCACGTCGGCCGTGTTCGGGTCGGTCATGATCGTCGCCGGATTGCTGTTGACGAGGATGACCTTGTAGCCTTCCTCACGCAGCGCCTTGCATGCCTGCGCGCCCGAGTAATCGAACTCGCACGCCTGGCCGATGATGATCGGACCCGCGCCGATAATGAGAATGCTCTTGATGTCTGTCCGCTTGGGCATAACGCTCTCGCTAATGTATTCCTGAATTCTTTCCGTCAGCGCGCGCCGCCTGGCGTTGCGCGCGCTTTACCTCTCGCTGCTTCTGGCCGCGCTCGTTATGCCGCCGCGGTCTTGCCGGCCTTCTTCGCGTCCATCAACGCGGTGAAGCGGTCGAACAGATAGGCGATGTCGTGCGGGCCCGGCGACGCTTCCGGATGGCCCTGGAAGCAGAACGCGGGCTTGTCGCTCAGCGCGAAGCCTTGCAGCGTGCCGTCGAAGAGCGACACGTGCGTGACGCGCGCGTTGGCCGGCAGCGTGTCGGCGTCCACTGCGAAGCCGTGGTTTTGCGACGTGATGATCACGCGGCCGTCGTCCAGATCTTTCACCGGATGGTTGGCGCCGTGGTGGCCGGTTTTCATCTTCACGGTCTTGGCGCCGAGCGCGAGGCCCATGATCTGGTGGCCGAGGCAGATGCCGAACGTAGGAATGCCACGCTCGATCAGTTCCTTCGTGGCCGCGATCGCGTAGTCGCACGGCTCAGGATCGCCCGGGCCGTTCGACAGGAAGATGCCGTCCGGATTGAGCGCGAGCGCGTCGGCGGCGGATGCCTCTGCCGGCAGCACGGTCACGTGGCAGCCGCGCTCAGCGAGCATGCGCAGGATGTTGTACTTGACGCCGTAGTCGAACGCGACAACGCGATACTTCGGCGCATTCTGTTTGCCGTAGCCGCTTTCCAGACGCCATTCGGTCTGCGTCCACTCGTAAGTTTCTTTCGTCGACACGACCTTCGCGAGGTCCATGCCCGCCAGGCCCGGGAACGAGCGTGCGAGTTCGATAGCCTTGGCCTCGTCGTCCGAACCGGCGAGAATCGCGCCGTTCTGAGCGCCCTTGTCACGCAGAACGCGGGTCAGCTTGCGGGTGTCGAGACCGGCGATCGCGACCACGCCTTCGTCCTGCAGATACTGCGTGAGCGTGCGCTCCATGCGGAAATTCGACGCGAGAACCGGCAGGTCGCGAATGATCAGCCCGGCGGCATGGACTTTCGTCGCTTCGACGTCTTCGTCGTTCACGCCGACGTTGCCGATATGCGGGTACGTGAGGGTCACGATCTGGCGCGCGTAGCTCGGGTCAGTCAGAATTTCCTGATAGCCGGTGATAGCGGTGTTGAACACCACTTCGCCAATGGTATGCCCGGGGGCGCCGATCGAATAACCACGAAAGACCGTGCCGTCGGCGAGCGCGAGCAGAGCGGGAGAAAATGACGGCAACACGGGAGACTCCTTGGGGGAACACCCTGTTGCCGACCTGCCTATCCGGTTTGCGAGCCGCAGCGGACAGCATCATGCGATGCGCGCGCAGACTCGCTCGCGTACTGCCGTTGACGTTGCAAAGCGCGCGCGGGGTGTCCAATGTGTCCATTTTGTGGACGGATCGGCTTGGTGCGGGCTGCTTGCTACGCCAGTGGCGCGCGGCGGATGAACGGTATGGAAGAGGTAGGCGCTAGGGTGCGGGTTGATAAGCTCAAACCGCGAAATTATAGCCTGAGACTGCCCTTCCCTCCAAATCCAAGATGGCACGCCGACACCTCCGCGACCCACGGCAATCCGGTCAAAGCCTTATTGGGCGGGCTCGCACGGCAAGCCGGCAAGTTTTACGTTGCCGGATTCGGGATAGTACGAGCCGTAGGATGCCGGTTCAGCCGCTTCCCGTAAAATCGCCGGAAAAGGCTCATGCGTCCTGCTGAGCGTGGGCCGCGGCGTGCACCGGCTTGCGCCCCGGAATCATGTACCAGACTGCGCTGAGCACCTGAAACGCGATGAGAATTCCCCACGCCGCGAGATGAGCGGCCGCCGGATAATGGCCGCCGCTCGCCGGCCAATGCGACAACACGGCGCCCACGCCGATCTGAAAGCCGAAGATCAGTAGAAAAATGATCAATGTCAGCGTGGTGTTCACGCGGCCGGTCATCTGCGCCGGAAAGCTGCGCGCCATGACCGCATACGTGAGAATGCCCGTCCCGCCGAAGATTCCGTACGCAGCCCACAGCAAGCTCGCCGGGAGCGGCGCATTGAACACGATCAGCAGTTGGGTCAACACATACAGCGTCATGCCGATGCCGCAGAACGCATACAGCGATACGCCGCGCCGCTCCAGACTGCGGGCCGCTGCGCCGAAACCGACGCAACCAGCCATCATCGCGAAACCAAGAATCGACACCAGCGCAGCGGCTTCTTTCGGCGCGAAGCCCTGAACGTCGCGCAGCCACGCGCCGACCCATAGCGATTGCATTGCATAGAAAACGCCCTGCGTGACGACCGAAAACGACGCGATTTTCCAGAAGGTGGCGCTCCGTAGAATATGCAGCGTGCCCTGAAACTGCGCGCCGATACTCGCCTGATGACGGGTCTCATTTGTCTCCGGAACGAGCATCCACTGAGCGAGCGCAACGGCGACCGTCATCAGACCCAGGCCGACGCAAACCGAGCGCCAGCTGCTGAAGGTGAGCACCCATGTGAGCGGCGAGCCGACCATGACTCCGCCGAAGCCGCCGATCGCCATCACGAGACCGTTCATCAGCGGCAGACGCGCCGATGCGAAATGCTGCGCCAACGCCTTGAATGCTGCACCGAGGCACACGGACACGCCCACGCCGATGAGCAACCGCCCCGCCATCATCATTCCGAGGCTGTGGGCCGCGCCGAACACCCAGATTCCCGCGGCGGCAAACAGCAAGGTGACTGCCGTCACGCGCCGCGGGCCAAAATGGTCGAGTAATACGCCGGCCGGGATTTGCGCGCCCGCGAAGCCGAGAAAGTACAGACTGGTCAGCACGCCGAGGTCGGCCGCGGACAACCCGAGGTCGTGGGTGATAAACGGCGCAAAACCGAGATTGACGCCCCGGAACACATAGGACACGAAATAACCGGCAGAAAACAGCAGAAAGACGCGCAACTGGGTCGACGACATACGCTCAATATCCGGTTGGCCGCAGGCCAAATGACGAACGATATCGGAATTCGGCTATGTCCGCCGCCGGCCCCGCAAATGGAAAACGCCGTCACCACAGGGTGACGGCGTCGATGAAACGGGAATACGTTCGCAGCGAACCGGCTGGAGGAGCCCCAAAGGCAAGGGGCCAGTAAGGGCCCCGATTGCCCCCGCCGTGCTTACTTGCTCTTCTTTGTCTTGCTCGACGTGGAAGCCGACACTTTGGTCACTTTGCCAGCAGGCGCGACAGACGCTTTCGACTTGCCGGCCTTGGCAACCGGCTCGGACACCTTCACTACAGCGGAGTGGCCGCGTCCCTTCTTTGAGTCGTTGTGCGATTCGCTTTTCGAGCCGCCCACACGCGTGCCGATCTTCTGGACACCGCCGCCCTGGACGTCGGTCGCGATACGTTCGGGACCCGGTTCGCTCGGAACAGTCCTGCCGACCGGCACGTGCAGCACGATGACCTGCCCGCGCGTCACGCTATCCCGATGCGTGCGGTTCCACGACTTCAACTGCCCGACGGATACGCCATAACGCAACGCGATAGCCGCCATGGACTGATTGCGGCGTACGCGGATCAGCATTTTGCGGGTGTCGGGAACGTCGGGCTCCATAGCGAGCACGGCGCTTTCGGCGACGTCCGCGCTGATGTCCTCGTCGTCATCCGAACCGCGCGGCACGACGATGGTTGAACCCGGCTTCAGACGCATGCCGACCGGAATCTTGTTGACTTCCATGAGCGTGTCGGCATCGACACCGATCTTTTGCGCGATGGCCGCCGGCGCCGAGCGCTCGGTAACCGTGTACGTGGTCCACGACGACAGCGAACCCGAGTACGTTTTCAGATTGCGCTCGAACGCGCTCGCGTTGTCGAACGGCAGCAGGATTTGCGGCTGCGTAGCGCCCAGAATCACCGGCTTTCTGAACGACGGGTTCAACGAACGGAATTCGTCGAGCGAGAGATTAGCCAGTTTGGCGGCCATGTCCACGTCGATATCGTGCGACGTGGTGACGGTCACGAAATACGGGTGGTTCGGGATCGACGGCAACGCGAGCCCGTACATTTGCGGGTTCGACACGATGTTCTTGACCGCCTGCAGCTTCGGCACGTAGTTGCGCGTTTCGTTGGGCATGCGCAGGCTCAGATAGTCTGTCGGCAAGCCCGCCGCTTCATTGCGCGCAATCGCGCGCTGCACGTTGCCCTCGCCCCAGTTGTACGCAGCGAGTGCCAGTTGCCAGTCGCCGAACATGTCGTGCAGACGTGACAGATAGTCGAGCGCGGCACTGGTGGACGCCAGCACGTCGCGGCGCTCGTCCTGCCACATGTTCTGCTTGAGGTTGTAAGTGCGGCCGGTGCCCGGCATGAATTGCCACATGCCGGCCGCTTTCGCCACCGACAACGCCTGCGGGCTATACGCCGATTCGATGAACGGCAGCAACGCGAGCTCGGTCGGCATATGGCGCGCCTCGAGCTCTTCGACGATGTGATACAGGTATTTCTGCGAGCGCTCGGTCATGCGCTGCACGTAATCCGGACGCTGCGCGTACCAGTTGACCTGCATGTCGACGAGGTCCGTTTGCAGATCCGGCATCTGGAAACCACGGCGAATGCGGCCCCATAAATCGGCGTCGGCGCTCGTCAACTGCGTGACTGAGCCCTGGTCGACATTGATGGTTTCCTTGGCGGTGGCTGTCTTGCGGAGTGCGTCGGCTACGGCTTGCTGGCTGGCGGGATTTGTTGCGGTGGTGGGGCTGCTCGTCGTTGGTCCCTGGCTCGCGCAGGCGGCGAGCGTCAGGACCAGCAACGCACTGAAGATAAATCGCATGAACGTCTCGGCTTCCACAAGGGCTGGAATTTGCAGCCGATAGTACGAAACCGTAACGTCTACGTCAATCGGAAATTGACCAAAATATCAAGCAAATCTAGGGCTTGGCGAATTCTTCCGATTCTTCGCTTGAGGAAGCGCCCAACTCGAACCCGGTCACCGGAAGCGGTTTTTCCACTCGCGCATCAATGTAAACGACGCCAGCCGGTCGGGTACGTCGGCATGCAACTGCTCCCGCAAGGTCGTCTGAATGGCGGGGTTGTCGGCACGCAGGAACGGATTCACGGCGCGCTCGTGAGCGATCGTCGTCGGCAGCGTGGGCACCTTGCGAGCCCGTAGATCGCTCGCCTTGTCGCGCCAGGCAAGCAGTTCGTCGTTGTCCGGATCGCAAGCGAGCGCGAAGCGGATGTTGGACAGCGTGTACTCGTGCGCGCAGTGCACTTCGGTCGCGCCGGGCAACGCCGCGAGCGAGTCGAGCGATGCGAGCATCTGGCTCGGCGTGCCTTCGAAGAGCCGCCCGCACCCGCAGGCGAACAGCGTGTCGCCGCAGAACACATGCGGCGTGCCGCCCGGGTCCGCCGCCTGAAAATAAGCGATGTGGCCACTCGTGTGGCCCGGGACCTCGAGTACGCCCAAATCGAGCGCGGGCGCAGCGATCGTCACGGGATCGCCATGTTTCAGACGGTGCGTGAGATGCCCGATCGCTTCGCCAGCGGGCCCGTAGACGGGAACGGCCTGGCCATTCAGCAGATCGGCTACCCCGCCGACATGGTCTTGATGATGGTGCGTGAGTAAAATAGCGCTCAGTCGCCAACCGCGCCTCGCCAGATAGGCGCGAACGGGAGCGGCTTCACCCGGATCGACGACTACCGCATGGTATCCGTCGGAAACGACCCAGATGTAATTGTCTTCAAACGCCGGGACCGGTACGTACTCGAGCGCATTCATAGGCGACGCATTCTTTGATATGACTGACCGAGCGATTATAGACTGGCCCGCCTGGACGGATTCGCCGCCCGGCCGCTACGTGCTGGAATGGGAACAGACGCAGCTCGACCGTGTGGTGTCGGACGTTTTCGGCTACCACGCGCTGCAACTCGGCCTGCCGCAGCTCGACGCGTTGCGCGAAAACCGCATGCCCTGTCGCGGGCTCGTGCTCGATGCCGCGAGCGGTGCGAGTGCACCTTATAGTTTCCCGCGCGCTCAGGCACTTGCCGGAAATGGCTCGATGGACGGCTTGCGAGACGGCTCCATAGACGGATTGAGAGACGGATTGAGAAGCGCCCCGGGCAACGGCCCCATGCGCGGCGGACCAGCGCCGGCACCGCTGCCCTCGCCCGCCGGACGCAGCGCGGTCTGGTGCGATCTGCTCGATTTGCCGTTCGAAGCCCAGAGCGTCGATCTGATCGTGATGCCGCACACGCTCGAATTCACGAGCGATCCGCACCGCCTGCTGCGCGAAGCGGAGCGCGTGCTGATGCCGGAAGGCCAGTTGATCATTCTCGGCTTCAACTCGCTTTCGCTGTGGGGCGCGCGGCAATCGGTCGGCAAGATGACGGGCCGGCCGTTCGTGCCCGCCGCTGTCGATCTGATCGCCTTCACGCGTCTGAAAGACTGGATCAAGCTGCTCGGCTTCGACCTTGAACGCGGGCGCTTCGGCTGCTATCGTCCGCCGCTCGACAGCGATCAGTGGCTCTCCCGCTATGGCTTCATGGAAGCCGCCGGCGACCGCTGGTGGCCGATCTTCGGCGCGACCTACATGATCAAGGCGATCAAGCGCGTGCGCGGCATGCGCCTCGTCGGACCACTCAAGGTGAAAAAGCCCGTCCTCGCCGCGGGCCTCGCGCCCGCCGCTACACCGAACACACGCAACCATACTCAATGACAGCAAACATCATCGACATTTATACCGACGGCGCCTGCAAGGGCAACCCCGGCCCGGGCGGCTGGGGCGCGCTGCTGCGCTTCGGCGATCAGGAAAAAGAGCTGTTCGGCGGCGAAGCGAATACCACCAACAATCGCATGGAACTGATGGGCGTGATTTCCGCGCTCGAGGCGCTGAAGCGTCCGTGCAAAGCCGTTGTGCACACCGACTCGCAGTACGTGCAGAAAGGCATCAGCGAGTGGATTCACGGCTGGAAAAAGAAAGGCTGGGTCACCGCCGCAAAGCAACCGGTGAAAAACGCCGATTTGTGGAAGCGGCTCGACGCGCTCGTCGCGCAACATGAGATCGAATGGCGCTGGGTGCGCGGGCATAACGGGCACCCGGAAAACGAACGCGCGGATCAGCTTGCGAATCGCGGCGTCGCGTCGCTCGCGGAATTGTGACCGTCGGCCGCCAGGCTGCGCGACCATGTTCTCCCCGCAAAATTTTCGGCTGCAATTCTGAGGCAAAGCTAACCCAACATGCGTCAACTTATCCTCGATACTGAAACAACCGGCCTGAATGCCCGAACCGGCGACCGCATCCTCGAACTGGGTTGCGTCGAACTGGTGAACCGACGGCTCACCGGCAACAATCTGCACTTCTATATCAACCCCGAGCGCGACAGTGATCCCGGCGCACTGGCGGTCCACGGGCTGACCACCGAGTTCCTGAGCGACAAGCCGAAGTTCGCCGAGATCGCCGACCAGTTTCGTGACTTCATTCAGGACGCGGACCTGATCATTCACAACGCGCCGTTCGACATCGGGTTCCTCGACGCCGAGTTCGCGTTGCTCGGCCTACCGCCCGTCAGCACCTATTGCGGCGAGATCATCGACACGCTCGCGCGTGCGAAGCAGATGTTCCCCGGCAAGCGCAATTCACTCGACGCTTTGTGCGACCGCTTCGGCATCAGCAATGCGCATCGCACGCTGCACGGCGCGCTGCTCGACTCGGAACTGCTCGCCGAAGTCTATCTGGCGATGACACGCGGCCAGGAAAGCCTTGTCATCGACATGCTTGGCGAATCGCACGGCAGCGGCGAAGCGCATGCGCCGCGCGTGGCCATCGACTCGCTGGACCTCGTTGTGATTGCCGCGAGCGACGAAGAACTAGCCGCACACCAGGCGGTTCTGGATGGCCTCGACAAGGCGATTAAAGGCACGAGCGTGTGGCGCCTCGAACCCGTGCCCGTGTCGGATGAGCAACCTGCTTAAAAAGTGCTGGACGAGTTCGCAAATCCCCGGCATAATTTCGCTCTCTTCGGGTGGTTAGCTCAGCGGTAGAGCACTGCCTTCACACGGCAGGGGTCACTGGTTCGATCCCAGTACTACCCACCAGAATTTTGGTGTGTCGATCACCGAAGAAAAAAGGGCTTACGCAGCAATGCGTAAGCCCTTTTCCGTTTTGTGTTTCCAGTTTCGTCACGTCCGGTTTGCCTCGTCATTGTATTTCTCGCTGCTTGCATGCCGATATCTGTCGTCGGCACCACGGTGTGCGTGCGAGTCAACAACGAAACCTCGTCGATTGCGGCGACAAAACAGTGCTGATATAGTCGGCTTTCGGACACTTGCCCCGTCTACTCTCTCCACCTCATTGACTACAGGGAGGCGTCACATGTTCGCAGTGCATATGGCCATCCCTGACATGGTCCCACGACGTTGACTCGTCAACCGCGCAAGTCGGCCTGAAAAGGCGCTCCGCGCAATCCCAGATAGTTCGCAGCCAAGTCCGCAGGCTTATTGCCAGCAGTTTCATTGCCAGCAGTTCCATTGCCGTTAAGCGGCGCGCTTCAACTGTCTATCCATCTCGCTTCTGACTGGAACCCCGGTGCGCCATGCGCGAACGGGTTGTCGCAAATGACCAGAAAAAAACTCGACTTTCGCGGGCAAGCGTTCAAGGATGTCCTCGGCTTCACCTTCCGGCACTGGGCTCAACAGCCGTGGCGCATTGTCGTCATTTCCGCGCTTGTCATGCTCTCCGCCGTGGCGGACGTGCTCACGCCGATGTTCGCCGGCCACCTCGTCGACGCCATCGCATCCGGCCCGGCCGCACGTGCGAGCGCGTGGCATGCAGCCATCACGGCCTTCTGCGTTCTGGCCGCGCTGGGACTGGGCGCCACTTTGCTTCGGCAGGCCATGTACTTCAACATCATCAAGCTGACGTTGAAGATGATGAGTGAGATCGCCGCCAACGCATTCCATCGCGTGCAACGCTTTTCAACCGACTGGCATGCCAACAGCTTTGCCGGCTCCACGGTGCGCAAGATCACGCGCGGTATGTGGGCGCTCGATCTGCTCAACGACACGCTGCTAATCGCGCTGTTTCCGTCGCTCGTCATGCTGGTGGGCGCGACGCTGCTGCTCGGCTGGCGTTGGCCGATGATGGGCGCGGTGGTCGGTGTCGGCTCGTTAGTCTATATCGCGGTGACTGTCGCGCTGTCGCGCGGCTTCGTGGCGCCGGCCGCGCGCCTCGCCAACGCGTGGGACACGCGCATGGGCGGCGCGCTCGCGGACGCGGTCAGTTGCAACGGTGTGGTCAAGGCTTTCGGCGCCGAAGAGCGCGAGGAGTTGCTACTTGCGCGTGTGATCGGCAAGTGGCGCAACCGCACGCGCCGCACGTGGATTCGCGGCACGATCAACGGCGGCGTGCAAGGCGCGATGCTGGTGGCGATTCAGACGGCAATTCTCGGCGCCGCGCTGCTACTGTGGTTGCGCGGTGAGGCGAGCGTCGGCGACATCACTTTCGCGCTGACGATGTTCTTCATGCTGCAAGGCTATCTGCGCGAGGTCGGCATGCACATTCGCAACTTGCAACGCTCGGTCAACGACATGGAAGAACTCGTCTCGCTGGAGCGTCAGCCGCTCGGCATCGAAGATCGCCCGGCCGCAGGTCCGATCGTCATCGGCAAAGGCGAGATCCGCTTCGAGCATGTGACGTTTCACTATGGGGCGGACGCCACGCCGCTTTATCGCGACTTCTCCGTGCGCATCGCGCCCGGAGAACGCGTCGGGCTGGTCGGCCATTCGGGTTCGGGAAAGACCACCTTCATCAAGTTGATTCAGCGTCTTTACGACGTGTCAGAAGGCCGCATCACGATCGACGGTCAGGACATCGCGCAAGTCAGGCAGACGTCGTTGCGCAGTCAGATTGCCATCGTGCAGCAGGAGCCGGTGTTGTTTCACCGTTCGCTCGCGGAAAACATCGCGTATGCACGTCCGGACGCGAGCCGCGCCGAGATCGAACACGCCGCGCGACTCGCGAACGCGCACGACTTCATCAGCGCGCTGCCCAATGCTTACGACACGCTGGTCGGCGAGCGCGGCATCAAGCTCTCGGGAGGCGAGCGCCAACGCGTGGCGATCGCGCGGGCGTTTCTGGCGGATGCACCCATCCTGATTCTGGACGAAGCCACGTCGAGCCTCGACAGCGAAAGCGAAGTGCTGATCCAGCAGGCGATGGAGCGGCTGATGCAAGGCCGCACGACGCTCGTCGTGGCACACCGCCTTTCGACTGTGCGCGCGCTCGACCGCTTGCTCGTGCTCGACAAGGGCAAGGTAATCGAAGAAGGCAGCCACGAGACGCTGATCCGACTCGAGAACGGACTCTACCGGCGTCTGTTCGAGCGTCAGGCGCTGGAACTGATCAAGGGCTTGAATGAAGCGCCGGCATCGCACGAACGGCCCCGCGCGCGCAGCCACGCGGTGGACGATTCAAGCCTGCTGGTCAATGACTGAAGAGGGAAAGATCCGGCGTGTCTTGCGGAATATGTCTTCGTACAAGGCATATTCCGCCGGCGCGCCGCTATCGTTACACCGCGCCCGAGGGCAAACCGATGCCGCGCGCCATGCCGGTTGCCGCAAAGACCATCAACACGAGCAACACAGTCTGAATCACGCTCAAATGCGCATAGCGACGCGCGTTTTGCAGCTCCGGCGCAGCGCCTTTTCGTATCGATGCGCGCCAGCGCATTAACGCCAGCATCGACGGAACTTCCAGCACGAGGATTATCACGAGCAGCGTCATCTTGACGTGGAAGAGCGGCTCGTGGAGATAGTAATCGGCGCCCTTCTCATACGTGCCGAAAACGCGCATCAAGCCGGTAACGATCAACACGAGTGCGGAGAGGCCCCAGCGTGTATCGGCCCGGAATACCGAGCGGAGCGCGGCTGGCACCGCGGCACGGCGCAGCGCCCACGTGCGCCGCAGAATCGACGCAAGTGCGAAGCCATAAGCGAGCAGATGAAGAGCGGCAAGCAACCAGCGAACCAGCATAGCGACTCCTGCAAACGACACGGCACATCGATTGTTGTTTCACTCGCCCGCCGTCAGTACGGGCGGCATCGTTGTTTCATTATCGACCACGGCTTACTTTACAACGCGCGCAACCGTCACTGCATGTGACCGACTGCACAAAACCTCTGCCTCAGACCTGCCGCAACGTGCTGTCGAGCGCGCGTGCGGCGACGCGATCCCCTTCGGTCGTCAGGGCCGCGCGAAATACGGTTTGCCGGTTGTGACCGGCCGCCGCGGGCGAATCCCACAGCAACTCGATTTTCGGACGCCGACCGAACGCGGCTCGAGCAAGCGACGGAGCGCCGCTCGGGCCTGACGACGCAACGCCGGCGCCAGTGTCACCGGCGACGTGGAGCGCGATGACCGGCGTGGGCGCCGTCGCAGAGCGCGTGCCTGCCACGTCCGCCCAGCGCACGGAGAGTTCGCGCGCGTCGTACTGCCCCACCTTGCGACGCTCGGCCCATACGCTGACTGTGCGCGTAAGCGGATCGAGCGAGACGGCGTAGCGGCCGATCGCAAAACGGCGCGCAGCAATGTTGGTGCGCCACAGCGCGCGCGGACGGCAGATCCACAGAACGGCCGCGTACAGCGCGGGCGCCGCCAACAGCCAGCCGTTGGTCGCCGCCACGGCTTGCGCGGCACGGCGCCAGCCGGCGCTTACCGCAAAGGCGCTGACCGACCACATCGCGAACAGAAATCCCAGGAATGCGAAGAGGCGCAGCGCTTGCCGCAGCCATTGCGGCAGCGGATGAAAAGGACGCTCTGCGACCGCGCGTGCACCAGGAAGGAAAATGAGCAGGAACAGGAAGACCAGGTTGATGCACGCCCACGGCGAGGACGCCATGGCCGACAGCGACGCGGTCAGATCCATCTCCGACATGGAAAACAGCCAGCGGGCGAGAAGCACGAGACCGATGGCGCGTAACGCGAAAATCGTTCCGGCGCCGGGCGCGGCATTCGCACGCGTCTCTTTCGTTCTCGCCAAGGCATCCTCCTGTCGTCGGCGGCGCCGCAGCCAATTTCGCGGCACGGCCATTATAGGGATATTACGAAGCCCGGCTCGCCGCCGCGTGCCTGAACCGCTTACTTTGCATCGCGGAACGCGAAAAACGCGGCGTGGATGCAACAACGCCCCGCGAGCGGCTTGCGCGCGGGGCGTTGCCGGGCGCTGGCGAGATGCGTAGAAGACGCTCCTCCCAGCAAGCCCGTTCCTGGACCGGAACTATCCGGTCCGGCTCAATCAGTTCGCGTTGACTTCACGCAGCACGGTACGGTGCTTCCGACGCAGCAGCTCTTCGTACGTGGCGACGTAGTTCTGCGCCATGACCTTCGACGAGAAGCGGGCTTCGAACGCCTTGCGCACCGTTTCGCGCGGCAGCGTATGCAGACGCTTGACCGCTGCGACAGCGCTGATTTCGTCTTCGACGACAAAGCCCGACACGCCGTTTTCGATCACTTCCGGCACCGAACCGCGATTGAACGCGATCACCGGCGTACCGCAAGCCATTGCCTCGATCATCACCAGACCGAAGGGCTCCGGCCAGTCGATCGGGAACAGCAGCGCGTGCGCGTTGCCGAGGAACTCCGTCTTTTCCGCTTCGCTGATTTCGCCGATATATTCGACGTGCGGCAGCGCCATGAGCGGCTTGATGACTTCGTCGTAGTACGCACGGTCAGCCTTGTCGAGCTTGGCCGCGACCTTGATCGGCATGCCGACCTGTTCGGCGATGCGGATCGCACGGTCCAGACGCTTTTCCGGCGAGATGCGGCCGAGGAACGCCAGATAGCTCGGCTTCACGTCCTTGATCGGCGTGAGCAGGTTTTCCGGCAGGCCGTGATAAACGGTTTGCAGCCAGTGAGCCTGCGGCAGCGGAATGCGCTGGTTGTCCGAGATCGACACGACCGGCACGTCCTTGAACGTGTTGAAGATCGGCTGCAATTCCGGCAGGTCGAGACGGCCGTGCAGCGTGGTCACGAACGGCACGGGCTGGCGTGCGAACAGCGAAAACGGGTAATAGTCGATGTGGAAATGCAGCACATCGAATTCGTCGGCGCGGCGGCGCACTTCCTCGAGCAGCAGCATGTGCGGCGCCATCACGTCGCGAATGGTGGGGTCGAGGCGCAGCGCCTGCGGCCAGAACGCTTCGAGCTTCGCCGAGGTTTGCGAATCGCCGCTCGCAAAGAGCGTGACGTCGTGGCCCTGCTCGACCAGCGCTTCGGTCAGATAGGACACCACACGTTCCGTACCACCGTACAGCTTGGGAGGAACCGCCTCGTGCAACGGAGCGATTTGTGCGATTCGCATAATGAAGAACTCCTCGTAAAAAACCGGCAAAAGTACTGCGTTTGGTAAAAGCGACTCGCTTGCTCGCCAGGTCAGCCGGGCTGGACATGCCGGCGCGGGCCTTATTCTTTCGAGAAATCCTGCGATAGATCGCTTCGGGTTAGGGAGCCCGAACGGTGCTCACCGTTCATGCCTGTGCGGTAAACGCACAAACAACACGGACGTTGACAAACTGTCAGAAAATTCCGCGTGGGGCATAGAGCGCATGCATTATCGATGCCGAGCTTCACGCTGCACCACAACATTTCAAAGTCTTTACGTTGTTACAAGGGGGATACACTTTGCAAACCCTTGTTTTACAAGACAGTTCTACAGTAGCGACTGGCCGTCATCTGCGGCTGTCCCCGGTTCGCCCGGGGGATCTTGTAAGTTCTCGCATCAATCTTGCCGGTACCCGTTGAAGAGAATGCAGAGTCCCGGCTGAATGCAATTTGTAATTATATCTCGAAAAACATTCCCCGACCGCGTGAACCACTGCCGCTGCAGTGAGTCGAGCAAGAAGTAGGTCGCGGACGTCCATCGCGACATCTATCGCGCCAAAAGCCCGGTTACACAGGGCGCAATCGCTTTTGCATGTTTACAATGCGAAGCATTGGCTTCGCCGCGAATCTTTTCGCGTGGCCCACGCTTTGCATGCACACCCCCGAACCTTATCAACCTCACGATCAATTGGAACATTTGACCATCGCCCAGCGCAACGCCCAGAACGCCAAGCTCGCGAGCTATGCGCATCGGCCCCTTGCGTTCCTTTTCCGCTTTATCCGCCGTCACCCGCTCGCTCACGCGACCGTGCTGTGCAGCGTGATAGCGGCCGTGGGCTGTGCGCTCGCGTCGCAATATGCGATCAAGCATCTCATCGATGTGCTCGGCGCTGGCCGGCATCATCCGGGGCCGCTGTGGGGCGCTTTTGCAATCCTGGTCGGGCTGATCGCCGCTGACAATCTGCTGTGGCGCGTCGGCGGCTGGGTTGCAGCCCACACTTTTGTCGCCGTGACCGGCGACTTGCGGCGCGACCTGTTCCAGTATCTGAGCGGGCACTCGCCGACCTACTATTCGGAGAAGCAGCCCGGCATGCTGGCCAGCCGGATCACCGCAACGTCGAATGCGGTCTACACCGCCGAGAACACTACCGCCTGGAACGTGCTGCCGCCGTGCATCGCCGTGCTCGGCGCGATCTTCATGATCATCGCGGTGAACCCGCTGATGGCCGGCGGCCTGATGCTGTGCTCGGCCATTCTGTCGGTCGTGCTGTACAAGCTTGCCGGCCGCGGCTCGGCGCGCCACCACCATTTCGCGACCAAGGCGGCCTCGGTCGACGGCGAACTGGTCGACGTCATCAGCAACATGGGCCTCGTGCGCGCCTTCGGCATGACGTTTCGCGAACAGCAGCGCTTCGGTGCGACGGTCAAGGCCGAGATGGACGCGCGTCAGCAAAGCCTGCTTTACCTGGAAAAGCTGCGTCTGCTGCACGCCGTGATTACCGCGCTGCTGTCGGCCGGCCTGCTGGGCTGGGCGCTCGTGCTGTGGGATCAAGGTAAAGCGACGTCGGGCGACATCGTGCTGGTCAGCTCGCTCGGCTTCACTATTCTGCACGGCACGCGCGATCTCGCAGTCGCGCTGGTGGACGTCACGCAGCACGTGGCCCGTCTTGCGGAAGCCGTGCGCACCTTGCTCGAACCGCATGGCATGCCCGACCGCGACGGCGCGACCGAGCTCGTGCCGCAGGGCGGCCGCGTCGACTTCGAAAGCGTGACGTTCGCCTATCCGCGCCGCCGGCCGATCCTCGACCATTTCGACCTGCATATCGAGCCGGGCCAGCGAGTCGGTCTGATCGGCAAGTCGGGCGCGGGCAAGTCGACCGTGCTCGCCTTGCTGCAGCGCTTCTACGAAACGCAAGGCGGCTCGATCAAAATCGACGGTCAGGACATCAACACGATCACGCAGGACAGCCTCCGCCATGCGATCGCGCTCGTGCCGCAAGACATTTCGCTGTTCCATCGCACGGTGTACGAGAACATTGCGTATGGCCGCCCCGAAGCGAGCCGCGAAGAAGTGCTGGCTGCGGCGCGCGAGGCCCGCTGCACCGACTTCATTGAAGCCATGCCGGAAGGCTTCGATACGATCGTCGGCGACCGCGGCGTGAAGCTGTCAGGCGGACAGCGTCAGCGGATCGCCATTGCACGCGCGATCCTGAAGAACGCGCCGATCCTGCTGCTCGACGAAGCCACGTCGGCGCTCGACAGCGCATCCGAAGAAGCGATCCAGAAGGCGCTCGACCGGCTGATGGTAGGCCGCACGGTGATCGCCATTGCTCACCGCCTGTCGACGCTCAACAACTTCGACCGCATTATCGTGATGAGCGCCGGCAAGGTGATCGACGACGGCAGTCCCGAAGAGTTGCGCCTGCGTCCCGGCCTGTATCGTGACCTGCTGTCGAAGCAATACGGCAAGGGCGCCACGCTGCATGTGGGCGGAAAGAAAGTCGACGAACAGCACGTTATCTGAACCGCGCGCCGTCGAGAGAAACGCGTTTAGTCAAAGAAAAAAGCCGCTTTTTCAAGCGGCTTTTTTTCGTTTTCCCGATTAGAACCGGCTCACCGTAGCTAGCTCGCGAGAACCTCGCGCGCGGTCTTCTTCCCCGAAGCGGTACGCGCCCGCCCGCTCCTGGTGCGGGTTGCACCACCGGCGCTCTGCAAGTCACGCATGAAATTGTCGCGCCAGACCGAGACATTGTTCTCCCGCAACTGCGCCATCATGTCGCGATGACGCGCCTGGCGCTCCGCGAGCGGCATGTCGAGCGCTCTGGCAAGCGCATCGGCCATGCCGTCGATATCCACCGGATTGACGATCAGCGCACCGTCCAGCTCCTGCGCCGCGCCCGCGAAACGTGACAACACAAGCACGCCCGGATTCTCGGGGTCCTGCGCCGACACGTACTCTTTGGCGACCAGATTCATGCCGTCGCGCAGCGGCGTGACGTAGCCAACATGCGCCGTACGAAAGAGCGCGGCGAGCACCGAGCGTTCATATTGCTTATGGATGTACAGGATCGGCGTCCAGTCCAGCTCCGCGAAACGTCCGTTGATGCGGCCCGACTCCCCTTCCAGCTGCAGACGAATGTCCTGATAGGCATGCATGTCGGCGCGTGTCGGCGGCGCGATCTGCAGGAACGACACCTTGTTGCGTTGCGCGGTGGCGTGTTCCAGCAGACGCTCGAACGCGCGAAAACGCTCGACCAGTCCCTTCGAGTAATCGAGACGGTCCACGCTCATGATCAGCTTGCGCGAATGCAGCGTAGCCTTCATCGTGCGCACCGGCTTGCCGCGCTCCCCCGCCTTGGCGAGTTCGGCTATCTCGTCTGGATAGACGCCTATCGGGTAAGCCGCTGCACGCAACGTGCGGCCAAACGCATGAACTGCGAGCGGCCCGGCGGCCGACGCGTCGACTGTGCCGTTCGCCTCGTTGACGATGTAATCGCAGAAAGCGCGCAGGTCAGGCGCAGTCTGGAAACCGAGCAGATCGAACGAACACAACGCCTGTACCAGTTCGCGATGTGGCGGCACAGCCAGCAGAACCTGCGAGGCTGGAAACGGAATGTGCAGGAAAAAACCGATGCGATTCTTCACGCCCGCGGCGCGCAGCGCCTCGGCGAACGGAATCAGGTGATAGTCGTGGACCCAGATAACGTCGTCTTCACGCAGCAGCGGCACGAGTTGCTGCGCAAGCCACGCGTTCACGCGGCAATAACCCTCGAAGTCATGCCGGTCGTACTGCAGCAAGTCGGCGCGGTAGTGAAAGGCCGGCCACAGCGTCGCGTTCGAGAAGCCGCGATAGTACTGGTCGTAGTCGCGGCGCATCAGTGCGATGGTCGCAAAAGTCACCGGGCCGCGCTCTTCGACCTTGATCTGCGGCTGGCCGGAGCTCAGCACGTCGCCGCTCCAGCCGAACCACATGCCGCCGGTCTCCTTGAGCGCGTCGTACACGCCGACCGCCAGACCGCCCGCCGCCGGACCGCCCTCCGAGATCGGCGCAACCCGGTTCGAAACGATAATCAGTCGGCTCATGAAACGCTGTCCCCGATGTAATGCCTTGTTGTCGCACTATGTCGTGTGCGTTGTAAATGTCCTGCGCCGCACACCGCGCCGCTCATCCTGCACGCGCCGCCGCAACGACCGTCTCGAGCCAGTCGAGCAGTGCGGAAACGGATTCGACGCGCGTCTGCGCGATCGTCTCGCCCGCGCCGACCTTGATCGACAGTCCGTTGCGCTCGTTGACGACGGCGAAGCCCTTCTCGTCGGTCAGGTCGTCGCCGGCAAAAACCGGCTTGCGTCCGACGAACGGCGGCTCGTCGAGAAATGCGCGCATGGCGCGGCCTTTATCGACGTCCTTCGGTTTGATTTCATAGACCATCTTGCCCGGCTGCAACACGTACGAGTTCGGATAATCCGCGACCAGCCGCTCGGTCGCCTCGCGCGCCGCCTGCTCGCGATCCGGCGCATTGCGGTAGTGCAGCGCGAGCGCGGCGCCCTTGATCTCGAGCAGCATGCCAGGGTTGGCGTTGACCACCTCGGCCAAAACCTGCTCCATGCGCAGAAGGCGTTCATCGTGGAAGCCGATGCGTTGCGTGTCGCCGTTCGCGTCGCGCCGCTCGGCGCCATGCAGACCCGCAATCGGCAGATCGGGCATGCCGAGAAAAGCGTCGATACTGTCGATGCCGCGCCCGGACACCACAGCGACCGCTCCATTGGTCAAGCGCCGCAGTTCGGCGAGTAGCTCGATGACGCGAGGTTGCACCTGAACGCCGTCCGGCGTGGGCGCGAGTTCGACGAGCGTGCCGTCGAAATCGAAAAAAAATGCGGTCTCGGCAGGAGACAGGAAAGCCGGAAGTGGTTGCATCGGGTATTTTGCCTTTCGGCCTTTCGCAGCCGGAAAAGTGTGCGCATCTTACCGCGCATCCATCAATTTTTCGAGAAAGAGAGCCGGGCCGCAAGCCGGATGGAGCAGCACGGCAGTGAGGTCGCGCCCCGTTCGCTGGCATTGCGTTCAAAACGGAAACGATCGGACTTCAACGGGCTTTCAGCCATGTGCGTCATATTGCCTCGCAAACGCTCTGCCCGTGGGCGATGAGCGACGCCTTCCGTCATTTTGCGATACAGTCGCAGCCAAATGGGACTTTGGCGTTACGACGATTTTCGTCCACTATCGCGAACCGCTCGCCGGCACAAGTTTGAGCGCGCGCACGCGAAAGCGTGCGCAATGCCCCGCTCTTCAATCGAGTCATTGATACCTGCTTTGTTCCCGAACATCTCACTGCAACGCTTGCAAGCGCACCCGGGGTCTCAGCCTCGCGAGAGCCGCGCGCGCCGGTTTCGCTCGACGATCACAGCCGGCGCGCTCATGGCCATGATCGCGCTTGCCGGCTGCACGAGTCGCGCGGAGCCGTGGCATCTGACGAACGTGGCGGGACATTTGCCCGACCTCGACTTCACGCTGACAGGCGACGACGGGCGTCCCGTCAGCGGCGATTCGTTCAAGGGGCGCGCCTCGCTCGTCTATTTCGGCTACACGCATTGCCCGGACGTCTGTCCCGAAACCATGGGACGGCTGATGCAGGTGCTGGAAAAGCTCGGCCCCGACGCGCAGAAGGTGCGCATCCTGTTCATCACCGTCGATCCGGCGCGCGACACGCCGCAAGCTCTGCACGATTACGTCGGCGCGTTCGATCCGAAGCATGCCGAAGGACTGACGGGCAGTGACTGGCAGATCGAATCGCTCGCCAAGCGCTACAGGGTTGCGTATCAGATGGAAAAGCGCGACCCGAACGGCAATTACGAAGTCACTCATAGTTCCGCCGTCTACGTGTTCGACGCGCAAGGCCGCGCACGCCTGCTCGCCACCGACCACGACACTCCCGATGCGATCGCGCAGGACTTGCGCCGCATCGTCGATCAACGCTCCTGACTCAATCCATGACACAGATCCCAACGTCCAGAATGCGTACGCTCTCCGCCGTGGCCGGCGCCTTTGCCCTTTCGTTTGCTTTCGGGGCGACTGCCCACGCCGCCGGCGCGCAGCCGATCACCGCACAGAATGCATGGGTCCGCTGGCTGCCGAACAACCTGCCGGCAGCGGGTTATGTGACGCTCGTGAATTCAAGCGACAAGCCCGTGGACCTCGTCGATATTTCGAGCACCGACTACGGCGACGCGATGCTGCATCAGACAGTCTCGAACGGTTCGTCGCAGAAAATGGTGATGGTCGACAAGCTGACGGTCCCCGCGCACGGGCAGGTTGCAATCGCACCGGGCGGCTATCACGTGATGCTCGAAGGCGCGAAGCACAAGATCGCGCCGGGCGACACGGTACATCTGATGCTGAAGTTTTCGGACGGCGCAACGCTCGACACACCGTTCGCGGTGAAGTCGCCCGCGCAGACGAAGTAAGCACGGCAATCCGCGGCAATGAACCTGCTCTACTGGCTCGATCCCTGGGAATTTTCACCGACGGTCGTCATTGCCCTGCTGCTGCCCGCAATACTGTTCGTGCGCGGCGCAAGTAAGGCAAAGGTGTCGGTTGCCCGCCGCGTTTCCTTCTGGTTCGGGCTAGTGGCGTTATACGTCGCGTTGCACACGCGGCTCGATTATTTCTTCGAGCATGAGTTTTTCATGCATCGCACGCAGCACCTCGTGCTGCATCATCTCGGGCCTTTCTTTATCGCGCTGTCGTATCCGGGCGCGGCATTGCGCGCGGGCATTCCGTTCCGCTGGCGACAGCGCTTCGTGCGGCCCGCGCTCGCGCTGCCGTTCGTACGAAAGTTGCTCGACGTCGTCATGCATCCGGTCGTCGCGGTGACATTGTTCGTCGGCCTGATTTACTTCTGGCTGATGTCGCCGGTCCATTTTGTCGCGATGCTCGACTGGCGGCTCTATCGCGTGATGAACTGGAGCATGGTGGTCGACGGCCTGCTGTTCTGGTGGCTCGTGCTCGATCCGCGTCCCGCGCCGCCGGCGCGCCTGTCGCCTGGCAAGCGCGTGCTGGTGGTGATCGCCGCGATTCCGCCGCAGATCATCCTCGGCGCGTTCATCTTTTTTTCGCCGCGAGAGCTGTATCCGATCTATTCGATCTGCGGACGCGCGTTCACCTGGCTGAGCCCGATGCGCGATCAACAGATCGGCGGCCTACTTCTGTGGATTCCAGGTTCCATGATGAGCGTGATCGGCGCGCTCGTGGCGTTGCGTCACTGGATGCGCCTCTCCGCACGCGGACGCGTGCGCAGCGAACGACGTGCAATGCCGGCAAGCCCCACGCAAGCCGATGTCGCGAACACGGCCTCGTCGACTGTCGGCTCTCACCGCTGACGTCTCGCCGATATCCGCTAACGCCTCGCCGGCCTCCGGCTGATGCCGGGCGATCACGCAGGCACGCTGATGCACGCTCAGGCCGAACGCATCCACACGTGGGGAATGCCGTCCTCTTCGTGAATCTCGGACACTGGCGCAAACCCAAAAGCGCCGTAGAAGCCTTGTAGATGTGCCTGCGCGTGCAAGCGGATCGGCGTGCCAGGGCACTGCGTGCGGATATGCGCTATCGCGCGGTCGAGCATCGCATTGCCGAGACCGATGCCGCGGAATTCCGCGGTAGTCAGTACGCGGCCGATTCGAATATCGCCGTCGTCGGCGTCGGGTAGGAGCACGCGCAAATAGCCGGCGAGCGGCGGTCGCGCGGCGCCCGTGGTTGCATCGTCCGTTGCGCCGAACGCGAGCAGATGCCATGCGTCGAGATCGAGACCGTCGATATCGCCATACAGGCAGTTCTGCTCGATCACGAAGACAGCGCTGCGCGCGGCGAGCATGGCGTAGACCTCGGCGCTCGTGAGTTCATCGAACGCCTTCCAGCGCCATTCGAGTTGCGCGAGCCTCGCGGCAGCGGTGTGTTGCGGTTCGGTCATGACAGGCTTTTGGAATGAAGCGCGCCGTCACCGACGGCGGCGAATGCACAATGATGCCGCGCGTCGCGGCACCGGAATAATCAATTGCTTACGCGCCTCGCGCGGCGCGCACTTTCGACGCCTGCTTGTGGCTGTACATCGCGGCGTCGGCCGCGGTGAGCAATTCTGCGATGGAACCGTGCCGCCCGGCGTCGTACTGAATCTGCCCAACGCTAAAGCGAATTCGATAGCCGCGCTGGTCCTGCGCATTGCGCTCGTCGAGCAAGTGCGTAAGACGCTCCGTCACTTCGCGCGTGGCGGCTTCGTCTGCGTCGCTGAGCAACGCGACGAATTCGTCGCCGCCGAGCCGCCCGATCACGTCGCTTTCGCGCAGCGCGGTGCGCAGTATGTCGGCAAAAGTCTTCAGCGCACGATCGCCCTCGGCGTGACCGAACGTGTCGTTGATTTGCTTGAAATCGTTGAGGTCGAAAAACAGCAGCGACGCCGGCTTGTTCAGGCGCTTGCAGACATTGAGCGCATGCTGGGCGAGCGCGGAGAAGCCACGCCGGTTGGACAGCAGCGTGAGGTCGTCCAGCGTGGCGAGCTGCACGGCCGCCAGTTCCTGTTCGGCCATGCGCGCGAGATCGCGCAGCAGTTCGCGCTCTTCATCGTCGAGTTCGCGTGGCTTGACGTCGATCAGACACAACGTGCCCAGCTTGCTGCCGTTGGGCACCGTCAGCGGACAGCCGGCATAGAAGCGGATATTGGGCGCTTCGGTCACGAGCGGATTGTCGTGGAAGCGGTCGTCGGCCAGCGTGTCGGGCACCGTGAGTATCTCGTCCGACACGATTGCATGCGCGCAGAACGAGACGTCGCGCGACGTCTCGCTCGCCGACAGGCCCACGCACGACTTGAACCATTGCCGGTCTGCATCCACGAGGCTTACCAGCGCGATCGGCACACCGAACAGACGCTTCGCGAGTCGCGTCAGGCGGTCGAAGCGCTCTTCGGGCGAAGTATCGAGAATATTCAGCGCGCGTAACGTCTCCAGACGCGTGCTTTCATTGCCGGGAATGGGTGGCAGATGCATGGGGTGTCCTCTGAAACCATCGCGTGAAACAGCGAGTAGTGATCTGGTGATTCCTGAGTGATTTTTTGAGCGATTCGAGGCTTCTCGATCTGCGATTTTACGCGTGCGCACAAGTTCCCCATAGCGCCCTAGCTACTCGCCGGCAAACACCGGCTCGACGGATCGTGCGAGACGTTCGACGAGGTTGCCCGGTCCGCATAGATGAAGCGCGCCGACCACGACCAGAGTTCGTTCAGGCCGGGCGAGCAACTCGTTTATGCGCGCCGCCCACATGTGATTTCGCCCGTCCAGAATCGTGCGTCGAATATCGGGCAGATTGAACATGGGTGACTCGACGGCGATGCGGTGCACGGCTGACAGATCTCCGTCGAGCCACGCTTCATGCATGCGCTCGACCGTGCGCTGCGGCTCGCTGATGTCGGCCATGAGCAACTCGAGTGCAGCGGCGACTGCATCGAGCGGAATCGATTCGAGCGCGCCGGCGACTTCCTGAGCTGTCTCCAGGTACTCATAGGCTTTGCCCTCGCCTGTCGCCCAGCGCAGCATGCGCGGCTCGACGCCCTCGACGAGCTGCTGAAACAACGTAGGCGCAATGATCAGCGCGGCCCACGGACGCAGATCGGCGAGCGGCGTGAGCGGGCCGTCAGCGGGCCAGGCCGCTTGCAGACGAGTCCAGGTGTCGGCGGAAAGGAAAGACGCGAGGCTTTGCGCGCCACGCTGCGGATCGGCTTTGAGAAAAGGAAGAATGGTCGGCGCGTCGGATTCGAAGACGAGCGCCTCGGCCCAGTCATAAGCTTGCTCGATCCACGGCGGCGTTCTGCGGCTCGACGCGGGAAAGAGATGCATGGAGCCAAGGAGGCGCACATTCGTGCCGGTGATGTGTAGGTACATGCACGTTGTGTGACAAGGAACAAACGTGCATTGTGCGCCATATCGTCCGCGCGGCGCAGCACGTCCGCAGCACGTCGATACGCACGAGCCCGCACTGGAATGCGGACGCAGAAAAAAGAAAAGCCCCGACATGGCGGGGCTTTTCTGCACTTCAACTACTGGAGGCGCGAGCCGGAGTCGAACCGGCCTAAACGGCTTTGCAGGCCGCTGCATAACCGCTTTGCTATCGCGCCGCAAGCGGATTGGAATCTAGCTGCAGATTCGCTGATTTGTCTCGTGGACAACCATCAGTCCACCAAACAAAAAGGGAAGCGTTGCTTCCCCTGATGTATGGAGCGGGAGACGAGGCTCGAACTCGCGACCTCAACCTTGGCAAGGTTGCGCTCTACCAACTGAGCTACTCCCGCATTGCACTGCTTCGCAACGCCTTGCACTTCTCAACTACATTACTGACCAACGCGCTGCTTCAAAAATCTGGAGCGGGAGACGAGGCTCGAACTCGCGACCTCAACCTTGGCAAGGTTGCGCTCTACCAACTGAGCTACTCCCGCGTATTGCTGCTTTTGTGCTGCTTAAAAAGGCCTACTGCGCCTTTCTTCCTTCTACTGCAACCGACGTTTCGAACTGCGTGCATCGGAGAAACGAGATTATGGAGAAACGACTGAAACGTGTCAACCCCTTTTGCCAATCTCTTTAACTGAACAGATTTCACTCATGACGTTCCCGCGAATCGCGTTCAATGCGAGCGCGCACGGCGCTCAGGCAGCCCCGCTGCGCTCGCGAATTTGTGGCCATGCGAGCTTCATGTAATACAGCATGGACCAGATCGTCAGGAATGCCGCGAGATAGATGAGCCACAAGCCCCACGTTCGTGTGTCGATCGCCACGCCGCCGCCGAAGGACAACGGACCGTTGAACAGCAGCATCGGAATAGCCACCATCTGGCAAACGGTCTTGAATTTACCAAGCGAATTCACGGCGACGCTCTTCGACGCGCCGATCTGCGCCATCCACTCGCGCAGCGCCGAGATCGCGATCTCCCGTCCAACGATCACGAGAGCAATCGCGGAGTCGATTCGCGCGAGTTGCACGAGCACCAGCAAGGCGGCGGTCACCATCAGTTTGTCCGCGACCGGATCGAGAAACGCGCCGAACGCCGACGTCTGATTCCATTTGCGGGCCAGGTAGCCGTCGAACCAGTCGGTCAGCGCAGCGAGCACGAAGATCGTTGCCGCCGCGAGATTACGGTGCGGGGGACTCATCATCATGTCGGGCAAATAAAACACGCCGACGACCAGCGGAATCAGAACAATCCGCAGCCAGGTCAGGAAAATCGGGAAATTGAACGGCATGGGCAGGCGCAGCGTCTGACGGGAGAGATGCAATTGTGCCGTGTCGCAGTGCGTGCCACAAGCAAAGCGGCGCCGGGGGCGACGCGCGCACCGCTTGCGCGACTCCCGCATCGCGATTCAGTGCAATTGCCGATAGATCTGCTCGGCGAGCGCCTGGGAAATTCCTTCGACGCTCGCAAGATCTTCGACGCTCGCCGCGACCACGCCGCGCAGTCCGCCGAAGCGCGCCAGCAGCCGCTGACGCCGTTTCGCCCCCACGCCTTCGAGTTCCTCGAGCCGCGACGTCTGACGCGTCTTGCCGCGTTTTGCGCGCATGCCGGTGATCGCAAAACGGTGCGCTTCGTCGCGGATCTGCGCGACCAGCATCAACGCTGCACTTTCCTTGCCGAGTTCGAGCGGCGTGCGGCCGTCCGCGAAAATCAGCGTTTCGAGGCCGACCTTGCGCCCCTCGCCTTTCGCAACGCCGACCAGCATGCCCGTATCGAGCCCAAGCTCGGTGAATACCTGCCGCGCGATTTCCACCTGACCCTTGCCGCCGTCGATCAACACGATGGTCGGCAAGATACCTCCCGACGCGACCGGTTCAGCGGCCTCGGGCGCGAGCGACGGGTCTACCGCCGCATCGCTTTGCAGATCGACGGCCTCGTCGGCGGCATTCGCGGCAGCCTGCGCAACCATTTTCTCGTAGCGGCGCGTGAGCACCTGGCGCATCGCCGCGTAGTCGTCGCCGGGCGTGATGCCGGTAATGTTGTAGCGGCGATATTCCGATGACTGCATCTTGTGATGGTGATACACGACGCACGACGCCTGCGTCGCCTCGCCCATGGTGTGGCTGATGTCGAAACATTCGATGCGCAGGTGCGCGAGGTCGTCGCACTCCATGCCGAGCGTGTCGGTAAGCGCGCGGGTGCGCGCCTGTTGCGAGCCTTGCTCGGACAACAGTCGGGCGAGCGCGAGCCGCGCGTTCTGCTCGGCCATTGCGAGCCACGCGCGCCGTTGCCCTTGCGGCTGACGCAGCACGGTGACCTTGTGGCCGGCCTGCTCGATCAGCACGTCGACGAGTTCTCGCGTGGCAGGCGCGTGGCTGACCACCAGCACGGGCGGCACGCGATTGCCGAGATAATGCTGCGCGATGAACGCCTCGAGCACTTCCGACTCGATGCTGCCCGACGCGCTGTTCTTGCGCGGCTTCGCCAGTTCAGAACCGGAATCGGGGCTGGCATCCAGCGCGGCTGCGTCGCCCGCGTCACTCGGGTCACTTGCGTCGTCCGCGAGGTCGTCGTCATCTTCCGGCGGCAGTTCTTGTGCGATTGCAAGCGCGTCCGCGGTGTCCGACGATAGTTTGTCGCCGCTTATATCGCCGAGCGCGTTTTCCGCAGAAACCGAACCTGCATCCGACGCGACGTCGACCAACACGTCGTCGTCGCCTTCCTCTTCGAGACCACCCTCTTCCGCCGTCAACGCACTTTCAACGTGCGCGGGGAAATACGCCTTGTCGCCGAGGTGCCGGCCGCCGCGCACCATCGCGAGATTCACGCAGACGCGGCCGCCCAGTGCGACCACCGCGAGAATATCGACATCACTATCGCTACCCACCTCAATGGCCTGCTGATGCAGCACCGTCGACAGCGAACTCATCTGATTGCGCACGGCCGCAGCCTGCTCGAACTTCAGCTCGCTCGCGAACGCATGCATCTTCTGCTCGAGTTCCTTCATCACTTCGCCCTGGCGGCCGAGCAGAAAGCGCGACGCATTCGCGACGTCGCGTGCGTAGTCCTCTTCGCCGATGTTGCCAACGCACGGCGCCGTGCAACGGCCGATCTGATGTAGCAGGCACGGCCGCGTGCGGTTGTTGAACACGGAGTCTTCGCAGGTACGCAACTGGAATACGCGCTGCAGGATCTGAATGCTCTCGCGCACCGCCCACGCGCTCGGAAACGGACCAAAGTACTGATTCTTGCGATCCACCGAGCCGCGGTAATAGGCCATGCGCGGAAATTTATGGCCGGTCAGCTTCAGGTATGGATACGACTTGTCGTCCCGAAACAGAATGTTGTAACGCGGCGCGAGCGCCTTGATCAGATTGTTTTCCAGCAACAGCGCTTCTGCCTCGGAGCGCGTCACGGTCGTCTCGATGCGCGCGATGCGCGTCACCATCATCGCGATGCGCGGTGACAGCTGCGTCTTCGTGAAGTAGCTCGAAACGCGCTTCTTGAGATCGCGCGCCTTGCCGACGTACAGCACCGCGCCGTGCGTGTCGTAATAGCGGTAGACGCCAGGCAGATGCGGCAACTGGGCGAGCACTTTTTTCGGCTCGAAAGCGATGTTTGCTTCGGGTTCGGTCATGCAGGATCGGCTGATGGAACTGTCTCGCGGGCGGTCGCCCCGTCTGGCCTCGTGTGGCCGCATCGGTTTCGCGCTCAAAGAAGTCCGGCGCGAGGAGATCGAACGGGTGCTTGTCGGGTAGCCCGACTTTCTTGCGAAAGCCGGGCCCCCCGAGAACCGTACGTGCGAGTTTCCCCGCATACGGCTCAAATCTACAAACAAAGTTCTGTCTACGACAGAACCGGCTTAGTTACAACCAGCTTACCAGCGTGCACTTGCTGGTGACAGTGCGGGTGGAGCAGCACCCGGTTCGACAGAGTGTCGGCACCACCATGCATCCGATATTCCAGATGATGATCGTGCCAGCCCGTTTCGTCCGTCAGCGCACAGCCACAATGCGCGCATAAGCCGCCTTGTGACATATACAGCGTCGCCCACTGCTTTCGGTAGCGCATTTGTTCCCACATACGCCCCTGCCGCAAGGTTTCGCCATATTGCTCCATGTCGGATCAAAAGGATTGAACTCGCCCTTGATCCTCGTGTGCCGTTTGATAGCCATACCACTAAGCTGGTACAGCTCATTCAGCCCCCAACTGCCGTCTTCGCGTTCCGTACGAACCGCAAACACCCAGTGTCGGGCACCGATAGAGTGAAAGTACTTCTGTTTCACCCACACAGCGCTCTTTTGCGGGTGCCTCCGCTTCGACCACCGCCAGAGCTTCCGAAAAATCAGATGCTCCATGCGGCTGTACGTCTGCTTGGCTGAGACCGGACGGTGATACTGCGCCCATCCGCGCAACATCGGGTTCAGCAGTTGGATCAGATCCCCCTGCTTTGCCGTTTTGTTGCCGCTGATCGTTTCCGCCACCTTGCGATAGAACGCTTGCGCGTTCTTCTTGCTCGGCTTGATGAGCAGTTTTCCCGAGTACTTCCGGAAGTTCCACCCAAGGAAATCGAAGCCGTCGTCAATATGGGTGATCCGAGTTTTCGCCTCAGACAGTTGCAGCCCCCGGACCGCAAGGAACGCTTCCACCCAAGGCCTGACCACGCTTTCCAGTATCTCTTTCGAGTCGCCGGTAATCACGAAGTCATCCGCGTATCGCACCACATTGACCTTCAACTTCTTGGCTTTGACGATCCCGAATTTCGCACCGAGGTGCGCAACCAGTTCACGCTCCAGCCCGTTCAGCGTCACATTCGCCAGCGTCGGGGAGATGATTCCTCCCTGCGGCGTACCGGCCTCAGTCGCCTGTAGCTGACCCTTGTAAATCAGGCCAGCTTTCAACCACTTCCGGAGAATCTCCCTGTCCATGGGGACATGGTTCTCCAGCCAGTCGTGGTTGATGTGGTCAAAGCAGCCTTTGATATCCGCTTCCAGTACCCATCGGGACGAATCCTTCCGGGACGTGCAAGCGCGTACCTGACCCATAGCATCAGCCGTCGAGCGGTTTATCCTGAACCCATAAGAGTTCGGGTCGCTCGTCGATTCCGACACCGGCTCCAGAGCCAGCAGATACAGGGCCTGCATCGCCCTATCCCGCATGGTCGGGATGCCCAGCGGGCGCTCCTTTCCATTGGCCTTGGGGATAAAGACTCTCCGTAATGGCAGAGGCTTGTATCCGCGCCGCTTCAACCCACCGGTGGCTTCCCACCGGCTCTCAGGCGAGTCCCACAGTTCGCGATCGACGCCTGCCGTTCGCGCACCTTGGTTCTGCGTAACACGTCGTACCGCATACAGCTTCGCGGACAACGTGCGAGTCAGCATCCGTTGCAGAGCTTTCACCCTGCGCCAGTCACTTTCCCGCGTCGCCTTCGCAATTCGAATCTGCATCCCTCTCACGTTCCGTTCAACCCGACGCCAATCGACGGCGTTCCAGTTGTCCGGCGCATGGGAAAGCGCAGACCCAGTCTTTCGACCAGATACTTTCATGCTGCTCTCCTACTTGGAAAAAGTCCCCAGGTAGAAGGCGCATCTCCCCCAGAGGGGCAGACACACCCCTCTGGGGAACAACAGACACCTCAATAGGAGCGCATGCGCCCCCATCTCGGACAAACATTTCAGTACGAGCGCATGCGCTCGCACCTAACCAAGTTACAGAGGGTAGTCAGCCGCCCTGCGACGGTAGACCAGACGGAAGTCTGCCCGCTTATCGCGTAGGGTAATGTCCCAACCCCTATCCGGACCATTACAGCCCAGCATTCGCTTTCTCCGTCCTCCCATACCTGCACAATCAACAGCGTCCCTTGCGGTTCGCCTGCCAGCCAAACGACAGCTGGCAACCATACAGGCTTACCACGTTCCCGGCGTGTCACACGACTGACGTAGGTTCCGCCTATCCCCCGGTGGCTTGACAACGACGTAGCCCAAATTCTAAGTGGGCTAACCAGCCACGTACCTTTTGGTTAGAGCCCGATGTTCAAGCAGCTTTGGCTCCTCACTGGTAACGAGGTTTATCAGCAGTTCACATACGTTAACCCTATCAGCCAGCCTAGCTCCTCGACCCCATTGCTGCTAGGAGTGTCCAGACCAATCCCTCACGGGAATGGCCTGCCCGAAACATCCGGGGGCTACATTGTCAGAAGAGCTTCACACCCCACTGTTGCCAGTGACGCATGTCTTCCTAGGCTACTGCTGGTCGTACAGCAGGTTCACTATCCTCGCCGTTCAACTGACGAGGCCAAACAATGACACGCCGAGCTTTCGCTCGTGTCGGTTCGCGAATCCGTTGCCGATGACGGCGCAGGAATTGCATACATCACTCCGCCCAGTCGGCGGAGATGAAGCCGCTGACTGGGCGGGACCTGACGGTAATCAGGTCAATGCAATGCGAGCTCTCGGAGAATGTGCTTCACCGAGACTCGTATGGACGAGACCCGGCAAACCTCTACCGGCTCTCGCTTCGCTACAAGAGATACCCCACTTCTGAGCAGTTGCGTCGAGGGACTCGCGCCCCTTCCCGATGCTCCGCGTGATATCTTCGCGACTGGTTAGGCTCAGACAGACGCCTCCTTTGCCGCTAGTCGATGCCCCTTACGTTGGGGCTACCCGGACACGAGCGTGCGTGTCGCACTAGAATCGCCAGTTTAGAACATTCCGCGTCCGCCCGAGCCCGCCGATGCCCTCCACCGCGCCGCCATCCGACCCGACCGCCGACGCAGCCGCCGATCCAAGCGCCGCTGCGCCTCGCGAACCGTCCGCAGCCATCGCGTGCGATATTTTCTGCGCGGTGATCGACAATTTCGGCGATATCGGCGTGTGCTGGCGCCTCGCGCGTCAGCTTGCGAGCGAGCACGGGTGGCAAGTGCGAGTCTTCGTCGACGATCTGCATGCGTTCCAGAAACTGTGTCCGTCGCTCGTGCTCGATCATGCACGGCAGACCATCGACGGGATCGTCGTCGAACACTGGCACGCGCCGACGCACGCCGGCGACACGCTCGAAGTGGCCGACGTGGTGATCGAGGCGTTCGCCTGCGAACTGCCGCCCATCTACGTGGCTGCAATGGCGCAGCGCAAGCGCCCGCCTGTGTGGATCAACCTCGAATATCTGAGCGCCGAGGACTGGGTCGCGGACTTTCACCTGCGACCGTCGCCGCATCCGCGCTATCCGCTCGTCAAGACGTTCTTCTTTCCCGGGCTCGGGCCGGGCACCGGCGGCGTGCTGAAGGAGCGGAATCTGGATGCCGCACGCGCGGCGTTCGAGGCGTCGCCTGCGGCACGAGAAGCGTGGTGGCTGCGAGCCGTGGGACGCGCGCCGCCTGTCGGGGCGACTGTCGTCTCGCTCTTCGCCTACGAGAATCCGGCAGCCGACAACCTGCTCGAGCAATGGCGCGACAGTGTCGAACCTGTGGTGCTGCTTGTGCCCGAGGGCCGCATCTCCGGCGCGGTCGCGCGCTTTTTCGGAATGCCGGCGTTCAGCGCCGGCGCCCATGCCGAGCGCGGCGCATTGAGCGCTCACGGCCTCGCGTTCACCGAACAATCCGGCTACGACGCGCTGCTGTGGGCAAGCGACATCAATTTTGTGCGCGGCGAAGATTCGTTTGTGCGCGCGCAGTGGGCCGCCAGACCCTTCGTCTGGCACATTTACCCGCAAGCGGACGACGCGCATCTGCCGAAGCTCGACGCCGCGCTTGAACACTACGGCCGCACGCTTCCCGTCGATGCCCGCGCCGCGCTCGCGCGCTTCTGGCACGCCTGGAATGGCGCCGGCGAGCCGGACTGGGCAGCGCTGCGCGACCACTACCCGGCGCTGCAGCGACGCGCGGCCGAATGGGCCGGCGAACTCGCGCGAGTCGGCGACCTCGCCGGAAATCTGGCCTTGTTCACAAAAAGTCAGTTAAAATAAGCGGTTATCCAACGGCCGACGACGCAAGCGCGGCCCGATCGCAGCAAAAATCCTGGATTCAGTTGGCCTCGGTTGGCTTCAGTTGGCTTTTAGTCTCCGACTTTTAGCCGGTTCCCCCGGCATCGAAAGATGCAAATGCGATGCTTCACGCAAGCCGCATGTAATCGGTGGAGAAACGGCGGAGTAAAGCGCACTTCAGGAAACACGCTGCAGACCGGCGCCACTCGTGTACACGCCCGCATCGGGTAAAAAGCAGGTAACGGATTTGCGGGAATTGCGGAACGCGTCGCATCGGCTACGCCACTGGAACCCTCGCAGCAAGTCAACCGCGCTTCATGCACCGCTTCTCGCCGGGCCGTCTCATCGCGGCGCGGCGTAAAGCGCAGGAAACGTCGAAGCCGCTTGCGCCGTATGCCGTTGAGCACAAGTTGAAGCTACTTATTTCGTACAGGACAGTTTTATGAAGACCGCACAGGAACTCCGCACCGGCAACGTCGTGATGATCGGCGCAGACGCAATGGTCGTGCAAAAGGCCGAATACAACAAATCGGGCCGCAACTCCGCCGTCGTCAAGATGAAGTTCAAGAACCTGCTGACCGGCGCAGGCATGGAAAGCGTATACAAGGCAGACGACAAGTTCGACGTCGTCGTGCTCGAGCGCAAGGAAGTGACGTACTCGTACTTCGCCGACCCCATGTACGTGTTCATGGACGCCGACTACAACCAGTATGAAGTCGAAGCCGAAATGATGGGCGACGCGATGAACTACCTCGAAGACGGCATGACTTGCGAAGTCGTGTTCTACAACGAGAAAGCCATCTCCGTCGAACTGCCGACCACGCTGGTCCGCGAAATCATCTACACGGAACCGGCTGTCAAGGGCGATACGTCGTCGGGCAAGGTACTGAAGAATGCCAAGCTGAACACCGGTTTCGAACTGCAAGTGCCGCTGTTCTGCAACATCGGCGACAAGATCGAAATCGACACGCGTACGCACGAGTATCGTAGCCGCGCATAACCGCCGGCAAGCTGCCCCGCCAGCGCGACGCAACGCGCGCTGGCAAAAAATGAAAAGCGCCCAATTGGGCGCTTTTTCTTTTTTGTGCCGCCGAGTATCGTTGAGGAAAACTTTACCGGCAATTTTGTCCAAATTTCCGGTTGCAGCGTTCGATGTTGCCGTGTGGGCCAATGTAAGCCCTTGATATGCCAAGTCAAAGCGCGTTGGCATAGCTCATGCTAGAGACCCCATACCCAATACCTCTCGACTCCGGAGATGCGAGATGAATAACGACATCGCAGAAGGCAAGTGGAAGCAACTGGTCGGCAAGGCAAAGGCTGCGTGGGGCGAACTGACCGACGACGAACTCACCAAGGCCGAAGGTCGCGCGGACCGTCTCGCAGGGCTGATTCAGGAACGCTATGGCAAAACTCGCGAGGACGCGGAGCGCGAAGTACGCCGCTTCTTCGACAGCAATCGGGATATCTGACAGCAAAAACAGCAGACGCGAAGTAAGCGTCGGCGTCCTTGCAGCGTTGCATAGTGACCGCAGGATGCCGGCGAATAGAACCAGGCGGGCCGCAGCGCTAACCAGCGCGCGGCGAATCGCCCGCTCAGATACAGAAAAGGACCAGAACTACGTGAGTCGACTCGCCGCCCGCTTCGCCCGGCGTCATGAATGCCGGGTATCGCGGTCATGCCGACCGGGAGGCCGCTTGCGCGCCGCCCGGCTGATGCTGACTTGCGTCGCGACGCATCCGACCGACAGTACCGGCCAGCCATCGTGCCCGCTTCGCCGCGCTGCGGTTCAGGCGCAGAAAAAGCGGCTATTTCATCCATTTATAAAGTTGCGCTCGCCATGCCACACGCTCTGATTGTTGAAGACGACCCCAATAGCCTGTCGGGCCTATCCGCGATTCTTGCCGCGGATGGTTTTTCCGTCGACACCGCGACGACCATCGCCGAAGCGCGCGCCGCGCTGACGCGCTTCATCCCCGACGTTGTTCTGGTCGACCTGAATCTTCCCGACGGCAGCGGGCTCGATCTGTTGCAGCATTTGCCCGCGCATCCGCCAGGCGGCGCACTGCCCGTGATCGTCATGACCGGCAATGCGACCGTGGAAAGCGCGATCGAAGGCTTGCGACATGGCATCTGGGACTATCTGCTGAAGCCGGTCAACATTCCGCGCCTGCGCAGTCTGCTGGCGAGAATTCCGCGTCCGTATGAGTTGACTGAAGAAGTGCAGACGCTGCGCGCATCGTTGCGCCAGCTTGGGCGCTTCGGCTCGGTACTGGGTCGCAGCGCCGCGATGCAGCACGTGTACGACACGATCGAACATATCGCACCGACCGAAGCGGCCGTCCTGATTTCAGGCGAAGCCGGGACCGGCAAACAGGTGGCCGCCCAGACGATGCACGATATGAGCCGGCGCCGCAAAGGCCCGTTCGTCACGCTCGATTGCCGAAACGCGGCCAGTTCGCAGTTGCGGTCGCTAGATAGCGTGCTGTTCGGCCACGAACGCGGCGCGTTTAGCGGCGCCGATCAACGCGAGCCTGGCCTCTTCGAGCAGGCGAGCGGCGGGACGCTTTTCATCGACGAGATCGCGGAGTTGCCGCGCGCGCAGCAGGAAGCACTGCTCCGCGCGCTGGATTCGCAGACCTTCATGCGGGTCGGCGGCACGAGTCAGGTCGTGACCGATTTCCGGTTGATCGCGTCGACGCGCAAGCCGCCGCGCGCTGCGGTCGCAGACGGCAGCCTCCACGAGGACCTCGCGCTGCGTCTCGAAGCCGCAGCGGTGACGCTGCCGCCGTTGCGCGAGCGCGACGAAGATCCTGCGCTGATCGCGCAGGCGATTGTCGACGACCTGAATCACGACGCCGCCGCGCGGGGCGTGTCCGACGTCGCGAAGCAGATTGGGCCCAACTTCCTGCGCGAATGCCTGACATACGAATGGCCGGGCAACGTGCGCGAGTTGCAGGACCGCGTGCGGCGCGCGTACCACGCGTCGGGCGACGTGCTGGAGTCGTTGCGCGCCGACGAAGCGGGCTCTGTCAACGGTCGCGATCTGAATGGCAGCCGCGTTCAGGTCACGGTCGGCACCCCGCTCGCCGATGTGGAAGAAATGCTGATTCGCGCGACGCTCGACGCGGTAGGCGGTACACGCCATCGGGCGGCGTCGCTGCTGGGCATCAGCCCGAAGACGCTGTACAACAAGCTGCAACGGATGCGGCTGAACTGACCGCCCGCTTCGCTTTGCAAGTCGAAGCGCTCGCAAAGCGGATCGGGGCGGCGCACATCACATGCACGCGTGCAGATGACCAATGAACAACGGCGCCTCAAGCGAGGCGCCGTTTTGGTTTATCTACTGTCTTCGCGCGTCGCTCAGGCGAACACGCTGCGCAGCAAAGCCTGGGCTTGCAGATATCGCGGCTCCGCCACCAGCTTGCTCCACTTCAGCGCCTTGTCGCGCGGGCGCATGCGCTTGAGCCGCTGCTGCGATTCCTTCGATGGCGTGAAGCGCAATTCGTCGAGCACCTGTTCAGCCTTTTCCGGCTGATTGCAGATCAGCACCATGTCGCAACCGGCCTGCAGCGCGGCGGTCGCGCCTTCGGTGAGCGTGCCGCCCTGGCGCGCGGCTTCCATCGAGAGGTCGTCGCTAAAAATGGCGCCTTCGAAGCGCAGCTTGCCGCGCAGGATGTCCTGCAGCCAGATGCGTGAAAAACCCGCCGGCCTGGAGTCCACCTGCGGATAGACGACGTGCGCCGGAATCACCGAGCCCAGCGACAGCCCAAGCCAGTCATATGGCGCTACGTCGTCGCGCAGAATCTCGTCGAGCGAGCGTTCGTCGACGGGCATCGCGACGTGCGAATCCGCGTGCGCAAAACCATGCCCCGGAAAGTGCTTGCCGCAGTTGCTCATGCCCGCGAGCGCAAGACCGTGGTTGAGGTTTTTCGCCAGCATCGCCACGACGCGCGGGTCGCTATGAAACGCACGATCGCCGATTACCTGCGACTGGCCGTAGTTCAGATCGAGCACCGGCGTAAAGCTCATGTCGATGCCGCAGGCGCGCAGTTCCGAAGCGAGGATATAGCCAACTGCGGTCGTGACCTTGGTGGCATGCATAACGTCGCTGTCCCATAGCGCGCCGAGCTTGCCCATTGCGGGAAGCACGGTGAACCCGTCGGTTCGAAAGCGCTGCACACGTCCGCCTTCGTGATCGACCGCGATCAGCAAGTCCTCGCGAATCGCGCGAATCGAGTCGGTCAGCGCAATCAGTTGCGCCCGGCTCTCGTAGTGGCGCGCGAACAGAATCACGCCACCGGTCATCGGATGGGCGAGACGGCGCTTGTCGTCGTCGTTCAGCGTCTTGCCGACGACGTCGAGCATCACCGGTCCGGGATTGGTTTTCATTGATTTTCGCTTGAAGATTGCGTGAAGCAAGGAGAGACGCGACCGCGCAGGGCCGCGTTCACAATTATTTCTGGTTAGCCGCAGCTCAAGAGTCGGAGCCGTTCGCCTCTTGCGCTTGCGCACTTTCGGCGATCACGAACGACACGGCGTAATCGCGCTCGTCGGTGATCGTGACGCGCGCCGTGATGCCGCGCGCCTCGAGCCATTCGGCTAACTCCCCGGACGCGACCACCATCGGTTCGCCGCTCGGCTTATTGAGCGTTTGCAACGCGCGCCATGTCATGGGCCAGTGCATGCCGAGACCGATCGCCTTCGAAAACGCCTCCTTCGCCGAGAATCTCGTGGCGAGGAATGCGAGCCCGCGCGCGGCAGAACGGGCGTTGCGCGCGTGGTAGACACGCAGTTCGTCCGGGCCGAGTACCTTCTCGGCAAAGCGGCCGTTGGTGCGGGTCATGACCGCGGCCACGCGACTCACCTGAACGATGTCTGTACCAATACCGTAGATCGCCATAGGGGGCCGGCCCTTACGCGTTACGCACGGGCGCCGAGACGGGCGGCGACCATGATCGCCTTCATCTCGCGCACCGCGTTGTCCCAGCCCGCGAAAATCGCATGGGCGACGATCGCGTGACCGATATTCAGCTCGACGATGCCGTCGATCGCCGCGATCTGCTGGACGTTCGTGTAGTGCAGGCCGTGGCCCGCGTTCACCTTGATACCGAGCGTCGCGCCAAATTCGACCGCGCGAACCACGCGCTCGAATTCGCGTTGTTGTTCGGCTGGATCGTGCGCCTCGGCATAACGTCCGGTGTGCAGTTCGATTACCGGTGCGCCGGCTTCGTGCGCTGCGCGGATCTGCGTCTCGTCCGGATCGATGAAGAGCGACACGCGTGAGTTCGCGTCGGCCAGTTGCCTGCACGCAGCGCGCACGGCCTCGAACTGACCGGCGACGTCCAGACCGCCTTCTGTCGTCAATTCCTGGCGCTTTTCCGGCACGAGGCAAACGTCATGCGGTTTGACTTCGCAGGCGATGTCGAGCATCTCCTGCGTGACCGCGCATTCGAGGTTCATCCGCGTCTTGAGCAGCGGGCGCAGCGCGCGCACATCGGCGTCCACGATATGGCGGCGATCTTCGCGCAGATGCAGCGTAATGACGTCGGCGCCGGCTTCCTCGGCCATCAGCGCGGCGCGGATCGGGTCGGGGTACGAAGTGCCGCGCGCGTTGCGCAGCGTGGCGACGTGATCGATGTTCACGCCGAGATCAATCACATTCGGCGACGTTAGAAAGAAGCTCATAAGTTCTGCAAGTCGATCAGGATCTGGCGCGTCGCGAGCGGCGTGCCGCCAAGATAAGTGTTGAGCAGAAAGCGCATCAGCGTTTTGCTTTGCGCCACCGTCTGCGCCCGATGGTAATCGTCCTTTTCCATATCGAGCAAGGTTTGACCTGCAATCACCGGCCACTGCGACGGCAGATCGTCGGATGCTTCGCGCACGCCGCGCTCCGGATCGAACACATAGCGGCTGCCGGCTTCCACCGCTTTGCGCGCGACGGTGCGATCGAGCGCCATCGCGTAACCTGTTTCGCGCAGCAACACGCGCTCGAACGAACGCAACACCTGGACCGGCGGCTCGTCGTGCGCGAGACGCGTCATGGTGACGACATAGTGATGGAACAGTTGCGGATGCGGATCTTCGCGCGCGCAAAACTTCACGAGGAGTTCGTTCACGTAGAAGCCACACAGCAGCGCGTCGCCTGTTAAAGGCAGCATGCCGCCGACCCACTCGGCGCCGGTCAGCGTACGTACCTCGCCTCTGCCGGACCACGACAGTGCGAGTGGCTGGAACGTCTGCAGCACGCCGCGCAGCGCGGAGTGCGGACGCTTCGCGCCCTTGGCGACGAGCGCGAGGCGACCGTGATCGCGCGACAGCACGTCGATGATCAGACTGGTCTCACGATACGGATAACTATGCAGAACGAAGGCGGGTTGCTCGGCGATCCGGTATTCGGAAGCCAATGCGGAACCGCGCGAGGACCGGCGAGTCGGCGCCTTGCGAGGCGCGTCATCGGGGCCGGTGTCGGAGGCGCTCTTAGTGGAAGATTTGCGGCTGGCGCGAGCCGGTTTTGAGGGCTCGCGCGGCGGCGCAGCCGGCTCCGAGTCGTCCGGATCCGTGTCGGAATTCAGCGTGACCCACGCGTCATTCGTACCCATACGCACGAAGCCCTGCTTCGTTGTCGGCCCAACCGCTCTTCACCTTGATGAAGGTTTCCAGATAGATGGGTCCGTCGAACAGCTTCTCCATGTCGAGGCGCGCCTCGGTGCTGATCTGCTTCAGCTTCGCACCCTTCTGGCCGATGATCATGGCCTTGTGCGTGTCGCGCTCCACGAGGATCGTCGCGAAGATGCGGCGCAGGCGTCCTTCGGTTTCAAACTTGTCGATCAGCACGGTGCTTGTGTACGGCAGTTCGTCGCCGGTCCAGCGGAAAACTTTCTCGCGCAGAATTTCGGCCGCGAGAAAGCGCTCGCTGCGATCGGTGAGATCGTCTTCGCCGTAAATCGGTGCGCCTTCCGGCAGATACGGCTTGACGGTGGCCATCAGGCGCTTGATGTCGTCCGGGTTCTTGGCCGACAGCGGCACGATCTCGCTGAACTGGCGCAGCGCGCTCACCTGCTGCATGAACGGAAACAGCGAGTCTTTATCCGACACACGGTCGAGCTTGTTTGCGATCAGCAACGTGGGTACGGAAGGCGGAATCAGGTCGAGCACTTTCTGGTCGTCCGGGCCGAAACGGCCGGCTTCGATCACGAACAGGATCGCATCGACGGAAGTCAGCGTAGACGTCACCGCGCGGTTCAGCGAACGGTTCAGCGCGCCGCTGTGCTTGGTTTGAAAACCGGGCGTGTCGACGAAAATGTACTGGACGTCTTCGAGCGTATGAATGCCGGTGATGCGATGGCGCGTAGTCTGCGCCTTGCGCGACGTGATGCTGACTTTCTGGCCGACCAGCGCGTTCATCAGCGTGGATTTGCCGACGTTAGGGCGACCGACGATCGCGACCATGCCGCAGCGGAAACCAGTGGGAGTGGGAGCGTTCATATTGGGCTACGGCAGTTTCGGATCGACGCGCTCGGGTGGCGCACCGGGGCAATCAATGGCCCGCGTCGGCGACGCGCGTTTGTACCGCGTCGGCTACGCCGGGTTCGTTTTCGGTGGGGGCCGCGGTGTTCGTCACGGGCGATACAGCGTCGGACGCCGGCTCGCGACCGCGGGGCGGTTTGTCTACGTTGCGGACGGCGGACTCTGCCTTTGGGTCGGTGGGCTTCGGGTCGACCGGCTTCGGGTCTGCGGACGAGGCGTTGGCGGTTTTCGGGTCGGCGGTTTTTGACTCTGCTGGCTTGGCCTCGGCCGACTTCGCGTCCAGTTTGTCCGCCGGCTTGTCCCCTGCCGATCTGTCCGCCGATTTTTCGCCAGACTGCACCGCTGCTCTGTCCGATTTCTCGAACTTTTCCGCCCTGTCGGCTTTCTCCAGTCGCTCGCCCTTGTCGCCACGTTCGACTCTTTCCGGGGCGCTGTACTCGACGTGCGCCGCGCGAATCACCGCCAGCGGCGCAGCCGCAACGGCAGTCGCCAACGCGCTGCGCTCCGCTGCGGGCTCTGTTCCGGACGTTACCCGCGGTTCTCCCCTTGCCGCGCCACGCTCGCTCTTACGATCCGGGCTGCGCAGGTCAAGCGCGGTTTGAACGCCAGTCACGCCTGGAACGATCTCAAGCTCGACGTTTTTCGCGGCGCGGGCGCCTTTCGAACGCTTCGACTTGCCGACGACGGCAGGCGCGGCGGCGAGGACCTCGTCGAGCGCTTTTTTGGCTGCGGCCTGCTCAGCCGCGCGCCGACTGGCGCCCGAGCCAGAGACCTTCACGTCCAGCTTTGGCACCGTACATTCAACTTCGAATTGCTGATTGTGCGCTGCACCATGGGTAGCCACGACGGTGTACGTGGGCAACGCGATCTTGTGACCTTGCAGATATTCCTGCAGAAGCGTTTTCGCATCTTTGCCGAGCGTACGCGGGTCGATGTGATCGAGGATCGGCACGTAGAGCCGCTTAATGACCGTCTGGGCGGCTTCGAAACCGCCGTCGAGGAACACTGCACCCAGCACCGCTTCGAGCGTGTCAGCAAGGATTGACGGCCTACGGAAGCCGCCGCTGCGCAGTTCACCCTCCCCGAGCCGAAGTCCTTCGGAGATATTCAGGGCCTGAGCGATTTCGTAAAGCGATTGCTGTTTGACCAGATTAG
Source organism: Paraburkholderia strydomiana (assembly GCF_031456815.1). NCBI lineage: Bacteria > Pseudomonadati > Pseudomonadota > Betaproteobacteria > Burkholderiales > Burkholderiaceae > Paraburkholderia > Paraburkholderia strydomiana. The sequence goes on from NZ_JAVDVL010000002.1 coordinate 268,560, forward strand.
CGCGAACGCGAGACAGGTCGCCTTCGTCGAGCTTCCCGAAACGTTGGAACAAAAGCGCAGCCACCGCGCAATTCAGAACGGAATCGCCTAGAAATTCGAGCCGTTCGTTGTGCGTGGAACTGTGACTGCGGTGTGTTAAAGCCTGGCGCAGCAATTCCGCATTGCGAAATTCGTAGCGCAGACGGCTTTCCAACGGAGATGAGGGCATGGGCAGAGTATAACGCGGGCGCCGGGCCGGGCGAAAACGCGGCCGGCCCGACGGGAAAAGCGTGTGAAGCGACGTTAGAGGACTTTATGTAGCGATAACGCGCGGGCGCCCGCAGGGTCGTTCACGTGATCGCTGATCTTTGCTAAGCGATCACGTTCGCAGCACGTCATGCAGTCGGCGCAAAACTTACTGGAACAAGCCGATGCGCTTGAGATTGCTGAAGTTCATCCAGATGAAAAACGCGCGGCCGACAATATTCTTGTCCGGCGCAAAACCCCAATACCGGCTGTCGGCGCTGTTGTCGCGGTTATCGCCCATCATGAAGTAATTGCCCGGCGGCACTTTGCAGATCACGCCGCGCGCGTTGTATGTGCAGTTGTCGCGATACGGATAATCTTCTGCGCCGACGATAAACGGCGGCACCGCGGGATTGTTCAAAATTGCGTTCTTGCGGCCGTCGAGGTTTTCCTCGAACTGTTTCGCGTAGCCAAGACGCTCCTCGTCGAGATAGTCGGGCAGCGGCGTTTCAGGCACCGGTTTGCCGTTGATGGTGAGCTGCTTGTCCTGATACGCAACCGTGTCGCCCGGCAAGCCGATCACGCGCTTGATATAGTCGACCGACTCGTCTTTCGGATAGCGGAACACCACCACGTCGCCGCGCTGGAGCGGCCGGCCCTCTGTAATTTTCGTATTGACGATCGGCAGCCGGATACCGTAATCGAATTTATTCACAAGGATGAAGTCGCCGACCAGCAGCGTCGGCACCATTGAGCCGGACGGAATCTTGAACGGCTCGACAACAAACGAGCGCACCACGAAAACCACCAGAATCACCGGGAAAAAGCTCGCGGAATATTCGAGCCACCACGGTTGGCGCAGCTTGTCGTCACGCAGACGCGCGCGCGTCTGCGCGGCGTTTTCGTCGGCGAAACGCTCACCGATACGTGCCTGCTGACGGTCGAACTCAGCGACCGCGGCTTCCGCCGCGCGCCGCCTTTGCGGCATGAACACCAGTTTGTCTGCGACCCATGCGACGCCCGTCAAAACGACGAGCACAAAAAGAATCAGCGCAAAATTCATAGGGTTCCGTTGTTCGTCTTATTTGTCTTCGACACGCAGGATGGCGAGGAAAGCCTCTTGCGGAATCTCGACGGACCCCACTTGCTTCATTCGCTTCTTGCCTGCCTTCTGCTTTTCCAGCAGCTTTTTCTTACGTGAAATATCGCCGCCGTAGCATTTTGCCAGCACGTTCTTACGCAATGCTTTAATGTTTTCGCGCGCGATGATGTTCGAGCCAATCGTGGCCTGGATCGCAACGTCGTACATCTGGCGCGGAATCAGTTCGCGCATTTTCGCCGCGACTTCGCGGCCGCGGTACTGGCTCTGCGAACGGTGCACGATGACCGACAGCGCGTCCACCTTGTCGCCGTTGATCAGCATGTCGACCTTGACGACGTCGGACGCGCGATATTCCTTGAATTCGTAATCCATCGACGCGTAACCGCGCGAGATCGATTTCAGCCGATCGAAGAAATCCAGCACGACCTCGCCCATCGGGATCTCGTAGGCCAACTGCACCTGACGGCCGTGATACTGCATGTTGATCTGGTTGCCGCGCTTTTGCGTACACAGTGTGATCACCGACCCGACGTAATCCTGCGGCATGTACAGGTTCACGGTGACGATCGGCTCGCGCACTTCTTCGATCTTCGAGGGTTCCGGCATCTTGGCCGGATTTTCGACCATGATGGTTGTGCCGTCGCGTTGCAGGACTTCGTACACGACGGTCGGCGCCGTGGTGATCAGGTCCATGTCGAACTCGCGTTCGAGACGTTCCTGCACGATCTCCATGTGCAGCAGACCCAGGAAGCCACAACGGAAACCGAAACCGAGCGCCTGCGAAACTTCGGGCTCGTATTGCAGCGATGCGTCGTTCAGCTTCAGCTTTTCAAGCGAGTCGCGCAGCGCGTCGTACTGGTTCGCTTCGACCGGATAGAGGCCGGCGAACACCTGTGGCTTCACTTCCTTGAAGCCCGGCAACGGCTCGGTAGCAGGCGCGTTCACCAGCGTGACGGTGTCACCCACCTTCGCCGCGGCCAATTCCTTGATGCCGGCGATGATGAAACCCACCTGCCCCGCCGACAACGATTCGAGGTTCTTGGACTTCGGCGTGAACACGCCAATGTGCTCGACCGGATACTGCGCGCCGGTCGCCATCATGCGGATTTTGTCCTTTGGACGCAGTGTGCCGTTGACGATACGCACGAGCATCACAACGCCGACGTAGTTGTCGAACCACGAGTCGATGATCAGCGCCTGCAACGGCGCTTCCGGATCGCCCTTCGGCGGCGGCACTTTCGCGATCAACGCTTCGAGCACGTCTTCCACACCCTGGCCCGTCTTGGCGCTGCAATGCGTGGCGTCGGTTGCGTCAATACCGATTACGTCTTCAATCTCCGCGATTGCGTTCTCGGGATTCGCGGCCGGCAGATCGATCTTGTTGAGCACCGGAATGACGTCGACGCCGAGTTCGATTGCCGTGTAGCAGTTGGCGACTGTTTGCGCCTCCACGCCCTGGCTTGCGTCGACAACCAGCAGTGCGCCTTCGCACGCGGACAACGAGCGGCTGACTTCGTACGAGAAGTCGACGTGCCCCGGCGTGTCGATCATGTTCAGGTTGTAGACCTTGCCGTCGCGGGCGCGATAGGTCAGGGCCGCAGTCTGTGCCTTAATAGTGATGCCGCGCTCGCGCTCGAGGTCCATCGAGTCGAGCACCTGAGCTTCCATCTCGCGGTCGGACAAACCGCCGCAAATCTGGATGATGCGATCGGCAAGCGTCGACTTGCCATGGTCGATGTGCGCAATGATCGAGAAGTTACGAATATGATCCATTCAGTGCCGATCAAGCAAAAAAGGCGCGCTCGGACAATAGCGGAGCACGCCTTGTAAGTAGGTGAAAAACCTGTCTATTTTAGCCGAAAAGGCCGGTGCCCGGCGCATCTTGCAGGGCCTGGATGCGGAGACCTTCGACGAAAGACCGGTTCAGGAAGCCGCAGCGGTGCGGGCAGCCAACGCTTCACGCACCCGCGATTCGTCGAGACGGTAGTGACAAAGCTCGATTCCGTCGCACAACAGAACGGGTACCAGCTCGTTGTATCGGGCTTCGAGCGAAGGATCGCTGTCGACGTCGATGACTTCTACTTGCGCGCCGAACTCGGCCAGCAAGGGCTCGAGCGCGGCGCGCATGTCGTCGCACAAGTGGCACCACGCGCGCGAATAAAGCGTGAGCGGCGCCACCGTTGTCATTTCTGAGCGCTGCGCGGGCGAATCGGCACGAACTGGGTGTTCTCGCCGCGACGCACCAGCAGTGCGACCATCTTCTGCGAGTCCAGATGCGAGGTCAGTTCGTCGAACTGCTTCGCGCTCGTGATATCCGTGTCGCCCACACGCAGGATGATGTCGCCCTTTTGCAGGCCGACGCGTGCCGCCTGACCGTCCGCGGCGTCAATCTGCACACCGTTGCGCAGTTTCAGCGCCTTCAGCTGGTCGGACGGGATGTCGCTGACGGCCAGGCCGAGCGCATTCGTGGCCCGCTGCTTCGGCGCCTGCGGCTTGCGCTGATCGGCCTTTGCAGTCTTGTCCGGCTGCATCTCTGCGATCGTGACCGGCAGCTCGCGCGTTTGGCCCTTGCGCCAGACCGTAATGGTCGCCTTCGTGCCCGGCTTGGTATCGCCGACCATGCGCGGCAAGTCAGTAGCCGTATCGACCGAATGACCGTTGAACTTCAGGATGATGTCGCCTGGCTGCACGCCGGCCTTGTCCGCCGGACCGCCCGGCTCGACGCTGCTGACAAGCGCGCCCTGCGACTTCGGCAGACCGAGTGAATCAGCGACGTCTTTGGTCACTTCGCCGATCGCCACCGCGATCCGGCCGCGCACCACCTTGCCCGACGCTTTTAACTGATCGGCCACGCGCATCGCTTCGTCGATCGGAATCGCGAACGAAATGCCCATAAAGCCGCCGGTACGGCTGTAGATCTGCGAGTTGATGCCGATCACTTCGCCCTGCATGTTGATGAGCGGTCCACCCGAATTGCCCGGATTGACGGCTACGTCGGTCTGGATGAACGGCAGATAGTCGCCGGTGTCACGCCCTTTCGCGCTGACAATGCCGGCCGTCACCGTGTTCTCGAGCCCGAACGGCGAGCCGATTGCGACCACCCACTCGCCCACGCGAACCTTGTTCGAGTCGCCGATGGTGATGGTCGGCAGATTCGCCGCGCTGATCTTCACGACCGCGACGTCGGTGCGATCGTCCACGCCGATCAGTTTCGCCTTGAATTCGCGCTTGTCGGTGAGCGTGACGTAAATGGTGTCCGCGTCGTCGATCACGTGCGCGTTGGTCATCACGTAGCCGTCCGCCGACAGGATGAAGCCCGAGCCGACGCCGCTATTCTGTTCGGGATCGTTGCTGTCCGGCGTGTCCTGGCTGCCACCACTGCCGCCGCTGCCGCCATGGCCGCCATTGTCCCCGCCGCGCGGCGCGCCGGGAGATTGCGGCGACTGCGGCATCGGAATGCCGAAAAAGCGCCGGAAGAACTCCGACATGTCGCCGTCGTCCATGCCGGGCGGCAAACCGCCGCGCGCGCCACTGTTCGTCACGCGCGTGGTCGTGCGAATGTTGACGACCGCCGGACCGACTTTGTCGACGAGGTCGGTGAAGTCGGGCAGATTGGCTGCGGAGGCCGCTGACGCCGTATGCGGTGCGAACGGCAAACATGCCGCCACCACCGCGGCCGCGAGGAATTTGCGCACCGAGAAAGTCGTCATATCGTTGGAAGCCGAGGGATTCAGGATTCGGAGGATTACTTCGGAGCCTTGTATTCTATGGCAGACGCGAATTGCTGCAACGTGGTCTGGGGCACTTCTCCGAGCAGGGTAATCCAGAAGTCGCCGCGGCGCTTGACTAGTACGTGCGTAGCACCGGTACTGCCCGCGCCTTCCTTGCGCGTGTTGTTTTCAACCGGCTCGATGAACACCGAGATCGCGGCGAGGCCGTCGGAGAACACGGCCTGATCCACAGGAATGGTGGGCTGGCCCGCTTCGCGCGCCGCCATTGGGCGGCGCAGTTCACGGATCTTGCGAAAGCCCGGCACCGTCACGCCGAACTGCCAGCCCTGCGCGGCCATATCGACCGGTTCGATAGGCGGATGCACCACCGTCCAGCCCGCGGTATTGCGAATACCGTTGACAATGCCCGCCTTGTCGACGGGCACGCCGATGCGAATCTGCGAGAACGACAGTTGTTCGAGCACCTGACCGCTTGGATCGAGCGTTTGTGCGCGCAGCAGCAGGCCGGTTTTCTTGTCAGCCCACAGTTTGTAAGCGAATCGGTAGGCGTCTTTCGGATCGAGTTCGATGACCTGACTTTCGATGCCCGCAACGCGGTCGTCGCCGAGCAGTTTCGGCTCGTACACCGACAGGACCTGCTCGCCGCTTACGGCAAGCAGCGCGGGGAACGAGTCTTTGTTCTGGCGCTTTTCGACAACGCACAAATGCCGTTCCGGCACGAACGTATAGAGCTCCTCGTTATGACGAAGCATCTTGCGTGGCTTGCCGTCGAGGCTTTCCAGCTGTTCGAATTCGCCGTCTGCCTTCGTCGCATAGTGCGCGATCCGCGACGTCTGGACGAAATTGCCCCGCTGATAGACAAACGCGCCTTCGTAGTTCTGTTGCTGCGCAGCCTGATGGATGCGATCCAGCAGATCGGCAGCGGTACGGCGGGCGACGAGCGGGTCGTCGGTTTGTGCAAAAACCCGCGGTGTAGCGGACAACAACACGGCTGCGCAGAACAGAAATGCCGGCAGCCGCCCCCAGATAGTCGTTATATTCAACCGCGGAGTCTGCATCAAACTATTGGCCTTGCGTGGAGACTGCAGCAGCGCGGATCAGCGGCATTGAGCCCGGCATGACGGGTTGCTGCGCGAACTGCTGATGAGCTTCGAGATACTGGTCGAGACCCGCGTCGCGAATGATGTTCGCGTCTTGCGCCACCGGCACGGACGCCATGGCAACCTTTTGCACCGCGTCGCCGTGCGAGGAAACCGAAGCGACCTGCGTCGAGCCCGGCCCGCCGGGTACGCCCTGCAGTTGCGGCACGACGATCCACGTTAGTGTAGCGGCCGCGGCGGCCACCGCGAAGGCCGGCACCACGCGGCGACGCAGCGCCAGCAGACGGCGCGTAACCGGTATGGCTGCCGGCGCGAGCAAATGCGGCTCGCTTTCCAGCCGGGCGGCGAATCCGCTGAGGAATGCACCGCTCGTCGCGGAACCGACCGCGAGATCGTCGGAACGCAATGCGTCGCCAATCAGGTGATAGCTGGACCACGCGGCGCGATCTTCGCCGTCCAGCTCGGACAGAAACTTGTCCAGATTCAGATGCTCTTCGCCGAACAGCTCACCGTCGACAAAAGCGGACAGACGCTCGCCGCGCGAGCTGGCTTGCGATTGCATCGAGACTGACCCCATGATGCTCCCCATCTTACAAAGACCCCGTAGTGACACCACTAATCCAGATATTGCACCCGCGCCCCGTTCGGCGCGCTAGTGACTTACCAGCGCTTGCCTTCAGGTGTGTCAAGCAACGGACGCAATTTTGCCGCAATGGCTTCGCGAGCGCGGAAAATTCGCGATCTGACGGTGCCGATTGGGCAGCCCATCATCTCAGCGATTTCCTCGTAGCTCAAACCTTCAATTTCACGAAGAGTAATGGCGGTACGCAGCTCTTCCGGTAAAACCGCCATTGCAGCATTGACCGTCTCAGCGATCTGCTTGCTCATCAACATCGACTCAGGCGTGTTGATATCTCTTAGTTGGTCGGCGTCCGAGAAAGTTTCAGCTTCTTCAGCATCTGCTTCGGTCGAAGTCGGCGCGCGCCGGCCTTGGGTCGCAAGGTAGTTCTTTGCCGTGTTGACCGCAATCCGGTACAACCACGTATAAAAAGCCGATTCCCCGCGAAATTGCGGCAACGCCCGATACGCCTTGATGAAAGCGTCTTGCGCAACGTCTTCTACTTCGGCGGGGTCGCGCACGAGGCGCGAGATTAGCCGGAGAATTTTGCGGTGGTATTTGGAGACCAGAAGCTCGAAGGCGGCCTTGTCGCCCTTCTGGACGCGCTCGACCAGCACCTGATCAATTTCTTTTTCGCTCACCTGATAAATCCGTTAACTTTGGGGCGCATGACGGGGGCACCATTGTAGCGTTCCCGTCGACGAGGCACGTTACGGAGGTCATGACGCGCGGTAACAGCGGTTACTTTCGTTACAGTCACGCGCCAGCGCGGCGCCGCCCGCGCACCGCCAGTTCGCGGAAAACGGCCGTCGGCACAGTGTCGGCGGGAACAAGAAGCGTTTGACGCCGACCTTCGTCTGGCGTCACTTCGAGCACCAACAAACGGTCGCTCCAGTGCGCACAGCCGGCGATTCGACCGTATACGAGCAGATTTCCGGCCCGGCCCCAGACAGAAATGCCCTCGCGTCCCATTCTGAGCGCCGCTGGCTGCGCCCGGTCGTGCCTGACCGCGCAAAGCGTAAGGAGCGCAAACACCGCAAGCGTCAACGGAACCGCCTGCCATGCGGTGAGCCACGACGCCATGCAGCTATACACCGCACACGACGCCGTCACCACGAAAGCAGCCAACGCAACGCGCATCGCGAAGGAACGCCGCAGCACGATTTGCTGCGACGTTCCTTCGAAGATGGCCGTATCACGGAAAAGCGCCGGCAAAGCCGGCGCCGTTGGCTGGCGCTTCACCCGTTGCGAGAGATCAGGCGCGCTTGAAGACGAGCGTACCGTTCGTGCCGCCGAACCCGAACGAGTTCTTCAGCGCGACGTCGATCTTCATCTCCCGTGCAGTGTTGGCACAGTAGTCCAGATCGCACTCGGGGTCCTGGTTGAAGATGTTGATCGTGGGCGGAGACACCTGATGGTGAACAGCCAGCACGGTAAACACCGACTCAAGACCGCCGGCACCGCCGAGCAGGTGACCCGTCATCGACTTGGTCGAATTCACGACGATGTCTTTGGCATGGTCGCCGAACGCCCGCTTAATGCCGGTTGTCTCAGCCAGATCGCCGAGCGGCGTGGACGTGCCGTGCGCGTTCAGGTAGTTGACCTGATCGGCGTTGATGCCGGCGTTCTTCATGGCCGCAAGCATGCAGCGGCGCGCGCCGTCACCGTCTTCGAGCGGTGCGGTCATGTGATAGGCGTCGCCGCTCATCCCATAGCCGCCGACTTCGGCGTAAATCTTCGCGCCGCGAGCCTTCGCGTGTTCGTACTCTTCGAGCACCATCACGCCAGCGCCTTCGCCGAGCACGAAACCGTCGCGATCCTTGTCCCACGGACGGCTTGCCGTCGCCGGGTCGTCATTGCGTTGCGACAGCGCGCGGGCCGCCGCAAAGCCGCCGATGCCGAGCGGCGACACGGTCGATTCCGCACCGCCCGCAATCATCACGTCTGCGTCGCCGTATTCGATCAGGCGCGAAGCCTCGCCGATACAGTGCAAACCCGTCGTACACGCGGTGACGATGGCGAGATTCGGACCCTTGATGCCGAACTTGATCGACAGGTGCCCGGAGATCATGTTGATGATCGACGCCGGCACGAAGAACGGCGAAATGCGGCGCGGGCCGCGATTGAGCAGTTCGGTTTGCGTGACTTCGATCATCGGCAGACCGCCGATGCCCGAACCGACCACGACGCCGATACGCTCCGAATTCTCGTCGGTGACTTCCAGGCCGCTGTCCTGCATCGCCTGGATGCCGGCAGCCACGCCGTAATGGATGAACGTATCCATGTGGCGCGCTTCCTTACCGGGGATGTAGTCCTCGATATTGAAGCCCTTCACCTCGCCGGCGAAACGAGTCGAGAAGTTCGACGCATCGAACTTCGTGATATTGGCAATACCCGACTTGCCGGCGACCAGATTGGCCCAGCCGTCGGCAACATTATTGCCAACAGGCGAAATCAGCCCCAGGCCTGTAACAACAACACGACGGCGGCTCACGGTAACCCCTTTTTCATAGATGACAAAAACAAAAGCCACAGCGGCCACAGGAACCTGACCTGTGTACCCTGTGGCTGTTAAGTCGGCAATCGCGCTGAAGAATGCGCTGTCAACATCGCTGGCTCCTGCACGGCACACCTCGCGGCAAAAAATGGCGACCCCGCTGGCGTCGGCAACCGACACGGCAGGGCGTCATACGCCGCTAACGCATAAACGCAGGCGCGAATGACCTTAGGCCTTGACGTTTGCGCGAGCGTAATCGATCGCTTGCTGAACGGTGGTGATCTTCTCGGCTTCTTCATCCGGAATTTCCATGCCGAATTCGTCTTCGAGGGCCATCACGAGTTCAACCGTGTCCAGCGAGTCGGCGCCGAGGTCGTTCACGAACGAAGCTTCGTTCTTGATTTCAGCTTCGGCCACGCCCAGTTGTTCTGCGACGATCTTCTTGACGCGCTGTTCGATATTGTCCATTACCCCTCCAAGGGAAAGAAGTTCAAAAATACAGGTGCGCGCATTTTATCAGGTTTGACCCGGCAAAAAAGCGGCGCATCAGGTTGCTGTCAAGGCATGCGCCTTACGCATTTGCAAACGCATCAAGGCGCGGATAGTAACCGAATTTGGTTACGACATGTACATTCCGCCGTTCACATGCATCGTCGTGCCGGTGATGTAGCCTGCTTGCGGCGACGCGAGGAATGCGACGGCGTGTGCGATATCTTCCGGGCTGCCGAGACGGCCCAGCGGAATCTGCGTTTTCAGCGCCGTTTGCTGCTCTTCCGGCAACGTGCGCGTCATGTCTGTATCAATGAAACCGGGCGCCACGCAATTCACGGTAATGCCACGGCTGCCGATCTCGCGTGCAAGCGCGCGAGTCATGCCGGCCACGCCCGCTTTCGCTGCGGCGTAATTGATCTGCCCAGGGTTGCCTGCCGAACCGACCACCGACGTGATATTGATGATGCGGCCGCCCTTTGCCTTCATCATTGGACGCAGCACCGCGCGCGACAGACGGAACACCGACTTCAGATTGGTGTCGACCACCGCATCCCAGTCGTCGTCCTTCATACGCATGGCCAGTTGGTCCTGCGTGATGCCGGCGTTGTTCACGAGCACATGCAGCGCACCGAATTCCTTCACCGTGCCTTCGATCAGCGCTTCGGCAGCAGCCGCGTCGTTCACGTCGAGCACCGCGCCGCGCCCGCTCACGCCGGCCGCGTTGAACGCTTCGCTGATTGCCGCCGCGCCGCTTTCGCTGGTCGCCGTGCCGATCACCGTTGCGCCCTGGCGCGCGAGCTCCATAGCGATGGCGCGGCCGATGCCGCGCGAGGCGCCCGTTACGATTGCGATCTGCTTATCGAGATTCTTTTCCATCTGTCGGTCCGAATGCCCTTCGGAGGGCTGATTGATTGCTGATGCCTGTTGCCGTCTATGCGATGCAGCGCTCAACCTGCCGTAACGAGCTTGAGCGCTTCTTCCAGCGAAGCGGGATCGAACACGGACGCGCCGACCAGATTGCCGTCGATACGCTTCGTGAGGCCCGCAAGGACCTTGCCCGGCCCGCATTCGACGACGTGCGTGACGCCTTGAGCCGCCATGGCCTGAATGCATTCGACCCAGCGCACCGCGCCGGCCGCCTGGCGCACCAGTGCATCTTTGATCTGTGCCGGCTCGTTCACGATCGCGACGTCGACATTGTTGATGACCGGAATCGACGGCACCTGAACGTTGACGCTCGCCAGATACTCGCGCAATTGATCCGACGCCGGCTTCAGCAGCGACGAATGGAACGGCGCCGATACCGGCAGCGGCAGCGCGCGCTTTGCGCCCTTCGCCTTCGCCACTTCACAGGCTTTTTCGACCGCTGCCTTGTGGCCCGCGATCACGACCTGAGCAGGCGCGTTGAAATTGACCGCTTCGACGACGCCCGTGGCCGCCGCTTCGGCGCAAACAGCGCGCACGGTGTCGTCGTCCAGACCGAGGATCGCCGCCATGCCGCCTTCGCCGACGGGCACCGCCGTTTGCATCGCCTGCGCGCGGAAACGCACGAGCGGCACGGCATCGCGAAACGCGATCGCACCAGCCGCGACGAGCGCCGTGTATTCGCCGAGACTATGACCCGCGACGATGGCCGGCGTGGGGCCGCCCGCCTGCTGCCACGCGCGATAGATCGCGTAGGCCGCGGTCAGCATGACCGGCTGCGTGTTCGTAGTGAGATTCAGATCTTCGGCCGGACCCTCGGCGATCAGCTTGCCGATATCCTGACTCAGCGCGTCGGACGCTTCCTGAACTGTCTCGCGCACAATCGCATGGTCGGCAAATGCATTGAGCATGCCGACCGATTGCGAACCCTGTCCGGGAAAAACGAACGCGAATTTCATATCGTCCCCAAAATCGATTTAGTCAGATGTGAGGTGCGCGCGGCTCGAAAGCACGCGACGCATGGGCGCATGAAGAGCGCCGCCTGAAGTCGGCCCGCTTAGTAGCGAATGACCGACGCGCCCCACGTGAAGCCGCCGCCGACGCCCTCGATCAGCACGTTCTGGCCGCGCTTGATGCGACCGTCGCGGACCGCGACGTCGAGTGCGAGCGGAATGGACGCAGCCGACGTATTGCCGTGCTCGCCCACCGTGACGACCATGCGTTCCTGCGGCAAGCCGAGCTTGCGGCAAGTGCTCTGCATGATGCGGATGTTGGCCTGATGCGGAATCAGCCAGTCGATCTGATCGGCGGAAAGATTCGCTTTTTCGAGTGCCTCGACCGCGACCTTTTCGAGCACGTTCACAGCGAGCTTGAACACCGCCTGCCCGTCCATATGCAGGAACGCGCTACCGGCGATCACACCGCCGTTCACGTTGCCCGGCGTGCACAGAATGTTCGAATGGCTGCCGTCTGCATGCAATGCGCTCGCAAGCACGCCCGGCTCGTCCGACGCCTGCAGGATCACCGCGCCGGCGCCGTCGCCAAACAGCACGCAGGTGGTGCGGTCATTGAAATCGAGAATGCGCGAGAACGTCTCGGCGCCGACGACGAGCGCCGTGCGATGCTGGCCGCCGCGAATCAGACTGTCGGCCATAGCCACCGCGTAAGCGAAGCCGGAGCAGACGGCCTGCACGTCGAACGCCGCGCCGTGATTCTTGATGCCGAGCTTGTTTTGCAACAGGCACGCCGTGCTCGGAAACACGAAGTCCGGCGTGGAAGTGGCAACAATGATCAGATCGATGGATTGGGGGTCGATGTCCGCCGCTTCGATCGCACGCAGCGACGCGAACTGCGCGAGGTCGCTGGTTGTGACATCAGGATCCGCGAAGTGACGTGCATGGATGCCCGTGCGGGCCACGATCCACTCGTCGCTCGTTTCGACGCCTTGCTTCGCCAGACGCTCAGCGAGGTCCTGATTGGTGACGCGCGCGGGCGGCAGATAGCTGCCGGTACCGAGGACGCGGGAATAAATTGTCGATTGAGCCATTATGCCTTCGAGGATTGCGCAGCGTAGGGCTCGGCCGGCTGGCCTGCGATGGGGCTTGCGTGACCCGCACCGCTTGCGTCGCGCGCCGCCTGTTCAAGAGAACCAGCGTTCTCTTCCATCGCTTGCGCAAGGCGCTCCAGCACGCCGTTTTTGACGGCATCATACCCGCGTTTGATAGCCCACTCAAACGCGTAGGCATCTGCGGAACCGTGGCTTTTGATCACCAGTCCGCGCAGGCCGAGCAGCGCAGCACCATTATATTGCCGATGATCGACGCGCTTCTTGAAGCGCATCAACACGGGCAGCGCGAGCACCGCCATCACTTTGGTAAGCCACGAACGCCCAAACTCTTCCTTGATGATGTTCGACAGCATTTGCGCGAGGCCTTCAGAGGTCTTGAGCGCCACGTTGCCGACGAAACCATCGCACACGATCACGTCGACCGTGCCCTTGAAGATGTCGTTGCCTTCTACGTTGCCGTGGAAGTTAAGTGTGCTCGCGCGCAGCAACTCCCCGGCACGCTTAATCGTGTCATTGCCCTTGATGACTTCTTCGCCAATATTCAGGAGACCAATGGTGGGCCGCTCACGGCCTTCCAGCGCCGACACGAGCGCGTGCCCCATCTCCGCAAATTGCAGCAGATGCTGCGGCTCGCAGTCGACGTTGGCGCCCAGGTCGAGCATCATGGTGTAGCCGTTCGGGTTCGGCAAAGCGGACGCAATTGCCGGGCGCTCGATTCCCGACAGCGTTTTCAGCACATAACGCGAAACCGCCATGAGTGCGCCGGTATTGCCGGCGGAAATGCAGGCTTGCGCCTCGCCTTCCTTGACGCGATTCAGCGCGACGCGCATGGATGAATCTTTTTTCTTGCGCAGCGCGACCTCGACCGGGTCGTCCATTGCAACGATCTCGGAAGCGGATACGACCGTCAGCGCCGGCAGGTCCTGAGCCTTCAACTTCTTCAGCTGCGCACGAATCGCAGTCTCAATGCCGACGAGCAGCAATTGCGCGTCGGGATGCGAACGAACGAAGTTGACGGCAGCGGGAACGGTCACGGACGGGCCGTGGTCGCCTCCCATGCAATCTATCGTGAGCTTTACTGTCATGGAGTGCGGCGAATTTCAGGCGCTCTGCATGAGATCGCAGTAAGCGCTGAAGCTGCAACTGCGATCGACACAAAAAAGCGGCAAACGAATGCCGCCTTTTTGCCGAGCCGGGAAAATGTCAAGCGAGCTGATCGCCACGCGAAACGCCAGTTGGCGCATCGCAGTGAAACGATTAGTCGTTCTTCGTCTTGACGACTTTCTTGCCGCGATAGTAGCCGTTCGGGCTAACGTGGTGACGCAGATGCACTTCGCCCGTGCTCGGTTCCACGGCCAGCGGCGCTGCCGTCAGGAAATCGTGCGAACGGTGCATGCCGCGCTTCGACGGCGACTTCTTATTTTGTTGAACTGCCATGACTAACTCCTAAAAATTTTCCGAATTCTAACACAGCCCGACCCGGTGTCCGCCATTGGCCGAATGGCCAATGCGCCCGTATCGCGCTCCCATGCAACTGTTCAATGCTTCTTGTCGCCCGGCTCGCCGCGCTTGAGACTTTCGAGCGCCGCGAACGGATTCGGCCGCTCGGGCTCATCGCCCTCGCCTGCTTCGTCCAGCGCGGCTTCGTCACCTTCGCCTTCGGCACCGGCCACACCCGAGACGAGACTTTCGTGCACCTCGGGACAGACCTCATGCTTGGGCACGAGCGGCAAAGAAAGCAGCAACTCTTCTTCGATCAAGTCGATGAGATCGAACTGGCGCGAGCCCACGATCACTTCGACTTCATCCTCGTCGAGCGGAAACTCTTCGGCTTCCGCCTCGGTGTTGACGATCCGATAAGTTGCGTCGACGTTGAACGCCTGCGAATACGGTGTCATGCATCGCTGACATTCGAGCCATGCAGCGCCGTGGATCGCCAACCTCAGATAAGGTTGAGGCCCCTCGGTGCCGTCGTCCTGCAATTCCGGCTGCGTCGCCCCTTCGGCTTGCCACGTGAACGCGGTGTCGCGCTCTGGCGCTTCTGCCGGGACTTCGTTTAACATGCGCGGCAGTTGCGAGACGCGCACGACACCCGCGGCCTGCCGTCCACTTCGCGCAAATTCGAACAGATCGAGTTCATGCGGGTCGGACAGACCTGCAGGTTTGCCAGGATGTTGAGTCATGTGCGCTCCTGCGTCGGCAATGATTTCGCCGGTTAAACACCGGCAACTCACGGGTCAATCAAGGGTAATCACGGGGTGAATCAGTCCGCGAGAAGGCCGCGAAACTTGAGCGATGCACGATTGTGTTGCCGCTAAACTGCATGACCGCAACGACACCGCAGTCCTGCTTGCAGCTACCCTTCCAGCTCTCACCGCGTCACGCTCGGCGAGCCACGCCTGACGCAAGCATACCGATGAAAAGCCCAAAATCATATCCGCTTTGTCTTTTCGAGTCAAACACTTAAGCTCGTACCAGCGCGGCCTCCGCGCAACGTCGTACGTCCCGCCCTTTTAGCCGTTGATCGTCCATGCCAGACTCCCCACAAAGCCCGCCACGCGTCATTCTGGCGTCGAGTTCGCCCTATCGACGCGAGTTGCTTGAACGCCTTCGCATTCCATTCGACGTTGCTGTGCCCGCGATCGACGAAACCGCGCACGCCGGCGAAACACCCGACGCCACCGCTTTGCGGCTCGCCGAGGCGAAGGCTCGAGCGGTTGCCAGCGCGCTTCCCGCCGACGAAGCCGTCCTCGTAATCGGCTCCGACCAGGTCGCCACTTACGACGGCCTGCAAATCGGCAAGCCGGGGTCTCACGACAAGGCGCTCGCACAATTGCAAGCAATGCGCGGCCGCGAGGTGCTGTTTCATAGTGCGCTGTGTCTGTTCGACAGCCGCTCGCGAACCGCCCAGAGCGTCGACGTGATCACCCGCGTGCGATTCCGCGAACTGCCGGACGCAGCGCTCGAAGCCTATCTTCTCGCTGAAACGCCGTACGACGTCGCCGGCAGCGCCAAGTCCGAAGGGCTCGGCATTGCGCTGCTCGAAGCCATCCATTCCGACGATCCGACTGCACTCGTCGGCCTGCCGCTGATTGCGCTCTCGGACATGCTGCTGACGGCGGGTTATCCGTTATTGGGGGCGCAATGAGCGGCACGCTCTATTTGATTCCGAATACGCTAGGCGAAGGCGACGCCGACGCGCTCGACGCCGTCCTGCCGGCCCCGGTGCGGGCCCGCGCCGCGGCGCTTCGGTACTACATCGGCGAAAACGCCAAGACAACACGAGCATTTCTGAAGAAGGTAGGCACCGAGCAGCCCATCCAGGAAATCGAGATCCGCGAACTGAACGTCAACACGCCGGCCGGCGAGATCGACAAACTGCTTGCGCCGGTTCTGGCCGGCACGGACGCCGGCCTCGTATCGGAAGCGGGTTGCCCTGCGGTAGCCGATCCAGGAGCGCTGCTGGTGCGGCGGGCGCATGAACGCGGAGTCAAGGTCGTGCCGTTCGTAGGGCCGAGCTCGATCCTGCTTGCGCTAATGGCTTCCGGGCTGAACGGCCAAAGTTTTGCTTTCCACGGGTATTTGCCGGTCGACGCGACCGAACGGGCCAAACGCCTGCGCGAGCTCGAATTGACATCGCGCAAGGGCAAGCAGACGCAGATCTTCATTGAAACGCCATATCGCAACCGCGCACTGCTGGACACCTTGCTGGCAACCTGCGCGCCATCGACACTCGTTTGCGTCGCCGTGGATCTGACGCTACAAACGGAAACGATCCGCAGCCACACGGTGGCCGACTGGAAGAAGAAACCGGCACTCGATCTGCATAAGCGGCCGGCGATTTTTCTGATACTGGCCGCTTGAACGAAACGGCCTCCCAGCCACTTCGATGCAAAAAAGCCCCGCCCGGTCCGAACGACCGCGCGGGGCTTTTGCGACAGGAGCGCCTCGCTCGGATTAGCGCAAGTTGAGCTTGCCGCCCAACGCCATCGCGTGCACGGCGCCATTGCCGACGGCCGCGCCGAATTTGCGCGCGACGCGGTCGGTGATGCTTTCCTTCACCGTGTAGTCGACGATCTCCGGCGCCTTGATAATCTCGCGCGCCACAAAGTTGGCGTCGCCAAAACCATCCGCGAGACCTAGTTCGACGCTCTTCTGACCGGTCCAGAAGAGCCCGGAGAACATATCGGGCGTTTCGTGAAGGCGTTTGCCGCGACCTTGGCGAACTGCGTCGATAAATTGCCCGTGGATCTGATCGAGCATTTCTTGCGCATGCTCGTCCATCTTCGGCGTTTCGGGCGAGAACGGGTCATAAAACCCCTTATTCTCGCCAGATGTATGCAGGCGGCGCTGGATGCCCAGCTTGTCCATGAGCCCGGTGAAACCGAAGCTGTCCATCAACACGCCAATCGAGCCGACGATGCTCGCCTTGTCGACATAGATCTTGTCGCCGGCAGCGGCAGCGTAGTAACCGCCCGACGCACACATGTCGCCCACGACGACGTAGAGCGGAATTGACGGATGTTTTGCACGCAATCGACGAATTTGGTCATAAATGATGCCCGCTTGCACGGGACTGCCACCCGGGCTGTTGCAGCGAAGGATCACCCCGGCCGTGCCCGCGTCGCCGAACGCACTTTCGAGCGCCGCGCCAACATCTTCGGCGTTGGCGTTCGTATCTGCGGAGATTTCGCCGTCAAGTGCGATCAATGCCGTATGACGGCCCGTAGCCGCAAGCTTGTCGCCGGAAAATATGAACACCGCCCAGATCACCAGCCCCAGCAAGACAAGAAACAGCAGACGGAAGAAGATTTTCCAGCGGCGAGCGGCACGCTGTTCGTTGATTGCAGCAAGCGCTATGCGCTCGAGCGCCGCGCGTTCCCAGCCGGGCTCGTCGGCGGAGACTCGGCTATGGCCGCTCATAGCCGGTTCTTTCGTTTCAGGCGTCAAATTATCGGACATGCGTGCAGTGGAATTTTCGAGGAAGACAGATCAAAACGCGGATCAGGACGCGGCGGGTTGCAACTCGCCGTCGGGAAGCCAGAACACAGCGCGGCCCTCGGGCGTATCGCGCTCGTCTACTTTCAGCGCCCGCAGCCTGCCGCCGCGGCACGGACCGCCTACGCATTTGCCGGTATCCGGCGCGTAAATCGCCCCATGTGTGGCGCACATCAAGTATAAACCGGACGATTCGAAGAACTGACCCTCCGCCCAATCCAGTTCCATCGGAACGTGAGCGCAGCGGTTCAGATAGCCGTGAGCACGACCCTCGTAGCGAACAAAAAACACCACGACTTCATCGGCACCGATTCTGGCGGCCCGCCGCACGCCCATTCCGCCGTCCACGAGTTCCCCGGATGCGCACACCCGAACCGCCTGAACGGTAGCCTCGCCCCCGCCCTCGCTCACGCCGGTGCTCATGCGTTCTCCCTCAACCAGGACGACAGCGCGCCCACGCTGGAGGCGACATATTTCGGCGACAGCGCGCTCAACGACCCGGCCGGATGCGCGCCGTAGGTCACGCCGACACCGGCGACGCCAGCGTTGATCGCCATCTGCAGATCATGGGTCGTGTCACCGACCATCACCGTGCGCACCGGGTCCTGCCCCAGTTCGCGCGTCAATTCGTGCAACATGGCTGGATGCGGCTTGGAAAACGTCTCATCCGCGCAGCGGGTGCCGTCGAACAGGCTGGTCAGCCGCACCTGATCGAGCGCGCGGTTGAGTCCAACGCGACTTTTACCCGTCGCCACCGCCAGCAGATAGCCCTGATCGCGCAACTCCTGCAGCATTTCGCGCACGCCGACGAACAACTCTGTGGTCTGATCTTTCACCAGATAGTGGAACCGGTAGCGCTCGGCGAGCCGTGGGTAGTCGCTCGGATCGAGCGTGGGCGCGGCGATTTGCAGCGCGTCGCGCAAACCGAGGCCGATCACATAGCTCGCGGCTTCGTCCGCTGGAACCGGCAGACCGAGATCACGGCACGCTGCCTGGATACTGCGCGTGATGTGCGCGGTGGAATCCATCAGCGTTCCGTCCCAGTCGAAGACGATCAGGTCAAACTGCTCTCTAGCCATGCGGTGCCGTCTCCGGGTGTGACCCATTTCGTAATTCGTTGAGCTGCGCGATGAAATTGCGGCATTCGGCCGGCAACGGTGCCTCCAGCTGCAGCGGCGCGCCGGTTGCGGGGTGCGTCAGCTTCAGCCGGTAAGCGTGCAGGAACATGCGCTTGAGCCCGGGTTTGGCATTCGCGCGAGCCAGCGCCTTGTTCAGCGCGAAGTCGCCGTATTTGGCATCGCCGACGATCGGCAGTTCCAGATGCTGCAGATGAACGCGGATCTGATGCGTGCGGCCCGTCTTCAACTCTGCTTCGAGCAACGCGTAGTCGGGCCAGCGGTCGATGAGATTGAAGACCGTGTGCGACGCCAGACCGTCGGCCTGCACGCGCACGCGCCGCTCGCCGTCTGCGGTCAGGTATTTGTGCAGCGGTTCCTTGACGGCGCGGCGACGCCCCCAGTCGCTCGCCCATTCGCCATGAACGCACGCATAGTAGCGCTTATCCATCCTGTTCTCGCGAATCTGGTCATGAAGATTCACGAGCGCCGAACGCTTCTTGGCGAGCATGAGGATGCCGGAGGTCTCGCGATCCAGCCGATGCACCAGTTCGAGGAACTTCGCCTGCGGCCGCGCCTCGCGCATCTGCTCGATCACGCCGAACGCGACGCCGCTGCCGCCGTGCACCGCGACACCCGCCGGTTTGTCGATGACGAGCAGGTGTTCGTCTTCGAAAATGGTCCGGAACTCAGCGCTCGGCACCGGCGCGTGCGCCACCGCCTCGTTCGGCTGCGCGACCCGGATGGGCGGCACGCGCACGAGATCGCCGAGTTCGAGCCGATACTGCGCGTCGATCCGGCCCTTGTTCACACGCACTTCCCCGCTGCGCAGGATGCGATAAATGTGGCTCTTGGGGACGCCTTTACAGACTCGCAACAGAAAGTTGTCGATGCGCTGTCCGGCCGCGCTGTCGTCGATCTCGATCACTGAGACCTGATCGCTCGCGACCGCGCTTGTCACCGATTTCTGGGATATTTTGCCTAACTCTTTCATTCTGAATATAATTTGCCCAGCAGTCTGCGGCGGCCGGCGCAGTGTCCGGAATTCGGGCGGATTGCGCAGGTGCAAGCGTAAATCGTTATTTTACTTGTGCCGGGGTCTGGTTGCTCACCCTGAAAATGAGATGCAACAAGTTGCACGCACGAAGTCAGCACTCGGCAGGGACGGCGCCCACAGGCGCGTTCGGTCAAGGTCGGCTTCGACGGTAACGGAATTTTGGTAAAAAAGAATTTAACTCTCAGCTTCGGTATCGGGCGTCTTACGTCCTGCTGTACGAAGCTGCGAGTTGCGAAAATACGGCGTGCGCCCATGGCGTCTTGTAGAAAGTACAAGACTTGGCGACGTCAAAATGAGGCGAGACACCCCCAGCAGGAAAAGACGCGCCGCTTGCGCGAACTTCCCGTTGCGGCACGACCGCAGCCTTCGACCCTCCGGTCACGCGCCCAGTTGGCGCACCGGCGAGAGGGGACGAAAGGCTTATGAAGGTCTGCCGGCAGAACCCGCGGCGTGTCGGGTCGTTATTTGAAGCCGTGTTCGCATGTGCCCTGCGGCACCGCGCTCCTTCTTTATGGAGCCGGGCCCCCTCAGGCAATTCTCCCGCCATTTTTCCCGCTCCAGCGTGCTTGTGAAAACACAATAAGGCGCGGCATGCCGCTGCCCGCTTCGCGCTCGCGACTGACAACCGCGAAGGCGACGCGCGCCGGCCGAGCCGCACTGGAGCCGTTCCATGAAACGCATGTTGTTCAATGCGACGCAGCAGGAAGAACTGCGCGTTGCCATCGTCGATGGGCAAAAACTCATCGACATCGACATCGAAACCGCCGGGCGCGAACAGCGCAAAGGCAATATTTACAAGGGCATCATTACCCGCATCGAGCCGTCGCTTGAAGCCTGTTTCGTCAACTACGGCGAAGACCGCCACGGTTTCCTGCCGTTCAAGGAAGTCGCCCGCCAGTATTTCCGCGACGGCGTCGACATGCGCTCCGCGCGCATTCAGGACGCACTCAAGGAAGGTCAGGAACTGATCGTCCAGGTCGAAAAGGAAGAGCGCGGCAACAAGGGCGCAGCCCTCACCACCTTCATCTCGCTCGCCGGCCGCTATCTCGTTCTGATGCCGAACAACCCGCGCGGCGGCGGCGTGTCGCGCCGGATCGAAGGCGACGACCGCCAGGAACTGCGCGAAACCATGGCGCAGCTGCAATTGCCGGAAGGCATGAGCATCATCGCGCGCACGGCCGGCATTGGCCGCAGCGCCGAAGAGCTGCAGTGGGACCTGAACTACCTGATGCAACTGTGGCGCGCGATCGAAGCCGCGTCGCAAAGCGGTTCGAGCGGCCAGCCGATGCTGATCTATCTCGAATCGAGCCTCGTGATTCGCGCGATCCGCGACTATTTCCAGCCGGACATCGGCGAAATTCTGATCGACACCACCGAGATTCATGACCAGGCACGCGCCTTCATGGACATCGTGATGCCGGACAATGTCAGCAAGGTGAAGCGCTACCACGACGACGTGCCGCTCTTCTCCCGCTTCCAGATCGAACATCAGATCGAAACGGCGTACTCGCGCACGGTCCCGCTGCCTTCGGGCGGCGCGATCGTGATCGACCACACCGAAGCGCTCGTTGCAATCGACGTGAACTCGGCCCGCGCCACGAAGGGCGCGGACATCGAGGAAACGGCCGCGCGCACCAACCTCGAAGCCGCCGACGAAGTCGCGCGCCAGTTGCGCCTGCGCGATCTGGGCGGCCTGATCGTGATCGACTTCATCGACATGGAGTCGGCCAAGAGCCAGCGCGAAGTCGAGCAACGCCTCAAAGACGCCCTCAAGCACGACCGTGCGCGCGTCCAGATGGGCAAAATCTCGCGCTTCGGCCTGATGGAACTGTCGCGTCAGCGTCTGCGTCCGGCCCTGTCGGAAGGCAGCCACGTGACGTGCCCGCGCTGCAACGGCACGGGCCACATCCGCGATACCGAATCGTCCGCGCTGCAAGTGCTGCGGATCATTCAGGAAGAAGCCATGAAGGAAAACACCGCGGCGATCCATTGCCAGGTGCCGGTCGAAGTGACTGCCTTCCTGCTGAACGAAAAGCGTTCGGAAATCAACAAGATCGAATCGCGCTTCAAGGTGAACGTCGTGCTGGTGCCGAACAAGCACCTGGATACGCCGCACTACAAGCTGGAACGTCTGCGTCACGACGACGCGCGCCTCGACGAACCGCGCGCTTCGTGGAAGATGGCCGAAGAAGCGGCTCGCGAGCTGGAGTCGGAAACCGGTTACAGCAAGCGCACCGAAGAAGTGAAGCCGAAGCAGGAAGCGGCGGTCAAGGGCATCACGCCCGAGAAGCCGGCTCCGAGCGCGCCGGTTCGACCGGTCGCAGCGCCGGCGCCCGTCGCTGTTACGCAGGCGAGCGGCGGCTTCATCGGCTGGCTGAAGAATCTGTTCGGCATGCAGCCGGCGGCGCCGGCGCCCGTTGCGCCTGCGGCTACCGAAAAGCCGGCCCGTCCGCAACAGCGTGGCGAGCGTTCGGAGCGCGGTGAGCGCACCGGCGAACGCGGCGGCGATCGCAACCGTAATCGTCGCAGTGGCGCGGGTGGTCGCGATGCGGCAGCCCGTGGCGAAGCGACGAACGGCGGCCGTCAAGGCCAGCAGCCTTCGCAGCGTCGCGAGGAACGCGAGCCGCGCGAAGGCCGCGAGGTGCGTGATGCACGCGAAGGCCGTGAGCCGCGTGAACCGCGCGAGGCTCGTGAACCTCGCGGCAACCGCGAAGCGCGTGAAGGCCGTGAACCCCGCGAAGCACGGGAACCGCGCGAAGGGCGTGACAACCGCGAGCGCGACAATCGCGGCGAGCGTGCTGAAACGGCCGAAGGCGCACAGCGTGGCGAGCGTCAGGAACGCGGCGAGCGCCGCGAACGTGGAGAACGCGCTGAGCGCGGCGAGCGCCGCAAACCGCAGGCAGAAACCGCCGATGCGATGACCCAGGCCGAGGCGCAAACCGCGGAAGAACTGGCACTGGCGCAAAACCAGACGGCCGTTACTGACAACGCTGCGCCGGTCGATCAGGAAGCTGTGGCGCGTGACGGCGAAGAGCGTCGTCGTCGCCGTCGCGGCCGTCGCGGCGGTCGTCGTGAGCGTGAGGAAGACGTGAACGGCAACCTGGCGGCAGACGTCGCGGAAGCGGAAGGCGACAACGTCAACGTCAGCGACGACGCACCGGTGCGCACCGCGCATCAGCCCGTCCAATCGAAGCCCGAAGTGAGCGAAGCCCGGGAAGTGAAGGAAGTGGCGCCGGTGGAAGTCGTTGTTGCCGCCGTTGCAACCGAGACGGCTGTCGTCACGGAGCTCCACGCTGCAACCGAAACGCCGGCACTCGCTGTCGAAAAGGCAGCGAAGACGGAAACGGTCGTGCCGGTCGCCGAAGTGCCGGCTGCTCCGGCTGCCGTCGAACCGGTCGTGCAGGCGCCTGTTGCACAAGCTGTGGCGCCAGTCGAACCGGCGCAGGCTGCACCGGCTGCGGCGGAGACGGTATCGCTCGTGGAACCGGTCGTTCGTGAAGAGGCTGCGGCTGAAGCGCAAGCCGAGCAGGCTCACGTCGAACCTGCGGCCGCCGCTCCGGCGGAAGTGATCGCAGCTCCGGCCGCCGAGCCGGCACCGCAACCGCAGATCGTCGAGCAGAAACCGGTCGTGGCAGCAGTCGCACCGGCTGCGGACTCAGCAGCGGTCGAGCCGGCGCCTGTCGCCGCCGCGCCGCAAGCCGCCGAAGTCGCCGATGTGGCCGAAGCCACGCAGGCATCGCAAGCGCCGTCGGCGTCGCGCGCGTCGTTCAACGGCGGCGTCTCGGCTGAAGCCTTGAAGCCGGTGCTGGAGCAAGCCGGTCTTGTCTGGGTCAATACCGACGCCGACAAGCTGCGCGCAGCACAAGAAGCCGCCGCACAAACGGTGAAACCGCCGCGCGTGGTGCGTGAGCGCAAGCCGTTGCCGCCGCTCGACACGGCACCGATGCAGCAAGTGGAAACCGGGAAGCATCCGCAGTAAGCTTGCAACCCGCTTCGAAAAGCCCGCCCTCACCGGCGGGCTTTTTGTTTTTTGCGCATGCGAAACGCATTGCCCTAGCGACCTCCCTGCCCTCCCCGTAAACCCCGACAGGGGTTGGCATCGCCCAGCCGTTTAAGGCATTTCCGATAGAATGAAGGAATCGCCTTATCCGTTTGGCACAACGCAAGTCACTCATGTCCCGACGCATCATCCCTGTTGCCGACCTCAGCGCGGCGCCGGTCATTTCCGGCCCGGTGCAGACGCCTAGCGGCGCGCTGCACGACACGCTCGCGCGTCCGTTGCGAGACTTGCGCATTTCGGTGACGGACCGTTGCAACTTCCGCTGCGTCTACTGCATGCCGCGCGCCGTGTTCGACAAGGACTATGCATTCCTGCCGCACAGCGCGTTGTTAAGCTTCGAGGAAATCGAGCGGCTCGCGCGGCTTTTCGTCGCGCATGGCGTCGAAAAAATTCGCCTGACGGGCGGCGAGCCGCTGCTGCGCAAGAATCTCGAATTCCTGATCGAACGCCTCGCGCAACTCACTACGCCAGCAGGCCGGCCGCTCGACCTGACGCTCACCACGAATGGCTCGCTGCTCGCCCGGAAGGCGCGCAGCCTCAAGGACGCAGGCCTCACCCGCGTAACCGTCAGCCTCGACGCGCTCGACGACATGCTGTTTCGCCGCATGAACGACGCCGATTTCGCGGTAGCCGACGTGCTCGACGGAATCGCCGCCGCGCACGCCGTCGGCCTCGCGCCGGTGAAGGTCAACATGGTGGTCAAGCGCGGTACGAATGACAGCGAAATCGTGCCGATGGCGCGCCATTTCAAAGGCTCGGGCGCCGTGCTGCGCTTCATTGAATACATGGACGTGGGCACGTCCAACGGTTGGAACATGACCGAAGTGCTGCCGTCGGCGGACGTGATCGCGCGCATCGACGAGCATTTCCCGCTTGCGCCGCTCGAAGCGCACAGTGCAGCCGAGACAGCGCAGCGCTGGGGCTATGCCGACGGCAGCGGCGAAATCGGCGTCATTTCCAGCGTGACCCGCGCGTTTTGTGCGAGCTGTACACGGGCGCGCCTTTCGACCGAGGGCAAGCTGTACCTGTGCCTGTTCGCATCGTCGGGCCACGACCTGCGCGCGTTGCTGCGCAGCGGGGCAACCGACGCCGAAATCGCAACTGCCGTCGCCGAAATCTGGCAAGGCCGCGGCGACCGCTATTCGCAATTGCGCGGCAGCAACGCGGCCGAAGCACGCGAGCAGGACGCACGGCGCGTCGAAATGTCGTACATCGGCGGCTGATCGCTGGGATGGGTCAAGCCGCGACGCCGACGCGCGAACAGATTACCGGCCTGCTGCTCGCGGGCGGCCGCGGTACACGCATGGGCGGCGCCGACAAAGGTTTGCAGACCTTGCACGGCGAGCCACTCGCCGGTCACGTGCTGAAGCGCCTTGCGCCGCAGACGGGCGCGCTGCTGATCAGCGCCAATCGCCACCCGGACGCTTACGCAGCACTCGGTGCGCCGTTCGGCGCAGAGATCGTCGCCGACACGTTGCCTGAATTCCCAGGGCCATTGGCCGGTTTGCTGGCCGGTCTGCGCACTGCTCGCAGCGAATACCTGCTGAGCGCGCCGTGCGACACGCCCTGGCTCCCCGCCGACCTCGCCGCGCGCCTTGCTCAGGCCCTTGCTGCAAACGCAGCTGACATCGCCACCGTTACAACCGTTGACGCCGACGGAAATCGCTCGCTTCACCCGGTTTTCGCGCTGCTGCGCACCGGTCTCGCCGACGACCTCGCCGCCTACCTGGCCGCCGGCGAGCGGAAGGTGCGCGCGTGGTACGCGCGCCACAAGACCGTGGAAGTCGTCTTTACCGACGAGCGTGCGTTTTACAATATCAATTCGTTACAAGAACTCGCCGACCTCGAGCGTGATCGGGGCCCCGGCTGAATCCCGCTCCGCCGCACGGCAAGCGCCACCTAGCCGCCAGCCGCGACGTCCAGCTCTTCATGACCACGCATAACGAATTTTCCCGCTGCGTCGCGCAGTACGATCCTCATGCGCTACCTGTTTCGGCTGCCCAGGCGATTACCCGCCAGTGGGCGACGCCGGTTACGGCCGTCGAACGCGTGGCCTTGCGCGACGCCCTCGACCGCGTGCTGGCCGCAGACATCGTTTCGCCGATCGACGTGCCGTCGCACGTCAATTCCGCAATGGACGGCTATGCGTTCAACGGCGCCGCATTGCGAAGCGGCGCGCAGCCGGTCGAGCTGACCGTCGTCGGCAAAGCTTTGGCGGGACATCCGTTTGCTGGCCACGTCGGAGCAGCGCAATGCGTGCGCGTCATGACGGGCGCATGCGTTCCGGAAGGCTGCGACACCGTGGTGCCGCAGGAACTGGTCGAGCGCAATGCCGACTCCGCTTCGATCAGCTTTGCAGCCGACGCGGTCGAGGCAGGCGCAAACCGGCGGCTAGCCGGCGAGGACCTCGCTCGCGGCCACGTTGCGTTACATGCGGGCCGCATTATTCGCGCATCCGACCTCGGCCTGCTGGCTTCGCTCGGCATCGGCGAAATCAATGTTCGGCGGCGCTTGCGCGTCGCATTCTTTTCCACTGGCGACGAACTGCGCTCTCTGGGCGAGCCGCTCGACCCGGGCGCGGTCTACGACAGCAACCGCTACACGCTCTTCGCCATGTTGCGGCGCCTGAACGTGGAAGCGCTGGATCTGGGCGTGATCCGGGACGAACCTGCCGCGCTCGAAGCCGCGCTGCGCAGCGCCGCGGAGAGTGCCGACGTGGTGCTGACCTCCGGTGGCGTCTCAGTTGGCGAGGCGGATTTCACAAGGCAGTTGTTGCAGACATTCGGCGACGTCGCGTTCTGGAGCCTCGCCATGCGCCCGGGCCGCCCTCTTGCGTTTGGCCGCGTATGGTCCGGCGAGCGGCCGGGTCTTGGACGACCTGCGTTATTCTTCGGTCTGCCGGGCAATCCGGTCGCCGTGATGGTGACGTTCTATCAGATCGTGCGCGAAGTGCTGCTGCTCATGTCGGGCGCCGCGCCGCAGCCGCTGCCGCTGATTCACGCGGCGAGCGTGCGGCCAATCCGCAAACGCGCCGGACGCACGGAATTCCAGCGCGGCATAGCTTGCCAGGCCGCGAACGGCCAGTGGCAGGTCACGCCGACAGGCTCGCAAAGCTCCGGCGTATTGAGTTCGATGAGCGAGGCCAATTGTTTCATCGTGCTCGGCCATGAAGAAGGCGACATTGGCGAGGGCGAACGCGTCAGTATCATGCTGTTCCACGGCTTGATCTGACGTATCCGCCTCGTGGCGCTTTCATCCACGGTCATATTCAGCTTTACCCATTACCACTACGACATGCGGGTTTGACTTACATGAAAAAACAGATCTCGTTCATCGCACCGGGACAGACGGCCAAAGCACTTATCCTCGTCTATCTGACGTTTTCTGTGCCGATCGTGCTGCTCGGCGTGCTCGTCGCGTTCGTGCGCTACGGTTCTGTCGAACTGAGCACGGTGTTCAGCGCGCTGCTGTTGAATGCGATTCTTGGCTTCATCCTGCTGTGGATTGCATGCCACGCATACAACTGGGTTGCGTCGCGATTCGGCGGCATTGAAATCCAGTTGACCGACGCACCGGAAGAAGCCTGATGCGTGCCCCGCTCCGCGCCACTGCCGCCGCGCTCGCTGACGCGGCAGGCGCGGACTGCTGACGCGCACGCGCCGCGCCAGCGTTACTGCTCATTGCTTGTTGCTCATTGCTTGCTGCTTACTGCTCGTCGGGATCGACGCCCGGCAACGCGCCGCCTATCAGACCACTCGCCTCCTCTCCGGGCAGCGCCTCGACATCGCGCAGTTTGCGATTCATCACGCGGGTGCGCGTCTCAGCGGCTTCAATAGAACGCGTGACTGTTTCGAGTTGCGCTTTGGTCTTCGCCAGCACGTCGCCGAACTTGCCGAACTCCGTCTTAACCGCCCCGAGCACTTGCCACACTTCACTTGAGCGCCGCTCGATGGCAAGCGTGCGAAAACCCATCTGCAAACTGTTGAGCAATGCAGTCAGCGTAGTGGGGCCCGCAATCGTCACGCGGTAATCGCGTTGCAGCAGATCCGACAAACCTGGCCGACGCAGCACTTCCGCGTAGAGACCCTCGGTGGGCAGGTACAGCAGCGCGAAATCGGTGGTGTGCGGCGGCGACACGTATTTTTCGGCGATGGCGCGTGCCTCTGCGCGAATCCTGGCTTCCAGGGCACGCGACGCCTCTTCCACTGCGGCGGGGTCGGCCCGTTCCTGCGCGTCGATGAGCCGCTCGTAGTCTTCGCGTGGAAACTTGGCGTCGATAGGCAGCCATACCGGTGTGGCCGCACCGCCCGCCTCCACCCGTCCAGGCAGGCGGATAGCGAACTCGACGCGATCCGCGCTCTTCGGCACGGTGGCGACGTTCTTTGCGTATTGGTCGGCGGTGAGCAGTTGTTCAAGCAACGCTTCGAGCTGCACTTCGCCCCAGGTGCCGCGCGTTTTCACGTTCGTCAGCACCTTCTTCAGATCGCCGACGCCGGCCGCGAGCGTCTGCATTTCGCCCAGACCGCGATGTACCTGTTCGAGGCGGTCCGACACGAGCTTGAACGACTCGCCTAGGCGTTGTTCGAGCGTGGCGTGCAGTTTTTCGTCGACGGTACGGCGCATTTCATCCAGCTTGCTGGCATTGTTCGCCTCGATGTCCTTCAGCCGCTGTTCGATGGTCGCGCGAACCTCGGCGAAGCGGCGATCGTTTACCTCGGTGAGTTGTCCGAGCTGCAGGCTGAGGGTATCGCCGAACTGCTTGAGCGAGCGTCCCTGTTCGTCACGCGCCTGCTGCGCCTGCTGCTGAAGGCTGTGACGCACTGCGTCCAGTTGCTGCGCGAATCCGTCGATCTTGCCGCCCTGCACAGTCGTCATGCTGCTGAATTGCGCGGCCAGCGTTTGCTGGAAATGCGCGAAGCCGCTGCTCTGCTCTGTACGCGACACGCGCGCGGTCTCGGTGATGTCATTGCGCAATTGCCGCTCGAGGCGCTCATAGGCATGTGCCTGCGCGTCGGCTGCGGTATCGATGCGATCGCTCAGCATTTCGAACTGCTCGTGCTCATTAGCGCGACCGTGGACTCGCATCAGCAAGACCACGGTAAGCACGAGCGCAGCCGCCAGCACTGCGACGGCCGCGACAAGAATCAACGTCATGCACGCGCCCGGCCGATAACTTCGGCATTGATCGGATTGGGTGGCCGACCGGCGCGCGGACCTTCGCCAAGGCCGGCAATCAGATTGTCCGCGGCGAGATTGGCCATTGCACGGCGCGTCGCCTCGGTTGCGCTCGCAATATGCGGCGTCAACACGATGTTCGGTACGCTCAGCAGATCGGGATTCAGATTCGGCTCGCCCTCGAAGACGTCGAGGCCGGCCGCGGCGATCTGCCCGGAGCGAAGCGCCTCGACGAGCGCTGCGTCGTCGACGATGCCGCCGCGCGCGATATTAGTCAGCGTCGCGGTGGGCTTCATCAGCGCGAGTTCGGCAGCGCCGATCGTGTGATGATTCTCCTTCGTATAGGGCAGCACGAGCACGACATGATCGGCGCGCCGCAGCAGGTCTTGCTTCGACACATATTCGGCATTCAGCTCGGCTTCGATCTCGGGCGCGACCCGGGAGCGGTTGTGATAAATGACCTGCATGTTGAAGCCCTTCGCGCGCCGTGCGAGCGCCTGGCCGATCCGGCCCATGCCGATCACGCCCAGCGTGGAGCCGTGGATATCGCCACCGAGAAAGCCGTCGTACGCCCACTTCTGCCACTTGCCCGCGCGCAGCCAGTGCTCCGATTCCGCGATGCGCCGAGCCGCAGCCATCATCAACGCCCAGCCAAAGTCCGCGGTCGACTCGTTCAACACGTCCGGCGTATTCGTGCCGAGCACGTTGGCTGCGTTGAACGCCGCCATGTCGAAGTTGTTGTAACCCACCGCCATATTCGACACCACGCGAAGGCGCGGCGCGGCCGCGAGAACCTCCGCGCCGACAGGATCGCCCGCGGTCAGTGCGCCGTCCTTGTCAACGAGACGGCGCTTCAGTTCTTCCGCGGACAGCACGTCGCCCTGATTCCAGTCGACGTCGAAATACTGTTTGAGCCGTTCGATCACATCGGGAAAAATCGGACGGGCGACGAGGATCTTCTGCATTGCAATTCTCCGTATAGCGTGTCGAGTTCGACGGCCTCGGCTTCAGACTCAGTGTCAGAAAAACAGCCAACCGGTGACAAGAAAAAGCGGCAGCAACACCGCACCGGACCACCCCAGATAAGCGAAAAAGCTCGGCATGCGAACACCGCGCGACTCTGCAATCGCCTTTACCATGAAGTTGGGCGCATTGCCGATATAACTGTTCGCGCCCATGAACACTGCACCCGCCGAAATCGCCGCGAGCGTGGTGGCGCCGGTTGTCATGAGCGACGAAGCATCGCCGCCGGCCAGGTTGAAAAACACCAGGTACGTCGGCGCGTTGTCCAGAAACGAAGATAGCAGGCCCGTCGCCCAGAAGTACATCGCGTCTTGCGGTCGTCCTGCGGAATCGTTGACGAGATGAACCGCGCCGGCAAACGCACCGGCTTCGCCCGCGCGCAGTATCGTGATGACGGGTGCAATCGTCACGAAGATGCCCGCGAACAACTTGGCCACCTCTTCGATCGGCGCCCAGTTGAAGTCGTTGCCCTTGCGAGCCGCACGCGGCGTCAATGCGAGTGAAAGCAACATGACGACGACGAGCGCGACATCGCGTACGGCATTCTGTAAATCTACATGGGTTCCGAGCACATCGAAACTGACGCCGGATTTCCACAGCCCGCTCATCAGAACGAGCCCGACAACCGCGCCAAGTAGCAGGAAATTCACCTTGCCGTCGATGCCGAGCGGCGAGTCGGGCGTGGGGTCAAGAAAACGGGAACGCTCTTCTTCACGCTGATGGAAATAGTGCGAGTCGAGGAAATAGAACGCTGTTAGTAGAACACCGCAAACGAACAACATGGGCAGCGCGAGATGCGTGGTGGTCCAGAAAAAGTCGACGCCCTGCAGGAAGCCCAGGAAGAGCGGCGGGTCGCCCAGCGGCGAGAGCGAGCCGCCCGCATTCGCGACCAGGAAAATGAAGAATACGACCACGTGCACCACATGCCGGCGATTGTCGTTCGCGCGCAGCAACGGACGGATGAGCAGCATCGCCGCGCCAGTCGTGCCCATTACGCTCGCGAGCAACGTGCCGAGCGCGAGAATCGTTGTGTTCAGGCGCGGCGTGCCGTGCAGATTGCCGCGCACGCAGATGCCGCCCGCAACCGTGTACAGCGCAGTCAGCAACACGATGAAGGGAATGTATTCTTCGAGCAACGCATGGACTAGCGTGCCTAACGCGATGCCCCAACCGAATGCAAACGCGAACGGCACGAGAAACACCAGCGCCCACGCCGCCGCAATCTTGCCAAAATGGTGATGCCAGAAAGCCGGTGCGACGAGAGGAAAGAGGGCAATGGAGAGCAGCATGCCCGCAAACGGCAATCCCCAGAGCGCGGAAAGCGAAGCGCCTTCGAGTGTGGCGGCGCAGGCCAGTTGGGGCCAGCTCGTCAGCGTCAGTGCAGCCACGAGCACCATGCACGTCGGCACGGCACGTCTAGTCATATGCCGGAGGTCCTTCTTTGTTGAAATGACTTGAACACCGCGGACAGTTACGCACGCGTGAAGACAAGCGTGGTTTTCACTCAGGCGCCGAGTACGACGATCACATGCACGCGATACGGCCCATGAGCGCCGAGCACGATGGTCTGTTCGATATCCCCGGTGCGCGAAGGCCCAGAGATGAAGTTGACCGCACGCGGAAGCTCGCCCCGCTCGCTGCGGATCAATGTGAACGCTTCTTCGTGTCCCGCCACGATGCGCGAAGCCGGCACGATTGCGATATGCGTTTCCGGCAGCAGACCGGCTGACGCATAAGTGTCCGGACCGGACAGCAACACGAGCGAGCCAGTTTCGGCAGTCGCACAAAAGCAGCCGGTCAGGCCCACTACGTCACCGTCTCTCGGCTTGCGAAATTCAACTGAGAGGCCTGCGTCGTTCCAGCGCAGATCCTGCAGCGTTCCCCAGGCAATGGCTTGCAACGGCAACGAGTGATCTGCGAGATAGCGATACGCCGCGGCCGGCACGTCGCTGAGCGACGCTACCGTGTCGACGGTGGTCGCCATTTTCTGCGCTTCTTCAATGAACCGCCCGGTCAGGTCCGCCGGCATATCCGGGCGCGGGCCAGACGGATGGCGCGCCAGATAGTCCGCCGCCGCTTCCCGCTCGGACGGGGACGGCTCCGGCTCCCGGCCTTGCGCCGCGCGGATGCGCGCCAGAATGTTGCGGCGGGCAATCGATGTGTCCATATGCGAAAGTCCTCGTGTCGATAGCCGTGCGATATGTCGGAATTATACCGGCCACCCTCCGCGCGAACACCCTGGCCGAACGGCATAGGAACACTTCAGACGCGCGGAAACACGCGTGCGCAAGCCGTTAATTCGCGGACTCTTCCTCGGGCTGCGCGATGCCGAAAACCTGCCGCAGATACGCGAGATACGCCTTGTCCTCGCACATGTTCTTGCCCGGCGAATCGGACAGCTTCGCCACGGGCTGCCCGTTGCAGCGAACCATCTTGATCACGATCTGCAGCGGGTTATAGCCGAGGTCGTTGGTCAGATTCGTGCCCACGCCAAAGGCGAGCTTGCAGCGTCCGCGGAAGCGCTCATACAGCTGCAGCACCTTGGGAATATCGAGCGCGTCGGAGAACACCAGGATCTTCGTGCGCGGATCGCAACGGTTCGCCTCGTAGTGCTGGAGCAGGCGCTCGCCCCAATCGAACGGGTCGCCCGAATCGTGGCGCGCGCCGTCGAACAGCTTGCAGAAGTACATGTCGAAGTCGCGCAGAAACGCCTGCATGCCATAAACATCCGACAGTGCAATACCAAGGTCGCCGCGATATTCCTTCGCCCACATTTCGAAGCCGAAGATCTGCGAATCGCGCAGCCGCGGGCCGAGCGCCTGGCACGCCTGCAGATACTCGTGCGCCATGGTGCCGAGCGGCGTCAGGCTGTGCTTCATTGCGTAAAACACGTTGCTGGTGCCGGCGAACTGTTCGCCAAGGCCGTCTTTCAGCGTGAGGATCACTTCTTCGTGCCATTGCTTCGAAAAGCGGCGACGCGTGCCGTAGTCGGCAATCTTGCAGTCGGCAAATTCCGGCCGCGCGCCCAGAAGTTTCATCTTGTCCACCAGGCGCCCGCGGCCTTCGCTGTAGTCCGGTTCCTGCTGCGTATTGCGGAAGTAGACCTCGTTGACGATTGCGAGCATCGGGATCTCGAACAGGATCGTGTGTAGCCACGGACCTTTGATCTCAATGTCGATCTCGCCGTTGTTCTTCGGCGACGGCTCGATCGAAATGTACTTCTCGTTCAGATGAAAGAGCGCGAGGAACTCGATGAAGTCGCCCTTAATGAAGCGCATGCGCCGGAGGTAGTCGAGCTCCTCGTCGGTGAAGCGCAGCTGGCAGAGCTTGCGCACTTCGTCGCGTATCTCGCCGATGTAGGGCACGAGGTCGACGTTCGGCGTGCGGCAACGGAAGCGATACTCGACGTTGGCCGCGGGGAAATGATGCAGAACCACCTGCATCATCGTGAACTTGTACAGATCGGTGTCGAGCAGCGAAGTAATAATCATGATGGTGCGAACTGGACCGCAGGAAGTACGGAAGGCCTGACTCAACCCATGCATCGGGGCGCCTCGTGCGCGCCGGCTTGACGCATGTTACCCGAATGCGCCGTCATTCAGGCGCGAGCGCGGCCTGCCCTCGCGCCGCCGAGCGTGAACCCGTTACTCTTCGCGCACGCAATAAACTAATCACGAAAACATATAAACGGCGTTGTGCGATGCTGCATGCGCCTCTTGACGTTACGTTACAATACCGCTTTTGGCGTTTGCGCCTTCCCTGATTCCGCATGCAGGAGCTGCCTGAATGACTCACGTTGTGACCGAAAGCTGCATCAAGTGCCGCTATACCGACTGCGTCGATGTGTGCCCGGTGGACTGCTTTCGCGAAGGTCCCAACTTCCTCGCGATCGACCCCGATGAATGCATCGACTGCGCAGTGTGCGTGGCCGAGTGCCCGGTGAACGCCATTTATGCCGAAGAAGACGTGCCGGGCGACCAGCAGAACTTCATCGAGCTGAATGCCGATCTCGCCAAGAACTGGCCGAGCATCACCAAGACCAAGGCGCCGCTGCCGGAAGCCGACGAGTTCAAGGACGTCAAGGAAAAGCTCGCCCTGCTCGCGCGCTGAGCGTTTGAGAGCCCGTCATACCTCCCGGTAGTTCGGATCAAATTGAGATGAACACAAGGTATTGACAGGCGCCAACGCTGCTTCTACAATTTCGCTTCTCTGCTGTTGTTTTTCTGTTCCTCGATAGCTCAGTCGGTAGAGCGCCGGACTGTTAATCCGTAGGTCCCTGGTTCGAGCCCAGGTCGAGGAGCCAAGAATTGCAAAAGCCCGTTAACCAAGACGGGCTTTTTTATGTAGATCAAGTTGTACTGCTGTTCCTCGATAGCTCAGTCGGTAGAGCGCCGGACTGTTAATCCGTAGGTCCCTGGTTCGAGCCCAGGTCGAGGAGCCAAAATTTTAAAGGCCCGCATCCGTGCGGGCCTTTTTGTTTTTAGCCTTCCTTCAGTTCGGTCTTCCTTCAGGGCGAGCACCTCATTCGCGGTCAGCGCGTCGCTCCCCTCTCATCAATTCACGGCGGTTTTTCCAAGGCTCGTCTGCCGAGCCGTCGCCGAACGTCTCGCAAATCTTCCCGCGGTATACGATGACAGCTTTGCGGCGCACAACGCGCCTCCAACGCTTCCTGCTCAACCCGGCCATCTCATGAAAATCACCACGTTGCAAATCGCGCTTGCAGTCGCCGCCGCCGCTGTGCCGGTCGCGCACGGCGAAGAAGTCGGCAGCGTCAATACGAACTTTCACATCACCGGTTCCGACCGGGTTGTCGTCGAGGCTTATGACGATCCTCTCGTTCAAGGCGTGACCTGTTACGTGTCGCGTGCGCGCACGGGTGGCGTAAAAGGCACGCTCGGCATCGCGGAAGATCCCACGGAGGCGTCGATCGCCTGCCGTCAGGTCGGAGCAATTCATTTCGCCGGTCCGGTGAAACAGCAAGCCGATGTGTTTTCCGTGAGCATGTCGCTAATCTTCAAGGCGTTGCATGTGGTGCGCGTGGTCGACACAAAGCGCAACGCGCTCGTGTATCTCACCTATAGCGACCGGGTCGTCAGCGGCAGCGCGAAAAACAGTGTGAGCGCCGTGCCGATGCCGGCCGGCACCGCCATCCCTGTGAAGTGACCAACCGCGGGTCAGCGCGGGCGACGTCCTACGAAAAAGCGCACGGCGCGCGCCCCCGAACGAAGCGCGCCGCCATGCCCGCAGCCGTCGCTCCGCGCTAAACTGACTGGCTGTGCGAGAGCCATGCAATGACCGCCGTCCATCGTTTTCAGAATTCAGCCCGTTACTGGCGCACGCCGCTTCTGCCCGGTGCGGACCTGCTCACCGCTGAATATCACGACCACGAGTTCGCACCGCACTGGCACGATGCGTACACGATTCCCGTGATCGTCGCGGGCGCCGAAGGCTATCGGTATCGCGGTTCGGACTATGTCGCCGAAGCCGGAGGCGTGCCGATCATCAATCCCGGCGAACTCCACACGGGTTCGAAGGCAGTCGAAGCAGGCTGGCGCTATCGCGTAACGTACGCGCCGGTGCAGTTCATCCACGAACTCGCCGATCAGATCGCCGGCAAGCCGCAGCCTTTGCCGTGGTTTGCACCCGGCGTGATCCACGATCCCGACCTTGCCGTGCGGCTCGCGAACGCGCACCGTATGCTCGAAGCGGGCAGCGACGCGCTGGCGGCCGAAGCCGCCACACTCGACGCGCTCTCCACGCTGCT
Organism: Paraburkholderia strydomiana; assembly: GCF_031456815.1. Taxonomy (NCBI): domain Bacteria; kingdom Pseudomonadati; phylum Pseudomonadota; class Betaproteobacteria; order Burkholderiales; family Burkholderiaceae; genus Paraburkholderia; species Paraburkholderia strydomiana. Next base: position 304,510 of record NZ_JAVDVL010000002.1, read on the forward strand.
CGTGCGTTATTCGCAGACGCTGCCCGAGCCTTCGCGCATAGCCGCCGACGACGCCCGCGTCGCCGTCATGAAAGAACGTCTGGCAGGCGACCTGCTCGAACCGGTCACGCTCGCCGACGTGGCGCAGGCGGCCGGACTCTCGCCATTTCACGCCGCGCGCCTTTTCAACCGCGCGACGGGTCTGCCGCCCCACGCCTGGCGCAATCAGATACGCCTGCAACGCGCGCTTGCGCCGTTGCGGGCAGGTGTCCCGGTAACAGACGTGGCGGCCGCCAGCGGCTTTACCGATCAGAGCCATTTCACGCGGCACTTCCGGCGCATGTTCGGCGTGCCGCCCGGACGCTGGCAGGGACAGTGATCGTCCGCAAGAACGTACAAGCCCGGCTCTGCCTGCCCCGTTATGCTTCCCGACTCAAAGGAGGCAAGTTTTGACCCACTCAGTCCGTTTAAAGGAAGTCACCACGGGCGCGCGCGACATCATCCCGATGATGGTCGGCTCGGCGCCTTTCGGCGTCATTTTCGGCACGCTAGTCGCGTCCGGGCCGCTGCATCTGTGGCACGGCCAGTTGATGTCGCTCATCGTTTTCGCGGGCTCCGCGCAATTTATCGCGCTCGGGCTGATCGCGGGCCACGCGAGCTTCGCGGTGATCTGGGCCACCACGCTCGTGGTCAATCTGCGGCATGTTCTGTATAGCGCGACACTCGCGCCGCACGTCGCGCACCTTCCGGCGCGCTGGCGCTGGGCCCTCGGTGCGCTGCTCACGGACGAAGTATTCGCAGTCGCGTGGGAGCACTATCGGAACCGCGAGCCGGGCACCGTCGGCCCGCACTACTTCTTCGGCGCCGGTCTCGCGATGTATCTGAACTGGCAGCTCTGGACAGTCGCCGGCCTGCTGTTCGGCGCTGCCTTCCCCGGACTTCAATCGCTCGGACTCGACTTCGCGATGGTCGCCACCTTCATCGCGATCGTCGTGCCGCAACTCACCGCGTTGCGCTACATTGCGGCCGCGGTAACCGCGGGCACGCTGGCCTTCTTCTGGCAAGCGTGGCCGTACAAGCTCGGACTGCTCGCCGCCGTTTTCGCGGGCGTCGTGGTCGGCGTACTGCTTTCCACGCCGGGCTTCGGCTTGCGGCGTGCGCGCCGGTCGGCGGAGGGATCGCGATGAACTACGTCGTTTTGATACTCGGCATGGCGCTCATCACGTGGGTGATCCGCGCCGCCGTCTTCGTGCTCGGCGACCGGCTGGTATTTCCGCCTCTGGTACGCACGGCGCTCGGCTTCGTGCCGGTCACCGTGCTGACGGCGATCATCGTGCCGATGGCGGTCTCGCCGCATGGCGCCGACACCGGTGCCGAACTGACGTGGCGCAATCCGCAACTGGTCGGCGCACTGGCCGCTGTAATCGTGAGCGCGCTGACGCGGCGGCCGCTCGTAACCATCGCCGTGGGCCTCACGGTGTTTTTCGTCTGGCAAGGCGTGGTGCTGCGATAACGCACGTGCGCTCCGGCACGTAAGGGCTCACTCACGCGGAAGCCGCCGGTGGCGGGGCTTCCGCCTTCAACGTCGGCTCCGGACGAGCGTCGCATTACCGTCCAGGCAGTGCGGCAAAGCCTGCCTCATATCCGATAAAACCCTTAAGTTTCCCGTTGATCCGCCGATATGCAGTCGAGGTCCGCTCGTCGGGATACATCCCGTCAGACGCGGCAACAGGCAGGAATCAAACGCGCAGCCATTGCACGTCCAGTCTTCCGGGTCCGCTTGCGACCGGACGAACACGACGAGGCCGCGCGGCAGGACCAAACGGGATAGACACATGGGTCAAATTACCCTCACGCTCAAAGACGAGACCATTGCGACGCTGCGCAAGGATTTCGATGCATTTCTGCGCGTATCGCTGAAGCTCGATCCGCAGTTCGCGACGCCTTCGTTCGAGGACTTTTTGCGAGCGAAGCTGCTCGACAACATGGTGCCGCTGACCGAGCACGCCGTTCAGCGGATGTTGCAGGGCGGCCAGTATGCATGGGCGAAACGCACGTTGGACAAGGAGTTTCCTGACGTCGTCGCGATTCTGATGCGGCAGGCCGGGGAATTCGGTTTCGGCTTTGCAGCGCGCTCGGAGTGGACGCCGGAAGAGTTGGCCAAGCAATGCCGCGACTGGGCGGCGGCGATCGTCAAGGAAGCCGAAGGCGACGCGGTGCTGGTCGACCCGCTCTCGGCACAGATCAAGAGCGCAGTGCAGGATATCCAGGCGCTCGAGGAAATCATGCAGACGCCGGCATGGCGGCTCGTGGAATCGCTGCGTCAGCGTGTTTATGAAGCGAAGGTGGCGTGCGAAACGAGCGTGGGCAGCACCGCCCGCGAAAAGCTGGGCGAACTGCGCGGCCTGCTGCGGCTCGGCATTTCGCACGGCTCGTTCCAGAAGCAGGAAGCGCAACAGATCATGGAATATCTCCGCCTGCTGAAGCCGGAAATCTTCGTTGAGGAACCGTACGACGTGTTTTCGCGGATGGCGGCGTGGCTGCGCAACTTCTTCGTGCCGCCGCGCCCCGCCCCGCAACAGCAGCAACGGCAGTCGCGCTAACTCGGCCCAGCGTCTGCCCACCAGCAGCAGCTAGCGCGTAAAGCACGTTGCCTGCTGCCGAAAGCGATCCAGAGAGCCCTCCGGGAAGCTCCCGCACGGCGACAGCCCGTGCGGCATCGAGCCCCGCCTCGCCGCTCACCTGAGCGCCGCTCAGTCCCACATCTTCCTGAGCCTTGCTCCGATTTCGATTTTTGCCTGCGCCGCCGCGGCAAGCCCCGCGGCCGTCGGCGCACTGGGCACCGGCACGCGCGGCCATGCGTACGCGTCGAACAAAGGCATCAGGTGCGCAGGGATAAAGCGCGTGCGCGACGCCCACACGTGACGATCGCCCATATGCGTCTGGTTGTGCACGTAAAAGCGCTGCGGCACGACGATATGCAGGTCTTCCTTTGCGCGCGTCATCGCCACGTAAAGCAGGCGGCGTTCTTCGTCGATTTCCTCTTCGCTGCCGGTGCCCAGATCGGACGGAATGCAGCCGTCGACCCCGTTCAGCACGAACACGTTGCGCCATTCCTGTCCCTTTGCCGAATGGATGGTGGACAGGATCAGATAGTCTTCGTCGATGAGCGGCACGCCCGATTCGTCGCTCGTGGCATCGGGCGGATCGAGCGTCAGTTCCGTCAGAAAGCGCTCACGCGACGCATACGTGCCCGCAATGCTTTCCATCTGCAACACGTCGGCATGACGGATTGCGGCGTCTTCATGATTGCGCTCCAGATGCGGCTCGTACCAGCGCCTCACCATCTCGAACTCCGCAGGCCATGGCGTCTGCCGCCCATACACGCTCGACATCAGCCTGACGAAGGGATGCCAGTCCTCCTGCGCGCGAGGCGGCGGCGCGAACGCGGCGAGCGTGCCGCCCGCGGTGTCGGCGGGATTGCCCACACCGGCACGCGCGACGATTTCGTCGAGCACTCTCGCGGCCGTGGCCGGCCCCACGCCGGGCAATAACTGTACGACGCGAAAACCGGCCACCCGGTCGCGCGGATTCTCGGCCCAACGCAGCACCGCCAGTACGTCTTTGACGTGCACGGAATCGAGGAACTTCAGGCCGCCGAACTTCACGAACGGAATGTTGCGGCGCGTGAGTTCGATCTCGAGCGCCGCGCTGTGATGCGCGGCGCGAAACAGCACCGCCTGAGACTTCAGTGTCATGCCCTGCTCGCGCGCTTCCAGCACCTGCTCGACGATATAGCGCGCCTGGTCGGCCTCATCGGCGACGGTGACGAGCCGGGGCCGTTGCGCCGACGACTTGTCGGTCCACAGGTTCTTCGTATAACGCTCGCTGGCCAGTTCGATCACCGCGTTCGATGCGGCAAGAATCGGCTCGGTCGAGCGGTAATTGCGTTCGAGCGTGACCTGAACCGCAGGCGGATCGAAATGCGCCGGGAAATCGAGAATGTTGCGCACGGTGGCGCCGCGAAACGAATAGATCGACTGCGCGTCGTCGCCGACCACGGTCAGGCCGCGTCCGTCCGGCTTCAGCGCGAGCAGAATCGACGCCTGCAGCCGGTTGGTGTCCTGATATTCGTCGACCAGCACGTGATCGAAGCGCGCCGACAGATCCGCGGCAATTGCCGGCTCCGCGGCCATATGCGACCAGTAGAGCAGCAGGTCGTCGTAATCGAGCACGCTCTGCTTCTGCTTCGCGTCGACATAGGCGGCGAACAGCATGCGCAGATCGGCTTCCCACTCGCGGCACCACGGGAACGCGCTCTCCAGCACCTGCCCGAGCGACGCGCCGGTGTTCACGACGCGGGAGTAAATCGCGAAACAGGTTCCCTTAGCCGGAAAGCGCCTTTCTTTCGCCGACAAACCCAGTTCATGCCGCACCAGATTCATCAGGTCGGCGGAATCCTCACGGTCGTTGATCGTAAAGGCCGGTGCAAGTCCGATCAGTTCTGCATATTCGCGCAAAAGCCGCGCGCCGACGCTATGGAACGTGCCCGCCCATGTCAGCCCTTGCGCGAGCGCGGCGCGCGTGCCGAGCGCCGTCGTGGCAATACGTGTGACGCGGCGTGTCATTTCTAGCGCCGCGCGACGCGAAAATGTCAGAAGCAGAATTCTGCGCGGATCGGCGCCCTTCACCATCAGATTGGCCACACGGTGCGCAAGCGTGCTGGTCTTGCCGGAGCCCGCGCCCGCAATGACCAGCAAGGCGCCCGGCGGTGAATGAGGCGTATCGGTGCCGAATTCGACGGCCTCGCGCTGCGCGTCGTTCAGCTTCGCAAGCCAGGCGGCGGTATCGGACGGCGACGGCGTTTCTGCGACGGAAAGCACGGTGTTTTAAGGGCGTTGGATGGATCGGGAACGGCGACGCATACTGTATATCCGTACAACCCGCGCGCACAAGCGCCCTTTTTTAGCGTGGCTGCTGCGCAGTCACGCGCGCGCCGCCCCGCACGCCTACGAGCCGAACAAAAGCAACGGCCCGTGTGCTTTACGCAGACGGGCCGTTTCGTTGAGCAAGTCGCACCTGCTCATCAGGAAGCAGGAACCTACTGCTTCTTCGCGTCCTTCAGAGTGGCCTCGGCGTGCGCCTTGTCGGCGTCGGCTTGGGCTTCGGTCTTTTCCTTGTCGGCCTTGGCTTGCGCGACAGCCGCCTTCTTGTCTGCCTTGGCTTGCTGCTTCGCCGCCTTGTGATCGGCGTGCGTGACCGGCGCCGCGGCCGGATCGCTTGCCTGCGCGAATGCGGCCGACGACAGGCAGCCCGCGATCAACAGTGCGCAAAGCCGCGCGGTCGGGGATTTTGCGGAATTAGTAAATCGAGTGTTGCTCATGCGGTTCCTCCTTAACAGTCTCATCAGGTCGAGTCGGGTTCGACGCCGCGGGCTAACCTGAGCCCGCGGCTCCGCCTGCCATTAGTGCTTAACTTCGCCGCCGTCGGTCTGGGCGCCCGCCTGACTTTGCAGGTTCATCTTCATTTCGTTGTCAGCGGCCTGCTTGTCCGCCTTCTTGTTGATCTTTGCGTCGCGCACCTGCTCCTTGTATTCGGACTTGGCAGCCTTCTGCTGTTCCTTCAGCTCGGCCTTCGACGCCTTCTTCGACGCGCGGTACTCCGCGTTAGCCTTCGCGTTGGCTTCGCGCTTTTGTACCAGCGGATCGGGCGAGCCCGAGGCCGTCAGGCGAGTCGGTGCCGGCGTTACCGGCTGCACGCCTTGGGCGGCAGGAGCGGCCGGCGCGACGTCGGCGCCGGGCGTCTGAACCTGTACTTGGGTATTCATGCCCGCAGCCGGTTGAACGGGCTGCGTGGTCTGCGCGACTGCTGCCGTAGCGGCGAATGCGGTCATGGCGGTACCGATCAGGAGCGTACGAATCTGGGTCATGGCAAATTCCTCTCTAGAGTTGTTGTGGCCGGGTCGAAACGCCCTGCATCGCACTGCGGCGCGCTGGACGACCTCCCGGTCTGCTCATAGCCGAACTAGATCCGGCAAGCTTTCCTGCTGAGATGCACTTTACGAGTGAGGTCGTGTTGTGACGACCGGTGTTACGCAACGTTTCACTTTCCGACAAACGGATAACATCTGCTTGCATTTGCTTGCGATGCGTTCACGAAACACTGCGCGAGACAACGCGACTTCTTAGGGGCAAGCTTGTGCTTTATGATGCGAACCCCTTGCCTGAAGGTGCAATGCCCATGCCCAACCTCGATTTCACGCTCACCGGCGACTACGTCGAACTTCACAATCTGCTGAAGATCACGGGGCTCGCGGACAGTGGCGGCTCGGCGAAGATGATGGTGGCGGACGGAGCCGTCACTGTGGACGGCCGCGTCGAAACGCGTAAAACGTGCAAGATCCGCGCAGGACAGGTGGTACTGCTCGGCGACACGCGAATCGCGGTCCACGAAGCCTGACGTCCTGCCGCGCTGGTCCCACGAGATTCCGCAGGAAACTCGCGCACCAAAAATGTGCTTGATCCATCGACTTTGCAGCGGTCACGCAATAAGCTGTTGGTTTCGCTAGACGAACGGCCCCGCTGACATCGCCGACCGTGGGCTCGCCGGGAAACCGTGGCGAGCCGCCTTGATCGGCGTCATTACGAGGCTCGTGAACCGCCATGCGACCGCGAGCCCACGCGTCTCTCGTAGAGCGCGCTTCCGTTGCCTTCGCTGCTTCCAGTGCCGCGGCGGTCGCCAGCGGTCACGGCGTCGTCATTCCGTCAACTTTCACACGCTCCATGACTCAATCCGGCTTCACCCGGGTGGCCACCCGTCCGCCGACCTTGTCCCGCCACGCCGCCGACACCGCGCGGCTCGCCGCGCCGCTCGCCATTGCGCAACTGTCGCAAATGGCCATGGGCGTCACCGACACGATCCTGCTCGGCTCTCTCGGACCGGACGCGCTCGCGGCCGGCGGTCTGGGCGCCAATCTGTTCTTCGTGGTCGTGACGCTACTGCAGGGCGTGCTGACGTCGGTCAGCGTGAGCGTTTCGCATGCGCGCGGCGCGCAGGACGAAAGCCGCGTGCCGCACATCTACTGGACCGGTTTTGTGTTGTCGGTGTTGCTGTCGGTGCCGGCGTTCGCCTTGCTGTCGTTCGCGACGCCCATCCTGCGTGCGTTCGGGGAACCGGCGCTGCTCGCGCATAACGTCGGCGAGTATGCGGCGGTGCTGCGCTGGGGCGCGCTGGGCAGTCTGATCGGCGTCGGTCTGATGCGCTCTTTCCTGCCGGCGATCGGCGCGGCGCGGCGGCTCCTGTGGGTGTCGCTGGTCAGCGTCGGCGTGAACGGCTTTCTCAACTACGGGCTGATTCACGGGGCCTACGGGCTGCCGCGGCTCGGCTTCCTCGGCTCGGCGGCTGCGACGTCCATCACCGTCTGGCTGACCGCGCTCGTGCTGATGGCGCTGTTGCATCTGCGGCCGCGCTATCGCCATTTCGTGGTCGCCACGCGTCCCAACGTCCCGCTGATGGGCGAGCTGTTCGGTATCGGCTGGCCGGTGGCGATCACCTACGGCGTCGAATCGACGCTCTTCCTCGCGACCGGCCTGATGGTCGGGCTGCTCGGCGAGTCGCAACTGGCCGCACATCAGATCGCGCTGAACGTCGCGTCAGTGGCATTCATGGTGCCGCTCGCGATCGGCCAGGCGGCCAATGTGAGAGTGGGCTTCTGGTCCGGCGCCGGGCAGCCGCTCGCCGCGCGTCATGCGGGCTTCGTCGCGCTGGCGCTTGGCGTCGGCTTCATGACGTTGTCGGGAATCGTGCTGATCGCCGCGCCGCATTGGATCGTCGGCCTCTATCTGCACCTGGACGATCCGGCCAATGCGGCGACGGTTACGCTCGCGAGTTCGCTCCTCGGCGTGGCAGCGATTTTTCAGATCGTCGACGGCATGCAAACGGTTGGATCTGGCTGTCTGCGTGGTCTGAAAGACACGCGCATACCAATGATCGCCGCCGCATTCGGTTACTGGGTGATTGGTTTTCCGACCGGCTATACGCTCGCCTTTCATGCCGGGCTGGGTGCTCGCGGTTTGTGGTGGGGCCTCGCGGCCGGACTCGCGAGCGTCGCGCTGCTCATGACGCTGCGCTTTCACAAGCTAAGCCTGCGGCGCGTGCCGGTCGCGGCGGACGCGCCGCCTGCCGCATCGGTCTGAACGCGGGTAACGGACTCGCGGTTTCAGGCACGCCCGCGCTGCGTGACAGGTCCGCTTTAAGGCCCGGCGGCCGGTCTCGCCGCAAAAGGGACAATGGCACAGCGAGCCAACGTCGCGGCAAACCCGTTGCACGCGCAACCATAGAGCCAGCAAGCTGCCGCCCACAACGTTAAAATGCGTGACTTCTTCGGTGCGTGTCGCGAATCCGCGTCCATCCACCGAAGCTCCGCTTGCGCGCCTCACAAAGGACCGCGCTGCCGGCAGGTCCACCATCCGCTGACAACCTGCCGTTCGCTTGCGACTCAACTGCAGCAACCGCGACATAGGGCGCGGCCCGCTCAAAGGCACTCGCTGCAGTCCGTGAGGCGCCGCACCCGGCAGAGCGTCGCCGCCTTCAGCACTGCGCCCGCTTGCGAACGACCAACCTCCGCTTCTCGCCATAAAACATAACCAAGGACCTCGCCCCATGCTTGCCCGCATCACCCGTCTTTTTCCCGTTTGGGCCGTGCTCATTTCGGTTGCAGCCTATTTCTCGCCGGCTTCGTTCACCGGCATCGCCCCGCACGTCACCACGCTTCTGACCATCATCATGCTGGCGATGGGCGTCACGCTGTCCGTCGCCGACTTTCAGCGCGTCTTCACACGGCCCGCGCCGGTGATCGCAGGCATCGTGCTGCATTACCTCGTGATGCCGCTCGCCGCCTGGGTCATCGCCAAAGCCTTGCGCATGCCGCCCGACCTGACCGCCGGCATGGTGCTCGTGGGCAGCGTGGCGAGCGGCACGGCATCGAACGTGATGATCTATCTGGCGCGCGGCGACGTCGCGCTGTCGGTGACGATCAGTGCGTTGTCCACGCTCGTCGGAGTCTTTGCGACGCCGCTTCTCACGCGCCTTTACGTGGATGCGTCGATCGCCGTCGACGTCCACGGCATGTTGATGAGCATCCTGCAAATCGTCGCGCTGCCGATCGTGGTCGGCCTCGTGGTGAATCACCTGTTCGGCAAGACGGTTCGCAAGATCGAGCCGGTGCTGCCGCTGGTTTCGATGGTCGCGATCCTGCTGATCATCGGCGCGGTGGTGGGCGGCACGCAAAAAAGCATTGCGTCCGTCGGCCTCGTGGTGATGCTCGGGGTGGTGCTGCATAACGGCATCGGCCTGCTCGGCGGCTATTGGGGCGGCCGCCTGCTAGGTTTCGACGAAGCCGTTTGCCGCACGCTTGCGATTGAAGTCGGCATGCAGAACTCGGGCCTCGCCGCGACGCTCGGCAAGCTCTACTTCACGCCAATTGCCGCGTTGCCCGGCGCGCTGTTCTCCGTCTGGCACAACCTGTCGGGGTCGCTGCTCGCGGGTTATTGGGCAGGGCGCCCGGCGAAGGGCTCGACGTATGCCGAAGGCGAACGCGGGCTGAACACCGAACGCGTCTGACGGTTTCGAGCCACCGCTCATCGCGGTCCCAGACGCCGCCGGCGTGCCGCGGTGCACAGTCCGGCGGCGCGATTCCCCTTAGAATGGATTTCTCGGCAGCGCGGCTGAAGCATCTGCGCTGCCGTTACGAAAAGCCTGAACAACAAGGGGAAAAGCGTGCAGTGGCATACAGAACAAAAGCAGACCGCGACGCAACTTAAGCGCGCAATCCGCTCCGCCAGACATTTTTTCTTGCTGTGCTGCACGTCGGCATTTCTGACTGCGTGCGCAACCAAACCTCCCGCCACCGCGTTCGACCGCCCGGTCACTCACGCGTTATCACCGACCGAAAACACGCCGCTTCGCGCGGCGCTTGAACCGCTCGAAGCCGCTCATTCGGGGGAATCGGGTTTTCGTGTGCTCTCGAGCGGCACGGACGCACTGCAGATGCGCATCGCGCTCGCCCGCGCGGCGACGAAAACGCTCGACATGCAGTACTACATCGCGAACGAGGACACCACCGGCAAGCTGCTGCTCGGCGCCGCGCTGTACGCGGCGGATCACGGCGTGCGCGTGCGCATGCTGGTCGACGACCTGAACTTCAAGGACATCGACCGCATCATGGCGGGGCTCAACTCGCACAGCAACATCGAGATTCGCGTCTTCAATCCGTTCGGTAGCGCGCGTGAGGGTGTGTTCGAGCGCACTACGAATGTCTTCACGCAGATCGGCCACTTCACGCGCCGCATGCACAACAAGGCGATGATCGCAGACAACCAGTTGGCGATTGTCGGCGGCCGCAATCTCGGCGACGAATACTTTAACGCGAGCGAAGTCCTGCAGTTCCGCGACATCGACGTGCTCGCCGCCGGCCCGATCACCGCCGATGTCTCGGCGAGTTTCGACGACTACTGGAACAGCAGTGTCGCGTATCCGCTCGGCGTGCTGAACAAGCAGAAATTCGATCGCGAAGAACTTGATCAGACACGCGACGACCTGCGCAAGCACTGGCGCACCTACGCAGATCCATACAACGCGAAACCCTTAAACGCGACGCCGCTCGCCACGCAGATTGCGGGCAAGCAACTCGGCCTGACCTGGGCGCAAGCGGAGTTCGAGGCGGATCAGCCGGAGAAAATCGAGAGCCCGTCGCCGGACTACGTCAGTCCACCGATGAAGCGGCTCGGCGAGCTCATGAAGGACGCGCACAAGGATTTCCTCGTCGTGTCGCCCTACTTCGTTCCGCACGACGCAGGCGTGACGGCGCTCGGCGCACTCACGCACCGGGGCGTGCGCGTAGCGATCCTGACGAATTCGCTCGCCGCCACCGACGCGGTTGCGGTGCAAGCGGGCTACAGTCCGTTTCGCGTGCCGCTGCTGCAACAGGGCGTCGAGTTATACGAATTCAAGCCGCGCCAGGATACGCCCACGGCGGGAATCGCCGGGTCGCGTTCGCGCGCGAGTCTGCATGCGAAGACTTACGTGATCGACCGCCGGATTCTGGTGATCGGCTCGATGAACCTCGATCCGCGCTCGGCGCATCTGAATACCGAACTCGCACTCGTGATCCACAGCCCGGAACTGGCTGCGCAGGTCGCCGACATTTTCGCCACCGCCACGGCGCCGGAGCGAAGCTACCGCGTGACGCTCGCTGACGGCGCTCAGCTCGCCTATCTTCGTTCGATCGGCGCGCCGCTGTCCCCGCTCGTGTGGACCGATGTCGAAGACGGCACGCGCCGCACCTACATTTTCGACCCGCAGGCAGGGTTATACCGGAACGCGCTAACGGGGCTATTCTCCCTATTGCCGGTCAACGCAGAACTTTAAAAGCGGAGCTCAACCATGACTGAAGACGTACGAATGGAGCGCGATACGTTCGGTGAAATCGCTGTGCCGAACGCTCATTTGTGGGGCGCGCAGACGCAGCGCTCGTTGCAGAATTTCCGCATTTCCACCGAGAAGCAATCGCCCGAACTGATCACCGCGCTCGCCGTGATCAAGCGCGCCGCCGCCGAGGTCAACCTGGGCCTCGGCGTGCTGGACGAGACAAAGGCGCACGCGATCATGCAGGCGGCCGACGAGATCATCGCAGGCAAGCATCCGGACGAGTTTCCGCTCGCGGTCTGGCAAACCGGCTCCGGCACGCAGACCAACATGAATCTGAACGAAGTGATCGCGAATCGCGCGAGCGAGCTGCTCGGCGGCGAGCGCGGTGAAGCGCGCAAAGTGCATCCGAACGACGACGTGAATCGCGGCCAGTCGTCGAACGACGTCTTCCCGACGGCCATGCACGTGGCCGCCGCGCACGGCATCGTCAAGCATCTGCTGCCTGCGCTCAAGACGTTGCGCGACACGCTCGACGGGAAGGCGAAGGCGTTTGCCGGCATCGTCAAGATCGGTCGCACGCACTTGCAGGACGCAACGCCGCTCACGCTCGGTCAGGAGTTCTCCGGCTATGTCGCGCAGCTCGACCACGGCATCCGCCATGTTGAATCGACGTTGCCGCACCTATATGAACTCGCGCAGGGCGGCACGGCTGTCGGCACCGGTTTGAATGCGCATCCGCAGTTCGCCGGCAAGGTCGCGGCTGCCATCGCGAAGCTCACCGGCGTGCCGTTCGTGTCCGCGCCCAACAAATTCGAGGTAATGGCCGCAGCCGATGCGCTCGTCTTCGCGCACGGCGCGCTAAAGACGGTGGCCGCGAGTCTGAACAAGATCGCCAACGACATCCGCTGGCTCGCGAGCGGTCCGCGCTGCGGCTTGGGCGAACTGTCGATTCCGGAGAACGAACCGGGCAGCTCGATCATGCCGGGCAAGGTCAATCCCACGCAGTCCGAAGCCTTGACGATGCTGTGCGCGCAAGTGTTCGGCAATGACGTCGCGGTGAACATCGGCGGGGCGAGCGGCAACTTCGAGCTGAATGTGTTCCGGCCCATGATCGCGCACAACGTGCTGCAATCCATCCGCCTGCTCAGCGACGGCGCTTTGAGTTTCAACGACAACTGTGCAGTCGGCATCGAGCCGAATCGCGAGCGGATCGACGCGCTGCTCAACGAATCGCTGATGCTCGTGACGGCGCTCAATCCGCACATCGGCTACGACAAGGCCGCGCAGATCGCGAAGAAGGCGCACAAGGAGGGCACCACGCTGAAGGCCGCGGCGCTCGCGCTCGGCTATGTCACTGAGCAGCAGTTCGACGAATGGGTGCGGCCGGGCGATATGGTGGGCCATTCGGTGCCTTGATTGGCACCTGCCCGCTCCCACGCCTGACGCGCTGGGCGACTCGCGGTGAGTCGCCCAGTTTGATTCGATGCGGGTTTGATTCAGATTAGCCCGGACGGGAAAATCGGGAGTTCAAGCGGCAAAGGATCGCCGCCTGCAGTTTTGGCAGTGCACAGGCCAACTTCGGCAAGCGTCGTTCAAATCTTGCCCTGCGCCACTTCTTCCGGCTTCAGCTCGACGATCGCGTCGAGCGCTTCCTTCACGTCCATCGCGTACTTTGCGAGGCGCTTCTGTTCGTCGGTTTCCGGCACGAACGACGGCACCTGCACCGGGTGTCCGTTTTCATTGACCGCGACCATCACGACGAGACAATCGGTGGTTTGCAGCAACTCCCCGCCCTTCGGGTCGCCAGCCTGCACCGACACATGGATGTGCATGCTGGTGCGCCCTGTCGCCACCACGCGCGCGCGCAATTCGACGAGGTTGCCCACCAGAATCGGTCGACGGAAACGGATATTGCCGACGCTGACCGTCACGCAATAACGCCCCGACCACACCGCCGCGCACGCATATGCGGTTTCGTCGATCCACTTCATCAGCGCGCCGCCGTGCACCTTGCCGCCGAAGTTGACCGAGCTGGGTTCGGCAAGAAAGCGGAACGTGGTTTCGGAACGTTCCAGCGGCGCTGAGAGATGGCTACTCATCTTGACTCCGGTCAATCGGATGCATTGAAAGGAGGCGATTATACGAGCGCAATATTGACAGCGTGGTCACTTATCGGGCGGAAGTGCGTGCAACGTCCATGCGCGCAGCCGGTTTCGGCGCGCAATCCGATCAGCCGGCTCATCGCTGTGGCCGCTGCAAGCTCGTACAGTGCCGCGGCGCTGGCCTGTTCTCCGGCTCGAACGTCGCTTCGCGCGCAGTCGTTCAGCGCACGTCGTCGCCTGCGCGGACGGGTGCCTCGCGACGGTTAGCCGACGCAGGCGCGGTCGCGGACATGAACCGTTCGCGATACTCGAGCGGGAGCACGCCGAAGCGCCGCACGAACGCGCGCCGCAGATTCTGCTCGCTGCCGAAACCGCAATCGAGCGCGATGCGCTTCAGCGGCCGGCGCGATTCGGCCAGTGCCCGCGAAGCCGCTTCGAGGCGCAATGCGGAGACGGTTTTCGCCGGCGTGCGCCCGACCTCGTCGACGTAGCGGCGCGCGAAGGTCCGCGGCGTCATCCGTGCGTGCTCGGCGAGGCGCTCGACCGTGAGGTCCTCGCGCAAATGGGCGACCATCCAGCTATGCAAGGCCTCGAACGGCCCTCCCGCCGACGCCTGTGCCGCGAGTGCCGCGCTGAATTGCGACTGCCCGCCGGGCCGCTTCATGAAGACGACGAGGCGCCGCGCTGCTTGCATCGCGACGGCGTGGCCGAGGTCTTCTTCGATCAGCGCAAGCGCGAGATCGATGCCCGCCGTCACGCCCGCCGACGTCCAGACCACGCGTTCGCCGTCACCTCGGGCTCCGTCCGGGCCTGCGTCGCGGATAAAGATCGGATCGGCATCGACATGAACATTGGGAAAGCGGCGCGCGAGATGCGGCGCATCCCGCCAGTGTGTGGTCGCGCGGCGGCCGTCCAGCAGACCGGCCGCCGCCAGATAGAACGCTCCCGTGCATACCGAGCACACGCGCCGTGCGCGCGGCGCATTGCGCCTGATCCACGCGACGAGTTCCGGCTGCAGCGTGCAATGCTGATCGACCGGAACGCCGGGGACGATCAGCGTGTCGATAGGCTCGGCGTCCAGTGAATCGAGTCGTTCGGTCACGACCGGCAGGCCCGGAAAAGTCTGCAAGACGCCGCCGTCGATCGAAGCGACTGTCGTGCGATAGGCGATCGGGGGTGCGGGCGAGTGCGTGGATGCGGGCACGGACGCATCCGCATGCGTGGCCGGGTTCGCCGGTATTGGCACCCGTGCACCGCCATCGCTCGCACCCTGCGCAGCGGCTATCGTCAGTTCGGCGCGCCAGAATGCTTCCAGCGGGCCGCACGCGTCGAGCAGGACCAGATCGGGTGCGACGGCAAATACGATATGACGCACGCTCATCACGCGACCCCTCCCATCGCGCGACGTCTGGACGACCGCGCATAGGCGAGCGTGGCGAGCGCCGCTGCGGCAAGCAGCGGAAAGATCGCCGCGTTGATCGTCGCCCAGCCGAAGCGCGCCAGCAGTTGCCCTGCGAATAGCGAACCGAGCGCGGAGAACGCGAACGTCGTGAATTCGCTGGTGGCCTGCGTCTTCGCCCGTTCCGACGGCCTATACGACTGCGCGAGCAGCGTGGACCCGCCCACGAACATGAAATTCCAGCCCACGCCGAGACACGCGAGCGCGGCGTAAAAGTGCGGCAGATCGGTCGAACGCAATGCGAAGACACCGCATAGTGCCGAGAGCGCGATGCCCGCGCCAATCACCGGCAGCACGCCGAAACGCTTGATGAGCCGCGCGGAAAACAGAGACGGTGCAAACATGCCGACCAGATGCCACTGGATGATCGACGCGCCGTCGCCGATGCTGTGCCCGCACGCGACCGCCGCGATCGGCGTGGCGGTCATGACGAACGTCATCACGGCATAGCCGAGCGCGTTGTTCGCGAGCGCCGCAGCGAAGATCGGTTGCCGCACGATCTCCGCGAGCGGCCGTGCGACGTCGTGGGTACTTGCCACGGCCGGCGCAGGCGCCATGTCGCGATAAAGCAGCATCAACAGGACAATCGACGCGAGTCCGAGTCCGGTGACGAGCGCGTAAGAGCCCGCGAACGTCACCGGCACGAGCCAGTCTTTGCTCCACGCGGCGAGAAGCGGGCCGCAGACGGCCGCGACCACGCCGCCCGTGAGAACCGTCGAAATTGCGCGACTCTTGGCTTCGAGACCGACTGCGTCTGCGGCGGCGAGCCGGTAGTACTGCGCAAACGCCTGGAATACGCCGACCGTCGCGGTCCCCGCGCAAAAAGCCCAGAAGTCGTGATGAAAGATCGCCCACACCGAAACAGCACCGCCCAACGCGCCGACGCTCGCGCCCAGCACGAAACCCGCGCGACGGCCGATGCGCGCCATCAGAAACGACGCGAAGATCGTCGTGAGCGCCGCAGCCACCGTGATCAGCGAGAAAGGCAGCGTGGCTAGCGCCTTGTCGTCGGCGAGCGTGTAGCCAACGAGACCGGTCAGCGTGAGATCGATCGACACCGACGAGGTGTACAACGCCTGGCACACAGCCAGCACACGCGCGTCACGGCGTCCATGCGGGCCGGAGCCGCGCGGATCCGCGGAAACGGCAGTGAAGGCAGAAGCGGCGGCGGATCGAGAAGACGAAGCTGGTGCGGCAGGCGGCATGGATCGGTCCCGGCAGCGAAGGTGGTCGAAGTGGCAGGAGCGGCACAAGCGGCACAAGCGGCCCGCACTCGCCGCCACGGCTCGAAATCGCCTGACTGGCCTGACTGAGCTGAGCCGCCGAGTGCTCACTTGGCGAAAACCACATCGTCACCCGACTGCGCGTGGCAGTAATGACAACGATGCATCAGTTTCTGCCAATTCGATGCTTGCCGAAAGAGGCAACGAGGCCGACGACGCCTCTATTTGCGGAAGGTGATGCCTTCGTCGATCGTGCCGTACATGGTCACGCTGCCGGTACTCGCGCCCGATGCCGAGCCGGAGCCGCCTTGAGCGCAGGCGCCCAGCAAGACGATGCAAACGACAACGGCCAGAACTGTTTTCATGACTGCGTATCCTGCAAAGACAGGCTCCGATTCTAGCCTGGCGCTTCAGGCGCATGCGCCGCGCTGCAATCGACGGTTCACGTCAGGGTGAAACATCGAATGCATTTGCCAGGTAAAGTGGTTGCATCGTACGTTGCGCCACGCGCATCGAAGACCGACAGATACGGAGACGCGTCATGCCCGCCAGCCTCGCAGACGAACACAATCATTTTCCCGGCCTGAGCCGCATTGGCGCGCTCCTCGCCGATCCCGGCCGCGCAGCCATGCTGTGGGCGTTGATGGACGGCAGCGCCCGCCCCGCCGGCGAACTGACGATGATCGCGGGACTGTCGCCGTCGGCGGCCAGCGCTCATCTCGCGCGCCTGACCGAGGGAGGTCTGCTCGCGCTCGAAGTGCGCGGCCGGCATCGCTATTTCCGCATTGCGTCGGCCGACATCGCGGCGTCCATCGAAGCGCTCGCCAACGTCGCGCAAGTCAGCGCGCCGCAGCGCCCGGTGCCACGCCCCGTGCGCACCGTTCCGACCGACATGCGCTACGCACGTACCTGCTACGACCATATGGCCGGCGAGTTGTCCGTACGCGTGTTCGAGCGGCTCGTCGGACGAGGAGTGCTGGCTTTGAACGGTGCGTCGCTCGAAGCCACACCGGAGGGGGCCGCCCGCTTCTCCGACTGGGGCATCGACCTGTCCGCGCAGCGCAGCGGCCGGCGCCGCTTCGCGTGCACCTGCCCGGACTGGAGCGAACGCCGCCCGCATCTCGGCGGCGCGCTCGGGGCGGCGCTGCTCGACTCGTGGGCCGCGCACGGCTGGGTCGAACGGACCGAACGGCCGCGGATCTTGCGCATCACGCCGGCCGGACACCGACACTTCGACGCCTTCCTGGCCGAATGAGTGACTGCGGGCTCGGAGCCCGACGCGGCCTGATAGAGACCTTTTGTTACCAGTCGCCACCAGGCTTTACAAAAGTGGGCGTCTTGAAACAAACGGCGCGGGTACAGTGGTTCACGGATGCTGCACGTGCATCGTCCGTCGGAGAACAATCATGAGAACCACGACCTCACCATCGACAACCTCGTCAACCCGTCGCACCATCGGCTACTCGCTGATCGCCGCAGCCGCCTTCCTGTTCGCCGCGCAGGCCGCGCTCGCGCAACAAGCCGCGCCGGCGCCGCAGGGCGTCGCTGCGGACAGCGATCCGCCCGGGCGCGTCGCGCGGCTGAACTACATGGCCGGAACCGTGACCACCGAGCCCGCCGGCGCCGCCGACTGGTCGTACGCGCAGATCAACCGGCCGCTCACCACCGGCGACCAGTTGTGGAACGATCAGAACGCGCGTTCCGAGCTGCATATCGGCTCGACCGCCGTGCGTCTCGGCCAGTCGACGAGCCTGGATATCCTCGGTCTCGACGACAACAGCGCGCAGTTGAAGGTCGCGCAAGGGACGTTGTCGGCGCATGTGCGGGAACTGCCGCCGGGGTCGTCGTATGAAATCGACACGCCGAACCTCGCGCTCGGCTTGAACGGCCCGGGCGACTACCGCGTCGACGTCGCGCCGGACGGCAGCAGCACCACCGTCACCGTTCGCAACGGCAATGCGACGGTTTATGGCGACGGCGCCCAGGTGGCGATCGCGGCCGGCCAGCAGATCCGCTTTGCCGGCACTTCTTTGCGAACGCTTGCCGACAATGGCGCGCCGGGGCCCGACGGCTTCGACCAATGGGCCGCAAGCCGCGACGCCGCCGAAAACCGCTCGGTATCGGCGCGCTATGTATCGCGCGAAATCCCCGGTTATCAGGATCTGGACGCCAACGGTACGTGGCGCAGCAGCCCACAGTACGGCGAGGTCTGGGTGCCGCGCGCGACGCCCGCCGGCTGGGCGCCTTACCACGACGGACATTGGGTATGGCAGGCGCCCTGGGGCTGGACCTGGGTCGACGACGCACCGTGGGGGTTCGCTCCGTATCACTACGGCCGCTGGGCCTACGTCGACGACTCCTGGGCATGGGTGCCGGGCCCGGTCGTGGTCAGCGCGCCGCCAGTCTATGCGCCGGCGCTAGTGGCTTTCGTCGGCGGCGGTGGCGGAGGCGGCGGAGTCGACTGGGGCGTGAACCTGGCGATTGGCGGTGCGATGGCCGCGGGCGTCGCGTGGTTCCCGCTCGGACCGGGCGAACGGTGGCATCCGCACTGGGGCGACCACGATCACTGGAGCCCGCGCTACTACGAACGCGTCAATCAGACGACGGTCATCAACAACTACAACCGCAATATCACCAACATTCACAACACGTACGTCAACTACCGGGCGCCGCGCGCTGTGACGGCGGTTCCGGCGACGGCTTTCGTGCATGGACAGCCTGTGGGGCGCTTTGCGCAGAAGGTGGATCCCGCGCAGTGGCGCAATGCGCGGATCAACCCGGGCGCCCCGGGCATCGCGCCGGTGCGCGAGAGTTACGGGCCGGGTCTGCGCAACGCGAACTACCGGCCGCCGGCGGGGGTGATGACACGTCCAGTCGTCGCGACGCGTAGTCCGTCGATGCCGCCCGCCTACCGCGATGGCCTCGCGCAGCGTTTCGCGCAAAGCGGTGGACGCGTGCCGGGCGCCGGGCAGCCCATCGTTCGGACGTCGGTCCCGGCGCACATGTCGGGTGGGCCCGGTGCGTTGCCGGTGCAGAACGTGCGGGTCGTCCAGTCGCATCTTCCGGGACGAATGCCGGGGGCGGCGGCGGGAGCGCCAGTTCTTCAGCCGGGACCGGGCGGACTGGCCGCGCCGGGCGCCCCGGGCCAGCCGCAGAACAACGTGCCGCAGGCCGGGCGCCGTCCAGGCGACGCGGCTGTCGCCGTTCAGCCGGGGCGCGCGGGCGCCCAGCCGGAGCGTCCCGGCGCGCCCCTGCGGTGGAATGGGCAGCAGGTTGGCGCAGCAGGTGCCCCGCCGAACGGCGTGCCGCGGCCGCCGCAGGCGAACGGCGGCAACCCGGGCGTGGCACAACAGCGCGGAGTGGCAGAGCAACCGGCTCGACAACCGGCTCAGCAGCAGGGCCAGTCAGTTGCCGCGGATGGGCGTCAGCAGCCGGCGTGGACGCAGCCGCATATGCCTATGGCCCAGCAAGCGCAGCAGGGTCGTCAGCGAGGCGGTGAACAGGCGCAGACGCCAAGGCCGGAGTGGTCGCAGCAGCCAGGAGGTCAGCGGAATCCAGCGATGCAGTCACGCGAGGCGCCGCGCCCCGTGGAAAATCCGGCGATGGGGCAACAGCAGCATGCGGCGCAAGATCAACGGCAGCCCGCGCAGCGCGCCGGAGCGGTCGAGCGGCCGCAGGTTCAACAGCAGCCGCGTCCTGAACCACGTCCGCAACCGCAAGTTCAGCAGGCGCCTCGTCAGGAGTTTCATCCGCAGCAAGTGCAGCAGCCGCGTCCTGAACCGCGTCCGCAACCGCAAGCTCAGCAGGCGCCGCGTCAGGAGTTTCATCCGCAGCAGGCGCAGCAGCCGCGTCCTGAACCGCGTCCGCAACCGCAAGCTCAGCAGGCGCCGCGTCAGGAGTTTCATCCGCAGCAAGTGCAGCAGCCGCGTCCTGAGCCACAGCAGCACGGCGAGCAGCGCTCGGCCGGTGGCCACGACGAGCATCACAAGGGCTAAGCGCCCTTCCCTGCGAGCAGTCTGCCGTCGGCAGAAAACAAAAAGCCTCCGCGATGGGAATCGCGGAGGCTTTTTTGGTCAGGCGCGTCAGACAGCCATGGGCGCCGTGAGCGGCTCGTGATGCCGGTAGCCGACCAGCGAGAAATCCGACGGCTCTATCTTTTCCAGCCATTCCGGTTCGTACACGTGGGTCTTCGCGTAGTCCGGCACCCGCTCGGAAATGACGAGCTTGGGGCTTTCATAGGGCTCTCGCGTGAGCTGCTGCTTCAGCATGTCCAACTGGTTCTCGTAGATGTGCGCGTCGCCGATGAAGTACGTGAACCACCGCGGCGTGTAG
Organism: Paraburkholderia strydomiana; assembly: GCF_031456815.1. Lineage (NCBI taxonomy): Bacteria > Pseudomonadati > Pseudomonadota > Betaproteobacteria > Burkholderiales > Burkholderiaceae > Paraburkholderia > Paraburkholderia strydomiana. The sequence goes on from NZ_JAVDVL010000002.1 coordinate 325,032, forward strand.
CCCGTCAAGCGTCCCACCAGATGCAGCAGGGCCGCGCCTTCGGTCAGATTGAACGGCGTGCCGAGCCCGACATCGTTGCTGCGGATGTACAGACACAGCGAGATTTCGCGCTTCGCCACATTCGGCAGGAACTGGTACAGCAGATGGCAAGCCGGTAACGCGATCTGATCCAGAACCGCAGGATTCCACGCATGAAACAGGATTCGCCGGTCCGACGGATTCTGCATGATGGTGTCGAGGCATTGACGCAATTGGTCGATCGCCTTGTACAGCAGCACCTTGCGGCTACCGTTCTCGTCGAATTCAGTGATCACCTGGAAACCGCGCGCGGTCGCATCCGCAAGCTGCGCGCTCGCACTGGCGTCGAGCACCTTGTAGGCCGGCCACTGCCGCCACTGCACGCCGTATACGTCGCCCAGGTCGTCGGGGCCCTCGCGATACGGATTGGCAAGCCATTGCGGGTTCTGGTTGGCGTTCGCGTCCCACACCTTGCAGCCGAGGTCGCGAAAATCGGCGGCGCTGCGCGACGCGCGCAGGAAACCGACCAGTTCGCCCACGGCCGACTTGAACGCCAGCTTTTTCGTCGTGACCGCCGGGAAACCCTGCTGTAGATCGAAGCGCAACATGGCGCCCGGCATGCTGATGGTACGGATGCCGGTGCGATTCTCCTGCCACGTGCCAGTGTCGAGAATCGTGCGGACGAGATCGAGGTATTGTTTCATGCGGGTTCCTTCGACGCGGTCCGGAAGCGGTGCGCCGCGAGATTGAGCGGAAAACCCGATTTTACCAAGCGCGTCCGGCGGGCGCCGACCGCTTGCGAGAGACTATGGAAGGAAGGCGGCCTGGTGCGACGAGCCCCGCGCGAAAACCACGGCGAGGCCGACGCGTCGCGGCCCGTCCGGTCTACAGGCCGCTGCGGAGCGGCCAGCTCACAACCGTTGCGTGTGGCCGCACCTCAGAGATGCGGCACCGATGCGGGCAACGTGCCGTGCGGCGACGCCAGCGGCTCGCTTTCCATATGACGCATGCCGTGCGAGCACAGCAGCCGGTACAGCGTGACACGCGAGATACCGAGTTCCTGGGCTGCGTCGCCAAGACGTCCACGGTGACGCAACAGTGCAAGCTCGATCGCCTGGCGCTCGGCCGCTTCGCGCGCCTGCGCGAGCGACACCGGCACGATCTCCACGTACTCGGCGAGTTCGAGATCGCGCGCCGTGATCGCGCGTCCTTCGGACATCACAATCGCACGACGCACGCGGTTGATGAGCTCGCGCACGTTGCCCGGCCAGCCGTAGTTGTGCAAAGCGGCGATTGCGTCGGGTGCGAAACCGCGCAGGCGCCGGCTCGCGTCTTTCTTGAAACGCTCCAGCATATGGCGCGCGAGCAGCTCGATGTCTTTGCCACGCGCGCGCAGCGGCGGTTCGTCAATTTGCAGCACGCACAGGCGGTGATACAGGTCCGAGCGGAAACGTCCTTCGATCATGGCAGCCGTCATATCCACGTGCGTTGCGGAAATGATCCGCACGTCGACGTCGATCGCGCTATGGCCGCCCAGCCGCTCGACTTTGCGCTCCTGAAGGAAGCGCAGCAGGCTCGCCTGACTTTCGAGCGGCAGATCGCCGATTTCGTCGAGGAAAAGCGTGCCGCCGTTGGCCGCTTCCACGCGGCCGATCTTGCGCTGATTCGCACCGGTAAACGCGCCCCGTTCGTAGCCGAACAGTTCGGACTGCAGCAGATGCGGCGGAATCGCGCCGCAGTTGATCGGTACGAACGGCGCGTTGCGCCGCGCCGAGCGTTCGTGAATCGCAACAGCCGTCAGTTCCTTGCCCGTTCCTGACTCGCCCGAGATAAAGACCGGCGCGTCAGTCATCGCCACTTTGCGGATGGAGCGGAACAGCGCCAGCATTGCGTCGCACGACCCGACCATTTCACCTTCGGCGCCCTGCGATGCATCGTTCGAAGCGGGTTCGCCGAGCGAGATCATGCCGTATGCGTGACCGACGGAATCGACGATCCGGTCGCCGGAGTAAGGGACGGTCACATAGTCGAAACAATAATCGCGTACCAGACGGCGCAGCGCTGCGTCCTGGAGTTGCCCAGGCATGGTCGCGGCGACCCAGCCGACGTTCGGCATGGTCAGGCAGGATTCGAATGCTGCAATTTCATGCGGCTGGAAATGGCTCGATAAATCGAGCAGGCCACCCGCTGCCGAACCGGCGCGTACGGCCCGGCGCGCGTCGCGCGCCGATCCCACCACTTCGACATTCCAGCCACGCTGGTGGAAGCGGGTGTTCAGTTCCGCGCTTGGCTCTCGCGAAACGTAAATCAGTTGCCGCGTTGCGGGTTCCATTATTCAGATCCTCTCGTCAACGAACGTTAAGGATGATGCACGCACCTGAACCGCAATTCAGACACGCTGGCACATTCGGGATTCGCAAATAGCAAAAACCGAACGGCCATTCCATTCCGTGCGGACAGCTGATCCCCAGAAAGCGGCGTGTGTGTTTGAGACGGCCCGTTAGCGGGCTTTTTTTAAAATTGAAGCTCTTTCCGAGAGCTTACTATACGCGCGCGGCTTGGAAAACAATTATGCGAATTTAATCCGCCCGCCCTTGCCCAGCAAGGCGTCCACGCCGATAAATAAGTAATCAACTTACGAATTACGAAATGTGGAAGCGCTTTTCTCATACGTAGGAACGCAGGTAGATCGTACCGTTTCAATTAGCATCTAATAGGTATTTTCTTCTGGCGGGTTCAACCTGCATAGTTTCCTGTGCCACTACTTTATCTGATTGGTGACGGGAACGTTGTTCACCAATGCACCAATGGTTTGCGAGCGGTCCGAGATGTTCGCCAATCGCTGTATAGGAAGACTCGCCACTCAATCGGCTTTTATTGCGCGGATTCAGCCGATGTCGCAGTACGCGCGGCATTTTTCGGCCGGTGCCGCTGGGCGTCGCCGCTCGATGGATCACGCCAGAGCGGCGGCCGGAGCGTGTGCGTCAGGTAGAATCAGGCGGGTTATGTTCCCTCTTCCATTCGATGACGACGCTCACCCTGATCGTTGCTCGCGCCAATAATGGCGTGATCGGCCGCGACAACCAGTTGCCCTGGCGACTCCCCGAAGACCTCGCGTTTTTCAAGCGGACCACCATGGGCGCGCCCATCATCATGGGCCGCAAAACGCATGAGTCGATCGGCAGGCCGTTGCCGGGACGCCGCAACATTGTCGTGACTCGCGATGCCGGTCGGCGCTTCCAGGGTTGCGACGCGGCCACCACGCTCGGCGAAGCGCTCAAGCTCGCCGCGCAGGACCAGGCGCCCGAAGCGTTTCTGATCGGCGGTGCCCAGTTGTATGTGGAAGGGTTGCGTCTTGCAGACAAGATGATCGTCACGGAGATTTCCGCCGATTTCGACGGCGACGCGACGTTCCCGGCGGTCGATCCGAACGAGTGGGAAGAAGTCGCACACGAAACGCATCGCGCGCATGCACCGAACGATTTCGACTACGCGTTCGTCACATACAAGCGCAAAAGCCGGTGACGTAAGGCGCCCGAGCGCAGTGAAGCGCGCTGACAAAAGCGGAACGAAGCACGCCGAAAAAGCAGAACGCCACGCAAACTTGCGTGGCGTTTTCGTCTGTACCGTTACAACGCTGGAAAACCGCTTACTGCCCGGCGATCGTCATCCGTTCGATCAGCACCGAGCCCGTCTGCTTGGTGCCCCGAGTGATCGTGTCCGCGCCGATCGCTACGACATGGCGAAACATCTCCTGCAAGGTGCTCGCGACGGTGATCTCCTCGACCGGATACTGGATCTTGCCGTTTTCGACCCAGAAGCCGGACGCGCCGCGCGAATAGTCCCCCGTCACGTAGTTGACACCCTGGCCCATCAGTTCGGTCAGCAGCAGCCCTGTACCGAGCTTCCTGAGCATTTCTTCGAAGTCGTCTTCCGCACGCGTGTTGGAGCTGAGCAGCGACAGGTTGTGCGAGCCGCCCGCGTTGCCGGTAGTCTGCATGCCGAGCTTGCGCGCCGAATAGGTCGAGAGGAAATAGCCTTCCACGACGCCGTCTTTCACCACCGAACGCTGCCGCGTGCGCACGCCTTCCTCGTCGAACGGCGCGCTGCCCATGGCACGCGGCACGTGCGGATCTTCGACGATCTGCACATGCGGCGCGAACACCGGCTTGCCGAGACTATCGACGAGAAACGACGTCTTGCGATACAGCGCGCCGCCGCTCGTAGCCTGCACGAACGCACCGAGCAGACCCGCGGCGAGCGGTGCTTCGAACAGCACCGGCACCTTGCGCGTGTCGAGGCCACGCGCGCCGATGCGCGCAAGCGCGCGCTGCGCCGCGTAACGACCGACCGCTTCGGGGTCGGCGAGTTGCTCCGCGCTACGGGTAGACGTGTACCAGTCGTCGCGCTGCATGTTGCGGCCGCTGCCGGCAATCGGCGCGCAGGCGATGTAATGACGCGAGTACGGATAGCCGGCGAGGAAACCGCGCGACGTGGCAAGCACGAACTGCGAGTGCTGCGCCGACACGCTCGCGCCTTCCGAGTTCTTGATTTGCGGATCGGTGGCGAACGCGGCGTCTTCCGCGCGACGGGCGATTTCCACGGCTTCGTCGGCGGACAGATTCCACGGATGGTAGAGATCCAGGTCGCGCGGCTCGGTCTCGAGCAACTCGGCCTCGGCGAGACCCGCACAATCGTCTTCCGCCGTGAAGCGGGCAATGTTGTACGCGGCCGCGACCGTGTCCTTCAGCGCTTGTGACGAGAAGTCGGAAGTACTCGCGTTGCCGCGCTTGTTGCCGATGAACACGGTCACGCCGACCATCTTGTCGCGGTTATGTTCGATCGTCTCGACTTCGCCGCGCCGCACGGAGACGGACAGCCCGTCGCCTTCGGAAATTTCGGTTGCCGCGTCGGTACCGCCGAGCGACTTCGCGTGACGAAGGATGTCCGAGGCGATTTCCTTCAGTTCATCTTGGGTATGCGGAAAAAAGCGCTGCTTGACGTCCATGTCTGCTGCCATTGTCGTTGCCGTCCTGTTCGGGGCCGAGCGGCCCTTGGGTGTTCGCACATGCCGCGCCGTTCAGTGCGCTTCATATGCGCTGCTCGTATGCGCGTCAGTCTGCGTTTGCCGTGCGTTCGAGCGCACTCACGCATCCCGCGATCATATCAAGCTAAGCGCTGCTGCACCTGGCATTCGCTGCCCGCTTCCGGCGATGTCGGTCGCCGTGCACGGCGGCGCAGCCGGTTCGTCGGGCCTGGCACGCTACAATATCGGCATGACACGCAAAACCCGCATTCAACCCATCGAATCCGCCGAGCCGGAAGTCGACGAAAACGGCTACGACCGTCCGAGCAAGTCGCAGCTCAAGCGCGAAATGCACGAGCTGCAGGAACTCGGCTCGGCGCTGATCGCGCTGCCCAAAGACGCGCTCAAGCGCATGCCGATGCCCGAAAAGCTCGACGACGCCGTGCGCGAGGCGCGCCGCATCACCGATCACGAAGGCAAGCGCCGTCAGGTGCAGTACGTCGGGCGCGTGATGCGCTCGTTGCTGGACGAAGAAACCGCTGCGCTGCGCACCGCGCTCGACACTTACAACGGTGTCAACAAGGCGGAAACGGCCAAGTTGCACTGGATCGAGCGCACTCGCGAGAAACTGCTTGCCGACGACGCCGCGCTGACCGATTTCATCCGCCAGCATCCGAATGCCGATCCACAGCAGGGCCGCACGCTGATCCGCAACGCCCGCAAGGAAGCCGAGCAGAACAAGCCGCCGCGTTACTTCCGCGAGTTGTTCCAGTGGATCAAGAACGCGGACGGACCCGCAGCGGCGAGCGATTCCGATGCCGACGACGCACTGGAAGACGACGATGACGACCGCGACGCCTGACACCAAGCTGAAGCGCAATCACCCCGACGAGATCCTGATCGGCCTCGTGTCGATCAGCGATCGCGCATCCACCGGCGTTTATGAAGACAAAGGCATTCCGGCGTTGCAGGAGTGGCTCGGCGCCGCGTTGAGTTCGCCGTGGCAAGTGGTCACGCGCCTGATTCAGGACGACGCGCCGACCATCTCGGCAACGCTCACGGAACTCGTCGATGAAGTCGGCTGCGATCTCGTGCTGACTACGGGCGGCACGGGCCCGTCGCGGCGCGACGTGACGCCCGAGGCCACGCTAGCGGTCGCGACGAAGGAAATGCCGGGATTCGGCGAACAGATGCGGCAGATCAGCCTGAATTTCGTGCCGACCGCAATCCTGTCGCGCCAGGTCGCGGTGATCCGCGAGACGGCGGATCACGCGGCGCTGATCGTCAACCTGCCGGGTCAGCCGAAGTCGATCAAGGAAACGCTGGAAGGCTTGCGCGATGCCGACGCCGGCGGCACGGTGAAGGTGCCCGGCATCTTTGCGGCGGTCCCCTACTGCATCGACCTGATCGGCGGGCCGTACGTGGAGACCAACGCGGAAGTAGTGAAGGCGTTCCGGCCGAAGAGCGCGGTGCGCGCCCCCCGGCAGGCTTAGCTTATTCCGCGTTGAGGGAGGCGTCCGGCGTCGGCGGAATCAGGAAGTGCTCCCGGTAGTACTTCAGTTCGTCGATCGACTCGTGAATGTCGGCAAGCGCCGTATGTAGCGCGCGCTTCTGAAAACCCTTGTAGATTGCCGGCTGCCAGCGTCGGCACAGCTCCTTGAGCGTGCTGACGTCGAGATTGCGGTAATGGAAGAAGCTCTCCAGTTCCGGCATCCAGCGCGCCATGAAGCGGCGGTCCTGGCAGATCGAGTTGCCGCACATCGGCGACTTGCCGGGTGGCACATGTGTGCTGAGAAAATTGCGAATCTGTTCGGTGGCATCGGCTTCGCTCACCGTAGATGCCTTCACGCGGTCGATCAGTCCCGACCGGCCGTGTGTGTTCTGATTCCATTGGTCCATTTTGGCGAGCGTCTCGTCGCTCTGATGAATCGCCAGAACCGGGCCCTCGACCATTCTGTCGAGTGTCGAATTCGTCACCACCACCGCAATTTCGATGATGCGGTCCGAATCCGGGTCGAGTCCGGTCATTTCCATGTCCAGCCAGATGAGATTCATGTCGCTGCGCACGAGCGGCAGCGGTTGCGCGGATTCGGGAATGTCGGTCATGAAGGGAGTCCTGATGGCCGGGCAGGAAGCTTGCGGGAAGCCCCATTGCTGCGGCGGTTGGTCGTTTGAGATGGTTTGAGCATGTCCCCGCTGCGAGGCGGGAAGAAACATATAATTCTCGCATAGATACCACGGAATCCACGGATGCCTACCCTGTACTTCACCGTTCTGTTCGTCGTCGCCGTCGTGGCGATGGTCGGCACTAAACTCTGGCTCGCGTCGCGGCAGATCCGCTTCGTCGCCGGCCATCGCGAGCAGGTGCCGAGCCAGTTTGCCGGCACTATCGCGCTGAGCGCGCACCAGCGCGCCGCCGACTACACCGTCGAGCGCACACGTCTCACGATGATCGAAATTGTCGTCGGCGCCGCCGTGCTGATCGGCCTGACACTGCTAGGCGGCGTGCAGGCACTCGATCTGGCGATTACGGACTGGCTCGGCCGCGGCTACGTCGGGCAGATCGCACTGGTCGCGGCCGTGATCGCGATTACCAGCGCGATCGACCTGCCGTTCGATTACTTCCGGCAGTTTGTGATCGAGCAACGCTTCGGCTTTAACCGGATGAGCAAGCGCATTTTCATCGTCGACCGGTTGAAGGGCGTCTTGCTAGGCGCCGCGTTCGGTCTGCCGTTGCTGTTCGTCGTACTGTGGCTGATGAACCAGGCGGGCAGCTTCTGGTGGCTGTGGACGTGGATCGTCTGGGTCGTCTTCCAGATGCTCGTGCTGGTGCTGTACCCGTCGTTCATCGCACCGCTTTTCAACAAATTCGAACCGCTCAAGGACGAAGCGCTGAAAAGCCGCATCGAGGCGCTGATGAAGCGCTGCGGCTTCGCGGCCAAAGGCCTTTTCGTCATGGACGGCAGCCGCCGCTCGGCGCATGGCAACGCGTATTTCACCGGCTTCGGCGCGGCCAAGCGGATCGTGTTCTTCGACACGCTGCTGGCGCGTCTGTCGGGCAGCGAGATCGAGGCCGTGCTCGCGCACGAACTCGGCCACTTCAAACGCCGTCACGTGATCAAGCGGATGCTGGTCACGTTCGCGCTCAGCCTCGCCATGCTCGCCTTGCTCGGCTGGCTCGCGCAGTCTGTGTGGTTCTATGAAGGGCTGGGCGTGCGGCCGTCGCTAGTCGGCGGTAATAGCGGACTCGCGCTCGTGCTGTTCTTCCTTGCACTGCCTGTGTTCGTGTTCTTTGTGACGCCGCTCGGCAGTCTCACGTCGCGCAAGCATGAGTTCGAGGCCGATGCATTCGCAGCCACGCAAACCCGCGCGCAAGACCTCGTCAACGCCCTTGTCAAGCTGTATGAAGACAATGCGTCCACACTGACGCCCGATCCGCTCTACACCGCGTTCTATTACTCGCATCCGCCTGCGTCGCAGCGGATCGACCGACTGTTGCGCCACGCATGAGCGGCCGCCCTCAGAAAGCGCCGCGCGCGCCGTCCAGCACGCGCGTAGGCGGCCTCGTGGTGGCCGCACATGGCCGCCACTATCTCGTCGCACCCGAAGACGGCGGCCCGATGCTCCAATGCTTCCCACGCGGAAAGCGCAGCGAAGTCGCGGTAGGCGACCGCGTGATCTACGAGCCCACTTCTGCGGACCAGGGCGTGATCGTCGAAATCGGCGAGCGGCGCAATCTGCTCTATCGTTCGGATCAGTACAAGTCGAAGCTGTTCGCCGCGAATCTCGACCAGTTGCTGATCGTGCTCGCGACAGAGCCGCATTTCAGCGAAGACCTGCTCGGCCGGGCGCTCGTCGCAGCGGAAGCCAACGAGCTGAAGCCGTTGATCGTGCTGAACAAGATCGACGTGACCGATGCGCTCGAAGGCGCTCGCAAACGGCTGGAGCCGTATCGCGCGCTCGGCTACACGGTGGTGGAAGTGTCGATCAAGGCCCAACCCGAGGCCGCTCGCACCGCGTTGATCGAACACTTGCGCGGTCATTCGACGCTGTTGCTCGGCCAGTCCGGCATGGGCAAGTCCACGCTCGTGAATCTGCTGATTCCGGACGCCGAAGTCGCCACGCGCGAGATCTCGACGGCGCTGAACAGCGGCCGCCATACGACGACGTTCACGCGTCTCTATCCGCTGCCGCACTTCGCCCGCAATGACACGGCGGACAACGCGCACCATACTCGCAGCGTGGATGGCGAAGGCGGCGCACTGATCGACTCGCCGGGCTTCCAGGAATTCGGCCTGCATCATATGACCGAAGGCCGGCTCGAACGCGCGTTTCCGGAGTTCCGGCCGCTCTTGCCCAATTGCCGCTTCTACAACTGCCATCACCTGCAAGAGCCGGGCTGCGCGATCCTCGAGGCGGTTGCCGATGGCCGTATCCGCCGCGAACGCCATGCGCTGTACGCGCAACTGGTGCACGAAGCCAGTCAGATCGTTCGCTGATATGAGGCTGATGCGCGCGCCGAATCTGATCATCGGACAGCATTGGGTCAATGTGCTGGCCGCGGCCGGCATTCCGTGCGAGTTGCACAACCGCTATCTGAACGGCGCGCTCGGCGATATTCCCGCCGATCAGTGCGCTCCTGAGCTCTGGCTTGTCGACGATCGCGACGAGGCCGTGGCGCGGCGCTTGATCGATGCCGCATCGCAAGGTCCAGCGGCCGGTGCGCCGGGCTGGCAGTGCCGACAGTGCGGCGAGAGGCTCGAAGCGCAATTCACCGTGTGCTGGCAGTGCGGTACGGCGCGCGATCCGTTGGACGGGTGATTCGCGCCTCACACACAGTACGCACACGAGCTGGTGCGCTTGATGCGCTTCATGCGATGCTGTTCAGACTGACGCGGCGTGGTCGATGCTCGGTCTCAGCGGACCCTAGCTTTCAAAGCGCCCCTGAGCCCGGAGAAGGACGTAAAAAAAGCCGGGGCGACCCGGCTTTTTTTGTTCGCATGCGTGTGCGGTCAAGCGAGCCACACGGCGATAGTCAGCATGAGCAACAGGATCATCCACAACACGACTGCGCGCCACACCAGCCCGACGGCCGACTGCAGCGTGCGCGGCGTGCAATCGTCGCCGACTTGCATGGGACCGCCGTCGCCGGTGGCGAGCGCGTCGAGACTCGACGGCTCTGCGAGCGGCCCGCTCAGACGCGCGCCGAGCGCGCCGCTGCCGGCGGCCAGCAACACGCCGTCATTCGCATCCGGCCACTGACGCGCGTGGTTACGCCATGCATAGATCGCGTCTTCGAAATTTCCGACAATCGCAAACCCCAGCGACGTAAGCCGCGCCGGCACCCAGTCGATCACGAAAAATGCGCGCTGCGCGAAACTTGAAAACGCGATGGTACGGTCGTCCACCGGACGCGCCCACGTGCGCGACAAATATTCGGCGATGCGATACAGCACCGCGCCTGCGGGCCCGACCGGAATCAGGAACCAGAAGAACACGCCGAAAACGTGGCGATGCGACGCGACGACTGCGTGAATCAGCGTATGGCGCACGATTTCGCTGACCGGCATGTCGAGCGTGTCGAGGCCGGTCCATTCGTTCAGAATTTCACGGGCGCGCGGCACATCGTCGTTATTGAGCGCGAGATGAATGTCCGTAAAGTAATGGCTGAACTGGCGAAAGCCGAGCGTGAAGTACAGCACCGCGACGTTCCACAGGAACGCAAGCGCGAAATGGATGTTGTACAGAACGTAGTAGACGAGCGCGACGACGAGCGTCCACGGCACCACTACGACGAGCCACGCAAGAAGGCCGTGCTTGGGCTTGCCTGCATCGAATCCGTGCGCCGCCGACTCCGCGTGGTATTGAAGCAGCGCGGATACCGGATTGTTCGGCGACAGTGCGCGCACCTGTTCAATGATCAGAGCCAGCAATACGGAAAAAAAAGTCATGCGATGCGCCGTGCTTTTCGAGTTTTACGATTGTTTCATAACGATAGCACAGGGTCGGATGCCGCTGAGCGAGGTCGTTGCCAAACATCGGGCGACCATGCGCGTCACCTCGCCTTAAGCCATTAGAAAGCGATAGAAATTGCGCAGCATGGCGGCCGTCGCGCCCCAGATGAAATAGTGGCTGCCCGTGCCGTCGTCTCTTTCAGCCGCTTCCAATGACGCGCCGCGCGGGTACGGCATAGCGAAGAAACGCCGTTCGCCTCCTTCGTACCGGAACACGCGTTCTTCGTGATGCGCCGGGTTCATCAGAAATGCGAGCGGCACTTCGAATACTTCTGCGACCTCCAGCGCGTCCGCTTTCAATGCGAACGGCGGATGCACGAGGCCAATTACCGGCGTCACGCGAAAACCCGTGCCCGTCAGATAGTCGGGCAGCGCGCCAAGCACTTCCACGCGCGACGGCGCCAGGCCGACTTCCTCCTGCGCTTCGCGCAAAGCAGTGGCTGTGGCGTCTGCGTCGAACGGTTCCTGCCGGCCGCCGGGGAAGCTGACCTGGCCTGCGTGATCGTTGAGATGGTCGGCACGCTGCGTGAGCAGCACAGTCAGGCCATTTGCGCGGATTACCAGCGGGACCAGTACAGAGGCGACACGCGGATCGCCCTGAGCATTGCGCCACGGCGCCTCGACGATCGGCTCGGGTGTCCAGCAAAGATGCTGTTTGAAACGGCGGCGCAGGCCATCGGGCGTAAGACGCTCCGCGGGCACTGGCGGCAAGTGGGCGCCGGTCGCTTCGACAGGCAACGTTTCAGGTTCAAAGGCGGGGCGGATCAACGGATCTCTCGAGTGAGCGGTAGAGGCGATGCCGCTATTTTGACCTGGCAAACAAAAAAGCACCCGCGAGGGGTGCTTTTTCTTACAGCATTTACGCCTGGGAAGCAGCGCGGTCTTTCGAGACCAGCTTTTCCTTGATTCGAGCCGACTTGCCCGAACGGTCGCGCAGGTAGTACAGCTTCGCGCGACGCACATCGCCACGACGCTTCACGACGATGCTTGCCAGCAGCGGCGAGTACGTCTGGAACGTACGCTCGACGCCTTCGCCCGACGAAATCTTACGGACGATGAACGACGAATTCAGACCACGGTTACGCTTGGCGATCACGACGCCTTCGTAAGCCTGAACACGCTTACGCGTACCTTCAACCACGTTCACGCTGACAATCACCGTATCGCCAGGAGCGAATTCGGGAATGGTCTTTTCGCCGAGGGCGCGCGCAATTTCTTCCTGCTCGAGTTTTGCAATCAGATTCATCACTGACTCCTAAGTCCATCTTGTCGGCGTTCGTACCTGCCTCGCATGAAAATGCCCGGCTACGGCCCCGATAGAGGATGGGTTCACATCAGGCGCCGTACACGCATGTGCGGCGCCGCCTGGTGTCCGCTCGAAAGACCGAAGCTTTACGCCTTCGGCTCTTCCTTCGCGAGACTTGCAAGCCATGCCTCGTCGGCACGGCTCAACATCTTGTTTTTTCTAGCCTTGACGATCAGGTCAGGCCGCTTGTGCAACGTGTTCCGCAAGGCCTCGCGTCGACGCCACGCTTCGATCTCCGCGTGATGGCCGCCAAGCAGCACATCAGGCACGCGCACGCCTTGGTATTCCTCGGGCCGCGTGTAGTGCGGACAATCGAGCAGCACGTCGACAAAACTGTCCTGCACCGCCGACTGCGAATCATTGAGCACGCCCGGCAGCTGGCGCACGACCGCATCCATCAAGGCCATGGCGGGCAACTCTCCGCCCGACAGCACGAAGTCGCCAAGACTGACTTCTTCGTCTACAACGCGGTCGAGCAAACGCTGATCGATCGCTTCGTAGCGCCCGCACAGCAAGATTAGCCCTGGCTGCGCGGCGAACTTCATGACACGCTCGTGATTCAAGGTGGCGCCTTGCGGCGACATCATCACAACGTGCGGCGCGTCGATGCCCTGCTCCGCCTGCGCCGCCCTAGCTGCGCCAATCGCATCTTCCAGCGGCTTGGCCAGCATGACCATGCCGGGGCCGCCGCCGTATGGGCGATCGTCGATTGTGCGGTAGTTGTCGGTTGTGAAATCACGCGGATTCCACGTTCGCAACCCATAGCGCTCCTGCTTTGCTGCCCGGCTGGTTATACCCCAGTCGGTCAGCGCACGAAACATTTCGGGAAAGAGCGTGACGACATCGAACTGCATCGCTCTCTCCGTTTTAGCGAACTTGATTTGCTGAACCGTCAATAATCAGCTTCCCAGTCGACGATGATCTGCTTTGCCGCCTGGTCCACCGTTTTGACGAACACACCGACGAACGGGATCAAACGCTCGGCGGTGACCGGCTTACCGACTTTGTCGGCTACCGCATATTCGACGCGCAACACCGAATGCGCACCGTTGTCGATCATGTCTGCCACCTTGCCCAGGTTGACGCCGGCAAGGTTCACCACATCCAGGCCGAGCAGGTCGACCCAGTAGAATTCGTCGGCTTCCAGCGCCGGGAATTCGCTGCGGCTGATATAGACGCGAGAGCCGCGCAGTGACAACGCCGCATCACGGTCAGTGACGCCGCCCAGATGGGCCACCACACTGTCGCTATGCGTTTTCGCCTGCAATGACGGCGCCGACTGCCGCTCGCGGCCTTTCATCAGCCACCAGCGCTTTGCACTGAGCAAAGCGTCGCCGCCATGGCCGGCATCCGCATGAGCGGCTACCTTGACCCAGCCTTTGAGACCGTATGCGTCGACGATTGCGCCGACTTCGACCGCGTCGGCCGGCCAACTCTCCGCCGTTTCCGCGCGCATTGCTGCTGCCTCGGAACCGGCGTTTGCAACATTGGCTTTCGCCTTGCCTTCGGTCCGCTCGACCGGCTTGCGGACGAATGCACCGAATGGCGCCTGACCAGACGTCTTCGCACGTGAGCTCGCACCTTTCGGCGGCTCTTGTGTCGGCTCTTTGGCCTTTACGCGACCTGAACTGCCGGAATCACGCTCGGACATGATTGAGCCTCACAACGAACTTCGACGCCTGCTTCGGCAAAAAATCTTGCGTATCGGACTGCTCATGCGAGTTGCACGAGCCGCCGGGCAAACCGACGACGATCCGCATGCGAGCTACCATTAAGCAGCCGGCTGCGCCTTTTGCGCTTCTTTCACGAGACGCTGGACGGTCGGCGACAGTTGTGCGCCAACGCCTTGCCAGTACGTGAGGCGGTCTTGAGCGATACGCAGGGCTTCGCCCTTCGTAGCGACCGGGTTGTAAAAACCAACGCGCTCGATGAAGCGGCCGTCACGACGGTTACGCGAATCAGTTGCGACGATGTTGTAGAACGGGCGCTTCTTGGAGCCGCCACGAGCCAAGCGGATGATGACCATACTAGAATCCTTGAAAACCGGGGTTCGGAACGACTGAAACACGCGATTATAGCGGGAAACTGACGCCATAACAAACACTTACCGGGATAAACTGAGCAGCGCGGTTGCGCCGCCCATACGGCGCGGGTGGTCGGCGGCGCCCAGAAGCCCAAACAACCTGACGGAACGCCTTGTGAAACCACTGTCCCGAGCCGCTCTCGTACTCCTCTACTTCGCCCGTCGCACCGCTAACGCCCCGCTCTGTCGCGGTTTTCGCACGGTGGCGGCAGCACTCCTGGCCTCCTTTGCGTGCAATGTGTTTGCCGCGCTGCCTATTGAACGTATCAAGCTGCCGGCCGGTTTTCGCATTGAGGTCTTGTCGGACGCCGTACCGAGTGCTCGCGCCATGACGTTGTCGCCGAAAGGCGTTCTATATATAGGCAGCCTCGACGGCCACGTGTACGCGCTCCAGCTGCAGGACGGACGCGCAACCGCGCGCCATGTGGTGGCCTCGGGGCTGGAGACTCCGGTCGGCGTGGCCTGGCACAACGGCGCGCTGTACGTCTCCGCGGTGTCGAAGATTTTACGCTTCGACTCGATTGATACGCGCCTTAATGCGCCGCCCAAACCAGTCGTAGTGACGGACAAACTGCCGACAGAGACTCATCATGGCGCGAAATTCATTGCTTTTGGACCGGACGGCAAGCTTTACGTGCCGCAAGGCGCGCCCTGCAATGTCTGCGAGAAAGACCGAGACCGCTACGCGATGATCGGCCGCATGGACGCGGACGGCAATCATTACGAAGTCGTGGCGCGCGGTGTACGCAACACGGTCGGGTTTGCCTGGCATCCGGCGACGCACGAGCTATGGTTCACCGATAACGGTCGCGACCTGCTGGGCGACGACGCACCCGACGACGAACTCAACCGCGCCCCGCGCGTCGGCATGGACTTCGGCTTTCCGTACTGCCACGCCGGCGTCATTCCCGACCCGGAATTCGGCGAGGGTCACCCATGCAGCGCGTATACGCCGCCCGTCGCCAAGCTAGGTGCGCACGTGGCCGCGCTCGGCATGCGCTTCTATAGCGGCTCCATGTTTCCGCCCGACTACCGCGCAAACATTTTCATTGCCGAGCACGGTTCCTGGAACCGAAGCAAGAAGTCCGGTTACCGCGTGATGCGCGTCGTCACGGAGCCGGACGGCAGTCATGCGCGTCAGGAAGTGTTCGCCGAAGGATGGCTCCAGCCGGGAGAAACCGTCTGGGGCCGCCCGGCCGATGTCCTGCCGCTGCCCGACGGGTCCCTGCTTATCAGCGACGACTACGCCGGCGCTATCTATCGCGTCACTTACTCTGCGCCTTGAACGCCCGTCCGGCCGCTCCACATTTCAGTGGGCCAGCAGTCAATCTGGTCTCGCGGTGCGCGACACAGGAACCAGCAAGCCAGACGGCAACATGCCCGCGTCCCCTGAGGCCGTACGCCGCGTGACCGGCCGCACGCGAGCGGCGTAGAATGCGCGACGGTCCGCGGCAACGGTGTGCCCGCTCCGTGACTACCCCTTCGGCCCGCGTTACTGACCGCCCGTTACTCTGCTCTCGCCTACATGTCCAAGCCAGTTTCGACCTCGACTTACTTTCGATCCAAAACTATCACCGCCGCACTGGCATTTTTCCTGGGCACCCTCGGCGCACATCGCTTTTACCTGTACGGACCGCGCGACCTTTTCGGCTGGGCTCACGTAATCGGCACGCTGATCGGCATTCCAGGCGCGATGTTGCTCGTGGCGAGCGAACGCACCTCAATGCTAGGCTGGGTCCTGGCGTTTCCTGGCGCCGTCTCGCTCTTGGCTGCATTCCTCGCCGCGATCGTCTACGGTCTGCGCCCTGACGAAAAATGGGACAGGCAGTTCAACGCGCACACGCAGCGCACGAGCCGATCGGGCTGGACCGTAATCTTCGTGGTGATCTTTTCGCTGCTGATCGGGGCCTTCCTGTTAATGACCGGCCTCGCCATTTCCTTCCAGACCTACTTCGAAGGGCAAGTTCAGGCGGCCAAAGCGCTGTCGCAATAATCCGGCGCGCCGCGCAATCCGCTAGAACAGATCGAGTTGCGGATTGTCGCGAACTGCCGCCGGAACCCGCTGCGCCTCGTTTCGCCGGAAGTGGGACATATCCAGAATGCCCCGGTCGCGCTGGTTCAGGCCTAAACGGCGCACCGCTTTGTGGAAACGCTGCTTGAGCAGATCGGCCCACAAACCTTCGCCCTTCATGCGGGCAGAAAAAGACGAGTCGTAGTCTTTACCCCCGCGCATATCGCGCACGCGCGCCATGACCCGTTCAGCGCGATCGGGAAAATGCGCAGCGAGCCAGTCTTTGAAAAGCGGTGCGACCTCCCACGGTAAGCGGAGCACGATATAACTCGCATTGCTGGCGCCGGCTTCCGCGCACGCCTCGAGCACGCGCTCCATGTCGGGCTCGGTGACAAACGGAATGACGGGCGCAATGCTCACGCCGACCGGAATGCCGGCCTCGCTCAATGTGCGGATGGTTCGCAGCCGCCGCGAGGGCGTAGCCGCGCGCGGCTCCAGCGTACGGGCGATATCCGCGTCTAGCGTAGTGATCGTGATGGCTGCCATAAACTGGCCACGAGCCGCCATAGGCGCAAGCAGATCCAGATCGCGCTCGATCAGCGACGACTTCGTGATCGCTGCAAATGGGTGATTCCGCTCGCTGAGCACCTCGACCACGCGGCGCGTGAGCCGCCAATCGCGCTCTGCGGGCTGCCAGGCGTCGGTATTCACGCCGAGCGCGATTGGCTCGGGCTCATACGATTTCTTCGAAAGTTCGCGCTCCAGCAATTCAGGCGCATTGACCTTCGCATAGATCCGGCTTTCGAAGTCGAGTCCCGGCGAAAGCCCGAGATAACTATGCGTGGGCCGCGCGAAACAATAGATACAGCCGTGTTCGCAGCCACGATACGGATTGAGCGACACGCTGAACGGGATATCCGGCGAGCTATTGCGCGTGAGGATGCTCTTCGCCCTTTCCTCGAAAACCTGCGTACGCAGAACCTTCGGTGCTTCCTCTTCGTCCGGGACCGCAAGCCAGCCGTCGTCTACGGCTTCGCGGTGGTCGACTTCGTAGCGTCCCTGCAAGTTCGTTACCGCACCGCGCCCCTTGCGAGGCGCTGGCGGTGCGATTGGAAACTCGCGGACGGAAGAGACGTGGGATTTGGTCACGGCTAGCAGGAGACTAATGAAAAACGGCGCAAAACACCTGTATAAATATACAGTATTTGCGCCGTTTGTCGAGCCCTGCGGAAAACTAGCGCGTGGCTTCGTCGCCGACGGGAATGGTCAGCGTTTCCTTGATTTCTTCCATAACCACGTAGCTTTTCGACTGCACCGCGCCGGGGAGCTGCAGCAGGATGTCGCCCAGCAGCTTGCGGTAGTCGGCCATTTCGCCGATCCGCGCCTTGATCAGATAGTCGAAGTCACCTGACACGAGGTGGCATTCGAGCACTTCGGGGATTTTCTGAACTTCACGCCGAAACTGGTCGAACATGTTGCCGCTTTTGTGGTCCAGCGTGATCTCCACAAATACCAGCAGTGCCGCGCCCAGTTCCGCTGGATTCACGCGCGCGTAGTAGCCGGTAATGACGCCGTCCCGCTCCATGCGCTTGACACGCTCGATACACGGCGTGACCGACAGTCCGACCTGCTCCGCGAGGTCTTTCATGGCCATGCGACCGTCCTGCTGCAGCAGACGGAGAATCTTGTGATCGAGCTTGTCGAGAGCTCGGACCGGCTGGCGCTGCGTACGCATAGTGTTTCTTCTGAAAATCGCAAAAATACAATAACAAAACCTGCAGGCTCGACCATAGTATAGCGGTTAACACTGGGCGAACCGCGTTACACCTCGTTAATCGCACGAATCCACGAACTAGCGAGCGCACCGCCCCCGAATCTTTGCGAATTTTCCGGAGCAGCTATGCGAGTCGTCGTTTTGGGCAGTGGCGTCGTCGGCGTGACAAGCGCGTATTACCTGGCACGGGCGGGTCATGAAGTGACCGTTATCGATCGGGAAGCCGGCCCGGCGCTCGAAACAAGTTTCGCAAACGCCGGGCAGATCTCGCCCGGTTATGCGTCGCCATGGGCCGCACCGGGCGTGCCGCTGAAAGCCGTCAAGTGGATGTTCCAGAAACACGCACCGCTCGCAATCCGCCTCGACGGCACGCAGTTCCAGCTGCAATGGATGTGGCAAATGCTGCAGAACTGCACCGAGTCGCGCTACGCGGTCAACAAAGGCCGCATGGTCCGGCTTGCCGAATACAGCCGCGATTGCCTGCAGGCGCTGCGCGCCGAGACCGGCATCCAGTACGAAGGCCGCACTGGCGGCACTCTGCAGGTGTTCCGCACGCAGCAGCAATTCGACGGCGCGGCGAAAGACATCGCGGTGCTGCGCGAAGCCAACGTGCCGTACGAACTGCTCTCGGCCGCCGAACTGGCGCAGGCGGAACCGGCGCTTGCCGCCGTCTCCCACAAGTTGACCGGCGGTCTGCGCCTGCCGGGCGACGAAACCGGCGACTGTCAGATGTTCACCACGCGCCTTGCCGCGCTGGCCGAGCAACTGGGTGTCAAATTCCGCTACAACACGCCGATCGACGCACTCGCCATGGCCGGAGACCGCATTGCCGGCGTGCAATGCGGCAACGAACTGGTGCGCGCCGATTCGTTCGTGGTCGCGCTGGGTTCGTACTCGACGAAATTCCTGTCCGGTCTCGTGAAGATTCCGGTGTATCCGCTGAAGGGCTACTCGATCACGGCGCCCATCGTCAATGAAGCGGCTGCGCCCATTTCCACGGTGCTGGACGAAACCTACAAGATCGCGATCACCCGTTTCGACAACCGGATTCGCGTGGGCGGCATGGCTGAGATCGTCGGCTTCGACAAGTCGTTGCGCCAGGCGCGCCGTGAAACGCTGGAACTGTGCGTGAACGACCTGTTCCCGGGTGGCGGCGATACGTCGAAGGCGAGCTTCTGGACCGGGCTGCGGCCCATGACGCCGGATGGCACACCGATCGTCGGCCGCACGCCGGTGGCGAATCTGTTCCTGAACACCGGCCACGGCACACTCGGCTGGACCATGTCGTGTGGTTCCGGACAATTGCTCGCCGACGTCATCTCGGGCAAGCAGCCTGCCATCAAGGCAGACGATCTGTCGGTACATCGCTATCTCGGCGACACCGGCAGCGCGCATCGTCCGGCTTATGCGCGAAGCGTGACTTCGAGAACTCGCGAGATTTGACGCATACCGCGTCGCCAGCCGGTTCGTGACTGCGCGAAGCGACTCGTCAAAAAACAAACGGCGCCTTTACAAGGCGCCGTTTGCATTTAAAGGGCAATGTATAGCGACAGACCGTGTCAGAACTGGTCCGCCGACAACGCGAGAACGCCCTCGCTGCCCTTCGCGCTGACAATCGACGCTTCGAGTGCGGACGCAAGCGGCAACACATGCTCCGCATAGAATTGCGCGGTCGCGATTTTCGCGCTGTAGAACGCCGGGTCTTCGTCGCGCTTCTGAGCGGCGACGAGCAGTGCACGCGCCATCTGCCAGCCGCCGAGCACAATCCCGGCGAGCTTCAGATAAGGCACGCTGCCGGCAAACACGGCGTTCGGATCCTCTTTCGTGTTCGCGACGACGAAATCGATTGCGGCGCTCAACGAGCGCTGCCCTTGCTCGAGATACTTTTTCATCGACTCGAACGCAGGCCCTTGCTGCGCGCCGAGCGATTCGACCGTCTCAGCGACGCCCTCGAGCAGCGACTTCGCAACCTTGCCGCCATCACGCACCGTCTTGCGGCCGATCAGATCGTTTGCCTGGATTGCAGTCGTACCTTCGTAAATCGGCAGGATGCGGGCATCGCGGTAATACTGCGCGGCACCCGTTTCCTCGATGAAACCCATGCCGCCGTGCACCTGCACGCCGAGGCTCGTCACGTCGATCGACAGCTCGGTGCTCCAGCCCTTCACGATCGGAACGAGGAATTCGTAGATCGCCTGGTGGCTCGCACGCGTTGCTTCGTCCGGATGACGATGCGCGATATCGCAATGCCCTGCCGCGACGTAAGCGAGCGCACGCGATGCTTCCGTGAGCGCGCGCATTGTCGACAGCATGCGACGCACGTCAGGGTGCTGAATGATCGCGACCGGCTGTTTTGCAGAGCCGTCGACGGGACGGCTCTGTACGCGGTCCTTCGCATACGCGACCGCCTTCTGATACGCGCGATCCGACACGCCGACGCCCTGCATGCCCACGGCAAAACGAGCAGCGTTCATCATGATGAACATGTACTCGAGTCCGCGATTTTCCTCGCCGATCAGGTGCCCGATCGCGCCGCCGTGATCGCCGAATTGCAGTACCGCTGTCGGGCTCGCCTTGATGCCGAGCTTGTGTTCGATCGACACGCAGTGCACGTCGTTACGCTCGCCGAGCGAACCGTCTTCATTGACCAGAAACTTTGGAACGATGAAGAGCGAAATGCCCTTCACGCCTTCAGGCGCGTTCGGTGTCCGTGCCAGCACGAGATGCGCGATGTTCTTCGCCATGTCGTGCTCGCCCCACGTGATGAAAATCTTCGTGCCGAAGAGCTTGAACGAACCGTCGCCTTGCGGCTCTGCGCGCGTGCGCACGAGCGCGAGGTCGGAGCCCGCTTGCGGCTCGGTGAGGTTCATCGTGCCGGTCCATTCGCCGGAAACCAGCTTGGGCACATAAGTCTGTTTCTGCGCGTCGGTGCCGGCGGTCAGCAGCGCTTCGATCGCGCCGTCGGTCAGCAATGGACACAACGCGAACGACAGGTTCGACGCGTTCAGCATTTCGATGCACGCGGTCGCGATCAGCTTGGGCAGCCCCTGACCTTCATAGTCGACGGGATGCTGCACGCCCTGCCAGCCGCCTTCGCCAAACTGGCGGAACGCTTCCTTGAAGCCCGGCGTCGCGGTAACTACGCCGTCTTTCCAGCTACTCGGGTTGCGATCGCCTTCCACATTCAGCGGAGCCAGCACTTCGCCGCATAGTTTCGCCGACTCTTCCAGCACGGCCTGGGCGGTGTCCAGATTCGCGTCCTCGAAGCCTGGCAGCGTCGCGATCTGCTCGAGATCCGCCAGTTCTTTCATCACGAACAGCATGTCCTTGATGGGCGCCGTATAGCTCATTGTGTTCTCCTCCTGCCTTGATGGAAAAGGGCGCCGGACTTGTTGGTCCCGCGCCCTTTATATGTCGCCTAACGCCTTTGAATGGCTTTTATACGGCGCCCGGACGCTTAGCCGAGTTCGCTGACGAGTTCCGGCACCAGCGTGAACAGATCGCCAACAAGGCCATAATCAGCAACGCTGAAAATCGGCGCTTCCGGGTCCTTGTTGATCGCGACGATCACCTTGCTATCCTTCATGCCCGCCAGATGCTGGATCGCGCCGGAGATGCCGACCGCCACATACAGTTGCGGCGCGACGATCTTGCCGGTCTGGCCGACCTGATAGTCGTTAGGCACAAAGCCCGCGTCCACTGCTGCACGCGACGCACCCAGCGCCGCATTCAGCTTGTCGGCCAGCGGCTCGAGAACCTTGGTGTAGTTCTCGCCGTTGCCCAGGCCGCGCCCGCCCGAAACGATGATCTTCGCCGACGTCAGTTCCGGACGATCCAGCTTCGTCACTTCACGGCTGACGAACTGCGAGATGCCCGCGTCCGCGGCTGCTTCGATCTTCTCCACCGTCGCACTGCCGCCTTCGGCTGCAACCGCGTCGAAGCCCGTCGTGCGTACGGTAATGACCTTGATCGGATCGGCCGACTGCACCGTCGCGATCGCGTTGCCCGCATAGATCGGGCGCTCGAACGTGTCCGGGGAATCGACTGCCGTGATCTCGCTGATCTGCGCGACGTCGAGCTTCGCTGCGATACGCGGCGCGATGTTCTTGCCGTAGGCGGTGGCCGGCGCGAAGATGTGCGAGTAGTCCTTCGCGATGTTCAGCACCGTGGCTTCGACGTTTTCCGCAAGACCTTCGGCCAGTTGCGGCGCGTCGGCCAGCAACACTTTGGAAACACCGGCGATCTTCGCCGCCGCATCCGCTGCAGCCTGCGCATTCTGACCTGCGACCAGCACATGAATATCGCCGCCGACTTTCTGCGCGGCTGCGATCGTATTCAGCGTTGCACCCTTGATCGACGTGTTGTCGTGTTCTGCTATTACAAGATTCACCAGATTCGTCATTTCATTCGTCTCCGTGCGCTGCTCACAGCACCTTAGCTTCGGTCTTCAGCTTCTCGACCAGCGTCTTCACATCCGGCACCTTCACACCGGCGGAGCGTTTCGGCGGCTCGACCACCTTCAGCGTTTTCAGACGCGGCGTGACATCCACACCGAGGTCTTCAGGCTTGACCGTTTCGAGCGGCTTTTTCTTCGCCTTCATGATGTTCGGCAGCGTCACATAGCGCGGCTCGTTCAGGCGCAGGTCGGTGGTGACCACTGCGGGCAGCGTGAGCGACAGGGTTTCGGCACCGCCGTCCACTTCGCGCGACACGGTAGCCTTGCCGTCGGCCACGACCACTTTCGACGCGAACGTTGCCTGCGGCAGGTTAGCCAGCGCGGCAAGCATCTGACCGGTCTGGTTCGAATCGTCGTCGATAGCCTGCTTGCCGAGAATCACCAGTTGCGGCTGCTCCTTGTCGACCAGCGCCTTGAGCAGCTTGGCGACCGCCAGCGGCTGCAATTCTTCCGCCGACTCGATCAGGATCGCGCGGTCCGCGCCGATGGCGAGCGCCGTGCGCAGCGTTTCCTGCGATTGCGTGACACCGGCCGACACCGCGATCACCTCGGTCGCCACACCGGCTTCTTTCAGACGCACCGCCTCTTCAACCGCGATTTCGTCGAACGGATTCATCGACATCTTTACGTTCGCAATGTCGACGCCCGTGCCGTCCGACTTGACTCGGACCTTCACGTTGTAATCGACCACTCTCTTGACTGGCACCAGGATTTTCATGCACACGCTCCAAAGTTACGAATACGTCAACCCAACGAACATTATAGCGACTGCCTCACTGCAGCCTTATCGCGGGTGTTCTAGCACGAGGATATCGCTCCCCAGTGGCGTGACGGCAATATCGAACGGTCGTTCTATTTTAATCGCAAAAAAACCCGGGCAGCAACCCCGGGTTCTCACTTACGACTCTAATTCTCATATCGCCGACGTGTTTTGCCGTTTCTGAAGCCGCTCGGCTCACCAGGCGGTGATGACAGCGCCGCCGAACTTGCCCTCGACGAACTGCTTCACTTCCGGCGAATGGTAAGCCGCCACCAGCTTGGCGACCCACGGCTTATTCCTGTCCGCCTCGCGGATTGCGATGATGTTCACGTACGGACCCTTCGGGTCTTCGATCGCGATCGCATCCTGCTTCGGCTTCAGCCCTGCTTCCATCGCGAAGTTGGTGTTGATCGCCGCCGCATCCACGTCGTTGAGCGAGCGCGGAATCTGCGCGGCGTCGAGTTCGACGATCTTCAGCTTCCGGGGATTGTCGACGATGTCGAGCGGCGTAGCCTTCAGACCCGCGTCGGCGCGCAACTTCAGGAGCCCCTGCTTTTGCAGCAGCAAAAGCGCGCGGCCGCCGTTGGTCGGGTCGTTCGGCACCGCGATCTTCGCGCCCGGCTGCAGTTCGGCCAGCGTCTTTACTTTCTTCGAATAGATGCCCATCGGATACGTGACCGTGTCGGCGACACGAATCAACTTGTAGCCGCGGTCCTTCACCTGCGCCTGCAAATACGGGTCGTGCTGATAGCTGTTCGCGTCGAGGTCGCCGCCGGCGAGCGCCGCGTTCGGCTGCACGTAGTCCGAAAATTCGACGATCTTGATGTTCAGACCGTTCTTTGCCGCGACAGTCTTCACGACTTCCATGATCTGCGCGTGCGGACCGCCGGTGACGCCGACCTTGATCGCGTCTTCAGCGTGAGCCGCGTTGGCGGCGAAGATCGATACGGCACCGAGCGCCGCGGCGAGCTTGAAAATGAAACGACGTTGCATGATGGACCTTTTGATTATTTATGGCTCAGACGACGCACGAGCCAATCCCCGAACGACTGCACCAATTGCACGAAGACGATCAGAATCACGACGACCGTCAACATGACTTCCGGCAGAAAGCGCTGATACCCGTACCGGATGCCCAGGTCGCCAAGACCGCCGCCGCCGATCGCGCCCGCCATCGCCGAATACCCGACGAGCGAGACAAACGTGATCGTCAACCCGGCGACGACGCCCGGCAGCGATTCCGGCAACAACACCTTGAATACGATCTGGCTGGTCGTCGCGCCCATTGCTTGCGCCGCCTCGATCAGGCCGCGATCGACTTCGCGCAGCGCGGTCTCGACGAGACGCGCGATGAACGGCGCCGCGGCAATGGTCAGCGGCACAACGGCCGCAGCCGTGCCGATCGACGAGCCGACCACGAGGCGCGTGAACGGAATCACCGCCACGAGCAGGATGATGAACGGCGTAGAGCGAACCGCATTGACGACCACGCCCATCGCACGATTGACTGCGACGTTCTGCAATACGCCTTGACGGTCCGTCAGATACAGCAGCACGCCGAGCGGCAAACCCACCAGCGCGCCGACCAGTCCGGAAATGCCCACCATGACGAGCGTTTCCCAGAACGACTGGACGAACATATCGAACATTTCACTCAACATACGAGAGTTCCTCCACCACCACACCTTGTTCGCGCAGATAAGCAAGCGCTTGCGCCACCTTGGTCGGCTCGCCGCCCGCGAGCACCGCGAGCGAGCCGAACGCCTGGCCCTGAATCTCGTCGATCTGTCCGTGCAGGATGTTGAAGTCGAGTTCGTAGCGGCGAATCGTCTCCGAGAGAATCGGCTGATCGACGCCCGAACCCGTAAACGCGAGGCGCAGCAGATGACCGCTGCCGGTTTTCAGACGCTCGGCCACACGCGCCTTCATTGCAGGCGGAAGTTCTTGCGCGATCACGTCGCCGATCAGCGCCCGCGTGACTTCGTGATGCGGCTGGAGGAACACGTCGATCACCTTGCCCTCTTCGACCACGCGGCCCGCGTCGAGCACGGCGACGCGATCGCAAACCTGCTTGATCACGTCCATCTGATGCGTGATCAACACGATGGTCAGATTCAGTTCGCGATTGATCCGCTTGAGCAGTTCGAGGATTGCGCGCGTGGTTTCGGGATCGAGCGCGGACGTCGCTTCGTCCGAGAGCAGCACCTTCGGCTTGCTAGCGAGCGCTCGCGCGATGCCCACGCGTTGCTTTTGCCCGCCGCTGATTTGCGCCGGGTAACGGTCCTTCTGCGCGGACAAGCCCACGAGTTCAAGCAGCGGCAGCACGTTCGCCTCGATCTCGTCGCGCTTCATGCCGGCGAGTTCGAGCGGAAGCGCGACGTTCTCGTACACCGTGCGCGACGACAGCAGGTTGAAGTGCTGGAAGATCATGCCGATTTCGCGGCGCGCCTCGCGCAATTGCGCAGCGGGCAGCGTGGTCAGATCCCGTCCGTCGACGACGATGTTGCCTTCCGTCGGACGCGTCAGCAGGTTGATGGTCCGCACAAGCGTGCTCTTGCCCGCGCCGCTGCGGCCGATGATGCCGAACACTTCGCCCGCCGGAATCGACAGATTGACGTTGTGCAGTGCCTCGACCCAGCCCCGGGGTCCCGCGAACCGCTGGGAGATATTGCGTATTTCGATCATGGAAAAACGAAACGGCGGGTTTGTCGACGAGCGTCATGCGCTCTGCGACCAAGCATCCGCCGTCACTTTTATTGGGATTTGAGCCCGCGATTCTACCGTAGGCGGCGTCATTCCCTTTAATAATCAATTACGATTCTTTCATAACTAATCGACATTAGAGGAACGTGCAAGGCGCGTTTTCGCCGGGCGACCTGGCGGCGGTCTATGATCTGCCGGGACCAGAACCCATGGATGTGCCGTCATGCAGACTTCCCAAAACAGCAGCGTTTTCGCCGCCCCGAGCGGCGCAGAAAGCACCGAGCCTTTTCGCTCGTCAGTCTTTGCAGCCGACAATGTCGAATTGCCGCTGTACCGCTGGCCTGTCATAGGAACGCCGCGCGCAACGGTCGCACTCATTCACGGACTGGCTGAACACGCGGGCCGCTATCGGGCGCTGGCCACGAGGCTCAACGCGGCCGGCGTCGAACTGCTGGCAATCGACTTGCGCGGCCATGGCCGGGCACCCGGCAAGCGTGCATACGTCGACCGATTCGACGATTACCTGCTGGACGCACAGGCTTTACTCGATGCCGCATTCCAGGCACGTCCGCATGCACCGATTTTTCTGATGGGCCATAGCATGGGAGGCGCCGTAGCCGCGCTTTACGCGACCGAGCGCCTCGGCACCGCTCGCGACGACCTCGGCACACGTTTGAGCGGTCTGATCCTGTCGAGCCCCGCGCTCGCGCCAGGCCGCGACGTGCCTCGCTGGATGCTCAAGCTGAGCCAGGTGATCAGCCGCGTCTGGCCAAACTTCCCGGCTATGAAAATCGACGCCGCCCTGCTCTCGCGCGTGCCTGCCGTGGTGGACGCGAACCGCAACGACCCGCTCGTGCATCACGGTCCGATCCCCGCGCGCACGGGCGCGGAATTGCTGCTGGCGATGGCGCGCATCGAAGCGGGCCGCGCGGCGCTGCGCTTGCCGCTACTCGTCTATCACGGCACCGCCGACAAGCTCACCGAGCCTGAAGGAAGCCGCGACTTTAGCGAGTACGCCGGATCGCCGGACAAGACGCTACGCCTGTATGAAGGCAGCTTTCACGAGACGATGAACGATCTGGACGGCGAGCGCGTGATGAGCGAACTGATCGAGTGGATCGATCAGAGACTGGGGCGCACGCGCTAACGCTTCCAGTCAGGCGGGCGTTTGTCGATGAATGCCTGAACGCCTTCGAGCGCCGAGTCGTCCATCATGTTGCAGGCCATGGTCTGGCCCGCAAGCTGATAAGCGGCTTCGATGCCCATTTCAAGCTGCCGGTAGAACAGCCCCTTGCCGGCAGTCACGGCTTCCACGGGCTTTGCGCAAATACTGGTGGCAAGCCTTGCCACCTCCGCATCCAGGGAGTCCGCGGGCACCACGCGATTGACGAGGCCTTGCCGCTTCGCCTCTGCGGCGTCGATGAAATCGCCGGTCAACAGCATTTCGAGCGCGGCCTTGCGCGAGAGGTTGCGCGACAGCGGCACCGACGGCGTCGCGCAAAACAGCCCGAGGTTCACGCCCGAGACGGCAAACCGCGCGGTGTCCGAAGCCACGGCCAGATCACACATCGCGACAAGCTGGCAGCCGGCCGCCGTCGCAATCCCGTGAACACGCGCGATCACCGGCTGAGGCAAGCGCTGAATCGTCATCATGAGTTTCGTGCAGCGCGCGAACAGCGTCTGGTAATACTCGAGCGACGGCGCCGCACGCATCTCTTTCAGATCGTGTCCCGCACAGAATGCGCGCCCCGCGCCGGCGAGCACCACCACGCGCGCTTGCGACGCAGCGAGTCCGTTCAACGCTTCCTGCAACGCGTCGAGCAACGACTCCGAGAGTGCGTTGAACGCGTCGGGCCGGTTCATCGTCAGAAGGACGACGCCCGGCACGCCGTACGCGTCGGCCTCCGTCTCGATCAACGAAGCGCTCAGTGCATCGGCATTCATGGCTCGCTCCCATTTCAATGTCCGGCAACCGCAGCCTATGCGGCGCGGCGACTGCTTAGATTCCGGCAAGCGCGCGCACGTGCGCGACGACGCTGCGCCCAAGAGCGGACAGGTTGTAGCCCCCTTCGAGGCAACTCACGATTCGCCCGCGCGCATAGCGGTTTGCGATGTCACGCATCTGGTCGGTGATCCACACGTAGTCGTCTTCGACCAGCCCCATGTTGCCGAGATCGTCCTCGCGATGCGCGTCGAAGCCTGCCGAAATGAACAGCATCTCAGGCTTGAATTCATTCAGACGAGGCAGCCACAGCATGTCGACCGCCTCGCGCACCGCCATGCCTTTCGAGCGCGCGGGCATCCGCACGTTGCACATATTGGGCGCCTGATTGTCGGCACCGGTGAACGGATAGAACGGATGCTGGAAGATGCTGCACATCAGCACGCGTGAATCGCCGGAAAACGCCGCCTCGGTACCGTTGCCGTGGTGCACGTCGAAGTCGATGATCGCGACGCGTTGCAAGCCATGCACCTCCAGCGCATGACGCGCGGCAATCGCGACATTGTTGAAGAAGCAGAAGCCCATTGCACGCGCGGGTTCCGCGTGATGACCGGGCGGGCGCACACTGCAGAAGGCGTTGTCGAAGCGGCCTTCGATGACCGCGTCGGTGGCGGCCACCGCGGCGCCGGCGGCGCGTAACGCTGCCTGCAAGGTATGCGGATTCATCGACGTGTCGGGGTCGATTTCAGCCATGCCCTCGGCCGGCGAACGGCTGCGAATGTAATCGATGTGCGCTTGCGTGTGCACACGTAGCAGCGCCGCTTCGTCGGCGAGCGGCGGCGACTCGCGTTCGATCAACGCGTCGATGCGGCTTGCGATCAATTGATCTTCGATAGCCTGCAGCCGCGCAGGGCACTCGGGATGCCATTGCCCCATGTCGTGCAGCAGACAGTCGGCGTGAGAATAGAAGCCTGTTGCCATGATTTTCTTCTGCGGCGCGCCGCCTTCGAGGCGTGCGCGGCGCGTCTCCATCCAGGGGCGCGCGCCCGCGGCGCGCCAACATCGTCAAGTTACCACACGACGTCGCTGTAACGCGTCCGGCACAGTTTCGCGAGAGGCCTCGGGTATACTGCCCCGATCCGTTTTCCTCATGTCTTTGTCCTTTCGCACTGCGCCCCCTGCTCACTATGACCGTCAAGCTTGCTCTGTCTGCACGAAACCGGCTCAGCACCCGAACCATCGCCGCCGTACTCTCCATCGCATCGTGCATGTTCATGGCAACCACTCCGGCACTTGCGCAGATCGCCGGAAAAAAACCGCCGACGCTGCTCGCTCAGGCACAACCGCAAACAGCGGTGCCGCAAGGGCAAACCTTCGAAGAAGAAATCATTCCGCAGCGCTACGCGAACAACGCGAATGTCGATGCATTCATCAACGATATGGTGGCGCGCTACGACTTCGACGAGTCGTCGCTGCATTCGCTTTTTGCCGGCGTGAGCTATTCGGCGACCGCGGTCAAGCTGGTGACGCCGTCGGCTTCTCCTGCGGTGAAGAACTGGCGCGCGTATCAGTCGCGCTTTCTCGATCAGATCCGCATCAACGCGGGCATTCGCTTCTGGCGCGCGAATCAGGCCACGCTGCAGCGTGCGTACGAGGAGTTCGGCGTGCCGCCGGAGGTGATCGTCGGCATTCTTGGCGTGGAAACGATCTACGGGCGTTTCATGGGCAACTTCCGCGTCCTCGACGCGCTGACTACGCTCAGTTTCGACTACCCGAACACGCCTAATCGCGCCGACCGTCAGGCGACGTTCCGCAAGAATCTCGAAGACTACCTGGTGTGGACGCGCGATTCGCAGATCGACCCGACCACGGTGCTCGGCTCGTACACGGGCGCGATCGGCATTCCGCAGTTCCTGCCGAGCAGCATCACGCAGTACGCGGTGAGCTACGACGGCAATAAGGAAATCGACCTGCGCACGAGCCAGGCGGATGCGATCGGCAGCGTGGCGAACTATCTGCGGCAGAACGGCTGGGAAAACGGCCGACCGGTGGTATGGAAAATCGGTACGGACGCTGGCAGCCTGGGCGTCGCTCAAGCCGCCGCCGACGGCGCGCCGGAACCGCATTGGCCGCTCGACCAGTTGTTGCGCGCGGGGCTGCTGCTCAATGAGCCGAGCGTGAATATTGCAGCGGAAGCGGGAACGCCTGTGACGGTGGTCGACCTGCCGTCGCCGGGCCGCGGCACGGAATATATGCTGGGCCTGAAAAACTTCTACGTGCTCACGCGCTATAACCGCAGCTTCTTTTATGCACTCGCGGTTTATCAGTTGGGCGAGCGCATCAAGTCGCAGATGCAAGCCAGTGACGCAGCGAGTCCGGCCAATGCTCAGAACAACGCAGCGCCGCCAAGCGCGGCTTCGCAATAGTTCATAGCGCGGACTGCAGGCCGATACCTGCGTGCTATAGATGTAAAAAAAGCGCCTGCCGGCGCTTTTTTTTAACTGACGCTATCTCTATCTGGTATTGCGCGCGAGCGACACTGCCCGCTTACGCCGGAAACACGCCGGTGGACAAGTAACGGTCGCCGCGGTCGCAGACAATGAATACGATGGTCGCATTCTCGACCTGACGCGCGACGCGCAACGCCACCTCGCACGCTCCGCCCGACGAAATACCCGCAAAAATGCCTTCGACGGACGCCAAGCGACGCGCCATTGCTTCGGCAGCGGCCTGACTCACGTTCTCGACGCGGTCAACCCGGCTACGGTCGAAGATCTTCGGCATATAAGCTTCTGGCCATTTACGGATGCCGGGAATGCGCGACCCTTCCTCGGGCTGCGCGCCGACGATTTCGATCGCCTGGTTCTGCTGCTTCAGATAACTGGACACGCCCATGATGGTGCCCGTCGTGCCCATGGACGACACGAAGTGCGTGATGCGCCCTTCAGTATCACGCCAGATTTCAGGACCGGTGCCTTCGACGTGCGCTGCCGGATTGTCCGGATTCGCAAATTGATCGAGGATGATGCCTTTGCCGTCGCGCTGCATCTGTTCGGCCAGATCGCGCGCGTATTCCATGCCGCCCGTTACCGGCGTGAGAATGATCTGCGCGCCGTATGCGGCCATGCTTTGACGGCGCTCTACCGACAGGTCTTCCGGCATGATCAGAACCATCTTGTAGCCGCGGATCGCCGCTGCCATGGCGAGCGCGATACCGGTGTTGCCGCTTGTCGATTCGATCAGCGTGTCGCCCGGTTTGATACGGCCGCGCGCTTCCGCTTTCTTGATCATCGACAACGCCGGGCGATCTTTCACCGAGCCAGCGGGGTTGTTACCCTCGAGCTTGGCGAGGACCACGTTGTTACGGCTGCGGATCTCGTCGTCGGGGAGCCGGACGAGTTGCACGAGCGGCGTATTGCCGATCGTGTCTTCAATCGTTTTGTAAGCCATATAGGTTCTGGTGCTGTCGATGCGCGAAGTCTTCAATGCTTTGATTCTAAACCACGGTGCCCATGGTTGCCGCGCGGCCCTTCTGCCCGCATGGATGCAACCTCCGCCACGCAAAAAGCCCACGGCTGAGTACCGCGGGAGCCAGTCGTGCGAGTGACGGCTTAAGGAGCGCTGCTGCCGGCTCCGACCATGAAGGGAATACGATGGCGAATCGCGCGCGGCACAACCGGTACCGCGCGCCCGACTCGTGTCTGACTCGCGTCAGACTATTTCTTCACCGCCACTGTAGCGCCGCCTTTAGGCGTATTGGCCGGAACGGTCGCGCCTTTGGTCTGTGAAGACGCCGCAACCTGCGAGCCAGCAGCCGCGCCAGCCGGACCGACAGCGAGACCCTCCGCCTGCAGGCGCTCGACGGTATGCCCGCCCATGCCCTTGACCCGCTTGCCGAGATCGCTCGGGTCCTTGAATGGACCATGCGCTGAACGCTCTTCGAGAATGGCTTTCGCTTTGGCAGGACCGATGCCTTTGATGCCGCGCAGTGCGTCCTCGTTAGCCGTGTTGACGTCGACCGACGCATACGCGTGACCGAAAGCGGCGAGCATGGCCGCGGTAACCAGAATTTTTCGAAACATATGGAATCTCCCTCGTACAACCGGTTGGCGACATCACCAACCGGGAGATTCCAGTTTAAAGAGGTATCCGAATTATTTACACCTGGCCGAACAGCCAACGCACGTACCGATCGACGCCTTCTTGCACGCTCAGGAACGGCGCGTCGTAACCGGCCGCGCGCAGCTTCGTGAGGTCCGCTTGCGTGAAGCACTGGTACTTGCCGCGCAATGCGTCGGGAAACGGGATGTACTCGATCAGCCCGCGTTGCACCTGATCCGCGAGAGAGAGCGACGGCTCGTTGTTCAACGAGCGCAGCGTGTTGACCACCGTGCTCGCAATGTCGTTGAACGGCTGCGCGCGCCCGCTGCCCAAGTTGAAGATGCCTGACTTGTCGGGATTGTCGAAGAAAAACAGGTTGACCTTCACCACGTCTTCCACGGAGATAAAATCTCGGGTCTGTTCGCCTGCGGCGTAGCCGTTGTATTCGCCGAACAGCTTGACCTTGCCCTCGGCGCGGAACTGGTTGAAGTTGTGGAACGCCACCGAGGCCATGCGCGCCTTATGCGTTTCGCGCGGACCGTACACGTTGAAGTAGCGAAATCCGGCGATCTGGCTTCTGGCAGTGGGCAGCACCCGGCGAATGACCTGATCGAACAGGAACTTCGAATAGCCGTACACGTTCAACGGCTGCTCGACTTCGCGCTCTTCGACGAAACGGCTCGAGCCGCCATACGTTGCCGCCGAGGACGCGTACAGGAACTGGATGTTCTGCGCGAGGCAGACGTCGAGCACGTCGCGGCTGTAGCGGAAGTTGTTCTCCATCATGTAGCGGCCGTCGGTTTCCATTGTGTCCGAACAGGCGCCTTCGTGGAAAATCGCGCGCACTTTGCCGAAGTCGCCACGCTTGAAGCGCTCGACGAATTCGGTCTTGTCCAGGTAGTCGTCTATTTCACAGTCGACGAGGTTCTTGAACTTGTCGGCGCGCGTCAGATTGTCCACCGCGATGATGCGTTGTTCGCCACGCTCGTTGAGCGCTTTCACGAGGTTGCTGCCGATAAAACCGGCCGCGCCGGTGACGATAAGGGTCATGATGGTCCCGCGGTAATGAGCCTTGTAAGGACTCGCGTGAGCGCTCAGGCGCCAACGCGAATCGTCAGGGTCAGTCGACGTCCCGCCGATCCATTTTGCACGCAGCCCGAAGGCGTGCGGCAACGAATCTGGCGGGCAGCGTTATTGAAAGAGTTCGTCGTAGTCGACGGTGGCGGTGCCGAGTTTGCCGACCACGATGCCGGCCGCGCGATTGGCGAGGCCAACCGCTTCGACCAGCGTGAGACCCGCGCCCAGCATGGCCGCGAGCGTCGCGATCACCGTGTCGCCGGCACCCGAAACATCATACACTTCGCGTGCG
The DNA here is from genome assembly GCF_031456815.1 of Paraburkholderia strydomiana. Classification (NCBI taxonomy): domain Bacteria; kingdom Pseudomonadati; phylum Pseudomonadota; class Betaproteobacteria; order Burkholderiales; family Burkholderiaceae; genus Paraburkholderia; species Paraburkholderia strydomiana. The sequence goes on from NZ_JAVDVL010000002.1 coordinate 358,595, forward strand.
ACAGCCGATGTGTGCAGGATGCCGTCGTTGGAGAACAGCGTCATGCCCTCTTCCGAACGCGTGAGCAGCAAAGCCTCGAACTGAAGATCCGCGCGCAGTTTGCTCACGCGCTCGATCAGGTCTTCTTCCGATCGCCACTGACCGACCACTTCGCGCAACTCCGCGCGATTCGGCGTGATCAAGGTGGCGCCACGATAGCGTTCCCAGTCGTCGCCCTTCGGATCGACCAGCACCGGTTTGCCTGCAGCGTGCGCTCTCGCGATCATCTGCGTGACGTGGGTCAGACCGCCCTTCGCGTAGTCGGACATCAGGATCACGTCGTGCGAAGGCAGCAATTCGTCGAAGCGAGCAAGACCCGCGAGCAGCACTTCATGCGCGGGCGAGTTCTCGAAATCGACGCGCAGCAGCTGTTGCTGACGCGACAACACACGCAGCTTGATTGTCGTTAAAAGCGCGGGATCGCGTTCGAGATGCGGGTTCACGCCGCTCTCGCCTAGCAACTGCACGATGCGCTCGCCCGGTTCGTCATGTCCGACGACGCACAGGAGGCCCGCTTGCGCACCGAGCGCCGCCGCATTGCGCGCGACGTTCGCCGCGCCGCCAAGCCTGTCTTCCTGGCGCTGCACGTGCACGACCGGCACCGGCGCCTCCGGCGAAATACGATTGACGTCGCCGAACCAGTAGCGGTCCAGCATCACGTCGCCGACCACGAGGACGCGCGCGGCGGCGAGTTGCGCACGCGGCACCACGGTAAGTGCGGGCGACGTCGTGGAGGTGGGCGTGGACGTGGCGGATGCGGGCATGATCTCAGGCATCGGCCGCACGTTTGGAGGGTTGGGCATAAGGACGTCCAATCGAGTGATAGTCGATGCCGAGTTCGTTCATGGCATCCGGCTCGTACAGATTGCGGCCGTCGAAAATCACCGGCGACTTGAGCACGGATTTCAGATACGCGAAGTCGGGGCTCTTGAACTCCTTCCATTCGGTGACGATCACGAGCGCGTCGGCGCCGGTGAGCGTTTCGTCCTGCGTGCTCGTGAAAGTAAGACGCTCGAGTTGTTCCGGCGAATCATGCAGATCCATCGCGAAAACGCGCCGCGCTTCTGCCACGGCGACCGGATCGTACGCGCGCACGTTGGCGCCGCGCGCCAGCAGCTCCGCGATGACGCGCCGGCTCGGCGCTTCGCGCATGTCGTCGGTGTTCGGCTTGAACGCGAGGCCCCAAACAGCGAACGTGCGGCCGGACAGGTCGTTGCCCCACTTGTGCGCGATCTTCTGCACAAGCACGTCTTTCTGCGTGTAGTTCACTTCCTCGACGGCCTCGAGAATGCGCAGATTGTGGCCGCTTTCGCTGGCAGTGCGAATCAGCGCCTGCACGTCTTTCGGGAAGCACGAGCCGCCGTAGCCGCAACCGGCATACAGGAAGTGATAGCCGATCCGCGGGTCCGAGCCGATGCCGCGCCGCACCGCCTCGATATCCGCGCCGACACGGTCCGCGAGATTCGACATCTCGTTCATGAACGAGATGCGCGTGGCGAGCATCGCGTTGGCTGCGTACTTGGTGAATTCGGCCGAACGCACGTCCATGTACAGCGTGCGTTCGTGATTGCGGTTAAACGGCGCATACAGCCGCTTCATCAGTTCACGCGCGCGCAAGCCAGCTTCGTCTTCGTCGCTGCCGAGCACGATGCGGTCGGGTCGCATGAAGTCGTCTACCGCGGCGCCTTCCTTCAGGAACTCAGGATTCGACACCACCGAAAAGCGGTGCTGTCCGCTGCCGGCAAGCCCGCGCTTCTCCAGTTCTTCTTCGATCACCGCGCGCACGCGCTGCGCAGTGCCGACCGGCACCGTCGATTTGTCGACGATCACCTTGAAGCCGTTCATCGTACGGCCAATGTTGCGCGCAGCTTCCAGCACGTATTGCAGGTCGGCCGAGCCGTCTTCGTCGGGCGGGGTGCCGACGGCGATGAATTGCACGTCGCCGTGAGCGACGCTCGCTTCGATGTCCGTCGAAAACGTGATGCGGCCGGTCGCGCGAGTACGCGCGATGATTTCCTGCAAACCCGGCTCGTGAATGGGCACGCCACCGTTGTTGAGGATTTCGATTTTGCGCGGATCGACGTCGAGACAGAACACGTCGTTGCCGATTTCAGCGAGGCACGCGCCAGTGACGAGGCCGACATAGCCGGTGCCGATAATGGTGATTTTCATACGCTTTCCGGTTGAAGGTTCCGGTGATGATTCCCGGCGGTAAAGAGGCCGGTCATCAGCACGATGTCAAATCCGTCCGCGAACTCAGTTCGTCGCGGTGATCGGTTCGACCCGGCGCGGCGCGTAGGTTTCCCAACCGCTGCAACCCGGGCACTGCCAGTAGAAAAGCCGCGCCCTGAAGCCGCAATTCTGGCACGTGTAGCGCGGCAGATTTTTGGTGCGCTGGCGGATCAGCGTGCGCATCAGCTCGAGTTCGCTGCGCCGCGGCTCTTCCGCGACGGCCTGTTGCGCTTCGAGCAGCCGCGTCATACCCGCGAGGTTCGGCGACTTTTGCATCTGCGAACGTGCGAGCGCGTGCGCCGCATCTGGCCCGCGCAGCGACGCGACGTGCTGGTACGCGACGTCGAGCAGATCATTGCTCGGATAGCGGTCGACCCACGTGGTGAGCAGGTCGGCGCCTTCCTGCGCGCGGCCGAGCGCTTCGTACGCCTTCATCAGCTTCTCTGCGACGAGCGGCAGATAGGCAGGGTTCTGTTCCTCGACCCGCCGCCATTGTTCGATCGCCGCTTCCTGTGCGCCGCCGGCCGCGTCGACGTCGCCAAACAGAATCGTGGCGCGCACGTTGGTAGGGTTGGCCTTCAGCGCGAAGCCGAGTTGCCGGCGTGCTTCGTCGGGTTTTTTCTGTTGCAGCGCTTCCTGAGCGAGTTCGCAATGGAACTGCGCGATTTCCTTGTCGAGCGACTCCGCGCCCATCGTTTCCAGATGACGCGCTGTGTCGATTGACTTGATCCAGTCCTTCTCGATTTCGTAGATGGTAAGCAGCGCGCGCTGCGCACCCAACGCGTAGTCGCCGGTTTCGAGCGAACGGAAGGTTTCTTCCGCGCGGTCCAGCAGGCCGGCTTTCAGGAAGTCCTGCCCGAGTTCGAATAGCGCGTGATCACGCTCGCTGACCGGCAGATCCGCACGACTCAGCAGATTCTGATGCACGCGAATGGCGCGGTCCGTTTCTCCGCGGCGCCGGAAAAGATTGCCCAGTGCGAAGTGAAGTTCGACGGTTTCAGGATCGAGCTTGACGACTTCGATGAACGCGTCGATCGCCTGATCCGGCTGCTCGTTGAGCAGAAAGTTGAGTCCGCGGAAATAGGAGCGCGGAAGATTGGCGCTTTCTGACAGCAGCGTCTTGAGGTCGTAGCGCGCAGCCATCCAGCCGAACGCAAAAGCGACGGGTATGACGAGCAGCCACCAGAAGTCTAGATCCATGCGATGAATGCAAATGAGCCTGAAGGCGGAAATGGAATGCCGCGCGCTATATGCGCGGCGAACGACAAAATCAGATCAGCGGCGGCATGGGCGGCTGTTCAACGACGACCGGCGCCTCGCGGGCCACACGCAGTTCTCGCTTGAGGCGGCCATTCTCCATGCGCAGGCGCACGACAGCCGGCATCGACGAAACGAGACCTGCGAGCAGTCCAACCCCGAAGAACGCGAGTCCAATCAGGATGAGCGGCGCCGACCACGCGTAGCCAGCGAGGAAATTCAGCGTAGCAGGTTGCGTATTGGAGAGTGCGAGCACCAACAGCAGCACGAACACCAGTACACGGATCAGCCAGACGATAAATTTCATGAATAGATCTCTTGACGGCAGTTGCGGGGTGACGCCGGCCTGATGACGCGTCGCGCCACGGTGTTGCCCGCGCCGAAGTGACCCGTATTGTAATTGAAGCCCTCGCGACTGGGCAGGAACTGGCGGATCCTGCGCTTACAGAAAAGCGTCGGTGATGGTGCGAGCGGGGGTTCGGATTTGGCGCGATTGTTGTGAGCTTAGTGTGGGTGGATGTGTCACGGGGATGGTGGCTTGGACGGCGGCTTGACGGCGGCTGGGATGGCGGCTGGACGGCAGCTTGAGACTCGACGTACAAGTGGTCTTGACGTCGACCGAGAACTCGGCGCGGAAACTGCTTGATATCTTGGCTGAAAGCGCGGCTATTAAGGCGCCGGGCATTGCGCCCGACAACTCAACCGGCACGTACGTGTCCGCCGAGGTGGACCGAAAATGCGCAGGCGAAAAAAAAGCGCCCGGAGGCGCATTTCTTCTTTTTGCCGACTGGCACTGGCCGCTGACGCTACCAAAGCCACGCTGCCAAATGCACAGCGTATGGCGAAGCATTTACAGATCGTCGTCCGGCTCTTCCGCCTTCAACGGCTCACCCGCGCGACGATCGACCCGCTCGCGCAATTCCTTGCCCGGCTTGAAGTGCGGCACGTACTTCTCAGGCACCAGCACTTTTTCGCCCGACTTCGGATTGCGCCCGACGCGGGAAGGACGGCGGTTCAGGCCGAAGCTGCCGAAACCTCGAATTTCGATGCGATGACCTTTGGCAAGTGCCTCCGACATCGCATCAAGCATCGTCTTCACCGCGAAATCCGCATCTTTTAGGACAAGTTGCGGAAACCGCGTAGCCAGTTGGGCGACCAATTCCGATTTGGTCATACTGCAGCAGACCTCTCAAGAAAACGCCGAGCCGCCCCCAGGTTTTCCCCGCAAAGGGATACCTGCCGCGCAAAGACGGCAGGTTCAGGGGCGTTCCTCAATTACTGGTTCTGACCGTCGAGCTTGGCCTTCAGCAGTGCGCCGAGGTTGGTCGTGCCGGTAGCAGCTGCGCTGGAATCCGACGAAGCCAGGCCGCGGATCGCTTCCTGTTGCTCAGCCGAGTCCTTCGCCTTGATCGACAGGTTGATGCCACGCGACTTGCGATCGATGTTGATGATCATCGCGTTGACCTTGTCGCCTTCCTTCAGCACGTTACGAGCATCTTCCACGCGGTCTTGTGCGATTTCCGAAGCGCGCAGGTAGCCTTCGACTTCAGCCGACAGCTGAACCACTGCACCCTTCGCATCTACCGTCTTGACCACGCCGTCGACGATCGAGCCCTTGTCGTTCATTGCAACGAAGTTGCTGAACGGGTCGCCTTCGAGCTGCTTGATACCCAGCGAAATGCGTTCCTTCTCGACGTCGATGCCGAGAACGATCGCTTCCACTTCGTCGCCCTTCTTGTACTTGCGAACAGCTTCTTCGCCCGTTTCCGACCACGACAGGTCCGAAAGGTGAACCAGACCGTCGATGCCGCCCGGCAGACCGATGAAGACGCCGAAGTCGGTAATCGACTTGATTGCGCCTTGCAGCTTGTCGCCCTTCTTGAAGTTGCGGCTGAAGTCGTCCCACGGGTTCGGCTTGCACTGCTTCATGCCGAGGCTGATACGGCGGCGGTCTTCGTCGATTTCGAGAACCATGACTTCGACTTCGTCGCCCAGCTGAACAACCTTCGACGGTGCAACGTTCTTGTTCGTCCAGTCCATTTCCGACACGTGGACGAGGCCTTCAATGCCCGATTCCACTTCGACGAATGCGCCGTAGTCGGTGATGTTCGTGACCTTACCGAACAGGCGCGTGCCCGACGGGTAACGACGCGAGATGCCTTCCCACGGATCGTCGCCGAGTTGCTTGATGCCCAGCGAAACGCGGTTCTTTTCCTGGTCGAACTTGAGGATCTTCGCGGTGACTTCCTGGCCAACCGACAGAACTTCGCTCGGGTGACGCACACGACGCCATGCGATGTCGGTGATGTGCAGCAGGCCGTCGATACCGCCGAGGTCCACGAACGCGCCGTAGTCGGTGATGTTCTTCACCACGCCTTCCACGATCGCGCCTTCCTTCAGCGTTTCGAGCAGCTTTGCGCGCTCTTCGCCCTGGGTCGCTTCGATCACGGCACGGCGCGACAACACGACGTTGTTACGCTTGCGGTCGAGCTTGATGACGCGGAATTCGAGCGTCTTGCCTTCGTACGGGGTCGTGTCCTTGACCGGACGCGTGTCGACCAGCGAACCCGGCAGAAACGCGCGGATGCCGTTGACCATGACGGTCATGCCGCCCTTGACCTTGCCCGTGATCGTGCCGGTCACGAGTTCGTTGTTGTCGAGAGCCTTTTCCAGCGACAGCCACGAAGCCAGACGCTTCGCCTTGTCGCGCGACAGGATCGTGTCGCCATAGCCGTTTTCCAGCGCGTCGATCGCGACGGAAACGAAGTCGCCCGCCTGCACTTCTACCTCGCCCGCGTCGTTCAGGAACTCTTCGAGCGGGATGTAGGCTTCGGACTTGAGACCAGCGTTGACGACCACGAAGTTGTGGTCAACACGCACGACTTCGGCGGAAATCACTTCGCCGGCGCGCATGTCTTGCTTGGTCAGCGACTCTTCGAACAGAGCCGCAAAAGATTCGGTATTCGGGGTAGAGGTTTGCAGGTCGGACATAAAAATCGAAATTTGCATGGTTTTCGCGCTGCCCGGCTGGCCGGACGGTCAGCAACTACGGCAAGAATGCGAATGCCACGCGGGGTTAAAGGGTTAATACAACGCTTCGCGACCATCGCGAAGCACCAACACACAATGGAACTACGACTGCGGCCGCGCATTCATGTGCGACCGATGCTCGATGCATTCCAGTCACGCCTGCGGAACCAGGGCTTCGTACCATTGGACTACCTGCTCGACCGCCTGATCGACCGATAAGGCGGACGTATCGAGCAGCTTTGCATCCGCTGCGGGCTTAAGCGGCGCGGCTGCGCGCTGACTGTCACGCTCGTCGCGCTCGCGCAAATCCCGGAGCAAGTTATCTATGTTAGCAGAAAAGCCTTTTTGTATCAATTGCTTATGCCGCCGCGCCGCGCGGGCTTCCACACTGGCGGTCATGAACACCTTGAGCACGGCGTCCTGGAAGATGACCGTGCCCATATCGCGACCGTCCGCGACGAGGCCCGGCTCCTTGCGAAACGCCCGCTGGCGCGCCACCAGCGCGGCCCTCACCGGGGCATGCACGGCGATCGCGGAAGCGCGGCTGCCCACTTCCTCGGCGCGAATGTCCGCCGAAACGTCCACTCCGTCGAGCTGAGCGAGGCCTTCGCGAAACGTGATATGCAGGTCGTCGATCAGCTTTACAAGGGCTTCGACGTCGTCCGCCGCGACGTTGTAGCGAATGCTGGCGAGCGCGGCGAGGCGGTACAGCGCGCCGCTGTCGAGCAGGTGGAAGCCGAGGCTCGCGGCGACCAGCGCGGCCACGGTGCCTTTGCCGGAGGCACTCGGGCCGTCGATCGTAATGACGGGCGTCTGGTGAAAGGGACGGATCGGTTTCATCGAAAGAGTCGCACGTCAGGCGATTCGCATAGGAATCAGGGTTGGGCAAGCGCGGTGAAGCGCTCGAAATAATCGGGAAATGTCTTGCCGACGCACTTCGGGTCATTGATCCGGACAGGCACGCCGCCGAGACTCACGAGCGAAAAACACATCGCCATGCGGTGATCGTCGTAGGTGTCGATCGACGCGTTCGGAATCAGTTTCTCTGGCGGCGTGACCACCAGGAAGTCTTCGCCCTCCTGCACCTTCGCGCCGACCTTGCGTAGCTCGGTGGCCATCGCCGCGATCCGGTCCGTTTCTTTCACGCGCCAGCTCGCAATGTTGCGCAGCGTGGTCGTGCCGTCGGCGAACAGCGCGGCAACCGCTATGGTCATGGCGGCGTCGGGGATCAGGTTGAAGTCCATGTCGATCGGCTCGAGCTTGCCGCTGTCGTGGCCGACGCCGCGCACTTCGATCCAGTCCTCGCCCATCTGCAGATTCGCGCCCATCTTAATGAGCGCATCCGCGAAGCCGACGTCGCCCTGAATGCTTGAACGGCCGACGCCCTCCACCTTCAGCGGCCCGCCGCCGAGGGCGCCCGCCGCGAGGAAATAGGACGCCGACGACGCGTCGCCTTCCACCATGATGGTGCCCGGCGATTGATAACGCTGCCCCGCCGGCACCACGAACTGATGCCAGCCATTGCGCTCGACCTCGATGCCAAAGCGCGCCATCAGCTTGATCGTGATATCGATATACGGCTTGGAAATGAGTTCGCCGTCGATCTGAACGGTGCTCACGCCGCTTTCGGTGCGCAAAAGCGGCAGTGTCATCAGCAGCGACGTGAGGAACTGGCTGGAGACGTCGCCGCGCACGCGGATCGGCGCCTCGGCGGAAATCTGCGCCGGGCGGATTCGCAGCGGCGGAAAGCCTTCGTTTTCCTCGTAGTCGATTCTCGCGCCGATCTGCCGCAATCCATCGACCAGATCGCCGATTGGCCGCTCGTGCATGCGCGGCACGCCGTGAATGCGATAGTCGCCGCCATTCACCGCGAGTGCCGCGGTCAGCGGACGAACCGCCGTACCGGCATTGCCGAGGAACAGATCGGCCGTACGCGCCGTGACAGCGCCGCGCGTGCCGGTCACGACGCACGTGTCGCCGTCGCGCTTCAGCCGCACGCCCAGCTTTTCGAGCGCGTCGAGCATCACGCGCGTGTCGTCGGAGTCGAGCAGGTTCGTGATTGTCGTTTCGCCTTCGGCGAGCGCCGCGAGCAGCAGCACCCGATTCGAAATGCTCTTCGAACCAGGCAAACGAACCGTGCCGGACGCACGAGAAAATGGTCCGAGATCGAGGAATTCCATGATTGAGTCCAGTTTCCGGTTATTTGGACGCGTCGCCCGGCGCGCCGCCACCCGCGCGTTGCTCCTGCCATTCGGTACGCGCGAGACGAGAGCGGGCAAACACGGCTTCGAGCGCGGCGCCGTCGGCAGCCTCGATAGCCGTGCGCAGGCGCGCCAGCACCGCAGAATAGGCGTCGAGTTCATCAAGCAGTGCAACGCGGTTGGCAATGCAGACGTCGCGCCACATTTCCGGGCTCGACGCGGCAATTCGCGTGAAGTCGCGAAAGCCGCCCGCGGCGAACGAAAATTTCAGTGCGGCATCGGGCGAATTGAGAATCTGCTCGACGAGCGCGAACGACAATACATGCGGCAAATGACTGACCGACGCGAACACGCGGTCGTGCTGCTCCGGTGCCATGTCGCGCACGAGCGCGCCAGTCGCGCGCCACATCGACGCGATGCGCTCGACGGTACCCGGCGCATTCTCCGGCAACGGACACAGTACGACATTGCGGCCGACATACAGGTCCGGCAACGCGGCCTCGACGCCGCTCGACTCGCGCCCGGCAATGGGATGCCCTGGCACGAACTGGCCGATGCGCGCGCCCAGTGCGGCACGGGCAGCGGCGACAACGTCGGATTTGGTGCTGCCGGCGTCGGTCACGATCGTATCTGAGCCGAGAAATGGCGCAATGCGTTCAAGAAGCGGCTGAGTCTGCGCGACAGGCGCCGCGAGTAGTACGACGTCGGCGTCGGCAAGCGCTTCGCGCAGCGCGGCGTCGTCGGACAATGCCGCCGAACTATCGATCACGCCGAGTTCGACCGCGCGCCCGGTCGACGCAGCCGAGCGGCCCACGCCAATTACCGTGCGCGCGCCGTCCGCTTCGCCGCGCTCGCGCAGTGCGCGCGCAAGCGATCCGCCGATAAGGCCGACACCAAAAATCACCAGCTTGTTAAAAGAAAACGCGGCCACGTCGGTCACACAAAAAGCGCGCCTTTCATATCGACGAGGCGCGTGGGTCAAGGTTCGCCGCCTAGGCGGTGGCGAAGGTTTTTTCGAGTGCCGCGATGAACGCTTCGTTTTCTTCCGGCAGTCCGATCGTGACGCGCAGCCACTGCGGTAATCCGTAGTTGCCGACCGGACGCACGATCACGCCCTGCTTCAGCAATTCAGTGTTCACGCGATTGCCGGCCGCGTCGTCATTGCCGACGCGCACCAGCACGAAATTGCCGTCGGACGGCACGTATTCGAGGCCGAGCTTCTCGAACGCTTCAGTCAAACGGCGATAACCCTGCGCGTTGAGCGCCGCGCTTTTCTCCAGGAACGCCTTGTCGTTGAGCGCGGCGATGGCTGCGGCTTGCGCGAGCGTGTTCACATTGAACGGTTGACGCAGACGGTTCAGCAAGTCGGTCAACTCCGGTTGGGCAATCGCGAAGCCGACACGCAGGCCAGCGAGACCGAACGCCTTCGAAAACGTGCGCGACACGAGCAGGTTCGGATAACGGCGCACCCACTCGATGGAGTCGTAGCGCTTTTCCGCGGGCAGATATTCGGTGTACGCCTCGTCCAGAACCACTGCCACGTTGCGCGGCACCTTGTCGAGAAACGCTTCGAGCTTCGAACCTTCGATAAACGTACCGGTCGGGTTGTTCGGATTGGCGACGAAGATCAGGCGCGTGTCGTCGGTGATCGCGGCCAGCATCGCGTCGAGATCGTGCCCGTACTTGACCGCCGGCACCACGATCGCACGCGCGCCCAGGCCTTGCGTGGCGAGCGCGTAGACCGCAAACGAGTACTGCGCGTAAATGATCGACTGCCCTTTCTCGACGAACGCGTGCGCGGCAATCTCGAGAATGTCGTTGCTGCCATTACCGAGCGTGATCCAGTCCGACGGCACGCCGTAGCGCTCGCTCAGTGCGGCCTTCAGTTCGAACGCATTCGCGTCGGGATAGCGGCCCAGCTCGCTCGCGGCTTGCGCCATCGCACGTTTAGCCGACTCCGGCATGCCGAGCGGGTTCTCGTTCGACGCGAGCTTCACGATGTTCGCTTCGTCCAACCCGAACTCGCGCGCCACTTCAGAAATGGGCTTACCGGCAATGTAGGGCGCTATAGCGCGTACGTAAGAAGGACCGAAGGACGTTGTCATGAAATCTCCGAACGATTATTAGAAAAGTCGCGGCCAGCGCGCCGGCCTGCTGTCTGCGTGAGCTTACTCGCCGACCGGTGACCGTTAGCGCGCACGCGGATACGAGCCGAGAATCTTCAGAAATGCTGCCTTCTGGCCAAGCTCTTCAAGCGCGGCCGCTACAGCCGGATCGTCGCGGTGGCCCTCGACGTCGATATAAAAGTAGTACTCCCACGTACCCACGCGCGCTGGCCGCGATTCGAAGCGGGTCATCGAGACGCTATGACGAGCGAGCGGCTCCAGCAGCTTGAACACGGCTCCCGGTTCATTAGCCACCGACACGATCAGCGACGTCTGGTCGTGTCCGCTCACGCCTGTGCGTTCCTTGCCGATCATGACGAAGCGGGTGCGGTTGTGCGGGTCGTCCTGAATCAGCGCATAGGCAACTTGCAAGCCGTAGTGGGTCGCAGCGCGGTCGCCCGCGATCGCCGCGACGGTCGGATCTTCCGCCGCCATGCGCGCGGCTTCCGCGTTGCTCGACACCGCCTGGCGCTCCAGATGCGGCGCATTGGTCGCGAGCCAGCGCTGACATTGCGCGAGCGCCTGCGCGTGCGCACACACGCGCGTGACGCCCGCAAGGCCGCCATTCAGCGTCAACAGATTGTGATGAATCGGCAACGCAAGTTCGCCGCCAATGGCCAACTGAGTTTGCAACAGCAGATCCAGCGTGCGCGATACCGCGCCTTCGGTCGAATTCTCGACAGGCACGACGCCGAATTCGGCGGCGCCTGCTTCGACCGAGCGAAATACTTCGTCAATCGACGGACACGGCAGCCCCTCGATCGATTGACCGAAGTACTCGTGCATGGCCTGCTCGCTGTAGGTGCCCACCGGCCCGAGGTAAGCCGCCTTGATTGTCTTTTCGAGCGCCCGGCTGGCCGCCATGATCTCGCGCCAGATCGCGCTGATATGCTCGCTCGCGAGCGGCCCCTCGCTCATGTCCTGCAGACGGGCGATCACCTGCTGCTCGCGTTCGGGGCGAAACACCGGCGCGTTGAAATGCTTTTTGACCTCGCCGACTTCGAGCGCCACCGCGGCGCGCTGATTGAGAAGCGCGATCAGCTGCGCGTCGAGCGCGTCGATGCGTTCGCGAAGAGGTTTGAGTCGGTTATTGAGTTCGTCGTCCATGCGTGAAAACGGTCCTGCCGATAGCTGCTGGAAAAAAAGCGTGCTGGAAAGGATGCGCGCGCCGAATGCCGAAGCACTCAGGCGCTGCGCTGTTCAAATTCCTTCATGTATTCGACAAGCGCTTTGACGCCTTCGAGCGGAACGGCGTTGTAAATCGACGCCCGCATGCCGCCGACGGACTTGTGGCCCTTTAGCTGCACCATTCCCCGCGCTTTCGCGCCGGCGAGAAATTCTTCATTGCGCGACTCGTCGGCGAGGAAGAACGGTACGTTCATCCGCGAACGCGAGCTACGCTCGACCTTGTTCAGATAGAAGCTGCTCGAGTCGATCGTGTCGTACAACAGCTTCGATTTCTCGAGATTACGTGCTTCGATTGCAGCAAGGCCGCCCTGCTTCTTCAACCACTTGAACACCAGCCCCGCGATGTAGATCGCATAGGTAGGCGGCGTGTTGTACATGGAATTGTTCTCGGCGACGGTCTTCCATTCGAACGCCGACGGGCAAATGGCCTGCGCGCGATCCAGCATGTCCTCGCGCACGATCACGACCGTCACGCCGGCCATGCCGATATTCTTCTGCGCGCCGCCAAACAGCACGCCGTATTTGGCGATGTCCATGGGACGCGACAGGATGTGAGACGACGCGTCCGCTACCAAGGGCACGTTGCCGAGATCAGGAATCTCGAATGTCTCGACGCCGTGGATCGTTTCGTTCGTGCACAAGTGCACGTAAGCCGGATCGTCCGACATTTGCCATTCGGAAAATGCAGGCGCGCGCGTGAAACCGTCAGCCGTCTCGCCGCTTGCCGCAACGTGCACGGTGCCGTACTTCTGCGCTTCCTTCAGTGACTTTTGCGACCACGAACCCGTGACGACGAAGTCGGCGCGCGGCTTCGAACCGAGCAGGTTCATCGGCACGATTGCGTTTTCGCCGAGACCGCCACCTTGCAGAAACAGGATGCGGTGGCTCGCCGGCACGGCCAGCAACTCGCGCAGGTCGAGGAGCGCTTCCTCGTGGATCGACATGAATTCTTTTCCACGATGGCTCATTTCCATCACGCTCATGCCGCTGCCTTGCCAGTCGAGCATCTCGTCGGCTGCCTGACGCAGCACTTCTTCGGGCATGGCCGCCGGGCCGGCGGAGAAATTAAAGACGCGCATCGTGAGATCCTGAAAGCGGCGCGAAAACGGAAGATCGCGCACGAGTCGGCGAAGAGGCCGCCGCGAAAATAAGCTGCTGAACCGGCTAGATTTATTGACAGACGAGAAACGCTGTGTCGACCTGCAACGCGGCGATCAAAACGCAGCAGACTCCACAATCTCGCGCCAAAAAATAATGGCCATTTGCGCACACGCGCAAACGGCCATTATCGCACTGTCCCCGCGAACCCGCCAAACCCGGCGGCCCGGCAAGGGGCCGCCACTGGCGCGCGAGCGCAGTATTCGCCCGAGGCTTTACTTAGCCGGCTTGACCGAAGCGACTTCCTTGTCAGCCTGGTCACGCGTCGCCTTGATCGATTGCGGCATGTACTTTTGCATCAAGCCGTTGACGACGTCGCGGCCAACCTGGTCTTGAACCTGGATGAACTTACGGCCCGTCGGGCTCTTGTAGAACGTGGTCAGATCTTTGATTTCCGACGTGCTGTAGTACTTTGCGTAAGCATCGTACTGAGCTTGCATTGCGTCCTGGCGGAAGCTGTCCGTCGCGAAGACCTGGCCTGCGCCGTCAACCAGCTTCGGCACTGCGTTCTTTTGCAGCGTCGGGACGGAAGCCTGCTTCTGCTTGTCCGTCATCGTCTTGTTCTCGCTCAGCGCGTCCGAGAGGATAGCCGGAACCAGCTGCTTTGCTTGCATTTGTGCGCTGTTGCCGATCGCGCCGACGAGCTTCTGCGCGTCGATTGCGTCCAGCAGGTCCTTGATTGCAGCCTGCTTGGCCGGATCAACCGGTGCTGCGGCAGCAGCCGGAGCCGACGGAGCCTGGCTCTGAAGCGCTTGAGCCATTGCAAACGTCGGCACGAGGGCAGCCAGCAACGCCAGTTGTTTAAATCGTTTCTGCATCATTACTCCCTAATAGAAATTGACTTGAACTGCTTGCCGCGCAGAAAGCATGTCGGCCCGACACGCTATTGTTTCCTGCGCAGCTTTCAACCGGTTAACGAATGCGCAAGCCGCGACGCAGGTCAGGCCGCACCGCCGTCTTCGACGTCGTTGCTGCCGTCGGCGGGACCTTCGGCGTCGCCTTCCACATCGACGTCTGCTTCTGCTTCGGCAACCTGTTGCAGACCTGAAAGCTTGGTCCCTTCGTCAAGGCTGATGAGTGTAACACCTTGGGTTGCACGGCCCATTTCTCGAATTTCCGACACGCGCGTACGGATAAGCACGCCCGTATTGGTAATCAGCATGATCTGCGCTTCCTGGTCGACCAGCGTGGCCGCAACGACCTTGCCGTTGCGCTCCGACGTCTGGATCGCGATCATGCCTTTCGTGCCGCGACCGTGACGCGTGTACTCGGTGATCGGCGTGCGTTTGCCGAAGCCGTTTTCCGTAGCCGTGAGCACCGACTGCTGCTCGTCGCCCGCCACCAGCAACGCGATCACGTTCTGACCGTCTTCGAGTTGCATGCCACGGACGCCGCGCGCCTCGCGTCCCATTGGCCGCACGTCGTTTTCGTCGAAGCGGACCGCCTTGCCAGAATCGGAGAACAGCATGACGTCGTGTTGACCGTCTGTGATAGCCGCGCCGATCAGGTAATCGCCGTCATCGAGACCGACCGCGATAATACCCTTGCGCAACGGTCGGCTGAAGGCTTCGAGCGGCGTCTTCTTTACCGTTCCTAACGCGGTGGCCATGAACACGAACTTGTCTGCGGAAAATTCCTTGACCGGCAGCACGACCGTGATCTTCTCGCCTTCCAGCAGCGGGAACATATTGACGATCGGACGACCGCGCGAGTTCCGCGAACCTTGCGGCACTTCGTAGACCTTGACCCAATACACGCGGCCGCGGTTCGAGAAGCACAGAATATGGTCGTGCGTGTTCGCAATGAACAGCGTGTCGATCCA
Source organism: Paraburkholderia strydomiana (assembly GCF_031456815.1). NCBI lineage: Bacteria > Pseudomonadati > Pseudomonadota > Betaproteobacteria > Burkholderiales > Burkholderiaceae > Paraburkholderia > Paraburkholderia strydomiana. Next base: position 373,687 of record NZ_JAVDVL010000002.1, read on the forward strand.
GTCGTCTTCCTTCATGGAAGTCGCCTGCTTGCCGCGACCGCCGCGCTTCTGGGCGCGATATTCGGACAACGGCTGCGATTTGACGTAACCGGCGTGCGACATGGTCACGACCATTTCTTGCGGCGTGATCAGATCTTCGGTGTTCAGCTCGGTTGCGTTCAGTTCGATCTTCGAGCGGCGCGCGTCGCCGAATTCCGACTTGATCGACGTGAGTTCGTCGACGATGATCGCCGTAATCCGCTCCGGGCGCGCCAGGATGTCCAGCAAATCGGCAATCTGCGCCATGACGTCGCGATACTCGCCAATGATCTTGTCCTGCTCCAGGCCGGTCAGGCGCTGCAGACGCATCTGCAGAATTTCCTGAGCCTGGGTGTCGGACAAACGGTAGAGGCCGTCCGACTGCATACCGAAGGACGGATTCAATCCGTCAGGACGATAGGCTTCGCGGCCACCGGCCGACGCGTTTTCCGTTTCGGCGCGAGACAACATTTCTCGCACCAGGGAGGAATCCCACGGACGCGCCATCAATTCCTGCTTTGCGATCGGCGGAGTCGGCGCGGCCTTGATGATCGCGATGAACTCGTCGATATTGGCGAGCGCAACGGCCAGACCCTCGAGCACGTGGCCACGTTCGCGAGCTTTGCGCAGTTCGTATACAGTGCGCCGCGTCAGCACTTCCCGGCGATGCGACAGGAAGCACGACAACATTTCCTTCAGATTCAGCAGCTTCGGCTGGCCGTCGACCAGCGCGACCATATTCATGCCGAAAGTGTCCTGAAGCTGGGTCGCCTTATACAGATTGTTCAGGACGACTTCCGGCACTTCGCCGCGCTTCAACTCGATCACGACGCGCATACCGCTCTTGTCGGACTCGTCGCGGATATCGGAAATGCCTTCCAGCTTTTTCTCGTTGACGAGTTCGGCAATACGCTCGAGAAGCGAGCGCTTGTTCACCTGATACGGCAATTCGTCGACGATGATCGACATGCGCTGGCCGCGATCGATCTCTTCGAAGTGCGTCAGCGCGCGCATTACCACGCGGCCACGGCCGGTGCGATAGCCGTCGCGCACGCCTGCCACGCCGTAAATGATGCCGGCGGTCGGGAAATCGGGGGCCGGAACGATCTCGATCAGTTCGTCAATCGTGGCTTCCGGGTTCCTGAGCAGGTGCTGGCACGCGTCGACAACCTCGTTCAGGTTGTGCGGCGGAATGTTGGTCGCCATGCCGACCGCAATACCCGACGAGCCGTTGATCAGCAGATTGGGAATGCGCGCGGGCAGAATGGCCGGCTCGTTCTCGCTGCCGTCGTAGTTCGGCGTGAAGTCGACCGTTTCCTTGTCGATGTCGGCAAGCAGTTCGTGGCCGATCTTGGCCATGCGGATTTCGGTGTATCGCATGGCCGCGGCGTTGTCGCCGTCGACCGAACCGAAGTTGCCCTGGCCGTCTACCAGCATGTAACGCAGCGAAAAGTCCTGCGCCATCCGGACGATGGTGTCGTATACAGCCGTGTCGCCGTGCGGGTGGTACTTACCGATGACGTCGCCGACGATACGCGCCGACTTCTTGTACGCGCGGTTCCAGTCGTTGTTCAGTTCGTGCATCGCGTAAAGCACGCGCCGGTGGACCGGCTTCAGGCCATCGCGAACGTCGGGAAGCGCACGCCCTACGATCACGCTCATCGCGTAATCGAGATACGAACGGCGCATTTCCTCCTCTAGGGAGATTGGCAGAGTCTCTTTGGCGAATTGATCCATTATCCGTATCTTTTACGTGCGAAGGCGACGGGAAGACGGCGCCTTCGCGTAAGCATTGCAGGCGCAACGCATCACGCGATTCTAACATGCCGGTCATCCGCGCCCGACGGTCGCACGTATACCTATTAGCGAGTGCTCGGCAAAGGCGTCAGAGCGGCGTTCAAATGCCCCATATCCGGGCCGGCCAGGCTCGATTAATGCGTGGGGCAATTTCGCGCTCAGCCATGACTGGCGGGACGCTCCGGGCGATCGGTTCTGTTGCGCATGCACCACAATTGGAAGGCGTTTTGATCGGGGGCGGATTTTTTTATCGTCGGAAGGGAACGATATGGCAAAATGCCAACGCACAAAGAGTCAGACACTGCTCGAAGTCTACACACAACGTTTTTTGTTTGGCACCAATGTTATACTTCGAGCAATGTATGACTTGTCTTCGTCAACAGGCTCGCAGTAAACCTGCGGTAATCTCAAATTCGAGAGGAGAAATATGAATAAACTTTCAAAGCTCGCGTTCATTGCAGCTACCGCAGTTATGGCTGCATCCGCAATGGCACAGTCGGTGCCGGCGTCGCGACAAGCTACCAATGACAACTGGGTGAATGGTACTGGCGAATACGTGTGGATGAACGGCACGAACGAGCTTTGCTGGCGCGATGCATTCTGGACGCCGGCAACGGCTAACGCAAAGTGCGACGGCGCACTGGTTGCCCAGGCTCCGACGCCGCCGGCACCGGTCGCACCGGCACCGGCCATCACCAGCCAGAAAATCACGTATCAGGCTGACGCACTGTTCGACTTCGACAAGGCTATCCTGAAGCCGGCTGGCAAAGAAAAGCTGGACGATCTGGCATCGAAGATCCAGGGCTTGAACCTCGAAGTCGTCGTGGCAACGGGTTACACGGACCGCATCGGTTCGGACAAGTACAACGACCGTCTGTCGCTGCGTCGCGCTCAAGCTGTGAAGGCATACCTCGTCAGCAAGGGCATCGAATCCAACCGTATCTACACGGAAGGCAAGGGCAAGCGCAACCCGGTCACGACCGGTTGCAACCAGAAGAACCGCAAGCAACTCATCGCCTGCCTCGCACCGGATCGTCGCGTGGAAGTCGAAGTTGTCGGTACTTCGAAGCAGTAAGCTACAAACTACCGCAGTACAAAAAGCCCCGCTTCGGCGGGGCTTTTTTTTGCGCAGACTGCGCAGATCGCCGATCAAGCCAGGCGAGCGCCGCCAACCGCTTGCACGCGCGGGCGGCATTTTGCCGCCCCGGCCCCTCGCCTATATACTCCGGGTTTATCCTCGAGCGCCCGCTCACCGCTCTCATCGAGGCAGCTTCGCCATGACCAACGCCGATCCCCACGAACTACAGAAATTCAGCGACCTTGCGCATCGTTGGTGGGACCCAAACGCCGAGTTCAAACCGCTGCATGAACTCAACCCCGTTCGCTTGAGCTGGATCGACGCCCACGCGCATCTGGCCGGCAAGCACGTGCTGGACATCGGTTGCGGCGGCGGCATTCTGTCCGAGTCGATGGCCGGCCTCGGCGCGCACGTCAAAGGAATCGACTTGTCGAGCGAAGCTCTTGGCGTCGCCGATCTTCACAGCCTTGAAAGCGGTGTAACGGTTAATTACGAGGAGATCGCCGCCGAGGCGCTCGCCGCACGTGAGCCGGGCACCTACGACGTGGTCACCTGCATGGAAATGCTGGAACATGTGCCGCAGCCCGCCGCGATCGTCGAGGCGTGCAAGACGCTCGTCAAACCGGGCGGCTGGGTGTTCTTTTCCACGCTCAACCGTAACGTGAAGTCATACCTGTTTGCGGTGATCGGCGCGGAATACATTGCGCGCATGCTGCCCAAAGGCACGCACGACTATGCGCGTTTTATCCGTCCGTCCGAACTCGCGGGCTTCGTGCGAGCCGCCGGCCTGCGCACTGCAGACATCAAGGGTATTGTCTATAACCCGCTCAGCAAGCACTTCGCGCTTTCCGCAGATACGAGCGTGAACTACATGCTCGCCTGCCGCCGCGACGCCTGATCCGCCCGAACGCCGACCCAATCCAATCGATGAGCGATCCTACGCCCCTGCCCCAACGCGAAGACCACGATGACGCACTGGGTCTTTGCCAAGCCGTGCTGTTCGACCTCGACGGCACGCTGGCCGATACGGCGCCAGACCTTGCCGCCGCCGTCAACAAGATGCGCCATGATCGCGGGCTGGATATGGTCCCGCTCGAACGACTACGGCCGCTCGCGTCGGCTGGCGCGCGAGGGCTGCTCGGCGGGGCGTTCGGCATTGGGTCTGACGACCACGAGTTCGCATCGATGCGCGAGGAGTTCCTCGCCAACTACGAAGCGGACCTTTGCATCGAAACCACGCTCTTTCCGGGCATCCCCGAACTGCTGGATGAACTCGACGCACGGGGCGTGCGCTGGGGCATCGTCACGAACAAGGTGGCGCGGCTCACGGAACCGCTGGTCGCGCAACTGGGTCTGGAAGAGCGGGCGGGCTGCGTGGTCAGCGGCGATACGACTCCGCATTCGAAACCACACCCGGCGCCGTTGCTGCACGCCGCTCGCGAACTCGACGTGACGCCCGAGCGCATCGTCTACGTCGGCGACGATCTGCGCGATGTGCAGGCTGGGTTTGCTGCCGGCATGAAGACGGTGGCCGCGGCCTACGGCTATTGCGGGGACGATATTCCGCCGACGCAATGGCATGCGCAGCATGTCGTGCAGTCGCCGGCCGAGCTGCAGAAGCTGCTTCGCGACATCGGTTAGCGACCGGCCTCGGCACGGGCCCGAACGGACAGCTCACATCCACCAGGAATGGGCCAAGACACGGCGGTCAAACTATTGTAAAATATACGCTGGCTCGAAGTTCTGAGCAACGAACCGCGGGGGCGACCTGGTTTCGACAGGGGTTGCGAAGCGGCTAGGGCATGTCGAGGACCCGTCACCTCGTTAATCAATGGGAAAAACGTAACTGCAAACGACGATACGTTCGCACTGGCAGCCTAAGGGCCGCCGTCCTCTGCCTAGTTCACTGACGGGCTAGAGTCGCAAGACCGGTAGCAATACCGACAGAGGTCATATACGTCAGTTAAGCCTTGACGGAGTCACGACGTCCGGGTCGAAAATCTAGTGAATCGCCGTAGTGCAGCGTGTTCGTCCGCGTCACTATGGTTAAATCAAATGACAGAACTAAACATGTAGAACTGGTCGTAGAGTGCTTCTGGACGCGGGTTCGATTCCCGCCGCCTCCACCAGACACCTTTCAGGCAAATGGCAATGCCTTAACGAATACCCCGACGGCGCTAGCCGCTCGGGGTTTTTTGTCTTTAGATCGCCAGCGCTTTGGTATGGCGATCCCGCCCACCACGAACTGTGCAGCGCAAATTGCGTCGGCGCTTATTACGTCGACGCTTATTGCTGGCGAATAGAGCCCAGCGCGCGTTGCACGGCCGCATCAATCGCTGCCGGCTGCGGATCCGTGCCGGCTACGCTTTGCGGAGGCTGGGTACCAACCACCGCCAGCGGCATCTCAGCATCCGCTGCAGCCGTCTCTATCTTTGCCTCAACCGCCACCCGCTCCACTTTGGCATCCACCACCGCGTGTTGCACATCCGCGCGAGTCACCGGCTGACGGTCTCCAACGTTCAGCACCAGTTGATTAACGCGCGCCACTTCGTCGAGATCAAGGCTCGCCGTTGCCGCCTTCAGTTGAAGAAGCCCAACGACTGTTGCATACCGTGCCCGAATAAGATCACGGCGATTCGCGAAAAACGCGTCGGATGCCCGCAGTACATCTGCGCTCCCGCGACTACCCACGCGATAGCCGACCTTCGTCGCGTTGAGCGCGGCGCGCGAACTCTGCACCAATCGCGACAGTGCTTCCACGCGGGCGACGCCGGCAAGAAAGCGCGACCAGTATTCCCGCGCGCTAGCGCCCGCCGATCGTGTCGCCGCAACCAGTTCGTCCTGTGCCCTGTCTTCGAGTGCCAGTTTTTCGTCGATGTTCGCGCTCGTTGCACCGCCTTCGAAAATGGGGATGCTCATCGACAGCATCGCCGTCGTTGTCGTCGTCGGGCGGACGTAGCCGGACGCTGCGCCGGCTGGCGTATGGCTCGCCGTCAGATTCACGACCGGTAACCGAGCTGCGCGAGCCTTCTCGACCTCGAGTTCTGCAATGCGCCGATCGATCTGCCTCAGTTGCACCGTGTAGTCGTGCGCCTCGGCTTGCGAGGCCCAGCTTTCCATATCTTCCGGGTACAGTCCTGGCATGACAGCGGCGTCCGACAAGCGCGACAGCCCCGCAAACCGCTGCCCCGTGAGGTGTTCCAGCGCGAGCCGTTTCAACTGCAAGTCGTCCCGGGCGTCCAATTGTTGCGACCGCGCCTGTTGGCAAGCCGCCTCGGCCTCCTGCACATCGATCACCGTGGCCTCGCCGGCACGCCGCCGGCGCCGCAGTTCTTCCAGGTGCACATCCAGCGCCGCCGTGTAGTCGTCGGCGCGTGTCAGTTCGTCTTCGGCTGCGAGTTCGTCGAAGTACGTTTGCACGGCTCGCAGAACGGCCGATTGCTGCGCACGCGCGAGATCGACCGCGCCGCGCGCCTGAACGAAATCCGCCTGCTTATAAGTGGTCCATCTGCTCCAGTCGAAAACAGGCTGCGTGAGCGCGACAGTCCACCCGTTCTGCCAGTAGTGGGTGTTCGGAACGCCCTCGGTCACCGTGCTGTTGTACGCCCGCCCCCAACCCGCCGCCACTTGTGGCAGCAGCGCCGCGCGGGCTTTCGGCAATGCCTCTCCCGCGGCTCTCGAGCCGGCGCGAAACGCCGCCAGATCCGCGTCGTGATCGGTGCTCTGCTCCACCACGGTGAGCAGATCGACAGCCTCTGCGGCCTCTGCGTAAACCACGCTGCTGAACATAAGCAGTGCGCTCGCGATCTTGCGTTTATTCATCCGCCAGAACTCCTTCGCGAGCCTCGCACACCAGTTCACCATCGACCAATCGATAGCGAGTGTCGAACGCCGAAGCGAGCGACATGTCATGCGTAATCACGACCACCGTGCGTTCGAGACGCAGCAACAAGTCGACAACGTGCCGCACGGATGCGGGGTCGAGGTTCGAAGTCGGCTCATCGAGCAGCAGCAGTTCCCGCTGCTGATACAACGCGCGGGCCAGCAGCAGCCGTTGCCGCTGGCCCGCTGAAATATTCGCGATCGTGTCGCTAATCACCGTGCGCGTGCGCATCGGCAGGCGCATGACATCGGGCAGCAAGCCGACGTCGTCCAGCAGTGCATGAATGCGCGCCTCGTCCGCATTGCCCGCGAAAAGTGAGACGTTGTCGGCAATCGAGCCGTGCAGGATCAGATCGCCCTGTCGCATATGAACGGCATGTCGTCGGATTTCATCGACGCTGAGATTCGGCCACGCGATCCCGTTTAGCGTGATCTCGCCTTCCTGCAGCGGCTCGGCTGCGGCAAGCAACTTGAAGAGCGTCGACTTGCCGGTTCCCGAGGCGCCAGTAATCACAATCTTGTCGCCCCGCCGGATCACGATGTTCGCGTCCTTGAGCACCGGTTGATCCGAAACGCCGTAGCGGAACGTGACGCCGCGCACGTCGATGCGCTCGAACGTTCGCACCTCGACGGCCTTATGCATCTCGCCGGGCTCGGTGTACCGCTCCGCTTCGCCATCGACGATATCGCCCACGCGCGCAACCGGAACACTCAGCATGAAATATTCGAAGGCTGCGTTGACGGCTCGCGCAAAACGCTCGGACAGCAGCGACTTGTAGATCAGAAACGAATAGAAGACGCCCACCGAAATCGTGCCGCTCAGCATCAGACGCGCGGCGAACCAGCTCACCGCGATCATGTCCGCGTAGTCGACAAGTTTGAGGATCGCGTCACGTGCGCTCGCGAGACGGCTGTTCTTCACCAACGCCGCCATATACGAGCGATATTTCCCCATGAAGATCGCCGTGCGCCGCGCCTCGCCCTGCGACAGCTTGATCAACGAAGCCCCGCGTATCGTTTCGATAAGCGTGTCGTCGCAGCGCCCCGACTCCTCCAGCACCAGTGCATGGGTGTCGCGCATGCGCGAAAACAACGCGAAGGACACCGCCACGTAGACCATGAAAATCAGCACGGCGATCAGCGTGAGTTGCCTGCTTTGCACCAGCATCAATGCGAGCGCGAGCATGCCGACCGCGACGTCGATACCTGACGAGATCGTTGTCCGCGTGGTGAAGGCGCTAACTTCGTCTTGCGCCTTCACGCGTGCGAACAGGTCGCCGACGTGACGCTTCTCGAAGTACGGTATGGGGTTGCGCAACAGCTGCGCCACGATTCCCTCGGTCATGTTCATCTGCACTAAACCGTGCAGAAGCTCGACGAGGTAGGTCTGAACGTACTGGCTCAACGCACCGACGATAAAAATGCCGCCGAACGTCAGTATCAATACACTGAGCAGATTCAGGTTGTCAGGGGCGACTACGTCGTCGAGCAACAGATTGCCGAGGTACGGCATGGCGAGAATCGCGAACTGGCTGCCGAGCGCAACGAACATCACCTTGGCGATCTGCGCGGTGAGTTGCGGATTGAGCGCCCGCACGCGAGCCAGCGCGCCTGGCACACGCGACTTGTTGCGCACACGCGGCATGGCTGGCGTCGGCGCACATTCGAGCAGGTAGCCGGACACATTAGCGACAAAGGTGTCCATGGAGATGCGCCGCCGCCCGCTCGCCGGATCGATCACTTTCACATAGCCGCGCCCGCAATTCTCGAAAACGACGAAATGCGCGCCGCCGAAATGCAGAATCGAACCGCGCTTGATGCTCGGCAGATCGCCTGCGTCAAAGCGGTATGCCTGCACGGCGAGACCGAATTCGACTGCCACATCGTACAGGTCCATCAGCGAGAGGCCGTTGGCTGAGATCGGCCTGAAAGCCTGCAACTCTCGCACTTCAATGGCTCGGCCGAAGTGCGACAGGACCATGGCCAGACACGCGTAGCCGCACTCGGCAACTTCGTTTTGATAGATAGCGCGCATCGTCAAGCTCGCAGCATGCGGAAAAATGGCGCGAGCACCCATTCGGCGATGGTGCGCCGTTCGATCACGATGCTCGCCGTCGCGGCCATGCCGGGCAGAATGTCAAAGCGTTGCTGTTCGAACTTGAACTTGTCGTCGCTCAACGTGGCCCATGCCATGTAATCGCCTTGCGCACCGCGCGGCTCCGAAGCGCCCGCCGGTGACATTCCTGATCGCACCGTGGTGCGGGAGATCGAATCGATGCGCGCCGCGTAGCTGCCGAATTTTGCATAGGGAAACGCGTCGAACTTGAGCCGCACAACTTGCCCTTCGCGGATAAAGCCACGCCGTCGCGAAGGAATACGCAATGCAGCGCGCAGCGGCCCCTTCTCGCCGGTCGATATCACGAGTGCGACGTCGTCCGTGGCCAGCGTGCGGCCGGGAACGAGCCCAGAAAAAGTAACGACGCCCGCCTTCGGCGCGGAAATGGTCGCGTCCTGGCGAATCTGCTCGAACCGCACACGAATGTCCTGGAGTTCGCGCGCATGGCGCGCTTCGAGTTCAGTCAACTGCGCACCAAGCCCGGTTTGGGTTCCGAGTGCCGCGCCGAGTTCGGCATTCAACTGTTGACGGCGCGCGGCGCTTTGCGCAACCGACACCTTCGCCTGATGCGTCACCGCCCTCGCCTGTTCGACGCGGTCTGCGGTGACGTAGTCCGACACCGATTCGAGCCGTGCGACCGTACGTTGCGCTTCGTTGGCTAATTGCTCGTTCTGGCTCAATTGCTCATCGAGCGCGAGGATCTCGGCCCGACGGCTTTGCGCGGCAAGACGTGCGGCGTCCAGTTGCGCGCTGAGGTCGGCTTTGCGCTGCGTGTATTGCGCTTCGCTCGTACGAATCTGCTCGTCGCGGTCATGCGCGTCAAAGGCCGGGCGCTGCCGGCCGTCGCTCGCCAGCGAAAGATCGCGCTCCAGCCTGAAGAGCGGTGCGCCCTGCCCGACGCGCGCCGAGGTGCTGACATAGATGTCCGATACCAGTCCGCTCAGCCCCTGGATCTTGATTTCCGACGGCGACACGATTTCCGCGCGCACGTCCTGTTTCAGCTCGACGTCGTGAACGAACGCGAAAACGACCGCGACAACGATGAGCGTGGACGCCGCATAGGCGAGCCAACGCCACGAGACGTCCCTGAATTGTGGGAGATAAATCGGTTCCATAGCCTCGTTGCTGCCGGATGCCAGCGGGTGCTGGTCTGTGCGCATTTCTATGCCTGCGCGCTTTTGGGACGAATGCGATACCGCGGCTCTTGCGCTGGGCGGGAAAAGCTTTAGCGAACGGGCGCGAACGAGTACATCGAGGGATGGCCGGCAACCAGCCAATCCGAATAGTTGCTCGCGGCCGCGGCTTCGATATACCTCGCAACTTGCTGGACAGCGCCTGTACCGGCAAGCGGCAACGGCTCGAATATTTCGGCGCCGAAACGCCCGCGCTCAAAGCGCAGATAGAACGGCAGCAATATCGCGTCGAACTGCGCGCCCAACCGGAACACACCGTTATGAATGCGCGCGTTGCGCCCAAACATGGAGACGCTCACCGTCTCCATGGGATAACGGTGCAGTGCGAACGGAGGCACGTCGGCAAACAACACCGCGACGCCACTGCGCTTCAACGCGCGCGCGACACGCAGGCCGAGGCCATTGCGATCGTCTTGCCCGTAGGTGTACAGCACGTTCACGCCTGGTATGAGCGAGTGATCATCGCCATACATATCTCGTGGCACGCCGGACACCACGGCGATCGATTCGAGTCCGAGCAACGCCCGCAATTCGTCGATGACATAAATGTTCGCGTATTGCGACACATAGTGAAACGGCGACACGATGACCGGGCGACCGGGTTCATTTGCCTGCAGTTGCCTGATTCGTGTGGCGATCGAACTCGCGATCTGCTGCAGGTCGGACCATGCTTCGCTGCCACGCGACAGCCGGCCAAAGTAAATCCGCTGGTCGATCAGGCGCTCCCGGAAGCGGCCGGCGGCAACGCGGCCCGGGTTGCGCAGTGGCAAGTCAAGTACGTCGCGGCCAATCTCGTAACGGCACACGCCTTCCCACCGCGTACGCGCATCGACGAGCCGATAGACCTGCCATAAAACGGCGGACAGCGGCTCGATTGCCGATCGCGGCATGCGCGCAATCAACGCGACCTGTACGCTGCGCCTCGCACTCGCGATCCGGTTGCGCAGGAAAGTCAGCACGTTCCACCCGACGACCCACGGCTTCATGTTGGCGTTCGTTCGTGTGCCGGGACCGCGCCAGCGGGCGCGGTCCCGGCACGGTCGAGCATTAGGCGCGCGACTTGACCGGAGCAGCGCTCTTCAGCGTCGTCGGCGTCGTATTTGCGGTGCTGCTCTTGCAGCAACCGCCCGCAACAGCGGATTTGGCCAGTTCATTACGGTTGATTTTTTGCATTTTTGTTTACCTAAGTTAACTGAATAATGATTAGCTCGAAAGTAATTTCTTGCTCAGCGAGCGGCGCAAATTCTAGCACCCGGGATTTTCTAGAAAACGGCATCTTGACGGAATTTTTCATTTATCTTTATTCATCGGAATTTTCTTTGATTAATCCATGAATATTCCAGATTACGTTGCCCGGCGGCGCACATGGCGAGCCTGCCCGGGCTATAAGGGCTGTGACCGTCGGATCGACCAGTCGGTTCTATTTCCGGGCGCGGTATGGGCGCACGCTAAAAATACCAATCAATGATTTTGGTTAATGACCGCGTGTTCATGAAAAACATACACCCGGCTAATTCGTCGCTCCTACATACAATGCGAAACATTCCTACGTCAAAATAGGAATTAACTTAAGTCAACAAAGCCGCGGTAAATCACGCCTTGCAACATCGCGACGCGTTGCTAAACCCGAATCCGTCGCCTACTGTGACAGTGCGACCGCAAACGCACCGGGAACGAGATGGGAATAAACCTCCCGGCTCGTTCGTTGATACCTCACGCGCGGACGCGAGCCGCCCTGCGCGCTAACAACTCACACGATCACAAACAACAGGAGCCGACATCATGCGCAAAACCCTCTTCTGCCTCGCCTTGCTGGCACTGCAACAGGCCGCTTTTGCCGAACCCCCGAAGGTTGTCGACGGCCGCTTCGTTACCGCCGACGGCATGACGCTCTACACGTTCGACAAGGACACCACGCCGGGCGTCAGCGCCTGCACGGGCGGCTGCATGAGCTATTGGCCGGCTGCCGTGGCGAGCCCCTCCGACAAACCGTCCGGGGACTGGACACTGATTCCGTCGGCGGACGGCAAGCAGCAATGGGCGTACAAAGGTCATCCGCTTTATCGCTACTCGGCGGACAAGCAGGCGGGGGACGCAAAAGGAGACGGCTTCAAGGACGTCTGGCACACGGCAAAGCCGTAACCAGCGCCCAGACGCACAACCAACGAAAAACGCCGGCAAAGCGCCGGCGTTTCAACTAGCAGATATGCACTGAACAGCAGCCTACTCGTCTTTCGGACAGCGCAGGTTGCAGCCATTCGGGTCGCCCAGGTCGCCGCGCTTGCGCATGGCCGACTTCTTGTCCGACTGATATTTGTCCGACGGCGCGGAAGCCGCGAACGGCATTTGCGGATGTTCAGCAAGCCGGAACTGCTCCTGCAGAATGCCGCCCGGCACGCCCGGCGAATTCTGCGCGAAAGCGACCGGAATGGTCACGAGGAGCAAACCAGCCGACGCTGCGGCGGCGCATGCATGTACAAGAGCTTTCATATCGATTCGTAGCGCGGCCTGGCGCGCGGTTGGGCAAAAGCGGAAGCTTAGAGAGTATCCCAAACGAAAGCCATACGCAGCGTCGAACGCGCCACGATGTTTACAACCGCTTACGCGCCTGCTCCGCTCAATCCTGTTTCGAGGTCCACGACTTTGCCGCACTCGCGCGGATCGTAGCCTTGCAGCTGATCGACGCTTTCATGAAACGCGCTGCCGCGCAACAGTTCGATCACCGTGGACAGCGGCTCGCGCTCGAGCCGCGCGCGGTCGCATGCGAAGTAATAGTCTTCGTCGACGGCAGGAATGAAGTCGAGCCCAAAATGATGCGCCGCCGGTTCCACGCCAAAGCCCACGTCGGCCATGCCGCTCGCAACGAATGCAGCGATCGCCGAATGCGTAAGCTCCGCCGACGCGTAGCCATTCACGCGATCCGGGTCGATGCCGAGCTTTGTCAACGCCAGATCCAGCAGCATGCGCGTGCCGGAGCCATGTTGACGATTGACGAAGCGGATGTCGTCGCGCGCGAGGTCGCTCAGGCCGCCGATGGTCTTCGGATTACCCTTGCCGAGAAAAAGCCCCTGCTTGCGCCGCGTCAGATGCACGAGCACATGGCGTTGCGGATCGAGCCAGCGCCGGTACGTATCGGCGCAAGCCTCGCGAAACTCGCCAAGAGGCAAGTGGAAGCCGGCCAGCTCGCACTCGCCGCGTGCGAGCGCACTCACGGCGTCCGCACCGTCGCGGTATTTGATTTCGACGGGCAGCTCGTTTGCGACCAGCGCGGTCACGAGCGCCGCCACGGCATAGCCATGCGATGCGTGAATGCGCACGTGATCGACGGGCGGCGCGAGCCAACGATTCAGATCGCTTGCCACCTCGCTCGCCAGCGCCTGCATATTGCCGTCGAGCCGCTCGCCGCATAAACGCTGCGCACGCAGCACCGCGTGGCCGAGTTCCGAAAGCACCGAACCTCGGCCGCGCTCCTTCGCGATCAGCGGACCGCCCAGACGCTCCTCGATTCCGCGCAACAAACCCCACGCGTGACGGTAGGACAAACCCTTAAGCGTCGCCGCCTGAGCAATGCTGCCCGACTCGTTCACGAGAGCGAGCAACGGCACGACGTCCGACAGGCTTGCCTCCCGACCGTCCGGACCCTTCAACACCAGTTGCGCGTGGCACTCGATTCTGATCATATATGTACAGGTTTCTCCTATTGCATAGGCTGTTTCGCCCGCCTATCGTTCGGCTATCCCATATCGAATAAACGAAGCATAAGTGCACACATTATGAATAACAAGTGCATATATGACTTTGGAGGAGCCCCCACTTGGACGATCTCATCGCCTTCGCGCCGGAACAGCTCGTAGAGCGTCATGCGCTGCCTGGCAAGTCGCTGCTAGCGGTGCTGCACGCGATTCAGGACGAACTCGGTTACGTGCCGCCCGCCACGGTGCCATCGCTCGCTCGCGTGATGAACCTGTCGCGCGCGGAAGTGCACGGCGTCATCACCTACTACCACCATTTCCGCACGAGTCCGGCGGCGCCCGTCACGGTGCAACTGTGCCGCGCGGAAGCCTGCCGCAGCATGGGCACCGAGGCGCTCGCGCAGCACATCGAGGCGCACACGGGCTGCCGCTTCGATGCCGGGCATGAAACCGGCGACGCGGTGGAACTCGAGTCGGTGTACTGCCTTGGCCAATGCGCGCTGTCGCCGGCGATGATGGTGAACGGCACGCTCCATGCCAAGGTTACGCCGCAGAAGTTCGACGCCATTTTCGCGGCCGCCAGCAAATGCGTGGAGGTGACGGCATGACGCGCATCTATGTTCCCCGCGATTCGTCGGCGCTCGCACTCGGCGCCGATGCGCTGGCCGACGCGATCAAAGCCGAGGCCGCACGCCGCGGCATCGCGATAGACCTGATTCGCAACGGCTCGCGCGGCTTGCTGTGGCTCGAACCGCTCGTCGAAGTGCAAACGGCCGAAGGCCGCATCGGTTATGCAAACGTCGAGGAAAGTGACGTAGGCGCGCTCTTCGACGCGGGCTTCGTCGACGGTGGCGAGCATGCTCGCCGCGTCGGCGTGGTGGACAAGATTCCGTATCTGAAGAAGCAACAGCGTCTGACGTTCGCGCGCATCGGCATCACCGACCCGCTTTCCACCGACGACTACGTTGCGCACGGCGGCCTCGAAGGCTTGCGCCAGGCGTTGCAAACCGACGGAGACGCCGCATGCGAAGCGCTGATCGAATCGGGCCTGCGCGGACGCGGCGGCGCCGCGTTCCCCGCCGGCATCAAATGGCGCACGGTGCGCGCGGCGAAAGCCGCGCAGAAGTACATCGTCTGTAATGCGGACGAAGGCGACTCCGGCACCTTCTCCGACCGCCTCGTGATGGAGAGCGACCCGTATGTGCTGATAGAAGGCATGATCATCGCGGGCGTCGTGACCGGCGCAACGGCCGGCTACATCTACGTGCGCAGCGAATATCCGCATTCAATTGCGACGCTGGAAGCCGCAATCGCAAAAGCGCGCGCCGCCGGCTGGCTCGGCGATAGCGTGCTCGGCTCCGCGCATCGGTTCGAATTGTTCGTCGCGAAGGGCGCCGGCTCGTACGTCTGCGGCGAAGAAACCGCGCTGCTCGAATCGCTCGAAGGCAAGCGCGGCATCGTCCGCGCGAAGCCGCCGGTGCCCGCGCTGGTCGGTCTGTACGGCCAGCCGACGGTGATCAACAACGTCATCACGCTCGCCACGGTGCCGATCATCTTCGCGCGCGGCGCGGCGTTCTACAAAGACTTCGGCATGGGCCGTTCGCGCGGGACGCTGCCGTTCCAGCTGGCAGGCAACGTCAAGCAAGGCGGACTCGTGGAACTTGCCTTCGGCGTGACACTGCGCGAACTGATTCACGACTACGGCGGCGGCACGGCAAGCGGCCGGCCCGCGCGCGCCGTGCAGGTTGGCGGCCCGCTCGGCACCTATCTGCCGGAAAGCCAGTGGGACATTCCGATGGATTACGAAGCGTATGCGGCGGTCGGCGCCGTGGTCGGCCACGGCGGTCTCGTCGTGCACGACGACACGTCGAATCTGGCCGAACTCGCGCAATACGCGATGCACTTCTGCGCGCTCGAATCCTGCGGCAAGTGCACGCCGTGCCGCATCGGTTCCACACGCGGCGTCGAAGTGATCGCACGAATCCGTAACGGCGACACGTCCACGCGGCAAGTGCAGTTGCTGCGCGATCTTTGCGACACGATGGTGTCCGGCTCACTGTGCGCGATGGGCGGCATGACACCTTACCCCGTGCTGTCCGCACTCGACCATTTTCCTGAAGACTTCGGTCTCGCCGACGCTCGCGCCGACGCACCGAAAGCCGCGGCCTGAACGAGGAGCCCAACCATGTCAGACATGCTCAACACTCCTGCCGGCGGCTGCGGCTCCGGCAACTGCGCGTGCAAATCGCAAGCGCAAGCACAATCGCGCACCCCGCGCTCCTACTTCGACGACACCGACTACGGCACGCCCGAGCGTCACGCCGACATCGACGTGACACTGGAAATCGACGGCCAGGCGGTAACGGTGCCGGCCGGCACGTCGGTCATGCGCGCCGCTATCGAAGCCGGCGTGAATGTGCCGAAGCTCTGCGCGACCGATTCGCTGGAACCGTTCGGCTCGTGCCGCCTGTGTCTTGTCGAGATTGAAGGCAAGCGCGGCTATCCGGCCTCGTGCACGACGCCGGTCGAAGCGGGCATGAAGGTGCGCACGCAGAGCGATCGTTTGCAATCGCTGCGCCGCAACGTGATGGAACTGTATATCTCCGATCACCCGCTCGATTGCCTGACCTGCCCCGCGAACGGCGACTGCGAATTGCAGGACATGGCAGGCGTCACCGGACTGCGCGAAGTGCGCTACGGTATCGACGGTGCGAATCACCTGCAGGACAAGAAGGACGAATCGAATCCGTACTTCACGTACGATCCGGCGAAATGCATCGTCTGCAATCGCTGCGTGCGTGCATGTGAAGAAACCCAGGGTACGTTCGCGCTGACCATCGCGGGGCGCGGTTTCGAATCGCGCGTGGCGGCGAGCGAAAACCAGCCGTTCATGGAATCGGAATGCGTGTCGTGCGGCGCGTGCGTCTCCGCGTGCCCGACTGCCACGCTCCAGGAAAAGACCGTGGTCATGCTCGGCCAGGCCGAACATTCGGTCGTCACCACCTGCGCGTATTGCGGCGTCGGCTGCTCGTTCAAGGCCGAAATGAAGGGCAACCAGGTCGTGCGCATGGTGCCGTTCAAGAACGGTCAGGCGAATGAAGGTCACGCGTGCGTGAAGGGCCGCTTTGCATGGGGCTATGCGACGCACAAGGACCGCATCACCAAGCCGATGATCCGCGCGAAAATCACCGATCCGTGGCGCGAAGTCAGCTGGGAAGAAGCGATCAATTACGCAGCTTCCGAATTCCGCCGCATCCAGGCGAAGCATGGACGCGATTCGATCGGCGGCATTACGTCGTCGCGTTGTACGAACGAAGAAACGTATCTGGTGCAGAAGCTCGTGCGGGCCGCGTTCGGCAACAACAACGTGGACACCTGCGCACGCGTCTGCCATTCGCCGACCGGCTACGGCCTGAAGACGACGCTCGGCGAATCGGCGGGCACGCAGACGTTCGCCTCGGTCGATAAGGCCGACGTGATCATGGTGATCGGCGCGAATCCGACCGAAGGCCATCCGGTGTTCGGCTCGCGTCTGAAGCGCCGCGTGCGCGAAGGCGCGAAACTGATCGTGGTCGATCCGCGCCGCATCGATATCGTCGATACACCGCACGTCAAGGCGTCGCATCATCTGCAATTGCGTCCGGGCACGAATGTCGCCATCGTCAACGCGCTCGCTCACGTCATCGTGACCGAAGGGTTGCTGAACGAAGCATTTATCGCCGAGCGCTGCGAGGGACGCGCGTTCGACCAATGGCGCGATTTCGTCGCGCTTCCGGAGAATGCGCCTGAAGCAACGGAAGCCGTGACCGGCGTGCCGGCCAAAGACGTGCGCGAAGCCGCGCGCATCTATGCAACGGGCGGCAATGCCGCGATCTACTACGGCCTCGGCGTCACTGAACACGCGCAGGGGTCGACCATGGTGATGGGCATTGCGAACCTCGCGATGGCCACCGGCAACATCGGCCGCGAAGGCGTCGGCGTCAATCCGCTGCGCGGCCAGAACAACGTGCAGGGTTCGTGCGACATGGGCTCGTTCCCGCACGAGCTGCCGGGCTATCGACACATCAGCGATACGATCGTGCGCTCGCAGTTCGAGGACGCGTGGAATGTCACGCTGCAAACCGAACCGGGTCTGCGCATTCCGAACATGTTCGAAGCAGCACTCGACGGCAGCTTCATGGGCCTGTATTGCCAGGGCGAAGACATCGTACAGTCGGACCCGAACACGCACCACGTGGCCGCCGCGTTGTCGTCGATGGAATGCATCGTCGTACAGGACATTTTCCTGAACGAGACCGCGAAGTATGCGCATGTGCTGCTGCCCGGCTCGACGTTCCTCGAAAAAGACGGCACGTTCACGAATGCGGAGCGCCGCATCTCACGCGTGCGCAAGGTCATGCCGCCGGTGCCGGGCTACGCCGACTGGGAAGTCACGCTGCTGCTTTCGCGCGCACTCGGCTATGAAATGGACTACGCGCATCCGTCCGAGATCATGGACGAAATCGCGCGTCTCACGCCGACCTTCCACGGCGTGTCGTACAAAAAAATCGACGAACTCGGCAGTATCCAGTGGCCTTGCAACGAAGAGGCGCCCGACGGCACGCCGACCATGCACATCAATACGTTCGTGCGCGGCAAGGGCAAGTTCGTGATTACGAAGTTCATCGCGTCGCCGGAAAAAGTCACGCGCAAATTTCCGCTGCTCCTCACCACCGGGCGCATTCTGTCGCAGTACAACGTGGGTGCACAAACGCGCCGCACGGAGAACTCGCGCTGGCACGACGAGGACCGCCTCGAACTGCATCCGCACGACGCGGAAGAACGCGGCATCAAGACCGGCGACTGGGTCGGCATCGAATCGCGCGCGGGACAGACCGTATTGCGTGCGAAGGTCACCGAGCGGATGCAGCCCGGCGTCGTCTATACGACGTTCCACTTCCCCGAATCGGGCGCGAACGTGATTACGACCGACAGCTCGGACTGGGCGACCAACTGTCCGGAATACAAGGTCACGGCGGTGCAGGTGATGCCGGTCGAACAGCCGTCGCAATGGCAGAAAGAGTATTCGCGCTTTAACGCGGAGCAACTCGAACTGCTGAAGCAGCGCGAGATGGCCAACGCGACCGCGGGTAAGTGAGGCGAGCCATGGACACACAGAATCTGATCGACATGGCAAACCGCATCGGCGACTTTTTCGATTCGATGCCGGACCGGGAAGAAGCGGTGACAGGCGTCGCCGACCACATCCGCCGTTTCTGGGAGCCGCGCATGCGGCGCGCGTTGCTCGCGGCGCTCGATAACCCGGACGCAAGCGGCATCGCGATGTCGGCGATCGTCAGGGAAGCGCTCGTCAAACACCGCGAACGCCTGACGCCTGCGGAGCCTTCAATCGCCTGAACCGGCATGTAACAGGTCGTGCGGTCTGCGCGGTCTGCGCGGTCTGCACGTATAGGCGGCGGCTCCACCGGGTCAGCCGCCGGCCGCAGCTTTACACGGCTGTCTGCTCCGGTATCTGTCCGCCAACCGTGAACCACGCTTCGCAATGCCGCAAGAGGCCGTTCAGGTCCGATCCTGTGCGCCCACGCGCGCTGATGTAGCCGTCGGGCCGCAGCAGATAGAACGACGGCCGCGTTCGCCCATACGACTCGGCTAGCGACGGACCGCCGTCGCCGGTCGTATCCGTCACGCGCCAGATGCGCACCGCGCCTGGCAACAATCTCTCCATGTCGGCCACGAGACGCTCGAACTCGGCGTCGCGCGGCGGCTCGTGCTTTGCATCCGGATCGAGCGGCTTTTCGTCGACGGGCAATGGCGGCACGAGCACGAACAGCGAAAAAAACGCGGGGTCGTGCAGATCGAAAATGCAGCCGATGCCAGGCGCGCGTCCGAGCGGACCGTCGACCACGTGCACCACCGCATCCGGCGCGCGCTCGCCCGCGCGCGGGCCGCCGTCGAGCACGCGTTCGAGCGTGAGCGGACTGCGGCGGTACTGGACCGACAATTCGCTGATCGTGAGCCGCGCGGCGTCGCGCAACGGACCGAGCGCGGCGAGAACCGGCATCACGCGCTCGCGCAGCAGCTTGAGCGGCCCATGATCTGCCTCGGCCATATGCGTGATGAAGCCGGTTTGCCGCAGCACGTCGCGCTCAATGGGATGGCGTTCGAGATGGTAGGTGTCGAGCAGGCGATCGGGCGCCGCGCCCTTCAGAACGCGCGCGAGCTTCCAGCCGAGATTGAACGCTTCCTGGATGCCGGTGTTCATTCCCTGTGCGCCGGCCGGACTATGCACGTGCGCGGCGTCGCCGGCAAGGAAGACGCGCCCCACGCGCAGCCGCTCGACCATCCGGCTGTTCAGGTGGAAATACGAGGACCAAGCCAGTTCCGAGACATCGACGCGTTCATGCACGCGCCTCGCGAGCAGTGCCTTGCATTCGTCGAGCGACGGTCCGGGTGCGCGATTGAGCGGCGGTTCGCCAAGCACTACCGGCGACAGCGGCGCGGCTTCGGCGACGCGCTCGACTGCGTGATCCGCGATCAGCCGATGCCGGCCGTGGCCCATTGGAAAGAGTGCGACGAGACCTTCGCCGGAAGCGAAGATGTGGAATTCGTCCTCGGGCCAGTCCGTCTCGGCGTGCAGATCGGCAAGCAGGAAAGTCTGCTCAAGCGTCTTGCCCTCGAAGCTCAGTCCGAGGCCATGGCGGATCATGCTGTGCGCGCCATCCGCGGCGATCATGTAGGACGGACGCAGCGTTTGCGTGTGACCGTCGGCGCGCCGCAGCGTCGCCTGGATGCCGGCCGAGCCTTGTGTGAACATCGTGAGTTCGACGCCCCGCTCGACCGTGACGCCGAGCGTCGCGAGATGCTCGGTCAGCAGACGCTCGGTCACCGACTGATCGAGAAACAGCAGATACGGATAGCGCGTGTGCAGCGGATCGAAGTCGAGTTGCGCGAGGCGCATGCCGTGCGAAAACAGATTGGCGACGCGGGCGCGATGGCCCAGTTCGAGAAACCGCTCGACGAGCCGATGCTGCTCCAGCAGTTCGAGCGTGCGCGCCTGAATGCCGATTGCCCGCGAATAAGGGTTCGGCTGCATCGCCCGGTCGATCAGACGCACGGGAATATGAGCGCGCGCGAGGCTCATCGCAGCAGCGAGGCCGGTCGGACCCGCTCCGACGATCAGGACCGGCGACGCATTATCAGCAGCAGCGTCCATGCGAAACTCCGCAGAGCACAGTGCGCTCTAGTGTACGCCCCGAGCCCCCGGGCTGAACGGCGCGGTGCATCGATTGCGAGGTGTATCGCGCAGAGCCGGGCTTGTCGTAGACCGGCACCGCGGCGTTGTGCTGTGGCGGGTCGGTGCGTCAATGCTTCAGCGGGCTGCTGCGTCGGCAGATGTCAGTGCTGTTCGGCCGGATGTTCCATCGCGCAACGATGACTGGTCGTGCCGAGGTCGACTTGCAGCGTCGCGTGTTGCATCGAAAAACGTTCCCGCAACGCGAGCACGATGCCATCGAGCCGCTCGTCGCCAGGATGCCCGGCCGGCATCACGAGGTGCACGCTGAGCGCGTTGCCCGTGGTCGACAGCGCCCACACGTGCAGATCGTGCACGCCCTCGACGCCGGGCAGGTCTGCCAGATAATCGCGGATGCTCTGCAGGTCGACGCCTGACGGCACCGCATTGAGCGCGAGCCTCACCGAATCGCGCAACAGACCCCAGGTCCCGTACACGACGACTGCCACCACCAGCAGGCTCATTACCGGGTCGAGCCACGTCCAGTTGGTATAGAGAATCACGAGACCGCTTATGGCCACCGCGGCGGACACACCGGCATCTGCTGCCATATGCAGGAAGGCGCCGCGAATGTTGAGGTCTTCCTTCTGGCCACGCATGAAGAGCCATGCGGAAATTCCGTTCACGACAACGCCCACGGTCGCAACGACGAACACGGCGAGCCCTGCGACCGGCGCCGGATTCATCAGGCGGCCGATCGCCTCAGCGACGATCACGCCGCACGCGAACAACAGGAGCGCCGCATTGGCCAGCGACGCGAGAATCGACGAGCTGCCGTAGCCGAACGTGTAGCGTGCGGAAGGACGGCGCGTCGTGAGCCAGGCGGCGCCCCAGGCGAGCAGCAGGCCGAGTACGTCGGACAGGTTGTGACCGGCGTCGGCGAGCAGCGCTGTCGAGTGCGCGAGCACGCCATACAGCGCCTGAATCACGACGATCGCGACATTCAGAGCGACCGCCAGCGCGAACGCGAAGCCGTGGCCTGCGACGGGCGCGTGATGGTGATGGTGGTGGCCTGCGTGGGTGTGGCTGTGTCCGTGGCTGTGGCCACCGCCGTGACTGTGACTGTCGTCGTGTTCGTGGTCATGGCCATGGTCGTGACTGTGGTCATGGCTCTGGCCGTGACTGTGGTCGTGGCCATGAGTCTGGTCGTGGCTGCCGCCGTGGTCGTGGCTGTGGCTGGCGGCATGAGTATGATCGCGGCCGTCCCCATGGCCGTCCTGTTCAAACCCACGAGCAGAACGCTCCCCCGCTACAACCCCGCGATCACTGTCCTCATGAACCCGCGTGCCGGCAACGCGACTCTGCGTGTCCGCGACGTCGTTATCCGTCGCGTCGAGCCACACCGGGGCGTGTTCGTCTTCCCTTTCTTCGATTTTCTTCATGGCAGATCCAATGCGTCATCACGGGCGGGTTCAGCCACGTGTTCAAGCATGCCGGCCAGCATCGTGCTGATGTGGCGGTCGGCGGCGAGATAGAACACCTGCTTGCCCTGCCGCTGCGCCCGCACGATTCGCGCCGCGCGCAACAGCCGCAAATGATGGCTCACGAGCGACGGCGACAGATTCAGTTCTTCGGCAATGGCACCCACCGCCCGCCGTTCGTCGACGCAAGCCAGCACGATGCGCAAGCGCGTCGGATCGCCCAGCAGGCGAAACAGGTCCGCGAGCGGCGCGATCCTGTCCGCCGGGCGCGGTTCGAAACTTGCCGGCGAAGGTAGCAAGGGCGGCAAGGGCGGCGAAGCCGTAGCGGGAACCATAGGCGGCAGATATATGAACAGGTGTTCACATGTTAGCGAAACAGTCACGCCGGGTCAAACCGGGGTGCGAGTCTGCGAGTGTGGGAAAATGCGGCCTTTGCCTCACCCGACTACCATCCCCGTCATGCAACCTGTATTTGACCGCGCTTTCGCGGCGCATCGTGACGGCCGGCTCGAAGATGCCGAACGCGGCTACCGCGCGACGCTCGACGGCAACCCGGTGCACGTCGATGCGCTGCACCTGCTGGGCGTCCTGCGCCACCAGCAGGGCCAGCACGCCGAGGCCGCCGAACTCGTGCGGCGCGCAGTAGACCTGCGCCCGCAGGACGCCGCGCTGCAACTGAACCTCGGCAACGCGCTGAAGGCGCTCGGCCAGATCGACGAAGCCATCGACCAGTTCCGCAACGCTCTTACGCTCGCGCCGTCGTTCCCCATGGCGCACTACAACCTCGGTAACGCCTACACGGCGGCAGGTCGTCATGAAGACGCCGCGGACGCATTCCGCCGCTCGTTGCGCCTGCAGCCGGACGACGCCTCGTCGCATAACAATCTGGGCAACGCATTGCACGCGCTCGGTCGTCACGAGGAAGCCATCGCCTCGTTCCGGCGCACGCTGGAGTTGCGCCCAGGTCACGCCGGGGCGCTCAACAACATGGGCATGTCGCTCACTGCGCTCGGCCGCGCCAACGAAGCGATCCCATGCTTCCAGGCTGCACTCGCCGCCGAGCCGCGCTTCGTCGCTGCGCATTTCAACCTCGCCAATACGTTCGACGCCACCGGCCGTCACGCAGAAGCGGTTGCCTCGTTCGAGGCGGCGCTTGCATTGCAGCCGAACCTGCCGCCTGCCATCTTCGGCATGGGCAACGCGCTGGCTGCGCTCGGGCGTCACGCTCAAGCGATACCGTATCTCGAACGCTCAGTCGGACTGGATCCGCAATTCGCGCTCGCGTGGCTGAGCCTTGGCACCGCACACCAGGCGCTGGGCGCCCACGCCACCGCCGTACGCGCATTCGATCAGGCGTTGCGCGTGCAGCCGGATCTCGCGTCGGCGCACATGAACCGGGCGCTAGCGTGGCTCGCGCTGGGCGACTTCGCGCGTGGGTTGCCTGAATACGAATGGCGCCTGCAAACGGTCGCCGAGCCGGCCATCGAAACCTTGCCGCGCTGGCACGGCGAGCCGGTCTCACAACGCACGCTGCTGATACACGCCGAACAGGGTTTCGGCGATACGTTGCAGTTCGTACGCTTCGTCCCGCTGGCCGCGCAACGTGCGGCGCGTGTGGTGCTCGAAGTACAGCCGCAGTTGCTGCCGCTGCTCGAGCCGGCCGCGCAGGCGTGGCGTGTGACGCTCATCCCGCGAGGCGCGCCGCGCCCCGCCGCTGATCTTCAGTGTCCGTTGCTGAGCTTGCCGCTCGCGCTCGGCACGACGTTGGACACGATTCCCGAGCGCACGCCCTATCTCAGCGTGCCACCCGCGTACCGGCGAAAATGGCGCGGCTCGCTGGGCGGCCAGGCAAAGCGCAAGATCGGACTCGCGTGGTCGGGGCGCATCCACCAGAACGAAACGCGTTCCATGCCGCTCGCCGAGCTCGATCCGCTTTTCGCGATAGAAGGCATCGACTGGATCGTGTTGCAGCCCAATCTCAGTGCCGATGAATGCGCCGCGCTGGACGCGCATCCGCGAGCCGGGTCGATTCATCGGTTCGACAAGCGGATCGACGACTTCGCGGATACGGCGGCGATCATCGAACGCCTCGACGCAGTGGTGTCGATCGATACGTCAATCGCGCACCTCGCCGGCGCGCTGCGCAAGCCGCTCTGGCTGATGTTGCCGTTCGCGCCCGATTGGCGCTGGTGCGCCGACGACAAGCGCAGCCCGTGGTACGCAAGCGCGACACTGGTACGTCAGCCGCAGCCCGATGCATGGCGCGAAGTCGTGCAGGCGGTCGCAAACGAATTGCGCCGGGGCTAGCCGCCCGGTCGTGTGATTGCTACGGCAACAAAAAACCCCGCGGTCTGACGAGCGCGGGGTTTTTTGTTTTTGTTGCGTCGACGTCGCAAGCGGCGTCAGCACATGCTCGGAGTCATGCTGCTTTGTATTGATCGCGCGATTCAGGCGTGCGGTACAGCACGAGCGTTGCAATCAGCCCGCAGATCGCGGCCACGCCGAGGAACAGGCCCGGGGCCGCCTTGTTGCCGGTGGAATGGATCAGCAGCGTGGAAATGGCCGGCGTGAAACCGCCGATCGTCGTGGCAAGGCTGTACGCGAGCGAGAAGCCTGCGGTGCGCACTTCGACCGGCATGACTTCGGTCAGCGCCACGACCATCGCGCCGTTATAGCTGCCGTAGAGGAACGACAGCCACAACTCGACAGCGAGCAGGCGCGCGAACGACGGCTCCGCAACGAGCCATTGCAGCGCCGGGTACGCGGTGACGATGGTGAGCGCCGTAAAAGCGAGCAACACCGGACGACGGCCGATGCGATCCGACAGCGCGCCCGCGAGCGGCAGCCAGATCAGGTTCGACAGACCGATGCAGACGGTGACGACAAGCGTGTCGATCGACGACAGCTTCAGCACTTCCTTGCCGAAGGTCGGCGTATAAGCCGTGATCATGTAGAAGGACACAGTGGTCATGATCACCATGCCCATGCCGCCCAGCACGGTGCCCCAGTTCGCGGCCATGGTCTTCATGATCTCGCCCATTCCCGGACGATGCTTGCGCGCCGAGAACTCCTCAGTTTCCTTCAACGAGCGGCGAATCATGAACAGAAACGGCACGATCAGGCAGCCGATCAGGAACGGCACGCGCCAGCCCCATGCGCTCATCTGGTCGGCGGGCAGCATCTTGTTGAGCATCACGCCGAGCAGCGCGGCGAACACCACGGCAACCTGCTGGCTGCCCGACTGCCACGCGCAATAGAAGCCTTTGTTGCCTTTGGTGGCGATCTCGGACAGATACACCGACACGCCGCCCAGTTCCACGCCGGCGGAGAAGCCTTGCAGCAAGCGGCCCAGCAGCACCAGCACCGGGGCAAGCAGGCCGATCGTCGCGTAGCCGGGAATGGACGCTACGGTCAGCGTGCCGAGCGCCATCAGGCCCAGGGTGAGAATCAGCCCCTTGCGGCGACCGTGATGGTCGATATAAGCGCCGAGGACAATCGCGCCGAGCGGCCGCATCAGGAAGCCCGCGCCGAATACCGACAGCGAAAGCATCAGCGACGCAAACTCGCTGCCGCTCGGAAAATAGGTCTTGGCAATCGCGGACGCGTAGTAGCCGTAGACCATGAAGTCGTACATTTCAAGAAAGTTGCCGCTGACTACGCGGAACACTGTCTTGGCTTTGGATTCTTGCGACGAGGAGATAGCGTGTGACGCTGTTGACATGACGTTCTCTGATAAGCCGACGCCCGGCGAGCCGCGGCGATCTGGCAGTTGAAACGATCCGCGCCCGGTGAGAATGCGGATGCCACAGGCAAATGGTTGGCCGCAGGTTGGGCCGCGCCGGGGGCGCTGAATTCTGCGACCCAATACACTTTAGCGGTATCAGGGTAAACGTTGAGGTCCGCCGGAAACCGCGCCACAGCATGTTACCGTCGATCCTGCTGTTGCGTATTCCCTACATTTTCATTACAGCCGGCTGCGCCATTCGCGACCGTTAGAATTGCAACTCGTCATTGCCGTGATGCCCTTCCCGATGCCAACCGCCTCTGCCCTTTCGCTGCGCCCCGCAACCATCGCCGACGCAGCGCTTATCGCGTCTATTCACAGCACGAGCTGGCGCGCCACTTATCGTGGTTTGTTGCCCGACGCTTTTCTGGACGGTGAAGTCACTCAGGAGCGCGCGGCCTATTGGGAAGCCCGCATGAGCGCGCCGGGCGGCGAGCGTCGCATGGTGGCGATTGCAGAACTGGGCGGCGCGCCCGTTGGCTTCGTATGCGTGGAGAGTCAACCGGAATCCGCGTGGGGCGTGCTGCTGGATAACCTGCATGCACTGCCGGAGCATCAGGGCATTGGCGTCGGCAAACTGCTGATGCGCGCCGCCGAAGACTGGGCTCGCGCGCAAGGCGAGACCCAACTCTATTTGTTCGCGCTAGAGGGCAATCTGCCGGCTATCGGCTTCTACGAACGGCAAGGCTGGCAGTATGTCGGCGCAGAGCCGGATCGCATGGGCGGCGCGGATATCACGGCGCTGCGCTATATTTATCGGTTGGACAAGTCGAGCGCTTGAGTTGCGTCTTGAGCTGCGCGTTGAACTGCGTCTTGAGCGCTGCAATCCCGGACAGATCTGCACTCACGTTGCGAAGCGTCTGAGCGTTGCCGGTTTCGTTCGGGCGCATCATGCTTTCTTCCCGACGATGGCTTTCCTGTTGAAGTGCTGATGCATTCGCGGAGGCTCATGCGCGTCCCTGCGCTTTTGCGCGTGGACGCATGAAGCGTTTTCCGCTTCGCGTACTGCTCCGAGGCCATCGTCTCTCCGACCTACGGGACGCCAGGCGGCGTCCGTCCCCGAGGCGCTGGAAGAGATCGATGCCCACCACACCTTTAACCATAATTGACGGCGCGATGGCGTTGCCCCGCTCCCGCCCGTTCAATGATGTGCCGGCGCCCTTCGGCCGCGGGTGGACGTTGCTCGCGCCAAGCCACCGCCTGGATAAAGGGCTGCACGGGCTTTACGGAGCGGTCCTCAAGACATTTGACTTACGCGACCAGCCTATTCGCTCGTTCTGTCGATGGGTGGCGCCGAATTATCCGATTACCGACGCTTCCGCGGCGGCCATGATGGGATTGGCGATGGGCGCCAGGATACCGGAGGCAGTGGGCGAGCATGAGGCGGACGCGTTGCCACTTCGGGGCGGCTTGCCTCCGGGGCACTCCGTTCTCGCGAACAGTCTGGCTGCGCCTGAGGCTTCCCCTTTTCAGCATGCCTTTGCGCCAGTGAAAGCGCGTGTCGCAGGACCCGCGGCACGCGCGCCCCACTTGCCGCGATGGGCGCTGGCGGGCGGCGCCTGCGCGTTGAGCGGCGCGGCACTGCTCGCATGGACGGCGTTCGGTCATGTCGACGTCCGAGGTCCGCGCAATGGCAACCCTACGAAGCGGACTGACATAGCTGTGGTTGAGCGCCAGTCGCCGGCCGCGCAGATTCTGCGGCGCGATACCGTTGACGTTTCGAACAGGGTCGCCGAAATAGCAAACATGAGCGGTGCAAGCGCTGTTTCTGTACGGCAGCATGCGCAAACTGCATCTGCGTCCGGCATGGCCCGGACCGTTGCTCCGGGCAACTTGACGTTGCACCCGCCGACAACCGCGTCGATCGAAACGCACCGCTCAGCAACCATCGTCCGCACACGCTCGCCGGTTGCCGTGAGGAAGGACGGCGATCGCCGGGCCCTGTATGGACATCGCCCGACAGCTGACGCTGTGAACCATCGCCGGCATGCAGTCGACAGCGCGTCCACTATCGCAACGTCAGCGCCTGTAACGCGGATGTTCGTCAAACCATCGGTTGCGGGCTCATACTCGCCGCCCGTGCCAACGCAGCCAGACACGAGCGACTACACGTTTGTCGACATGTCCGCGAGCATTCGGCATGGCAGCTCGACTCAGCAGGCGCAGCAGGCACCATCAGCGAATCTGGACGGGAGCGCCGGGCAGCAGTGGAGCGCCCGTCTCACACATCGGCGAGTGACGGAAGCCCCAGATCAATTCATCAGATAGCCGCGGGAACGGCGGCATAAAAAAGCCCGGCTACCAAAGCCGGGCTTCTTCCGCATTCAAGCGCTTTTACTTCTGGCCTGCCAAGCCCATTTCGGTCTGCCGTTGCAATTGCATGACCTGACCTTGCACCTGCCGCAGTTGCGCCTGCGCCCGCTCCTTTTCCTCGCGTAACGCGGCCGCTTCGTTTAGCGTTTGACGCTGGTAGTCGTTGACCTTGGCCTGCTGGGTGCGGGCGACTTCGAGGTCGGCTTGCAGACGCTTCGCACGATCTTCGGATAACGCGATAGTGTCCTCTATGTACGCCTTCTGCGCCTGCAGCTGCGTCCGGTGAATCTCCACCTCAGCCAACTGCGCGGTTTGCTGTACGAAGCCTGCGTAGATTGCTTCAGCCCGGCCCGCGTCCGCCGACTTGATTACCCGCCAGAAATGCTTGTCCTGAAACAACGCGACGTAGTACGTCATCTCGCGAGGATAAAAGAAAAGGCTCGCGCCATAACTGCCGTTGTACGTGGTGCGCAATTCGCTCAGCTTCGTGTCCTGAATCATTTGCATTAACTCGGCCACGTTGCCTTGCGCGTCACCAGACATCGGCGACTCGGGCGATGCAGCGGACTGAGCTAATGAAGCTGACGAACCCGAGGCACCTGGCGCAAGCGACACAGCCGAGGCCGAGGCGCCCCCCGACGCCGCGTTGCGCAGCGCAGCGACGACGGGCTGCGGCGTCAGAGTGTTCATGGCCGGCCGCGTGCCGACCATGGGTGCGGCCATTTCGCCTTGTGCGGCCAGCACGAACCCGCCATGCTGCAACAGCGCACACGAGGTCGCGAGCAGCATGGCGCGCCGTATCAATAAGGTGTACTTCATACGTGCATGCTCCATGCGGATCCAGAAAACAGCTTTGGATTATCGCGCGGATTGTCGCTTAAGCGAAGCATTGAAGCATCGCAAAATTCGACTTTAAATTGAGATAAAACTACGTTGTCCGAAAGACATGACATGCCCGCCTATCACGAAATAAAACATATCTGGATAAGGCTTGAGACGCAGGAGACATATGGCGTCCATCGACAAGACGTTACGCCCAGACGCCACGCGCAAGTGATAACGGCGAGCGCATAAATAACGAGGCGCCACTTACGCAGTGGCGCCTCTGACGAATCACATTTTCCAGCACCGGGCCACGCCGGCAATCCGCAAGCGCGAACTGCCGTCACCCCATGCCTAGAAGCGCGTTTCGCGCGCCACTCGCAGGAATGTATCGAGCAACGGCGTGCAATCCAGCAGTTCCGGACCGCCCGCGCGATGAAACTCGGGATGCCATTGCACGCCCATCACGAAAGGCGCGCGCCGGTAGCGCACGGCTTCGATAATGCCGTCCGATGCCGACACCGCCTCGATATTCAGATCGCGGCCGAGCGTCTTGACCGCCTGATGGTGAATCGAGTTGACGATCGCATCGCGCCGGGCGGGGAACATATTGGCGAGCGTCGAGCCGTCGGGGAAATGGATGGCGTGCCGATGCTGATCGTAATCTTCGTTCACGTGCGCACCGGCGGTCGGCACGTCGGTGGCGATATCCTGATACAGGGTCCCGCCGAACGCCACGTTGATCAGCTGGCAACCGCGGCACACGCCGAGCACCGGCTTGCCAGACTCGATGAATTCATGCAGCAGTTCGAGCTCGTACATGTCGCGCACGCGGTCGCCGGGCCATTCGGGACTTGTCGCCGCCTCCGCATACGATTGGGGCGAAACGTCCGCGCCGCCTTGCAGCAACAGGCCGTCGAGATGCTTCGCGTAGTCGCGCAAACGGATGTTGCTGGGATGCAGCATGCCCTGGTGCCCGACGGTCGGGATCATGAAGACCAGCACGTCGCGCGACATCACCCAGTGCGCAATTGACTCCTCGAGATATTGCAGCGTCTTGCCGCGCAGCCCTTTCGCCCCCGGCTCCGGGTGAAAGATTCGCGCCGATACGCCGATGCGCAGCGTGCGCTGCGTGATCCGCTGACCGGCCCGATCGAACAGCTGCCGCGCGCGCGCCGCGATGATGCGGCCAAACACGGACCACGCCGAGTCCGTCTGCTTGAGATAGCGCGGTGGCGACGGCGGCAACGCATTCGGCGGTGGCGGGTTGGTCGCGGTGAAATCGGGCGCGGCGCCGAAGCCCGGCGGCGGCGAACCTGCCGGACGCGCGGTGGATGCGGCGGCGTCTTCGGCGGCGAGCACGTCGTCGGCCGAAGTGATGAGTTCGCCTTGAATCGGTTCACTCGTCAGCGGCGTCGCGCTATGAGTGGACGGAACTTCGCGCCCGCGAACCGGGCGCGCGTCGCGCTCATGAACCGCTGCCTCCTGCTTCGCGGTGGAAGCCGCAGCGGAACTGCGCGCCTCGGCCGCGTCGCGTTGCTGGGCGGTCCGCTTGACGACTGGCGTAACGGTGGACGCGCTTTCGGGGTCGTCGGTCGATGACCTCGCAGCCGCCTCCGACGAAGTGGCCGGCGCCGAAACCGATGCCGTAACGGGCACAGACGACGGCGCCGCCTTCGACGCGACCGGATCTTTCACGGGCGACTGAATGGCGTCTTCATGCGAGAGGGGTAACGTTGTGGTCGGCTCGGCCGGCGTTTGGCTGAGCCTTTCCGGCGATGCCGCAGGCGGCGTTGAACTGCCGGGTTGACCAGCGTTTTCGGGTTTGTTTTCGCTCATGACTGTTGGACAGGCGCCTTCCACGCGAACGAATGAATATGCCCTGATTATCCGCCAGCGTGCCTGACCCGGCAAACCCGCACACAATTGCTCACATTGTCGGGCCGCCTCGCGCAGTTCCGTCTAACTTAGGGATCCGGCTGCTCGTCAAAAGTTTCGCGCAGCGCGATCTGCATTGCCGCGTGAATCTTCACGCACCAGCGCCACACGAGCGCGAGCAGCAGCGCCGCGCAGATCAGCACCGCGGCGAGCAGGCCGGTCGGCGGCAGGATACCGCCCGAAAGCGCTGCGACGAGCAGAAACACGCCGACCATGCACACCACCGGCACGAGATCGGAGATCGCATAACGCAGCGCGCTGGTAAAGCGCCCGGCGGTCGCCGGCTGCACGCTCACTTCGGCGAGCAGCAACGCAAGCGACTTGGTCTTGCGATAAACCGCCACCAGAAACGGCATCGACACGAGCAGTGCGACGCTCCACAGCACGACGCGCTGCATGGGCTCGGAACTGACCCAACGGGTCAACACCGTACTGATGTAAGGCGCGCCGTAGGACACAATCAGAAAAATCGCGGCAACCAACGCGAGATTCACCGCGATCTGCAGGATGATTCGCCGCGTCATGCTGAAAAGCGTCGGCTCGCCGCTTTCTGTGCTGAGGCTGCTCAACCACTGGCTATACATGCCGAACACATTGACGAGCGTGCGCGGCATCGCGTCGGCGAAACGCCGCGTGAGCGGATCTGCAGCGCGTATCAGATAAGGCGTGAAAAGCGTCGTCAAAGCCGATACGGCCACCGCAATCGGATAAAGAAACGCGCTCGTCACCTTCAGCGTCAAACCGAGCGACGCGATGATGAACGAGAACTCACCGATCTGTGAGACCGTCATGCCGACGCGCATCGCCGTGCGGCCATCTTTGCCCGCGAGAAAAGTGCCGAGCCCGCACGAGACGATCTTGCCGACGATGACCGCGACCGTGATGACGGCAATCGGCCAGGCATAGTCGACGAGCA
The DNA here is from genome assembly GCF_031456815.1 of Paraburkholderia strydomiana. Taxonomy (NCBI): domain Bacteria; kingdom Pseudomonadati; phylum Pseudomonadota; class Betaproteobacteria; order Burkholderiales; family Burkholderiaceae; genus Paraburkholderia; species Paraburkholderia strydomiana. The sequence goes on from NZ_JAVDVL010000002.1 coordinate 405,948, forward strand.
CCGTGGGATTCAGCATCAAGCCGATGGTGACGAAAAAGATCGCAGAAAACGCGTCGCGCAACGGCGCAATCAAATGCTCGATTCGATGCAGATGACGCGATTCGGCCATGATCGCGCCGATCAGGAACGCGCCCAGCGCAATGCTGTAGTCGAGCTTGACTACCAGCAGGCAGAAACCGAAACAGAACCCGAGCACGGCGACGAGCAACATCTCGTCGCTGCGGGCACGCGCGACATAGTTCAGCGCGCGCGGCACGACGAGAATGCCGACAACCAGCGACACCGTCATGAACAGCAACAGCTTGCCCAGCGTCACAGCTGCAACGCCCGCGCTCAACTGCCCTGTCTGCGCGATGCCGGACAGCAGCACGAGCATCGCGATGGCGAGAATGTCTTCGACGATCAAAATGCCGAATACGAGTTGCGCGAAACTCTCGCGCTTCAGGCCAAGCTCAGACAACGCCTTGACGATGATGGTCGTCGACGAAATGGCGAGTATCGCGCCGAGGAACAACGAATCCATCGGGCTCCAGCCGAATGCGCTGCCGATCTCATAGCCTAGCCACAGCATCAGCACGATTTCGGAGAGCGCCGCGACGATCGCGGTCGCGCCCACCTTGAAAAGTTTTCGCAGACTGAATTCGAGACCGAGCGAAAACATCAGGAACACAACGCCCAGTTCACCCAGCGTCTTGATGGTCTCTTCGTCGTGGATCAGCTGGAACGGCGGCGTGTACGGCCCAATGATCACGCCCGCCGCGATATAGCCGAGCACCACCGGCTGCTTCAGGCGATGGAACAGCACGGTAACGACGCCGGCGAGCGCCATCACGACCGCCAGATCCTGAATGAAGCCGATGCCTTCGTGCATGCGTCTTTCCTTACAAAAAGTAATGTTCAAAGAAGCGCAGTGTAACAAACCATCTTCGGCGCCGCGGCTTGCGCGCCCGTCGGCGATCGGGAGCCAATCTTTTTGACACGCTGGACGCCTGTGAAATATCACAATAATATTTGCCGCATATCGTTCCGGAGTTCACTCATGCAGCAGGTGTCTTTCAAGGTTGTAGACCGTTCCGGCGCCGAGCGCGCCATTTCAACCGATGTAAACCGCCTCACGATCGCCGGCTGGGCAGGCCGCGATCAGGCCGCAATCGAGCACCACATTGCCGAGCTTGCCGAACTCGGCGTGAAGCGTCCGTCCACTACGCCGTGCTTTTACCGTCTGGGCTCCGAACTGCTGACGCAAGCCGAACAGATCGACGTTGTCGGCACGAAGTCGAGCGGTGAAGCGGAATGCGTGCTGGTGCATTCCAGTGCGGGACTGCTCGTCACCGTCGGCTCCGATCACACCGACCGCGAAGTCGAGGCCTACGGCGTGACCGTCTCCAAGCAGGTGTGTCCGAAGCCGGTCGCGCGCGACGCGTGGCGATTCGAAGACGTCGCCGACCATTGGGATCAGCTCGAACTGCGCGCCTACGCGGTCGCGAACGGTGAGCGCCGCGTGTATCAGCAAGGCAGCGTCGCCTCGCTGCTCCCCGCCGCCGACCTGCTCGCACGCGCCCCGCTCGCACAAGGCGCGGCCATGTTCTGCGGCACGCTCGCGGTTCAAGGCGGCATTGTCGGTATGGTCGACGGCGACGCGCTCGAACTCGAATTGCACGACCCCGTACTGAACCGCACGCTGCGCCACGCCTACCGCGTGCGCGCGTTACCTGTTGTCGAATGAGCTATCGTTCAATGAGGCATTCATGAGCACCCCATTGCCATCCGCCGCCGACGCGTCCTCCGACGCCTCGCTCGAAGCCGCCGCCATCCACAAGATCACGTGGCGCATCATGCCGTTCCTGTTCCTTGTCTACGTGCTGTCGTATCTGGATCGCGTCAACATCGGTTATGCGAAGCTGCAGTTCACCGGCGATCTCGGACTTTCCAACGCCGCGTACGGACTGGGCGCGGGAATCTTCTTCTTCGGCTATTTCGTATTCGAGGTGCCGAGCAACCTGCTGCTGAAGAAATTCGGTGCGCGCGCCACCATCGCCCGCATCACGATGCTGTGGGGCCTGCTGTCGTGTCTGATGATGTTCGTACGCAGCGAGACCATGTTCTACGTGCTGCGCTTTTTCCTCGGCGTCGCCGAAGCCGGACTGGTGCCGGGCGTCGTGCTGTATCTGACTTTCTGGTTCCCGTCCGACCGCCGCGCGCGCATGGTCGCCGTGTTCATGGCTGCAATTCCGGTAGCGGGCATCATCGGCGCGCCGTTGTCGGGTTTCCTGATGTCGGCGCTGCACGAAGCACACGGTTTGCGCGGCTGGCAGTGGATGTTCCTGATCGAAGGCATTCCGTCGATTCTCGCCGGCTTCTGGGCGCTCGCCGTGTTGCGCAACACGCCCGCCGAGGCCCCGTGGCTGAGCGACGACGAAAAACGCGTAATCCTCGCCCGCATCTCGCGCGAGAATGCGGCGGCTGCTGCGGAAGGCGCCGAACATAGCCTCTCGGTCGCATTGCGTTCGGGCCGCTTCTGGCTGCTCACGCTGATCTACTTCTGCCTCGTCACCGGCAATGCGGGTTTTTCGTTCTGGCTGCCGCAGATCGTCAAAGACCTCGGCGTGACGAATCTCGTGACCAATGGCTTCGTTACCGCAATTCCGTATCTGGCTGCCGGTATCGGCATGATTCTGATCGGCCGTTCGTCGGATGTGACCGGCGAGCGCCGCTGGCACTACGCCGTGTGCTGTTTCATCGGCGCGGCGGGCCTGCTCGGCAGCGCGTCGGTTACGAACTCGATTCCGCTAGCCGTCACCGGTTTGTCGATTGCGTATATCGGCATTCTCGCGGGCTTCGGCATCTTCTGGTCGATGTCGACGAGCTTCCTGCAAGGCACCGCTGCGGTCGCCGGCATTGCGGTGATCAATTCGATCGCCAACCTCGCCGGTTATGTCAGCCCGTATGTACTCGGTATCGTGAAAGACGCGACGCATAGCGTGACGTTCGGGCTCGTGCTGATAGCGGGCGCGCTGATCGTGGGCGGCCTCGTCACGCTGATGATGCCGCGTGTCAGAGTTCAACACGCCGCGACAACGGTGGCGGGCAGCGCGTGACATATCGATAGTTGGTGTGGCGTGGCGGGCACGAGCCACCCTGACAGGCCAGGCTCGCGCAGGTTGCATCGGACCGAAGCCCGCGCCCACCACGCCCGCGAAAAGCTCGCTCGACCTTGCTCTACAATGCGCGGACGACATCGTCCGCTCCTTCTTCACATGACGCTTTTGCAGACCGCCCGCCCTCCACGGCCCACCCGAGCGACCGCCAACGCGAGTCTCGCCGAACAGGCTTATGCGTTCGTCAAGCGCGAAATCATCACGATGCGTTTGCGGCCGAGCGAGGTGCTCAACGAAGCGGAGTTGATGGCGCTGACCGGCATCGGCAGGACGCCGGTGCACCAGGCGCTGCACCGGCTCGTGCACGAAGGGATGCTGACCATCATGCCGCGCAAGGGCATCATGGTGCGTCCGGTTTCACTCGACGACGTGCTTGCGATCATCGACGTGCGCCTCGTCAATGAAAGCTACTGCGTCGAACTCGCCGCGCGTCACGCGCAGCAGCACGACTACGACGCGATGCAGACGCTGCTGGAGCGCTCGGCCGTGTGCGTCGCCGCGCACGACATAGAAGGCATGATGGACATTGACCGCGAGTTCCATCTGGCTATTTCGGCCGCCTCGCGCAACGCGGTGCTCGCCGACATTCTGCGCGGACTGCATGAGCGCTCGTTGCGCTTCTGGTTCATTTCACTCTCCGAGCCGCATCATCTCGAAGACGTGCACGAAGAACACCTCGAACTGTTCCGCCTGCTGCGCGAGCGCGACGCCGAAGGCGCGAAACGCTCGGTGCAGAAACATATCGAGGCATTCCGCGCGACGCTTTTCAACCGCATGTAGAACCCGCATGTAGAAACGTTACGTAAGCGGCTTCATGCAGACCAACCGGATAGAACGACATCATGGCCACTGAATTCACGCCCTTCCCGCCGCTTGCCCAACTCGCCGCCGACCTTGCCGCGGGGCGGACCACGAGCCGCGCGCTCGTCGAAACCGCGCTCGAACGGATCGCCGATCCGGCCGGCCAGGGCGCGGTCGCCTTCATGCACGTCGATGCCGACGGCGCACGCCAGGCCGCCGACGCGCACGACCGTTTGCGCGCCGCCGGCACAGTACTCTCGCCGCTCGCCGGCATCCCGGTCTCGGTGAAAGATCTGTTCGACATCGAAGGACAGCCGACCCGCGCCGGCTCGACGGTTCTTGCCGACGCACCCGCCGCCACGCAGGACGCCGTGGCCGTCGCGCGCCTTAAGCGGGCGGGCGCGGTGATCGTCGGACGAACCAATATGAGCGAATTCGCGTTTTCCGGGCTCGGACTCAATCCGCACTACGGCAACCCGCTGTCGCCGTACCGGCGCGACGTAAAGGGCGACGAGCGCATCTCGGGTGGTTCGTCGTCGGGCGCGGCGGCTTCCGTCGCGGACGGCATGGCCGCCGTCGCGCTCGGCACCGACACGGGCGGCTCGCTTCGCATTCCGGCCGCGCTGTGCGGTCTGACCGGCTTCAAGCCGACCGCCGCGCGCGTTCCGAAGCAAGGCGGCGTGCCGCTTTCGCCGACGCTCGATTCGTTCGGTCCGATCGGCGTCTCGGTGGCGTGCTGCGCACTGGTGGACCGCATGCTCGCCGGGCTCGAACCGCGCGTGCCGGCGGCGCGGCCGCTCGAAGGCGTGCGCCTCGGCGTGCTGACCAACTACGTTACCGACGGCGTCGAGCCCGAGGTCGCGACCGCTGTCGACACCGCGCTGAAGCACCTCGAAGCAGCCGGAGCGATTGTCAGCGAAGTGCGCTTTGCACCGCTCGACCGTCTGCCGGACATCAACCGCTTCGGCTTTTCGCCGATCGAAGCGTATGCGTGGCATCGTCCTTTGCTGGAGAAACACCGCGAACAATACGATCCGCGCGTGCTGGTGCGCATTCTCAAGGGCCAGCCGGCGAGCGCCGCCGACTATCTGGACCTGCTCGCCGAACGCGACGCGATGCTCGCCGAAGCGGCCCGCACGCTGTGGCAGCGCTTCGACGCGGTAGTGGCGCCGACCGTGCCGATGCTGCCGCCGCGCGTCGCCGAACTCGTTTCCGACGACGACCTTTTCGGCCGCACCAACGCACTGATGCTGCGCAACCCCGGCGTGTTCAACTTCCTCGACGCCTGCGCGCTGTCGCTGCCCTGCCACCTGCGAGGCGACGCCCCGGTCGGCCTGATGCTGGCAGGCGCGCCGCACGCCGACGACGCGCTTCTCGCCATTGGCCGGGGCGCCGAAGCGGTGCTTAACGCGATTCGCTGAGCGGCGTCACGGTTTGCGTGCGGGTGTGGCGTCGTGTGGGCGGGGGTTCGCGCTAAAATCGCGGGCACTCGCCGTTTCCGCTGATTAGCGGCCACACAACAGCTACACAACCGCCACACGATCCATGAACAACGACAATGCGATGCTGCGCCGCGAGCGCTCCCTGCTGGTCCTGCTTGGCCTGATCTGCGTCGGCCTCGTTGCCGGCGCGCTGTATCTGCAGTACGTCAAGCACGAGGACCCGTGCCCGCTGTGCATCATCCAGCGCTATTTCTTCCTGCTGATCGCAATCTTCGCGTTCCTCGGCGCGCGGTTCAACAGCTGGCGCGGCGTGCGTCTGCTCGAAACGATGGCGGCACTGTCGGCGCTGGCGGGTATCGTGACCGCGGCCCGGCACGTGTATGTGCAGGCGAATCCGGGCTTTAGCTGTGGCTTCGACGCGCTGCAGCCGATCGTCGACAGTCTGCCGCCTGCGCATTGGCTGCCGGGCGTGTTCAAGGTGGCCGGGCTATGCGAAACCGCCTATCCGCCGATCCTGGGGCTGACGCTGCCGATGTGGGCACTGGTCGGCTTCGTGCTGGCTTTTGTTCCGCTGGCGATTAGCCTCGTGCGCAATCGCAGACGGATTGCTTGAGGGAATTTGCCGGTTTCATAAGGCGCGGGCATCTATCCCGCGCCTAGCGGCGCGGCGACATGGCGGACACCGGCGCAGTGATACCGCCTATGTGGATCGGGCCGCCTCTGCGCTGTGTCGGTTTTTTGCCGCTTTCCTTTCTGCCGATCTTCTTACTTCCGCCGTCGCGCCCCGGCTTCCGGCGGTTTTGAACCGCAGGGACGGCGCTTCGCCTGGTCCGCAGTTCCAACTCCTGCCCGTTCGCCTGTTTCGCGCCAGCTTCCGCCGGTGCGCCTCCTTCCCGCCCGACGCAACTTCCCCGCACGAAGCGAATCCGACTCAAATCGGACTGATCTCATTGCATCTTCCGAATAAGCTTCATGCGACATCGGAAATATTTTTGGGGCGCCGTAATGCTATCTTCGGATATGGATGGCGATCTACGTGCGCGAGGCCGGCTTTGGCGCGACCCCATGCGTAACGCGCGCCCGGTCCGCACTGTCTTCTGGATTCGCCATGACAACGCAAACCATCCGCTTTTATCGCCAGGGGTCCGTCCACGAGGTCTCCGGCGTACCCGCATCGCGCACCGTGCTCCAGCATCTGCGCGAAGACCTGCATTGCACCGGCACCAAGGAAGGCTGCGCTGAAGGCGACTGCGGCGCCTGCACGGTCGTCATCGGCGAACTCGACGCGCAAGGCGCGCTCGCGCTGAAAGCGGTCAACGCCTGCATCCAGTTCCTGCCCACGCTCGACGGCAAAGCCCTGTTCACGGTCGAAGACCTGCGCGCCGCGGACGGCACGCTGCATCCCGTGCAACAGGCAATGGTCGACTGTCACGGCTCGCAGTGCGGTTTCTGCACGCCAGGCTTCGTGATGTCGATGTGGGCACTCTACGAAAACCAGCCGGCGGCTGCCGGCCTGCCGACGCGCGACGAAATCAACACCGCGCTGTCCGGCAACCTGTGCCGCTGCACCGGCTACCGGCCGATCGTGGACGCATCGCAGAAAATGTTCGACTACGCGCAATATCCGCGCGTGACGCTCGATCGCAAGGCTGTCGAAGAAACGCTGCGCGCACTGCAACGCAACGACACCTTCGAGTACCGCGCGCCCGACACGCGCGGCGCCGCCTTCGGTGCGCCAGCGTTTTACGCGCCGCTCACGCTCGACGCTTTCGCGCGGCTTCGCGCCGAACATCCGCAAGCCCGGCTCGTGGCCGGCAGCACTGACGTCGGCCTGTGGGTCACCAAGCAGTTCCGCGATCTCGGCGACGTTCTCTACATTGGCAATGTGCGCGAACTGAAGACGATCGAGCGCGATGCGCAGACGCTCACTATCGGCGCGGCCGTCACGCTTGAAGACGCGTATGCGGCTCTTGCCGCCGACTACCCCGAACTCGCCGAACTTTGGACGCGCTTTGCGTCGCTGCCGATCCGCAATGCCGGCACGCTCGGCGGCAATGTCGCGAACGGCTCGCCGATCGGCGATTCGATGCCCGCGCTGCTTGCGCTCGGTGCCGAAGTGGTGCTGCGCCACGGCACGAAAACGCGCACGCTCCCGCTCGACGGGTTCTATCTCGGCTACCAGAAAACCGCGCTCGCGGCGGGCGAATTCGTCGCCGCGCTGCGCGTGCCGCGGCCGGCGGGCAATCTGCGCTTTCGCACCTACAAAGTGTCCAAGCGCTACGACCAGGACATCTCGGCGGTCTGCGCGGCATTCGCTCTGCATATCGACGAAGGCAGCACGATCGTCGACGCTCGCGTCGCATTCGGCGGCATGGCTGCAACGCCGAAGCGGGCCACGCAAACCGAAGCTGTGCTGAGCGGCGCGACGTGGAACGAAAGCACCGCGCGACAGGCCATGAACGCACTTGCCGCCGACTACCAGCCGCTCACCGACATGCGCGCATCGAGCGCCTATCGGCTGAAGGTGGCGCGCAACCTGCTGTGGCGCTTCCATCTGGAAACGCGCGAGGACGCGCCGCTCGCGCTCTTCGACGTGAATGCATTCGCGTTCGAAGCCGGCACGCCGGACGCGATCGTGAAGGAGCCGTCGTGATGAATCGCACCGATGCTTTTGTCGAACGCGCTGCAAAACAGGCGGAAGGCCCGGCTGGAAACCCCGCCGATCTGCATCGACCCGAAGCCGCGATCGGCGTCGCGCTGCCGCATGAATCGGCCGCGCTGCACGTGAGCGGCGAGGCGACCTACACCGACGACATCGCCGAACTGCAAGGCACGCTGCACGCGGCGCTTGGCTTGTCGCGGCATGCGCACGCGCGCATCGTGTCGATGGATCTCGACGCGGTGAGGAAAGCGCCCGGCGTCATAGCGGTGCTGACCGCCGAAGACATCCCAGGTGAAAACAATTGCGGCCCCGTGCTGCACGACGACCCGATTCTCGCCGTCAATGAAGTGCTGTACCTCGGTCAGCCTGTGTTCGCCGTGATTGCGCAGAGCCACGAGCTCGCGCGCCGCGCCGCGGCGCTCGCGAAAAGCGACGACGTGATCCGCTATGAGCCGCTCGACGCGATTCTCACGCCGGCGGACGCGAAGGCCGCCAAACAGTTCGTGCTGCCGCCGCTGCATCTGAAGCGCGGCGATCCGGACGCGAAGATCGCGGCCGCTCCGAATAAAATTCGCGGCACGTTCGAAGTCGGCGGGCAGGAGCAGTTCTATCTGGAAGGCCAGGTCGCGTATGCGGTGCCGAAAGAGATGGACGGCATGCTCGTCTACAGCTCGACGCAGCATCCAAGCGAGATGCAGCAGGTCGTCGCGCATATGCTCGACTGGCCCGCGCATAACGTGGTGTGCGAGTGCCGCCGGATGGGCGGCGGCTTCGGCGGCAAGGAATCGCAATCGGCGCTCTTTGCCTGCGTGGCATCGCTCGCGGCGAAGCTGCTGCGTCGTCCGGTCAAACTGCGCGCCGATCGCGACGACGACTTCATGATCACCGGCAAGCGGCACGACGCGATCTACGAATACGAAGCGGGCTTCGACGACAATGGCCGCATTCTCGGCGCGCGCGTAGAAATTGCGTTGCGCGCAGGCTATTCCGCCGACCTCTCCGGCGCCGTCGCCACGCGCGCCGTATGTCATTTCGATAACGCGTACTACCTGTCCGACGTCGACATCGTCGCGCTGTGCTGCAAAACGAATACGCAGTCGAACACCGCGTTCCGCGGCTTCGGCGGCCCGCAAGGCGCACTCGTGATGGAAGTGATGCTCGACAGCATTGCGCGTCAACTGAACCACGATCCGCTAGACGTACGCCTCGCCAACTACTACGGCGTAGGCGAGCGCAATACGACTCCGTATGGACAGTTGGTCGAAGACAACATCATCGCGCCGTTGACCGACGATCTGCTGGACTCCAGCGACTATCGCGCGCGCCGCGCTGCGATCGCCGCGTTCAACGCCAGAAGCCCGGTACTCAAGCGCGGCCTCGCGTTTTCGCCGGTCAAGTTCGGCATCTCGTTCAATGTGCCCTTTCTGAATCAGGCCGGCGCACTGGTGCATGTGTATAAGGACGGCTCGGTGCTCGTTAATCACGGCGGCACCGAAATGGGCCAGGGCCTCAACACGAAGGTCGCGCAAGTCGTCGCGAACGAGTTCGGCTTGCCGCTCTCGCGCGTGCGTGTGAGCGCAACCGATACCTCGAAGATCGCCAACACGTCGGCGACCGCGGCTTCCACCGGCAGCGATCTGAACGGCAAGGCCGCGCAAGACGCCGCGCGAACCATTCGTGCGCGGCTTGCCGAACTCGTGGCGAAACAACTCGGCGGCGACGCAGACGACGTGCTGTTCGCGAACGGCGAGGTAGCGGTGAACGGCGGTGCGATGCCCTTCGATCAACTGGTCGGCGCCGCTTACCTCGCGCGCGTGCAGTTGTGGTCGGACGGTTTTTACGCGACGCCGAAAGTGCATTGGGATGCGAAAACGCTGACCGGTCATCCGTTTTATTACTTCGCGTATGGCGCCGCCGTGTCCGAAGTGGTGATCGACACACTGACCGGCGAATGGAAACTGCTGCGCGCCGACGTACTGCACGACGCTGGTCAGTCGATCAATCCGGCGATCGATCTGGGTCAGGTCGAAGGCGGCTTCATTCAGGGCATGGGCTGGCTTACGACCGAAGAGTTATGGTGGAACCGCGATGGCCGTCTGATGACGCATGCACCGTCCACGTACAAGATTCCGGCTGTGAACGACACGCCCGCCGCTTTCCACGTGCGGCTTTACCCAAACCCGAATGCAGAGCCGACTGTGTTCCGCTCGAAGGCTGTCGGCGAGCCGCCGTTGTTGTTGCCGTTCTCCGTGTTCCTCGCGATTCGCGACGCGATCGCGGCCGCGGTACCCTGCGCACTGCATGCGCCGATGTTGCGCGCGCCCGCGACGCCCGAAGCGATCCTCGATGCACTGGATGCGCTGCACGCACAAAGCGCGAGCGAGCCGGCATCCGGGCAAGGAACGAGCACAGAGGCGTCGACCAGCGACACGACTGCCTGACATGCGCGAAACAGACAACTCAAGCTCAGATCCGGGCGCAGCGCAGCGAACGCAAGTGACTTGCAGATACGCCCGGCGCGACACGATCGCCTCGCACCAGGTTCAACCGGCCGCACGGAAACCCCGAGCGGCACTGTACGGAGATTCGTCGGATGCAAGCATGGCTACCTGACCTGCAACAACTGCTCGCGCACGGCGACGCCGCCGTGCTGGTGACGGTCGCGCGCGTCGAAGGTTCGGCGCCCCGCGAGGCCGGGACCAAGATGATCGTGACGCGCGATTCGGCGAAACATACGATCGGCGGCGGACACCTCGAATGGAAAGCGATCGAGACCGCGCGCCAGGTGCTGCGCGACGGCATGCGCTCGCCGCATATGCGCCGGCTCGAGCGTTTCGCGCTTGGCCCGAGCCTCGGGCAATGCTGCGGCGGCGCCGTGATACTCGCGTTCGAACGGCTCGACATCGGCGATCTCGGCTGGATCACGTCGCTTGCGAAGCGCGTGGCCGCAGGTCAATCGACGGTGCGTAGCGTATCATTCGGCCCCGCACCGGATGCGGTGATGCTGTCCGACCCCGAGCCGGGCGTCGATGCCGCCGACTGCCTGCTGTGGGACGGCGCCGGTTTCGACGACAGCGGCGCGCTGCTCACCGAGACGATTGCGCCAGGCGACTTCCCGGTCGTGCTGTTTGGCGCGGGGCACGTGGGCGCCGCTTTGGTTCGCGTGCTCGCCACGCTGCCTTGCACGGTACGCTGGGTGGACGAACGCGATGCCCAGTTTCCGCCCGTTGAATCGCTGCACGCGCATAACGTAAAGATCGACGCGAACGACGCGCCTGACGAAGCCGTCGACACGGCTGCGCCCAACACGTACTTCATCGTCATGACGCACAACCATACGCGCGACCTGGAACTGGCCGAGCGCATTTTGCGGCGTGGCGATTTTGCGTTCTTCGGCATGATCGGCTCGCACAGCAAGCGCAAACAGTTCGAACACCGGCTCGCCGCGCGCGGCATCGATCCTTCGCGGATTGCGCGGATGAAGTGCCCGCTCGGCGTGGATGGCATCGTCGACAAGTCGCCGGAGATCATTGCGATTTCCGCGGCCGCGCAACTGCTGCAAGCTGTCGAAGCGAACGCGAGTGTGCATCGCGCGGCGCAGACGGTTTGACGAAGCGAGTCGACATTACGCTTACGCATCCGGCGCACAACGACACCAACAAACTTCTGACCGACCATGAACACAACAACCGCTACGTCCCTCATCGAAAAGGCCATGCTCGCACCGAAGGCCGAACTGCATATTCACATTGAAGGCTCGCTCGAACCCGAGCTGATTTTCGCGCTGTCCGAGCGCAACGGCGTGAAGCTCGCTTACGACTCGATCGAAGCGCTGCGCGCGGCCTATGCATTCACCGATCTGCAATCGTTTCTCGACATCTATTACGCCGGCGCGAGCGTGCTGCTGCACGAGCAGGACTTCTATGACATGACGATGGCGTATGTCGAGCGCTGCCTCGCCGACAACGTGATTCATAGCGAGATTTTCTTCGATCCGCAGACGCACACCGAGCGCGGCGTGCCCATCGCGACGGTGGTGGCCGGCATCGAGCGCGCGCTCGCCGACGCGGAAAAACGCGGCATGTCGAGCAAGCTGATTCTGTGTTTCCTGCGTCACCTGTCCGAAGAAGACGCACTTGCAACGTTCGAAGAAGCACGGCCGCTGTTCGACCAGTACAAGCATCGCCTGATCGGCGTGGGGCTCGATTCGTCGGAGCGCGGCCATCCGCCGTCGAAGTTTGAACGTGTCTTCGCAAAAGCGCGTGCACTCGGTTTGAAGCTCGTCGCGCACGCGGGAGAGGAAGGGCCGCCGTCGTATATCTATGAAGCGCTCGATCTGCTCAAGGTGGACCGCGTCGATCATGGTGTGCGAAGCATCGAAGACCCGGCGCTCGTCGCGCGTCTTGCCGACACGCGCGTCGCGTTGACGGTGTGTCCGCTGTCGAACCTCAAGCTTTGCGTGTTCGACGACATGACAAAACACACGCTGAAGGACCTGCTCGATCGCGGCGTCGCCGTCACGGTGAATTCCGACGATCCGGCGTATTTCGGCGGCTATGTGAACGCCAACTATGCGGCGACCATCGACGCATTGAAGCTCGACGATGCCGAGGTCTACACGATCATCCGCAACGGTTTCGAAGCGTCGTTCGTTACGCCGCAAGAGCGCGCGGAACTGATCGCGAAGCTCGACGCGCACTGGAATCAAAGCGGCCCACATTAAAGGGCCGACGTATTGCAGCGCGGGCATCGCAACACGGCCCTCCACGCTGCTCAGCTTTTCACATTCGGAGACGGTTTTCTCATGACTCACCCGGCTACAACGGCTAACCCGGCCCAATCCGCATTCCGCGCGCAGTTGCTGACTTTCAACGGCGATCCGTCGCGCTCGCCCGACGCAGCGATCTTCAATGAGGACGGCCTTCTGATCGTCGAAGACGGCCATGTCGTCGCAGCGGGCGCGTACGCGGCGCTCGCGTCTCGACTCGCGCCGGGCACGCCCGTTCAGGACATGCGCGACAAGCTGATCGTGCCGGGCTTCATCGACACGCACATTCATTACCCGCAAACGGACATGATCGCGTCGCCTGCGGCTGGCCTGTTGCCGTGGCTCGACACATACACGTTTCCGACCGAGCGCCGTTTCACCGATCAGGCCTATGCACGCGATACAGCAAGCTTCTTCCTCGAAGAACTGCTGTCTTGCGGCACGACCACCGCGCTTGTCTATTGCACCGTGCACAAGGAGTCGGCCGACGCGCTCTTTGCCGAAAGCGAGGCGCGCAATCTGCGCATGGTGGCAGGCAAGGTGCTGATGGATCGCAACTGTCCGGAGTTCCTGCGCGACACCGCGCAATCCGGTTACGACGACAGCGCCGAGCTGATCGGCCGCTGGCACAACCGCGGCCGTCAGATGTACGCGCTCACGCCGCGTTTCGCGCCGACTTCGACCGAAGCGCAACTGGAAGCTTGCGGCGTGCTGGCGGGCAAGCATGCGGATGTGTTCATCCAGAGTCACGTCGCCGAGAACACCGACGAAGTGAAATGGGTCAACAGTCTCTTCCCCGGTCACCGCAGCTATCTGGACATCTACGACCACTACGGCCTGCTACGCCGCCGCGCGGTGTACGGGCATTGCATTCATCTCGACGCGCAAGACCGGCAACGCATGGCTCAAACCGGCGCGGTCGCGTCGCATTGCCCGACGTCGAACCTGTTCCTCGGCAGCGGTCTATTCGATTTCGACAAGGCCGACGAAGCTAACATGCCGATCGCACTCGCCACGGACGTCGGCGGCGGCACGTCGTTCTCGATGCTGCAGACAATGAATGAAGCGCACAAGGTCGCGCGATTGACGGGCCACCATTTGACGGCCACGCGCATGTTCTATCTCGCGACAGCGGGCGCGGCCGAAGCGCTCGATCTCGCAGACAAGGTGGGCACGCTCAGGCCGAAGTCGGAAGCGGACTTCGTCGTGCTCGATCCTCAAGCAACGCCGCTGCTCGCCCGCCGCACGGCGCGCACGGAGTCGCTCGAAGAATTGCTGTTCGCCTTCGCGCTGCTCGGCGACGATCGCGCGGTCTATGAAACGTATGCGGCCGGCAAGCGCGTGCATCGCCGCGACGACGTGCGGCAGCACGCGCCGCGCGTCGCTCGATTCGCGGCCTGATTGCCGCCCGAATGCGGCCTGATGGTCTTCGCTGCTTCTAAATAAAAACGGCGCTTCCTTGCATGACGAGGAAGCGCCGTTTCAATTTCTACGTTCAATGCATGCCCCACCCGCGGGGACTCAGCGCTGCGTGCAAACCTCATGCAAGGCATTGAGCCTGCGCACCGGGTCGGCGACATACGGGTTGGATTCGTCCCACGCATAGCCCGCTAGCACCGCGCTGATCATGCGGCGGATCGACGGTGTCTGGTCGGGATAGAAAATGATGTCCTGCAATTCGCCCGTGTACCAGCGCTCGACAAACGCGCGGAATGTGTCGATGCCCTTGCGCAACGGCACGTCGTAATTCGCGGACCAGTCAACCTGCTCGCCATCCAGTTGACGGTTCAACGTCTGCACCGCCAGATGCGCCGAGCGTAGTGCGATCGTCACGCCCGACGAGAACACGGGGTCGAGAAACTCGCCCGCGTTGCCAAGGAGCGCATAACCCGGTCCGTGCAGACGCTCGACATTCGCCGAGTAGCCGCCGATATGCCGCACAGGCAGCAGGAAAGGCGCGTCGCCGATCAGCCGGTTAAACGTCGGTTCCTTCTGGATCAGTGCACGCAACTTCGGCTCGCGCTCCGTTGGCGGCACGTCGAGAAAACTCGACTCGGCGACGCATCCCACCGACGACCGTCCGCCCGCAAGCGGAATCATCCAGAACCACACGTCGCGGCGCTCGGGATGCGTTGCCACGCAGATCTTGTTGCGGTCGTGGGCGCCCGCGGGGAGGCCGTCGTAGACATGCGAAAAGAGCGCGGCGCGCGTGGGCATGCGCGTGGGCGCCTCCAGGTTGAGCAGACGCGGCAGCACACGGCCAAAGCCGCTTGCATCGAATATGAAACGCGCTTCGACCTGATACGCATGACCGGCCTCGTCGATTACGTCGACGCGCGGCGCGGCACCCGTGCCCTCGCCGGTATGCACGGCCTGCACCGTATGCCCGAAGCGCACATCCGCACCTTGTTCCGCTGCGCAGCGAATCAGGATCTCGTCGAACACCGCGCGTTCCACCTGATACGTCGTGCCCCACCCCGCCGTGTGCTTGTCGCGGAAGTCGAACGACGAAGATTGGCCGCGATACACGAACTGCGCGCCGTTCTTGTACTGGAATCCGGCCTCGATCACCGCTTGCAGCATGCCGGCTTCTTCCAGATAAGCCATGCTTTGCGGCAGCAGGCTTTCGCCAATCGAAAAACGCGGAAAGTGCTGGCGCTCCAGCACGAGCACCGAGCGGCCCGCTTTGCGCAGCAACGCGGCCGCGACTGCACCGGCCGGGCCGGCGCCGATGATCGCGACGTCGACCGTCGTGTGTTTCGCCGTGTGCTTCATGTCATGTGTACTCAAGTTCGCCTCAATCGTTTGCTTGCCCGACGCAGCAATACGCTGCATCCTTACGTCCTGTTACATTGCATCTCTAGCAGCAGTAAATATTTCACCGGGGAGTCCAGCGTGCCGCCGTCTCAAACATCCAGTGTGCCGTTCGTGCCGGAAACGGCATTTGGAATCTGGTTCCTGCGTACTCACACATGGGAACATCATGTGTTGCGCGTCGCGATCAACGACCTCAAGCGCCTGATCGATACGCCGTTGCCCGCAGCGCCCGTCATCGTCGACGTTGGCTGCGGACAAGGCATTTCGTTTCGCCTGCTTGCCGATGCGTTCGAGCCGCGCCGCATCGTCGGCATCGACTATCACGAACCGTCGCTTGCGCTCGCGGCCAATGCGGCGAACTCCTGCCGCGACAAGGTCGCCGACATCGAACTGCTGCACGGCGACTGCGCGGCGCTGCCGCTGCCCGATGCGAGCGCAGACATCGTGTTCTGCCATCAGACTTTCCATCATCTCGTCGAGCAGGACCGCGCGCTCGCCGAGTTCCGCCGCGTGTTGAAGCCCGGCGGCGTGCTGCTGTTCGCCGAATCGACCGACGCGTACATCAGGTCGTGGGTGATCCGGCTGCTGTTTCGTCATCCAATGCACGTGCAAAAAAGCGCGGACGGCTATCTCGACATGATTCGTCGCGGCGGCTTCAGCTTTACCGAACGCAACGTGTCCCTGCCGTACCTCTGGTGGAGCCGCGCGAAAGACTTCGGTCTGCTCGAACGGCTCGGCCTTTACCGTCCGCAACCCGGCAAGCGCCGTGAGACGCTCGTCAATGTCGCGGCGGTGAAGACCGTCTGAGCCGGCCCAGGTTGCGTTACTTGCGCAGCGTGACGACGTCGCCCTTCAGCGCCACGCCCGCAATCACCGCACCCGCGCCGCAGGTGAACTCGGTCGCGCTTTCTCGCACTTCGTTCTTGTAGTTGCTCTTGATGTTGATCACCGCGTTGCCGCCTTCCTTGCGCGCGCGATCCTGCAACTCGATCACCGCCGACAGGAACACGTGCTGGCATGCGGCCTCATCGCTCTTGCCGAACGCGTTGGTCTTCTTGTTCGTCGCAAATTCGCCGATCGTTTTCGCAACGGCCGGATGCCGCTGGCCCGCGAAATACAACTGGATGTCGTCGCCGACCTTGCCAGGCTCGCTATGCAACGCTTCATTGATCGGATAGGTGCCCACCGAGTCCCGCGCAAAAGCCGGTGCGGCGCTCAGCATCGAAAAAGAAGCGGCGAGTGTGACGAACATCAGATGACGTTTCATTGATACTCCTTCCTGGTTGTTATGGGTTTTACGATTCCCGCATTCACTGCCCTGCAAATCAGTTCGCCTCGAGCACAGCGAGCCGGCCGCTGATCGCGATTGCGGCGGCACTCGGGCTCACGCCGCAAGTGAACTCGCTGGACGAATTGCTTTCGCTGCTGTGAAAGCGCGTCGTCACGTCGATCACCGCATTCGCATTGCGCTCGCGCGCCGCTGCGCGAAGCTTGCCGATTGCTTCGGCGAGCGCCTCGCGGCATGCGTCGTCGGGGCCCGCGACCTTGCGCGCGATGCGCACCGAGTACGAGACGTCGCCCAACCCGCGCTTCACGGCCGGATGGCTTTGCTCACCGAAATACACGGGAACGCCGCCGCGCGATTCACCGCCCGCGGCCGCGAGCGGCAGCGACTTCACCTGTGTCGCACAACCCGTCAGCGTCGCGGCTGCAATCGTCAATGCACCCAGCACCAATGTTCTTTTCATTTTTATCACCCTCGTTTTTAGAATCGCGACCGTTTCAGCCGCCCTGCCATGCCTCGAACATCAGGCTCGCGCAACTTCCCCCGAAGCCGAACGACACCGACATCGCCGAGCCGATGCGCGCGTCACGCGTCTCACGCACGAGCGGCATGCCGTCGATTTCCGGCTCCACCGAATCGATCCCCGTGGTGCCCGCAATAAACCCGTCGCGCATCATCAGCAACGTATAGATCGCCTCGTGTGCGCCGCATGCGCCAAGCGGATGCCCGGTCATGCCCTTGGTCGACGAAAACGCGGGCACGCCGCGCTCGGATGCGGCACCGAACACCTGCCTCAACGCATGCAGTTCCTCGACGTCGCCAAGCGGCGTGGAAGGCGCATGCGTGTTGATGTAGTCCGGACGCTTGCCCGCTTCGTCCAGCGCGCCGCGCACGGCGCGGGCGATGCCTGCCGCGCGCGGCGTGACCATGCCGGCGTCCGTGCAGTCGCCGAACCCCGTGAGTTCCGCGTAGATGCGCGCGCCCCGCGCCACTGCGTGGTCCAGCGCTTCGAGCACGAGCACGCCGCCGCCCGACGCGATCACGAAGCCGTCACGCGCCGTATCGTAAGGACGCGACGCGCGCTCGGGCGCATCGTTGGAGCGGCGCGACAACGCGCCCATCGCGTCGAACATCAGCGTCATGTTGTCGTGCAGCGACTCGCTACCGCCCGCGAGCAGGATCTGCTGGCGGCCGGTCTGAATCAGTTGCATCGCCTGGCCAATGGCGAGCGCGGACGTCGTGCATGCCGACGACGGCGAATAGCCGACGCCTTCGAGCCCGAACACCTGCGCGACGTTCGCGGAGGCTGTGCTGCTCATTGCATGCGGCACCGTGTAAGGCGGCACTTTATCGACGCCGCGCGTGTTGGCAACGGTCATCGCGGCGTCGTAGCTCGACATCGTGCCGACGCCCGACCCGATCACGGTGCCGGCAAGCGGCGAGCGCAGCATCGCCGCATCGAGCCCGGCATCGTCGATCGCCTTGCGCGCGGCATGGCAGGCAAAGCGCGCGGTATCGCCCATGAAGCGCTCCAGCTTGCGCTCGAAAGGCGCTTCATTAGCGACCGACGCCACGCCCGCGACTTGCGACGCAAAGCCGCGCTCACGCCATGCTTCGACTCGCTCGATGCGCGATGTCCCCGCGCGCAATGCAGCCGACACTTCGTCGAGCGAATTGCCGAGGCACGACACGATGCCCATGCCGGTAACGACCACGCGTTGTAACGCCACGCTCATTGAACACGCCTGAAAATAAGCGACGTGTTGATCCCGCCGAACGCGAAGTTGTTGCTCATCACCAGTTCGGCGTCGATCTCGCGCCCCGTCCCGATGATGTAATCGAGCGGCGCGCAGGCCGGGTCCACGTCCTGCAGATTCAGCGTGGGCGCGTACCAGTTGCGCTTCATCATCTCGATGGTCCACCAGGCTTCGAGCGCGCCGCACGCGCCCAGCGTGTGGCCCACATAGCTTTTCAGCGAACTGATCGGCATGCGCTCGCCGAATGTCTGCGCGGTTGCGTGGCTCTCCGCGACATCGCCGCGATCCGTGGACGTGCCATGCGCGTTCACATACTCGATCGCTTCGGGCGGAAGCGCGGCGTCTTTCAGTGCAAGCTGCATCGCGAACGCCATGGTTTCCGCCGTGGGCTGCGTCATATGCGCGCCGTCCGAGTTACAGCCGAAGCCCACGATCTCCGCGTGAATCCGCGCACCGCGCGCCACCGCATGCTCGTATTCCTCGAGCACGAGCGTGGCGGCGCCTTCGCCGACCACGAGGCCGTCGCGCGCGGCGTCGAATGGACGCGGCGTCAGATGAGGCTCGTCGTTGCGCGTGCTGGTTGCGTACAACGTATCGAATACGGCGACCGCCGGACCTGACAATTCTTCCGCGCCGCCCGCCAGCATCAGCGTCTGCTTGCCCGTCTGAATTGCTTCATATGCGTAGCCGATCGCCTGGCTGCCCGACGCGCATGCGCACGACGTGGGAATGATCCGCCCTTTCAGATCCCAGAACAGGCTGACGTTGACGGCTGTTGTGTGCGGCATCATCTGCACGTAGCTGTTCGACGTGACGTCGCTCATCGAGCCGCTTTCGAGCATCGTGCCGAACGCGCGGATCGGCTGCACCGAGCCCGACGACGAGCCGTACGCGACGCCCATGCGGCCGTCCTTGATGCTCGCGTCGTCGGCGAGGCCCGCATCGGCGAGCGCGAGTTCGCTTGCGCGCACCGAATACATCGACACGGGGCCCATCGAACGTGTCTTCTTGCGCGGATAATGCGCGGGCGTGACGAACTGCGGCAACGGACATGCGAGCCGCGTATGCAACGATTCGAAGTAGTCCCACTCGGGCATGCGCCGCACTGCGTTCACGCCGCTTTTCAGACGCGCTTCGATTACGTCCCAGCTATCGCCGAGCGCCGTGACGCCGCCCATGCCGGTAATGACGACTCGCTTCATCAGACCATCCCGCCGTTGACGCCGATCACCTGACGAGTCACATACGAGGCCGCATCCGACATCAGGAAGCTGACCACGGACGCTACCTCGGCAGGCTGGCCGACGCGGTTCATCGGCACCGTCTTCAATGCGTGTTCGAGCGGCATCTCATCGAGCATGCCGGTTTCAATGAGGCCGGGCGCCACGCAGTTGACGGTGATGTTGCGCGTCGCGAGTTCCACCGCGAGCGCCTTGGTCGCGCCGATCAGGCCGGCCTTTGCCGCGCTGTAGTTGACCTGACCGCGATTGCCCATCACGCCCGATACCGACGCGATAGTCACGATGCGCCCTCCGTTGCGGGCACGCACCATCGGCATGGTCAGCGGATGAACGACGTTATAGAACGAGTCGAGACCGGTTTCGATCACGACGTCCCAGTCTTCGTCGGTGAGCGCGGGGAACGCGGCGTCGCGCGTCACGCCTGCGCTGCATACGATGCCGTAGTACGGTCCGTTCGCCGCCACATCGGTTTCGAGCACATCGCGGCACACTGCGCGCTCGCGCACGTCGAACTGCAGCACCCGCGCAGTGCCGCCCTGAGCGGCGATGCCCGACGCCACTGCCTCGGCTTCGGCGCGCCCCGTGCGGCAGTGCACGGACACTGCAAAGCCGTCGGCGGCCAACTGGTACGCAATCGCGCGGCCAATGCCGCGGCTTGCGCCGGTAACGAGAACACGCCGGCTCATGAATTGAAACTCCCTTCGATGAATGACTGAAAATCGGACGGCTGGAAGACCTTGATCACCGCCTCGGCGCAACACACGTCGTCGTGATGAATCGTGCATTCGTATGCACCGTGGCCTTCGTCGCTGCGCAGTAATTCCGTTGCGTGAATCAGCAGTTGCGCGCCGCCTGCGAACGACGGCTGCAACGCCTTGTAGCTGCGCGAACCGAGCAGCACGCCGGGCCGCGCGCGGCCACCGCCACGCATGGCGAGCAACGCGACATGCGCGGCGATCGACTGTGCCATCAACTCGATGCCGATCCACGCGGGCATCGCGCCTTGCGCGTCCGCATACCAGGCATCGGCATGCACGGTTGCGCGCGCGCTCAGTGTCTGTTCGTCGAACGCGGTGACGGCGTCGATCAGCAGCATGGTGCCGCGATGCGGGATGATCGCTTCGATAGGTTGCTGCAGCAGTTCGTCAATGCTTCGTGTCGAGTTCATCGCGCCTTACCGTGCAAGAATCAGACTGACATTGCTGCCGCCGAACGCAAACGAGTTGCTCATTACGTATTGAGCGCCCTCGCCGCGCCGCAAAAACTGTTCGCTTTCGACAAGTTCCAGCGCGGGCAGCGCGGGGTCCGCTTCACCGTCCCAGATATGGCGTGGCAGTGCAACGTCGTCGCGTGCGAGCGTGAGCCAGGCGAAGCCGAGTTCGGTCGCGCCCGCCGCGCCCAGTTGATGGCCGGTCAGCGGTTTCGTGCCGCTCGTCGCGACGCCGTCGGGAAACACACGCGACATCAGGTTCGCTTCCATCTCGTCGTTCTTGCGCGTGGCCGTGGCGTGCAGGTTCACATAACCAATCGACGACGGCGCGATGCCCGCATCCGCGATCGCTTCGCGCAGTGCCATTTCGCCACCCACGCCTTGCGGATCGGGGGCCGAAATATGATGCGCGTCGCTCGATTCGCCGACACCCGCAACGCGCACCGCTGCTTCGTCGCGGCTCATCAGAAATACGGCCGCGCCTTCGCCGACATTGATGCCGCAACGATTGCGGCTCATCGGATTGGTGCGCTCGCCGCTGGTCGATTCGAGCGACGCAAAGCCTTGCACCGTCAGTTCGCACAATGAATCGACGCCGCCCACCACCACCGCATCGCACATCTGCAATTGCAACAGACGCCGGGCCGACGCGAACGCTTTCGCGCTCGACGTGCAGGCCGTCGAGATCGTAAACGCCGGGCCCTTCAAGCCGAGTGCCGCCGCCGCGAAGGGCGCGGCCGTGCCGATTTCCATCTGCCGGTAGTTGAAGTTCGCCGGCAAGTCGCCCGCTTGCGCCTGATAGACGAACGCGGCCTCAGCCGCTTCGATACCGGATGTGCTGGTGCCGAGCACCACGCCGATCCGATGCGCGCCGTAGCGCTCGCGCGCGGCGTCGACGGCAGGCGAGATCTGCGCGAGCGCGGCGAGCAGCAAGCGGTTATTGCGGCAGTCGTAGCGCGTGAGATCGGCGGGCGGAGCGAGATCGAGCGGCGTCAGGACGCTGCCCACAAACGCGTCGCCGATGCCCGTATGCACGGCCGCCATGCCTCGTGCGTGGCTCGCGGCGAGCGCCGGCACGATGCTGTCGAGGTCGCCGCCGAGCGCGTTGATCATGCCGAGCGCGTGTAAATAAACTGGTGGCGCTTTCATGCGGCCCTCCTGGATTCCGATGGCATGCCGATCGGCGCGAGCAGCACCGAGACCGCAATGCCGAGCGCGAGCGTCGCGCCAAAACTCTTTAGCGCAGGCATTGCGCTCATGCCAAGCATGCCGAACGACAGCAGCGTGGTGGCGGCCGAAAGCAGCACGCCCGTCCACACCGCGCCGAGATCCGCGTCCGTGCGCAGGCACCCTTCACGCAGAAATACGGCGTAGTTCGCGCCGACGCCGAGCACGAGCATGAGCGCCAGCCAGTTGAACAGATTGAGCGGCACACGGGCGTAGCCGAATACCGCTAGCGTGACGCCTACTGCGAGCAGTACGGGCAGCGTCACGGCGATGCCGCCGCGCATGCGGTGTGCGAGCGGCACTTCGTTCGCGGCATGCCCCGAGTCCGGTTGCTTTCGGGCATAGCGCACGATCAGCAGAATCAGCACCAATGTCAGCGCGCCGCCGAGCCACCAGCCGCTGTCCACGCGATACGCACCGAACAGCTTCGACACGCTCGCGGCCTTGTCGACGAAAGCCACGCCTGGCACTGAACGCGCGGTCGCGATCAAGGCGGCCTCGTTGCGCGGTGTCACGCCTTGCGGAATCACGACGGCGGCATACGCTTTCGTCGCCGCATCGACCTGGCCGAGCCACAAATGTCGGTATGGTTGCGACCACGGCGCGGCAAGCCACTGGTCGACGGTCAGAAGAGATTGCGGTTTCGTTTGCGCATTCTTTTCCGCTGCGATCCACGCGTCGGCGACTTCGTCCTTGAAGCCCGCTTGCAGCAGCGTGGCGCGCAATACCGCCGTGTCGTCGAATACATGCTGCGCGAGCAACGCGCGGTCTCTGTTCTGCTGCTGCGCGGACGGCACGAACTGCGCGACCGATTGATAACCGCCCACCCCGTTCGGCGTGCCGCCAAGTGCGTCGAGTTTTGCGCCCAGCGCTTCGGCACGCTCCAACACGAGCTCTGGCGTGTCACCGCGCACGACGAAAAACTGCGCGCTGTTGTCGATCCCCACCGCGTTACGCACCTTGTCCTCTTGCGCGACGAGCGACGGGTCGCGCTGGATCAGCAGATGAACGTCGTCGTCGCTCGTGAGACGCAACCAGCCGGGAATCGCGACGATCAGCAACAGCGCCGCGACGATCCAGGCGCGCTTGCCGCCGATCAACCGATGCCACGCGCTCAACAAACGCGCCGAGCGTTCGAAGAGTCGCCGGGGACTGCGCTTCGGCGCATGCGGCAGCAACGCGGGCAACAGCCACATCACCGAGGCGAACGCCGTCACGATGCCCGCCATCGCAAAACATGCGATCTGCTTGAGCGCGGGAAACGGTACCCAAGTGAGAATCGCGTAACCAAGCAGGCTCGTGGCAAGCGCTACGCTCAACGCGGGACGCACCGCACGTGCGCCCCGTCGCGCGTCCCAATCGCGCCCGGCACCGAGATAGACGACAAAATACTGGATCGAATAGTCGACAGCTTCGCCGATCAGACTTGCGCCGAATACGAGCGTCAGCAGATGCAGCTTGCCGAATACGAGCAGCGTCACCGCAAGCGCGCAGACGATGCCAAGCGCGGTCGAGACGAAGCCGAGCAGGAGCAGACGCGGCGAACGGAACACCCACATCATCAACAGCGCGATGCCGACGAGCGACGCGACGCCGATCAGATGCACTTCGCGTTCCGATGCGCTGCGCGCCGACTCGGCATAGAACACGGCGCCGGTTCGTGCGACCGACACGTCGGGGAATGCCCGCTTCAACGCGCTTTCGCCTTGCGACAGCGCCGCGAGCACCGCGTGCTGCGTTTTGGTTTCGTATGCGGAGCCTGGCAAGGTGGCCACGATCAGTACGCTCGTCGCAGTGCCTTGTTGCCCGTCTTGATGCGATACCAGCAAGCCGTCTTCGAGTTCGAGATTCGATGTCGCAAGCGGCAGATTGCCGAGCCAGTGTTCGAGCCAGCCGAAAGGATCGTCGGCGAGCGACGTGGTGAGCCCGCCGCGCAATGGGCTATAGATGCGTTGGGCGAGCGCGTCGCGCAACGCGGCGTCCGGCGCCTTACTGCCCGCGATTGCCGCGCGGTCGGCAGGCGTCAGCAAGCCGAAACGATATGGCAGATACAGCGCCGCAATCTGCGACAGATCGAATGGCGGCAACTCCGCCGTCACCGAAGCGAACGCCCCGCTTTTTTGCAGCGAAGCGCCGAGTTGCTTTGCCGCCGCTTTGGCGTGCGCATCGTCGTGACTGGTGACGAGAAAAACCGTGCGGTCGCCCAGAGCGCTCGCCAGCGTATCGACTGCTTTCTCGGCGACAGGATCGGCTTCAGTTGCCGGCAGCAGTGCAAGCAGATTCGTCTGCAACGGCGACGGTCCGGAAAAACGCCAGCCGCAATACAGCGCCGCGACGAGCGCGAGCAGCAGCCACGCGGCGCGCATGCCCCACGCGTTTTTCGCGGACCTGTGTTGCAGGAGGTCCATCAGGGCGCCCCGAGCAGACTGCGTTCGGCCGCGGCCGGTTCGCTCACCGCCTCGCTCTTGCTGAATTCGAGTTGCGTCGTATCGCCGTTGGCGAGCGCGATACGCAAACTCTGCAGGAAGTCTCCGCCGCTCATCTGCAAGCCTTTGATCGACTGCGCAAGCTGCGGCTGGTTCGGCGTCAGCTGCATGCGCCAGTGCGCGGCGCTGCCCTCGGCCTGCACGTCGAATTGGGAATACAGCGCGGACAGATCGCCGCCGAGCATTGCACGCATCATCTTCGAAACTTGCGCGACGCCGCGCGTGCCTTGCGCGCTGTGCGCCGTGACGCGCTGACCGTTGGCATTAATTTCGGCGACGCCTGCATCGGTGATGACATAAGTGGCTTTGTACGGCGTGTCGATATGCCAGATCACGCCGCGCTCACGCAGGAACAACAAGGAACCGGTACTGACGAGCGGCTGCTTCATTGCGGCCAGCGTCTGCGTTTGCGTGAATTGCGCGCGCACGCCTTTGGCTTGGGCGAGATGCGATGCGACCTGCGAGACCAACGCGGGATTGCCGTCTGTAGACGCGGCACACACCGGCCGCGCCGGCACGCTCACCGCGCTGGCCACCGCAAACGAAAATGCACAGGCACGCAGCCCGCTCAACCATCGCACGCCGGAATTCGTTATCGCCATACGCGCTCCAGTTTCTCGAAGACCACCGGCGGCGACACGAACTGCAACTCTTGCGTGGCGGCGTCGACCGCCACCTGGATCGTATAGCCCTTGGTGAGCCGCGTGCCCGATTCGCAATCGATAATTTCGTAGCCTATTTTCAGGCGGTTTTCGTGTTCGAGCAGTTGGGTGCGCACGTCGATCTTCTGACCGTACGTAGCCGGGCGAACGTACTTGAGATGCGCTTCGACGATCGGCCACAGATAACCGGACGCCTGCATCTCGCGATAGTCGTAATCGAATGCGCGCAGCAGCGCCGCACGGCCGATCTCAAAGTACTTCAGATAATGGCCGTGCCAGCACACATTCATCGCATCCACGTCGTGGAACGGCACTTCCACCATTGCACTCGCGCTCAGTACCTTGCGGGTCGCGCTTTCCGTCACGCTCATGCTTGCGGCCCTCCGCGATAATCCTGCAACAACCCGCATGCGGCGATGCGCGCAGTCAGCGCGCGCAAATCGTGTTCGAGCGCGCGGTCTTCGTCGACGAAAGGCGATTGCGCGCCGACGTTTTCCATGAACGTTCGCAACGCCGCAGGCACCGGCGTCGCGCTGTCGATGCGCAAACGCAAACGCGCAGCCTGAACCGCTGCAAGCGTATGCGCGGCGGCAACCTGCTCGGTCAACTCCAGCACGCGCAAACAGTCGCGCGAGGCGATAGTGCCCATGCTGACCTTGTCCTGATTGTGCGCCTCGGTCGAGCGTGAGAATACGCTCGCGGGCATCGTGTTCTTGAGCGCTTCGGCAGTCCACGCGGACGACGAAATCTGCACGGCCTTGAAGCCATGATTGATCGCGGCGCGCATGGGCGCGGCGCCAGTCAGGTTACGCGGCAGGCCATTATTGAAATTGACGTCGACGAGGAGCGCCAGTTGCCGGTCCATCAGATCGGCGAGATTGGCGACTGCGACCTTCAGCGAATCCATCGCGAATGCGATATGACCGCCATAGAAGTTGCCGCCGTGCAGTACCCGCTCATTGTCGGGATCGATCAGCGGGTTGTCGTTTGCGCTGTTCAATTCGTTTTCGATATCGCGACGCACCCAGCTCAGCGCATCACGCGCAACGCCGATCACATGCGGCGCGCAGCGGATCGAATAGCGGTCCTGCAAACGGTGGCCGGGCGTATCGTCGCGGCCTTCCAGATCTTCGCGTATCCATGCGGCTGCTTGCGCCTGGCCGGCGTGCGGCTTCACTTCGAAGAGCGTGGCGTCGAAATGCGCGGCGCGGCCGTCGAGCGCGACGGTGCAAAGCGCGGTCAGGCGCGCAGTGAGCCGGGTCAGATGATCCGCGCGAGCGAACGCCAGACACGCGAGGCCGGTCATCACGGCTGTGCCGTTCATCAGTGCGAGACCTTCTTTCGGCGCGAGCGTAAGCGGTGTTTGTCCGAGTTCGTTCCACACTTCACGCACGTCGCGCAGACGTCCTTCGAACATGACTTCCCGTTCGCCCGCGAGTGCTGCGGCGACATACGAAAGCGGCGTCAGATCGCCGCTCGCACCGACCGAACCTTCGGCGGGGATGCGCGGCAGCACGCGATGATTGACGAGATCCGCGAGGCGTTCGAGCAATACCGGGCGCACGCCTGAAAAACCATAGGCGAGCGAATTCAGACGCGCGGCGATGACGGCGAGCGTCTGTGCATCGTCGAGATATTGGCCCATGCCGCAGCCGTGGTAACGCGTGAGTTGCAACGGCAAAGCTTCGACGAGCTCCATCGGCACGTCCACCACACAGGCGTCGCCGTAACCCGTGTTGACGCCGTAGACCGTCTCGCCCGCGGCAAGATGGCGGCGCAGAAAATCCGCGCCGCGTTGAATACGGGCGCGCCATGCCGGGTCTGCGTTCAACGCAACCGGCGCGCGATGCTGAGCAATCGCGACGACTTCTTCGATACTCAGCTTGCGCCCGCCGATCACGACGTGAGCCGCGTGGCTATCGCCGTTGGAAGCCGCATGCGCGCCGGCATCCGGCGCGTCGATCAGGTCATGTTCGGCCATTCGCGTCTCGCTTGGGGCGAGCCCAGAAATCGAAGAAGTTGAACCATTGATAAGGTGCCTTGCGACAGTAATGTTCGAGACGCACTGCATAACGCTGCGCCCAGGCGGCGAGATGCTGCGTGCGTTCGCGGCGCGGCAATTCGATGCGCTCGGCGAACGGCTCGAAATAAAGACGATAACCGTCGTGTTCTTTCAGACAGAAGAACAGGTAGACCGGACAGCCGAGTGCATGCGCGAGCACATATGGACCTTGCGCGAAAGGCGCAGTCGCGCCGAGGAAACGCGCCTCGGTGGTGCGGCCGGCTTCGTGCGCAGGCACACGGTCGCCGACGATCACCAGCAACTCGCCCGCGTCGACGCGCTCCTGCATCATCATCGCGGTTTCGGGCCCGAAGTCCGCGACTTCCAGCAGGTGCCGCGTGAACTCGCTATTCGCGGAGGCCAGCACGCTGTTGAAGCGGCGCGCATGTTCGGTATAGACGACTGCCGTGACTTTCGCATACGCGCCCTGTGCGGCGAGCGCACGAGTCATCTCCAGATTGCCGAGATGCGCGCCGATAACCAGCGCGCCCTTGCCGCTCGCAACCAATGCTTCGAACGCCGAAGGATCTTCGAACTGGACGTCCGCATTGTTGACGCGCCCGGACCATGCGGCGAGCTTGTCGAAGCCCGATTGGGCGAATGCGAGCATGTGACGATACGCGGAGAGCCAGCCTGGGCGAGGCGTATCGCCACGCGGTTCGGCCTCGCGCAGACGCCTGAAGTAATTCGCCGACGCCTCGCGCGCGGCACGTCCCGTCAAAAGGAAATATGCAACGATCGGATGCAGCCACAGCCCGGTGAAGCGGCGGCCGAACAGCTTGCAGCTGAGCGCGAGCAATGACATGCCCAGATGACTGCCACGTTCGGCAATACGCCACCAGTCCTGAGCCTCGGCGCCGCCGCTTTGTTTGCTTCGTGCACCGGCGGGCGCGGCACGCCGTGGCATGAACTTGTGCGCGAGCAGCATCGGCAGACGCGCCAGCATGCCGCACACGAGCCGTGTGTGGCTGCGGCTGATGCGCACGTTGTCCCACAGCACGTCGAAATGCGAAACGCCGTCGCTCGCGTAGGTGACGCGCGTGGGAATCGAGTGGAATGCGGCGCGACGCCAGTAAAGGCGCACGAGAATTTCGATGTCGAAGTCCATCCGCGTGGGCAACTGCACGCTGTCGATCAGATCGCCAGCCAGCGCAAGCGGATACAGGCGAAAGCCGCACATGGAATCGCGAATGGTCAGCGAAAGCGTTTCGATCCACACCCAGACATGCGTCAGATAACGGCCGTAGAGACGCGCTTTCGGCACGCTCTCGTCGTAGACGGGACGGCCGAGAATCACCGCACCCGGTTCGGCGCGCGCCGCTTCGATGAAGCGCGGCACGTCGGTGGCGTCGTGCTGGCCGTCGGCGTCGATCTGCAACGCGTGCGTGTAGTGGGCGTCGCGCGCGGCGCGCAACCCCGCCATCACCGCCGCGCCTTTGCCGCCGTTGACGGGCAGGCGCAGTAACGTGAGCTGCACCGCGTACTCGCGCGCGAGTTGCGCGAGCACCTGCTGGGTGGCCTCGTCGCTGCCGTCGTCGACGACAAAAATCGGCAAGCCGTGCACCGCGAGATGCGCGACGGTCGCGCCAATTGCGTCTTTGTGGTTGTAGATCGGGATCACGATGCAGGGAGCGAAGTTCATCATGCGTCCGCCCGATAAACGATCACGCCCGACGCGCATTCGCGCTCGTTCGCCCGGTACGCGAACTGCACGCGCTGACGTGCGGGATCGTGCGCGAGCGTGAGCTTGAGCACCGCGCCCGGCCCAACCGGCGCCATGAACTTCAATCGATCGATCGACGTGAAACCGCGCACGCAAGGCAGTTGCTCCGCGGCCAGACGCATCGCCCAATCGATCTGTACAACGCCCGGCAGAATCGGCAAGCCCGGAAAGTGGCCGGCGAAATGCGTGAGCGTGGCGGGCACGCGCAACTCGTAATGCAGTGTCTCCCCAGTGTCCCCACCGCGCGCTTCGGCCAGCACTTCGACGCCTTCGGCACGCGGCTCGAACGTCGCTGCGACCGCCGAGACCGGCAGCTTGCCACGTGCGTCGAACGGCAACGCGAGACGAAAGCGCCAGTGACGCGGCAACACGACGACATCGAAATAATCGGCGAGATGTCGGCGCAGGGTTTTCGCGAGCAGCACGCGGCCTTCGTCGCGCAATGCTTTATTACCCGCTTCGGTCAACGCGACGACAGCGCCGACGCGCTCACGCACGCCACCCTCGAGCGGCACGATTGCCGCTTGTGTGACATACGGATGCAGCGCGAGTCGCGCTTCCAGTTCCGGCAGCGACACGCGCTTGCCATCGAGCTTCATCACGCGATCGAGGCGGCCTTGCAAACGGAAGCGGCCTTGCTCGTCGAAAGCGATCCGGTCGTCGGTGCGATGCCAGCCGTCGTGGTCCAGATGCGGTGAGCGCACGCTGAGCGCACCGTCTTCGTCGCGGCGCACTTCGATGCCGGTCACCGGTTGCCATGCATCCGTCTGATCCTGGCGGCGCCACGCAATGCCACCGGTCTCAGTGCTGCCATAGATTTCGAGCGGCGCGGCGCCGTAAGCCGCCGCATATTCGTGCGCGGCTTCGAGCGCGAGCGGACCGCCCGACGAGAAAAAAGCGCGCGGTGCGGGCGTCAATCCGGTGAAGCCAGGCAGCGCAGGCCAGCGCGATAACTGCGCGGGCGTCGACACGATCACCGCCGCGCCGCACTGCGCGAGTTGCGCTTGCAGATGCAGCGGTTCGATGCTGATCTCACGGTCGAATGCGCGGCCGGCGGCGAGCGGCCACATCACGCGAAACAACAGACCGTAGATGTGATGATGCGGGACGCTCGCAAGCATCGTCGCGTCGCCGACCAGCGCGCCCCACTGCTTTTCTAGCGTATGCACCTCGGCGTTGAACTGCGCGAGCGTTTTGCGAATCGGCTTGGGCCGGCCGCTGCTGCCCGACGTATAGAGCGTGAGCGGTGCTTGCGGGTCGATATGTGTGCCCAGAGCTTGAGCGGCGTCGGCGGCGGCTTGCACATGCGGCGCCAGCGTGGCGTCGGTGAGCACGACGTCGTACGCATCGGCGAGGTCGGCGAGATAGCCGGGCGTCGCGTTCGCCGGAATCACCGGCTCCTTGCCGCATGCGAACAGCGCAAATAAGGCGCAGGCGAAATCGAATGGATCGTCGATACACAATGCGTAGCGTTGCGCGGCCTGCGATTGCACGGCCGCCCGGAGCGTCGCAACGCGCGCGCGAAACGCGGCGCGATCGAGCAGCAAACCGCGATCGCGGCATACGGGCGTAGCGGCAGCCGCTGTACTCAACGGAGTCGACAACAGGTCGTGCAACGCGATCATGCCGCCTCCGAACGTGCTGCGCGCGGCAGCACCACGAGGTAGCGCCATATGACCTCGGCGATCAGCAAAACACCGATCAGCACGTAAGCAATCGCGCCGTTATAGAGCGACCAGCTCGCGCGGCTCCAGTAGAGCGCGGTATAAGCGGAGAAAGCACCGTTCAGCAGAAAAAACACACACCACACCTGAGTAACGCGCCGCGTATGGCGCACTGCGCCCGGTGGCAGATCGGGGTTGCCGAGGCGCGCGAACTTTTCGATCATCGAAGGCCCGTGCACGAGCGTCGCGCCGAACGCGATCAGCAGTCCGAGATTGACGAGCGATGGATACAGGCGCAACAACAGCTCGCTGTTGGTCAATACGATTGCCGCCGACGCGCAGCTCAGCAAGCCGACCACAGTCCAGTCGATTCCGGAAAGGCGGCGCAGCGATGTCGCGACCGGACCGCTGCCGGCCCAGCGCTGCAACCACAGGATCGCGAACAGCATGCAGCCGACGTAACGCGGCGTGTCCCACCGCCACGCGCACAGGATCAACGCCGGATAGGCGAGCTTCACCAGCACTTGCACGACTGCCTTGACCCAATGACGCCCGCCGGTGGACGAGGCGCCGGAAGCAGGCGCTTCAGCCGCGTTCGCCGGCGTTCCCGAGCGCACTGCCGGCATCAGCCTTGGGCCGCCAGCAGGGATTCGACAGCACCGATCACGTCGCCGACCGTGCGCACCGACTTGAACTCTTCCGGCTTGATTCGGCGGCCGGTCATTTCCTGCAGCTTGATCGCGAGATCGACGGCGTCGATGCTATCCAGATCGAGGTCTTCGAACAGATGGGCGTCGGGCGTCACGCGCTCGGGCTCGATTGCGAAGTTCTCTTTGAAGATGGCGCGGATGCGTTCAAGAATCTCTGCCTCGGACACGATTTATTCCCCTTTTCTGTTGGTTTCGTTCGCAGCGTGCGCCGCTTCGCGCTGACTCTCGACCAGCGCGGCCAGCGTGCTGATCGAGCGGAAGTGTTCGCGCGTGCGTTCGTCGTTTGCCGCAATGGTCAATTGGTATTGTTTGCGCAGCACGATGCCGATTTCGAGCGCGTCGATCGAATCGAGACCGATGCCGTCGGTATCGAACAACGGCGCGTCGTCGTCGATATCGGCGGGACTCAGGTCTTCCAGATCGAGTGCTTCGATGAGGAGCTGCTTAATTTCCAGTTTTAAAGAATCCATAATCGAACAGGTGCTGAGTAATGTGTGCTTCGACGGCACTCGTCACGCTGCGCGCAGCGAGAGCCGGTGTGGTGTCGTCTGCCTTGAGCTGGTCCACGCCCAATGGTTCCAGCACGTTCACGCGCATGCGGAACGCTCGCGCGGGCACGTGGTACCAGCGCATCTGCTTCGTGAACGCGGGCGGATCGCAATCCATCAGCACAGGCACGATCGGCGCGCCGACCTTCAACGCCATATGCGCGAAACCGCGCGAAAACGCATGCAACCGGTTCGGCGCGGGGCTGCGCGTGCCTTCCGGAAATATGATCATCGTATAGCCCGCGGCCAGCTGCCTCGCGCCGGCCTCGACCAGTTCGGCGGGATCGACATTGCTGACATATTCCGCCGAGCGCACGATGCCCCAGAAACACGGATTGCTCCAGTGCGCGTTTTTCACGACGCAGCATGCATGCGGCGTGAGCGAGAGCAGCACCATCACGTCGAGATATGTGGGGTGATTCGCGACCACGATGGACGGTGTGCGCGCGCGCAACGCATCCACGCCCGACACTTCGAGCTCCATTACGCCGATCCGCTGCAGTACGGCGACAAGCGCGCGGAAGAACCAGTGGATCACGCCCGTCACCGCAAACTGTCGCGACGCGCGATGCGGCCACAGCCACGCGAGCGGAAACACGAGCACAGAAAATAGCACGCCGCAAATGCCGAACACGACGAACGCCATGCCGGTGGCAAAGAGTCGCCAGGCGTAATCAAGCCGCGCAGTCATGCCATCCCCAATGCCAGAGGCCGCCGGCGCCCTGCCAGGCCGCCGGCTTGCCGGTTTCGAGACAGTGCAGCAGCGCCTGGCTTTGCGTGGCGAAGCGCGTTTCCGCTTCGGCGGTATCGGGCGGTTGCGCCGCGCCAGTTGCACCTGTTGCCGCGCTGTGGCCCGGCGCTACGCTTTTTTCAGCGGCTGCAACGGCTGCTGTGCTTGTTGCCGATGCTGCCGTTTCAGCCGTCGGGCCGGGGTCGCGCTGGCCGACTGCGCGCGCGGTATCCGGGGCGACCGCCGAGGATCGCGCGCACACGAGGTGGCCCAACGCGCCTTCGCTGCTCAGCAGAATAGCGATCGCGCCGCCCTGGACTTCGTCTTCGATGGTGCCGTATGCGGGATCAGCGGGCTCGTCCGCGTAGACGAGCAATACCGGCGACGCAGGCTGCGTCGCGAATTGCGCATAGGCTTCGAGGAGCGCATAGCCGAGCGTTTCGGGCCCGGCGGAGATCGCGCTCGCCGCCGAGCGGTCGCCGCGCGCAATGCCGAACACGCCCGTCATGGCGTTGAGCACCGAGAGGCTGAAGGCGGTCGGCGAGACGGGCTCGCCGGAGCTGATTGCGCGGAGGATGTCGGTAGTGCGGCGCAATTCCCCGTGCCGCGAGGCGAACACGACGCGGGCCTCGCCGGCGCCGACACAATCGTGCGCAACCTTCAGCGCGACTCTGGACAGAGTGCTGAGACGCCGCCGCACGATCGGCTCGATAAAGCCGATGTCGGGTGCGGCAGAAGCGGCGGCAGGCCAGCTAGACCAGCGAGCGACCGGAATGGTCCAGTGCGGATCGGGCATATCGGTGTTCGCGCGTAGAAGCAGGGAGAGGTTGAAGCGCCTGACGGAACACGCAGCCTTCATAGCGTATGCGCGCCGCGCGGACCGGCAACTCCAGCCGCGGGTCGATCAGTCTTTTTGTAGGTTCACCGAAATTAACGGCACATCGGCCAGATTATTTAGGTGCCTCTGACAATCGACCTTATAAATTGGCTCCGGCTCCCGCAGTGGCCGGAATCATACTGAAGATTTTCGTTTAAATCAGCCAAAAAAGACGTATCCATCTGTATCCGTGTCGCGATTGCCACGGTGCCGTTCAGGCGATATTAGATTTCGCGGACGTTTCAAGGGACGCTTGGGAATCTACCTATGGCGGTGTGTTTTCCTGTCGGATTGCAGTGTTGCGCGACGCGGCTTACGTTGAAAGCAGCTTGAAACTTTCAATAAACTTTCTGCGAAGGCTGTTGCACTTCAATACATTCGTTTTGCCGGCCGATGCAAGGGTCGGCGCTGCGGCCGTCATGCCTCGCCTGCTATAATCCGCCCCTCATTGGGGAGTAGCCGCCCCGCAGCGCGTTCGTCCGGCAAGCAGGCCGGGCTCGTGGAACGCGAACTCGCGGGGGCGCCTGTCAACAGACTTGGCCGTCACGGCCATGGCAGCCGCAGCCTCTGGCCTGGCGAGACCGATGACCCACACCCCGCCGCAATTGGGCCCGGCGTGTCGTGGGTCGTCGCTCGTTCAATCTCGGCCCGGGAATCCAAAACAACGTGATCCACGCTTTTCTCATTTCGACCGGAGCGGTCGCGCTCGCCGAGATCGGCGACAAGACGCAATTGCTGTCGCTCGTGCTTGCCGCGCGTTATCGGAAGCCGGTGCCAATTATTCTGGGCGTGCTGGCGGCGACACTCGTCAATCACGCGGGCGCGGGCGCACTTGGCGCGTGGCTCGGCTCGCTGCTCACGCCGACCGTGATGCGCTGGGCGCTGGCTATTTCGTTCATCGGCATGGGTTTGTGGATTCTCGTGCCCGACAAGCTAGCCGATGACGAGGCCAACACGAACCGCACCCACCTCGGCGTCTTCGGCGCAACTGTCGTGGCATTTTTCCTGGCGGAGATGGGCGACAAGACGCAGATCGCGACGGTGGCGCTGGCCGCGCGGTTTCACGATTTCTTCGGCGTGGTGGCCGGCACCACGCTCGGCATGATGATCGCCAACGTGCCGGCGATCCTGCTCGGCGACCGTTTCGCTCATCGTCTGCCGACCGGCGTCGTGCATGGCATCGCCGCCGTGCTGTTCGTCGTTCTCGGGACAATGGCGTTGTTCGGCGCAGGAATCTGAAGCGAACCGCGCGATCCGGGCGCCAGCCGGATTGCGCGCCGCCGCGCTTCACCGCCCTGTCACTGCTCCGTCACCGCTGCATCACTGCGCGGCTTTCGCGCCGGACGCGGGCGCGGGCGCCATTGCCGATGCCGGGGCAGCGGCGGGCACAGGCGTTTCGTTTGGAGCGCCTGCGCCGGTGCCTAGCGGAATCTTGACCGTACGCACAACGCCATTGCCGAGCGGGAAGTCTGCGAGCGCGCTGCGAGCGAGATACGGCATGGCCCTCACCAGCGACGACTCGCCGCCCGAATTGCGCGCGGTCACGTTGTAGACCTCCTTGCCGGTCGCGCGCTCCGTGATCCGAACACCGAGCAGATGCGTGAAGATCGGATAGCTCTGGTTCACGTATCCGGCGGGAAACGGTCCCCACGGCCCCCACGGATCGTACGGACGCCCCCACCCCCAGTAAGGCGCCGGCCACGGGTTGTAATAGACCGGCTCGGCCACTGTCACCACGTCCGAACGAATTCCATACGAGAGTCCGACCAGATAGCGCGCCTGCGCGCCGTCCACCTGGCGAAACGCGTGCGTGGCCAGTTCATTGGCGACGATGTGCTCATACGTGGTCAGTTCGAGATTGTTCCGCTGATCGGGTTCGCGCATGAACGCGTAGGTGCGCGTCGCGTCGCCGCCGCTCCAGTCGGAGAACGCGGTGACTTGCGTCGTCACATAAGTCGTGCAGCCGGACAGCAGCACGGTCAGCGCCGCCAGCAGCAGCATGGCGCGGCGCGTCCATCGATTCGTTTTCATGGTCTACCTCGTGAAGCGTTTGGGTCGGCTCGGGTTCGTATTGTACGTAGACCGTAGGCCAGGCCTCACGTTCCGGGCCCCGCCGCGTGGCCCTATGTTTGTCTGGACGGCCGGTCGCGCGCCGGCCTTGCGGCGCGTTGGGAACGGTCGAAAGTTCGCTCCGCACGATTCCCCGAGGCTTTGTACAATGGCTCGACAAGCCCGGCTCACACGCCTTCGTGCGCCGGCCGCTCGAGTCCCATCACTACAGAACGCCATGGCCGATACCGCAACGCCCAATGTGATCCGCCGCGCCGATTATGCGCCGCCCGCTTTCCTGATCGACACCGTCGCACTCGAATTCGACCTGCTGCCGGAACGCACGGTCGTGAAGAACACAATGCGCGTGCGCCGCAATCCGGACGCGTCGCGCGCCGCGCATCTCGAGCTAATGGGCGAACAGCTTGAGTTCGTCAGCGCTACGCTCGACGGCCAGCCGTTCGCCAACGCGCATGCGCACGAACACGGGCTGGTCCTCGACAATGTGCCGGAGAAGTTCGAGCTCACGCTCACGAACATTTGCAATCCGGCCGCGAACACCACGCTCTCCGGCCTGTATGTTTCGAGTGGGAATTTCTTCACGCAGTGCGAGGCCGAAGGCTTTCGCCGCATCACGTACTTCCTCGACCGGCCAGACGTCATGGCCACTTACACGGTTACGCTGCGGGCCAGCAAGGCCGATTACCCCGTGCTGCTGTCCAACGGCAATCTGCTCGAAGAAGGCGATCTGCCGGACGGCCGCCATTTCGCGCGCTGGGAAGATCCGTTCAGAAAGCCGAGCTATCTGTTCGCACTTGTCGCCGGCAAGCTCGTTGCGCTGGAAGAGCGAGTAAAGACGGGTTCGGGCAAGGAAAAGCTGCTGCAGGTATGGGTCGAGCCGCACGATCTCGACAAGACGCGTCACGCAATGGATTCGCTGATTCACTCGATCCGCTGGGACGAGGAGCGCTTCGGGCTTGAACTGGATCTGGACCGCTTCATGATCGTCGCCGTGAGCGACTTCAACATGGGCGCGATGGAGAACAAGGGGCTCAACATCTTCAACACGAAGTATGTGCTGGCGAACCCCGAAACGGCGACCGACACCGACTTCGCGAATATCGAGGCGGTGGTCGGCCACGAGTATTTCCACAACTGGACCGGCAATCGCGTGACCTGCCGCGACTGGTTCCAGTTGAGCCTCAAGGAAGGCCTGACAGTATTTCGCGATCAGGAATTTTCGGCCGACATGGCCGCCGGCGAGGCCGACGGCAGTGACGAAGCCGCGCGCGCCACCAAGCGCATCGAAGACGTGCGCGTGCTGCGCCAGATGCAGTTCGCCGAAGACGCCGGACCGATGGCCCACCCGGTGCGTCCCGAAAGCTACGTCGAGATCAATAACTTCTACACGATGACGGTCTACGAGAAAGGCTCCGAAGTCGTGCGGATGTATCAGACGCTGTTCGGCCGCGAAGGGTTTCGCAAGGGCATGGACCTGTATTTCAAGCGGCACGACGGCCAGGCCGTGACCTGCGACGACTTCCGTCACGCGCTCGCCGACGCGAACGGCCGCGACCTCGCGCAGTTCGAGCGCTGGTACAGCCAGGCGGGCACGCCGCGAGTGTCGGTGCGCACGCGTTATGACGCCGCGCAGCAGCGCTACAGCGTAACGCTCACGCAAGGTTATGGCGACGCGGCACCGGCCGCACGCGAAACGCAAAAAGGCCCGCTGCTGATTCCGTTTGCGATCGGCCTGATCGGCAAAGACGGAAAGGACTTGCCGTTGCAACTGGAGAGTGAGCCGAAGGCTTCGGACTCGACCACACGCGTGCTCGAATTCACGCAGACCGAACAGACCTTTACGTTCGTCAATGTGGCGCAGGAACCGTTGCCATCGCTGCTGCGGAATTTCTCGGCGCCGGTGATCGTCGAATACGATTACTCGGCGGATCAACTGGCGTTCCTCCTCGCGCACGACAGCGATCCGTTCAACCGCTGGGAAGCCGGTCAACGGCTCGCCACGCGCGAGTTGCTGACGCTAGCCGGACGGGCCGCGAGCGGCGAGGAGCTACAGCTCGACGACTCGGTGGCGGCCGCGTTCGCACGCGTGCTCACGGACGAGTCGCTCTCTCCAGCCTTCCGCGAACTTGCATTGATGCTGCCGTCCGAAGCGTATCTCGCCGAGCAGATGGCCGAATCCAATCCGGCGGCCGTGCATGCGGCGCGGCAGTTCGTGCGCAAGCGCCTCGCCAATGCACTCAAGAACGACTGGCTCAAGATTTACGAGCAACATCGCACGCCCGGCCCGTACGAAGCCACGCCGGCGGCGGCAGGCCACCGCGCGTTGAAGAACCTGGCGTTGTCTTATCTCACTGAACTCGACGATCCGTCGGAAACGGTGCGGCTCGCGTCCGCGCAATACGATGCGGCGAACAACATGACGGACCGCGCGGCGGCGCTGTCCGCGTTGCTCAATGCATCGGCGGCAAACGGCGGCAGCGCGGAAGCGCAGCATGCGCTCGACGACTTCTACCGGCGCTTCGAGAAGGAGCCGCTTGTAATCGACAAGTGGTTCGCTTTGCAGGCCACGCAGCGCGGCAGCGCGCAGCGTCCGGTCATCGACGTCGTACGCAAGCTGATGACGCATCCGGCCTTCAATCTGAAAAATCCGAACCGCGCGCGCTCGTTGATTTTCAGCTTCTGCGCGGCCAACCCTGCGCAATTCCACGCCGAAGACGGATCGGGTTACGCGTTCTGGGCGGACCAGGTAATCGCACTCGACGCGATCAACCCGCAAGTGGCCGCCCGCCTCGCGCGGTCGCTCGAATTGTGGCGCCGCTTCACGCCGACGCTGCGCGAAGGCATGCGCGCGGCGCTGGAGAAAGTGGCGTCGCAGGTCAAATCGCGCGACGTGCGTGAGATTGTCGAGAAAGCGCTCGCATGACGCTCCTCTGACGCGGTCCTCCGTATCGAAAAGCCGGCACACGTTGCCGGCTTTTTTTTCGCCCTTTGTTTAGCGACGACTTCGGGTCTCAGGCGCGCATCGACGTTAGCCGTCTGGCTGACTGGTCGGCCGCGTCCCGACGGGTGAAAGTAAACGCATCCATTTAACGGTTTACGTTTAACGCGATGCGTTATATCATCCCATGATCACGACATTTGGCGACAAGTCTACGGCGAGAATCTTTCAGGGCAAGTTCGTGCATACGTTGCCGCGTCATATCCAGGCGCTCGCGTACCGCAAGTTACTGATGATCGACGCTGCAGACTGCATCCACAGCTTGCACACGCCGCCCGGCAACCGGCTCGAAGCACTGCAAGGCCAGCGCAGCGGGCAATGGAGCATTCGGATCAACGCGCAGTGGCGCATCTGCTTCCACTTTATCGAAGGCGAGGCGCTGAATGTTGAGATTGTCGACTATCACTGATTATTGGGAGACCGGCATGGTCATCAAACGCTCCGATCTGGACAGTATCGATTTCTCCGACATCGACGCGGGGAACAGCATCGAGGAGATCCATCCGGGTGAGATTCTGCGCAGCGAGTTTCTGGAACCGCTCGGCATGTCAGTCAACGCGCTTGCGCTCGCGTTGCGCGTACCGGCGCC
Source organism: Paraburkholderia strydomiana (assembly GCF_031456815.1). Classification (NCBI taxonomy): domain Bacteria; kingdom Pseudomonadati; phylum Pseudomonadota; class Betaproteobacteria; order Burkholderiales; family Burkholderiaceae; genus Paraburkholderia; species Paraburkholderia strydomiana. The sequence goes on from NZ_JAVDVL010000002.1 coordinate 445,435, forward strand.
GCGCATCAACGACGTGGTCCGCGGCAAGCGCGCGATTTCCGCCGACACTGCACTGCGCCTCGAGCGCTATTTCGGCGCGAGCGCGCAGTTCTGGCTCAACCTGCAAATCGCATACGACCTGCGCGTTGCCACGGCGGCAGCGGGCGAGCAGATCGAACGCGAGATAGAACCCATGCCTAAGGCGGACCGCCCGAAGCTGCCGAAGGTATCGGCGGAACACGCCCGGGCTGCGGCGCTCGCAGCAAGCGTGAGCGGCAACGCAACGGGCGGAAAGGCCCGGCGCAAAGGCTGATCGGCTCGCTCACGCAAAGCCGCTGGCACCAATCGGGCGCCATTGCATGCGCGCTCCGATGTCAAAAGCACAGAGCGGACACACCGAGCGGTTAAAATCGGGATATTCCTCAAGCCTCCTGGAGTACAGCAATGTCCTTGCAACGTCGTACCACTCTCACGAAGTACCTGATCGAGCAGCAGCGGGAAACCAATAACCTGCCGGCCGACCTGCGGCTTTTGATCGAAGTTGTCGCGCGCGCATGCAAGGCGATCAGCTATCACGTTAGCAAAGGCGCGTTGGGCGACGCACTCGGCACGGCGGGCAGCGAGAACGTTCAGGGTGAAGTACAGAAGAAGCTCGACATTCTGTCGAACGAAATTCTGCTCGAAGCCAACGAATGGGGCGGCAACCTGGCGGGCATGGCGTCGGAGGAAATGGAGCAGTTCTTCCCTATCCCCGCGAACTATCCGAAGGGCGAGTACCTGCTGGTGTTCGATCCGCTCGACGGCTCATCGAACATCGACGTGAACGTTTCTATCGGCACGATCTTTTCGGTGCTCCGCTGCCCAGATGGCCAGCAGCCCACCGAACAGTCGTTCCTGCAGCCAGGCACAGAACAGGTTGCTGCGGGTTATGCGGTGTACGGACCGCAAACCGTGCTGGTGCTGACCACCGGCAATGGCGTGAACTGCTTCACACTCGACCGTGAACTCGGTTCGTGGGTGCTCACGCAAAGCGACATGCGCATTCCTGTCGAAACGCGGGAGTACGCAATCAATGCGTCCAATGAACGTCACTGGTATCCGCCGGTTGAGCAGTACATCGGCGAGCTCAAACAGGGTAAAGACGGCCCGCGTCAGAGTGACTTCAATATGCGCTGGATCGCGTCGATGGTGGCAGACGTGCACCGTATCCTGAATCGTGGCGGCATCTTTATGTATCCGGCCGACAAGCGCACGCCGGAGAAGCCGGGCAAGCTGCGGCTCATGTACGAAGCGAATCCGATGGCGTTCATCGTCGAACAGGCGGGCGGCGCTGCAACCAACGGCGAAAAGCGCATCCTCGACATTCAGCCCAAGAGCTTGCATGAGCGCGTTGCGGTGTTCCTTGGATCGAAGAACGAAGTGGACCGCGTGACCCGCTACCATCTCGAAACAAAAAAGTGACTCGAGGGCTTGCCAAGCCAATAAAGAAGTCCCTATAATCTCGTTTCTCCTGATGCCGGAATAGCTCAGACGGTAGAGCAGCGCATTCGTAATGCGAAGGTCGGGGGTTCGATTCCTCTTTCCGGCACCATCAAGATTCAAGCAAAAAGCCCAGTCCTCGTGACTGGGCTTTTTGCTTTTCGTCGACCTTTTTTGCTTTTCGCCGACCTATCCCCCTCGCTTCCTAGCCCCGCAAGTCAGGTCTACCAAATTGCGCGACTGTTCCCAGGTTGCGCGCGACGATCGTGTCGCTCATCTGAATCTGAACGGCGTCTTTGCCTTCCGTGCGTTTAGCGTCGCCGTACGCAGCGACTGCTTCCTTCGGCGCTGACGGAAACCACGAGATGCGGCCATCGCATTCGATTCCGACCTGCCGTCCATTCCAGTACACACCGTTTTCCATGACGAACCCTCTGAAGGCGAAGACAACCATCTTCCGCGTTGGCTGGCCGGGATCAGTTGTCCACCGCACTGTGGCCGACCGAAACCAGCCACCTTCATCATAGGATTCGACGCTGATGCGGCGAGGCTCGTCACTCAAGCAGACGAAGTTTTGGCGCAAAGTGCGCGACGTCGATGCCGGCAAACACGACACGGCTAACGCACTCGCATGCGAGGAGAGCCTTATGGCGCATCGCGCTTTAAAATTTGGCGCCTCGTCAACGAGGTGACAAATAAATCGTTTACAAAGTAATCACCGCGGTTACGACAGAATAAATGTCCGATCGGCAATAAACGAACGTTCGCTTTTTACCGGGAAGATTATGCCGATATCGCAATGCACCAATTGATCGCCAATCGGGAATACCCGGACCATACTGACGACTTATACCGCGAGGGTGCCGCTCACCTTCGCAACAGCCCGCCGGATAAGGCTCGCGAGAGAATTTTGAAACATTCGACGTCGAAACTGTACGCAAGACCACGAACGACGACACAAGCAAACCTATAAATTTCATCAGAAGCTCTGCTGAAATGGTGCGCTGTGCCGTTAAAGCAACAAAGATGGTGTGATGCTAATCGGACACTGGTGCGAAACGGGGCACGAGGCCGATAATCGGTTTGTAAAGGAGAACGATCATGGATGCCAAACCACCGAAGATCCCGACCCCGGACAAAGTCTTTAGCCCGGATCCGGAACCTGTCGGCGTCGAGTTTCTCGGGGCGGAATTGCCGGAGCATGTGCGCGCCTTCTTCGACGAACAACGTAAGTCTTGCGACGCAAAGTAATTGTGCAGCGGCGCGACTCGGTAGCGGTCCTTGTGCTTATGGCACGAGGCGCGGTACCGCGCGGCTCGCTGATTTCTTTGGATCACTCTCACCAGGCCGACTAGCGCTGACTGGCGTTGACGCTCGCACTCGAGCCTGCGACCGCCTCTGCTCGCGTGAACTGGCTGTTCTGCCGCGACCGGCAGCACCGCTTTGATGCCGGCGAAAACGCTTGGGCAATGAAGCATCGTCTATGCTTCAGCTTTCCTCCCACAGCCGCCCGGCCATCGTCCACCTTATGAATCGCCTGTTTCGCTTCGCCGCGCCGTGCGCGCTCGCCCTTCTCGCATCACTCCTGGCTGCCCCTGGTTCTGCCCTCGCCGACGGCGACGATACCGCGCTCACGAATCTGATCGCGCTCGCGTCGCAGCGACTCGCCCTCGCGGAACCGGTCGCGCGCTGGAAGTGGGCTAATCACCAGGCAATCACCGACACGCCACGCGAGCAGGCGTTGCTTGCTGATGTGGAGAAACGAGCGGCAGCCGCCAATGTCGATCCGGCGTTCGCGCGCGCGTTCTTCCAGGATCAGATCGACGCGAGCAAAGATGTGCAGAACGCGCTTTTTGCGAGCTGGCGCGCAACGCAGCCGCCGCAGGAGCCGGCTCCCGACCTCGCAACGAGCACGCGCCCACAACTGGATCGCTTGACGCAATCGCTCGTCGCCGGCCTTGCTCGCGTGCAACCGCTGCGCGGGGCGCCGGATTGTCCGTCGCGCGTCGCGCAATCGCTGGCTAGCTGGAAGTCTATGACTCGCTATGATTCCGCGCGCTCAACTGCATTGAATCGCGCGCTTGGGCACGTATGCGAAAGCGGTGGCGTCGGCGCAACCGGCTGACGGTTCGGTAGACGCAAGAAGCGGGCGAAGGAAGAACGTTGCGCCGCGAGGAATAACGAGATCCCCCTGGTCACGCGTAGCAGCCGCGCAATCAGGCGAGAGCGGTCAAACGACGCCTACGACGGGCGCGGCGGCCAGCACGCTGAGCGGCATGATCCGCAACCCGCGCGCAAGGTGGCTCTGAAGAATCTTGTAGGTCGACGCTTCGAAGCCGCCGGCCAGACTGGCCGCATGCAGTTCGGTCGCCTGCGCCAACGACGGCGCATGACCGATGTAGCACCATTGGTCGACGACATGGAAAGCGCGCGCCTGCGACGCTTCTTCATGTTCCTCGAAAACGACAGGCCCCTGGAACGGCCACGGCGCGCCCGCAGGATCGCTCTTCGACACGCGCGGCACACGGTTGTGCCCCGGCCGCAGCGTCGCGATCCACTGCGCCTCGGCGAGCATCGCACCCAATTCGCCGCCGGTGGCGCGCCACTCTACGCGCCTCACTTGCTGCGCAAGCCGTATATCTTTCGACGAACGTCGTTCGCCTGTCAGATGCGCACGAAGTCGCTGACGGACACGCACGCTCCGCCCGACGTACAGCGGCAAGTCGTCGTCTCCATAGAATGCGTAGACACCGCATCCGGCAGGTGCGGTCTCAAGCAGATCTTCGGTGATGTCGCCTGCCAACCGGTAGCGCCGCGTCGTGCGCTCGATATGCGCGCGCAGAACGTCTAGCGGCACGAGGCCGTGAAGCCGCTGCCAGAACTGCCAGATCAGATCGGCGTCGGCAAGCGCGCGATGCCGGTCGGACGGCACCAGCGAGTGCCGCTCAACCAGCGCATCGAGCCCGTGGCGCTTCTCAGACGGGAACAACGCGCGCGACAGGCGCACGGTGCACAGCACGTCCGGGTCGAAGGACAGGCCGGCACGGCGGAACTCGCCGCGCAGAAACCCTCGGTCGAAGCTGGCGTTATGCGCGATGAACAGTTTGCCGTTGAGTCGGGCGAACAGTTCGGGCGCGATGGCGTCGAACGTCGGCGCGCCGCGCACCATCGCGTTCGTGATGCCGGTGAGCTGCTGGATGAACGACGGGATCGATTGCTGCGGATCGACGAGGCTGCTCCAGCGCGAGACGCCGGCCGGCCCTACTTCGACGACGCCGACTTCGGTAATACGGTGCTCGTTAGTCGAGCCGCCGGTGGTTTCCAGATCGACAAAGACGATGGGATCGCTAAGGGCCGGTTCGGACAAAAACTGTTCAGACATGAAAGGAATGCTTGGACGCGTGACTTTGCGCCAAGTATGCACTAGTTAGCGGCCGGTGACCTGCGGGCATGGGCAAGGCCTTGTCCGTCCTTCGTCGGCAAAGGGTCTCCGGGAGTCGGCGGCAGTCTCATCTCGCAACGCGGCGGGGGGCTTGAAAAGTACGCGCGTTATATCGACCGTGAGTAATTGAGTCGCAGGTTTCGTAAGGCATTTGGAAATTCTTTTTCTTGTGCGCTTAACAAATTATTCGCCGGATGGATTTGGCGCCCTTTATTTAAATAGGTCCAATGAAAGTCCGGCGATACGCACTTTTTTCTGCGATGCGATAGATGGGCGTTCATATCTACCGCGTAATCGCATCGCTCCACGCGCTTACGTCAATATTACTCAGACCGAATAACGATTGAATAAAAAGAAAGAAGTATTTTCCGACCGCCAGTGCCTGTAACGCTCTGCAACGTTGATAAGTGTTTCTCCGACTTGTTCGCGGACCGACGCAATCGGATCATGAAACCAGCGTTTGCGGTAATGCGCATCAGGAGGTTGCCATGCAGTTCAGTGAAATCCGCCGAATCCTTTCTAATCTGATTCCTCATCTGGAACGATCGCCCGCCGCCTCACCTCTCCCGCCTGAGCCAAGTCAGCCATCGGCGTTGGAATTCGATCCGATGTGGCACGGCGACCACTGGCAGAACCTGCTGTCCTCCCCAATGGACGCCCGACGCTACGTCATGGAAGATTGGAGCGCGACCACAGCGGATGAGTGGAGTGCGGACCGCGCCGCATCTGCGCACTGATCATCGCCCGGCGCCATAACGCCAACTCGCGGCCGACTCGCGGCCGACTCGCCGATTAGCGGACGAAAAAAAAGCGCGACTGGGAAGTCGCGCCGACAAAGGTTTGGAGATCTTTTTCGTCAACGAAAAAGTCCGCTTCGGAAAGCAGAACTTTCAGTATAGCGTTTAATCCCAATCCGATTATTCACACAAAATACAATCGTCTGTTGCTAGAACGACAACAATAAGTTGACGGCTGGATTTCGTTGTTTTTTCGCATCGAATTACCGTCGCGATTTCGCAACGCCACTTCGCATTCATCAGTTCGGATACTTGCTGGCATGCCCGCAGCCATTGACCAGCAAGGCTTTGGCGGAATTCTTTCATCGTTTCGAATCAGGTAATTCTTTATTGCGAGAATCGAAACGTCCATTGAATCAACGCTCTCTCTACACTTTGCGTAACCGGAAATCAGCGCTCTACCTTCAAGCGCACCTTGACACGGATACGCCTCTCGCAGCGCCCGCGTGAAGGTTTCCGAAGCACGATTCACCGCTCACTCTCGCTTTCGGAGTAACAAAATGAAAAAGACTCTCATGGTCGCGGCCCTGACGGGCGTTTTTGCAACTGCGGCGCACGCTCAAAGCAGCGTCACGCTCTACGGCTTGATCGACGCCGGCATCACGTACACCAACAACCAGCACGGCCACAGCAACTGGCAACAGACGAGCGGTTCGGTGAATGGCAGCCGTTGGGGCTTGCGCGGTGCGGAAGACCTTGGTGGCGGCCTGAAGGCGATCTTCACGTTGGAAAACGGCTTCGGCATCAATGACGGCTCGCTGAAACAAGGCGGTCGCGAATTCGGCCGTCAGGCATTCGTTGGTTTGTCGAGCAACCAGTTCGGCGCCGTTACGCTCGGCCGTCAATACGACAGCATGGTTGACTACGTTGGCCCGCTGGCGCTGACCGGTACGCAATACGGCGGCACGCAGTTCGCCCACCCGTTCGACAACGACAACCTGAACAACTCGTTCCGTATCAACAACTCGGTCAAATACACGAGCGCGAACTACGGCGGCTTCAAGTTCGGCGGCCTGTATGGCTTCTCGAACCAGGCTGACGGCTTCGCAAACAACCGCGCCTACAGCGCGGGCGCGTCGTACAACTGGGGCGGGCTGAACGTCGGCGCAGCGTATTTGCAATTGAACAGCAACGGCGCGACCGGCGCGGCTGCAGCGTTCAACTCCGGTGGTGCAGTGTCCAGCGACAACACCTTCTTCGCTGGCCGTCAGCAGACGTGGGGCGCAGGCGCCAGCTACGCGTTTGGTCCGGCAACCGTCGGCCTCGTCTATTCACAGACGAACCTGTCGGGTCTCGTCGGCATCGGCGCAGGTGCATCGGGTCAACCCGGCGGCATCGGCCTGCCGAACAACAGCGCGCACTTCCAGAACTACGAAGCAAACGCTCGTTACGCTCTGACGCCGGCTGTCAGCATTGCCGGTTCGTACACGTACACGCGCGCGAGCCTCGCGGGCACCCGTCCGCACTGGAATCAGTTCAATCTGCAAACGGCGTACGCACTGTCCAAGCGCACGGACGTTTATCTGCAGGGTGAATACCAGCAGGTCAACGAAGGCGCGATCGTTGGTGCAGACATCAACGGTCTGGGTGCTTCGAGCAACAACAAGCAGGTTGCGGTCACGGCAGGTCTGCGTCACCGCTTCTAACATTGCTAGCAGGACTCGCAGCATGGAAGGCGCCGTTCGCGGCGCCTTTTTTATTGCCTGGAGACGCTCCGTGCGGACAAATCTGCACGAGGTGACAGACTAGCCGCCGCTATTTGCAGACGGATATTTGACGTCGAGAATGTCGATTGGCTGCGGACCGGCCGGCGTGTACAACGTCACGGTGTCACCCACCTTCGCCTTCAGCAACGCCCGTGCGATCGGCGATATCCAGCTCACATGTCCGATATCGAGATCTACCTCGTCGATGCCGACAATCGTCACGGTGTGCTCTTCACCGTCCTCTGTCGCATATTCGACAGTCGCCCCGAAAAAAACCTGATCGACGTTCTCCTGCTTGCTGCTGTCGACAACCTCGGCGAGATCCAGACGCTTGGTCAGAAAGCGGATGCGCCGATCTATCTCGCGCAGGCGGCGCTTACCGTAGATGTAATCGCCGTTCTCGGAGCGGTCGCCATTCGACGCAGCCCATGACACGAGCTTCACGACCTCTGGCCGGTCGACGTCGATCAAATGCAGCAGTTCATCGCGCATGCGGTGGTAACCGGCAGGCGTGATGTAGTTCTTGGTTCCGGCGGGGATTTCCGGCTGCGCGACGTCGAGATCGTCGTCATTATCGTCGCTCGACTCTTTGACAAAGGCCTTGTTCATGATGATCCATAAGCTGCAGCAAACGGCTGCTCCACTAGGGTACACGATCATGACAATGAGACAAATCGCAGTTACACGCTTCCCTTTTTTGAAACCTTTGCTATAATCTCGTTTCTGCGTGCGGCTGTAGCTCAGTTGGATAGAGTACTTGGCTACGAACCAAGGGGTCGTGGGTTCGAATCCTGCCAGCCGCACCACTTATTCGAGGGCCTCCCTCTGGGGAGGCCCTTATGTTTTACCCAGTTTTTGTGAAGTAATGCACCACCTGTTTCGCGTGCGGCTGTAGCTCAGTTGGATAGAGTACTTGGCTACGAACCAAGGGGTCGTGGGTTCGAATCCTGCCAGCCGCACCACCTTTAAAGGGCCTTCCAGTTGGAAGGCCCTTTGTCTTTCGGGCGCGTTTCTGCGTCAACCGCTCGCGACAGCACGGTGATCGCCGTGTTGCCGTCATGGCCGTGGCGGAGACTGAATATCGCCGATATGCCCGTCCGGGCTCGGAACCTCTCCAAAAGTATCGCCTGCTGTCGCTTCGGCTATGCGCCGAGCCGTATCGTCGACCAGCATCTGCGACTCGTGCAGCATTTCGCCCACGCTATCGCCGAACCGGCTTTCCACGAAAGCCCGCAGCAACGCCACGCGCAACGAGTCGCCACGCCCTTCCACCTCACCGCGGCCGCCTTCGAATTCCGCCACGCAGTGCGCGGGGCTTTCCCCGCTACGCTCGCGCATTTCGAGCCGACGCGCGCGCTCCATCACTGCCGCAGCGGCGTCCCATGAGGTGGTCGGTGTGAAACGGCCATCCCACGGACGGCCACGATCGTTCCCGCGGATGGCGACGGTCTCGCCGCTATCGGTGAAGTGGATTTCTCGCACGAAATCGTGCAGGCTGCGGGCCACCCAATAATCCAGTGCGATGCCTTCGAGGTCAGCTACTTTCATCAGCGTTCTCCCTGGGTTTTCAGGTGAGACTCGCTAGCGGCGCCGGCGTTCCGGCAGAAAGAAACGGCACTTCTCCGCCCGATGGGCGGCGGAGGTCAGTAATCAGCCCGCTCGCGGTCGATTCGCATGCCGCCGTCATGCCGATGATGCCCGTCGTCGCTCGGCCGCTCACGCGCGATGCGCATTACGTCGAGATTTGTACGCACGCGGCGCATGACGTTGGCCAGATGAACGCGGTCGCTGACCTGAATCACGAAGCGCAAGATCGTGGATTCCTGCGACAGGTCTTCGTCCATCGCGATATGCACGATGTTCGCGTCTGCAGAAGTAATGTCTGCGGCCACGCGGGCGAACACGCCCTTCGTGTTCTTGACCAGCACCTTGATTGCGACGTCGAACAGACGCCCCGGTTGCGGCGCCCACGCCACGTCGATCCAGCGGCCGGGATCGCGCCGGTGGATTCGCTGCGCAACGCGGCAGTCGGTAGTGTGGATGGCCATGCCGAGGCCAATGCCGATATAGCCCATGATGTCGTCGCCCGGAATCGGACGGCAGCATGCGGACAGTTGCACCGACATGCCCTCGGTGCCGGTGATCACGACCGGCGGCGCATGCGGCGTGGAACCGGACTCGGAGCGCGAACCGTCGTCGTCGGCATCGCGGCCGCTCATCAACACTTCGATACGCTTCGCCATGACCGCCGCGACGCGTCGGCCGAGACCGATGTCCGCGAAAATTTCCTGGCCATTTTTGTTGCCCGTCCACTGCACGAGCTTTTCCCAAGCTTCGGGCGTCACGTCCGACAGCGCCAGGCCGTAGCCCTTCAAAGCCTGATCGACGAGACGCTCGCCAAGCTGAACCGATTCGTTCAGCCGCATCGTTTTCAGATAATGGCGGATCGCGGAACGGGCCTTGCCGGTGCGCACGAAACCCAGCCACGCCGGATTTGGCTTCGAATACGGCGCCGTGATGACTTCGACGATATCGCCGCTCTTCAACTCGGTGCGCAGCGGCAGCAATTCGTTATTGATCTTCACCGCGACGCACTGGTTGCCCAGGTCGCTGTGGATCGAATACGCGAAGTCGAGCGCCGTGGCGCCGCGCGGCAGCGCCATAATCTTCGACTTCGGCGTAAAGACGTAGACCGCGTCCGGGAACAAGTCGATCTTTACGTGCTCGAGGAATTCGCTCGAGTCGCCGGCTTCGCTCTGAATGTCCAGCAGCGACTTCAGCCACTGATGCGCGCGCTTTTGCACATCGTTCAGGTCCGCACTGCCGTTCTTGTACAGCCAGTGCGCCGCCACGCCGGCTTCGGCGATCTCGTGCATCTTGCGGGTACGCACCTGGAACTCGATCGGCGCGCCGAACGGACCGACGAGCGTAGTGTGCAACGACTGATAGCCGTTGACCTTCGGGATCGCGATGTAGTCCTTGAACTTGCCCGGCACCGGCTTGTAGAGCGCATGCAATGCGCCGATGCAGGTGTAGCACTCGAGCGCGCTGTCCACCACCACACGAAAGCCGTACACGTCCAGCACCTGCGAGAACGACAACTGCTTGTCGCGCATTTTCTTGTAGATGCTGAAAATGGTTTTCTCGCGACCGGTCACTTCCGCGTCGATCTTCGCGTCCGCGATTGCGCGCTGCACCGATTCCAAAATCTTGCCGACCACTTCCCGCCGGTTGCCGCGCGCCGCCTTCACGGCTTTCTCGAGCGTGGCATACCTATGCGGATTGAAGTTCGCGAAGCTCAGGTCCTGTAGCTCGCGATACGTATTGTTCAAGCCGAGCCGGTGCGCAATCGGCGCGTAGATGTCCAGCGTTTCGCGCGCCACGCGACGACGCTTTTCGGGCGGCACCGCGCCGAGCGTGCGCATGTTGTGCAGCCGGTCGGCCAGCTTCACGAGGATTACGCGGACGTCGCGCGCCATGGCGAGCAGCATCTTGCGGAAGTTTTCCGCCTGCGCTTCCTCGCGATTGCGAAACTCCATCTTGTCGAGCTTCGACAAACCGTCGACCAGTTCCGCGACCTTCGCGCCGAAACGCTCGGCGAGCTCGGCCTTGGTCACGCCCTGGTCTTCCATCACGTCATGGAGCAACGCGGCCATGATTGCCTGGCCGTCGAGATTCCAGCCGGCGCAGATTTCCGCAACGGCAACCGGGTGCGTGATGTAGGGCTCGCCGCTCTGGCGATACTGGCCGAGGTGAGCTTCGTCGCTGAAATGGAAGGCCGCCTTGACGTCTTTGATCTCTTCCGGCTGCAGATAGCCGGACAACGCGGACGTCAGCTTGGCAATCGATACGACGTCATGCCGGCGCGGCTGCTCCGGCGTGGCGGTCGGCCCGAACAGATGGCGAAACGACTGTTCGAGGACCGCGTCGATGTACTTGCGTGCAGACGAGGGCGAGTCGGCGTCATGCTCCGCTTCCGTGGCGGTGGGCGGGGTAGTACTCATGGTCGCCTCCGTAGCGGTTGAGAGTTGACGCCGGTCTGCACGTTGATGCAATCAGGTGACGCAAAAACTATGGCAAAAATGCTTGCCAACCGAAAACAGAAACAGTGCGCCTTAAACCGGCACCTTCTTCAGCATTTCGACGCCGACCTGGCCGGCCGCGATTTCGCGCAGCGCGACGACCGTGGGCTTGTCACGGCTTTCGATTTTCGGCGTGTGGCCTTGAGCGAGCTGACGCGCGCGATACGTTGCAGCGAGCGCGAGTTCGAAACGATTCGGGATCTGTTTGAGACAGTCTTCGACGGTAATGCGGGCCATGTTGAGTTCCTTCTCAGTATGTTGCTTATTCTACCTTATGTGCTCGAATCGCCGCCGCGCTCAGGGGTGCGGAAGGTGAATGCCGAGCTGCACGAAAAGCTGCGTATGACGCGCGTATTGCGAGGCGAAGCGCGAACGCGTGGCAGCCACGAGACACTGCAGTTCGCCGAGCGCGCGATCGAAGTTCTCGTTGATCACCACATACTCGGCTTCGGCCGCGTGCGCCATCTCGCTGCCTGCAGCGAGAAGCCGGCGCGTAATCACATTCGGCTCGTCCTGGCCGCGCTTTTTCAGACGCTCTTCGAGCGCTTCGAGCGATGGCGGCAGGATAAAAATTTCCACTGCGTTGTGAAACTGCTTCTTCACCTGTTGCGCGCCCTGCCAGTCGATTTCGAGCAGCACGTCATGGCCGCTCTTCATCTGCTCCTCGATCCACACGCGCGAGGTGCCGTAGTAGTTGCCGTGCACTTCGGCGCTTTCCAGAAACTCGCCCTCGTCGTGACGCCGCATGAAATCGTCGACGGACGTGAAGTGATAATGCTCGCCGTCCTGCTCTTTCGGGCGCGGCGGGCGCGTCGTGTACGAGATCGAGAGACGAATTGCGTCGTCGCCGGCGAGCAGCGCGTTCACGAGCGTCGACTTGCCGGCGCCCGACGGCGCGACGACCATGAACAGGTTGCCCGGATACGCTCCGGCATACGGGTTGCGCGGTGCGCCGCTTTCGCGTGTGTGGTGATCGGTCATGTTGTGATGCTCCAGCCTTATTCCAGATTCTGTACCTGCTCGCGCATCTGTTCGATGAGCAGCTTCAAGGTCATCGACGAATCCGCCAGTTCCTTCGCCGCCGCCTTCGAGCCGAGCGTGTTCGCTTCGCGATTGAGTTCCTGCATCATGAAGTCGAGCCGCTTGCCGACCTTGCCGCCCTTCTGGATCACGTGACGCGTTTCGTTCAGGTGAGCGGTGAGCCGCGACAGTTCTTCGGCGATGTCGATGCGGATGCCGTACATCGTCACTTCCTGGCGAATCCGCTCGTTGATCTCTTCCCGCGACACGGTGGTCGCCGCCGTTTCGGGCGCGGCAATGCCGAGCGCTTCCTGCAGTCGCTCGACGATCTTCTGCTGATGCTTTGTGATCAGTTCCGGCACGAGCGGCGTGATCTTCGTGACGATCGCTTCCATCTCGGTGACGTTGGCGAGCAGCATCGTGGCCAGTTGTGCGCCTTCACGAGCGCGCACGTCGATCAGATCCGTAATGGCCTGCTTGCCGCATGCGAGCACTGCGTCGCGCAGCACGTCCGGCGCCACGCCCGTCTCGGCGAGCACGCCGGGCCAGCGCAGAATTTCGCCCGAGCGCAGACGGCCCGCTTCCGGAAACGTCGCCAGCACGGTGCGCTCCAGCAATGCAAGCTGCGTCAGCGCGTCATGATTGATCGAACCGGCGTTTGCCGTCTGTTCGCTACGCTGCAGATTGATACGAATATCCACCTTGCCGCGCGACAGCTTGTTCATCAGCATTTCGCGCAGTGTGGGTTCGCACACGCGCACGTCCTCGGGCATACGGAAGTTCAGGTCGAGAAAGCGCGAATTCACCGTGCGCAGTTCGACCGACACGCTCACGCCGCCCGTGCCGGAGGCCGCGACGAGTTCGCGTGTCGCGCTCGCATAGCCAGTCATGCTGTAGATCATCGTATTTCTCGCGATGGTGGCCATGCGTGAGACGCTGGCCGAAGAGTCGAATCGCCCGGCGTGTACGAGACGCGAGGCGGGGAAACGGCATTATCCCATTTTTGGCGATGGGACCCCTTGGAGAGCCCCGGCCGACGCGGCGCGCCGACGGGGCGCATCCCTGCGCGGATCGGCTGTAAAATCGTGCTTTCCCCTCCCGCTTCCTTCCCGACCCAATCGACATGACCGACACCACTCAACGCCCTAGCGGCCGTCTCGCCAATCAGCTGCGCGACGTGCGCATCACGCGCCACTATACGAAGCACGCGGAGGGTTCGGTGCTGGTCGAATTCGGCGACACCAAGGTGATCTGCACGGCGAGCATCGCGGAGACCGTGCCCTCGTTCCTGCGCGATCGCGGCCAGGGCTGGCTCACCGCCGAATACGGCATGTTGCCGCGCGCCACGCATACGCGCAGCGACCGCGAGGCTGCGCGCGGCAAGCAGACCGGGCGCACCCAGGAAATCCAGCGTCTGATCGGCCGCGCGCTGCGCTCCGTGTTCGATCTGGAGAAGCTCGGCGCGCGCACGCTGCATATCGACTGCGACGTGATCCAGGCCGACGGCGGCACACGCACCGCGAGCATCACCGGCGCTTTTGTCGCCGCGCATGACGCGGTGAACAAACTGCTGGCTGCGGGGCGCATCGAGAGTTCGCCGATCACCGACTACGTCGCGGCGATTTCAGTCGGCGTGTACGACGGCGTGCCGGTGCTCGATCTCGATTACGACGAAGACTCGCAATGCGACACCGACATGAACGTGGTCATGACGGGCGCGGGTGGCTTCGTCGAAATTCAGGGCACCGCAGAAGGCGTGCCTTTTTCGCGCGATGAAATGAACGCGCTATTGGATCTCGCGAGCGACGGCATCGCCACGCTGATCGCGAAACAGAAAGAAGCATTGGAGTACCGAGGTGAGTGAAGTTCGTGAAGGCAATGGCGCGCCTCTATCGGGATCGCCGTTGAACAAGGTCGTGCTGGCGTCGAATAACGCCGGCAAGCTGCGCGAGTTCGCGGCGCTGCTCGGCGCGGCCGGCATCGAGTTGATTGCGCAGGGCGAACTGGGTGTGCCGGAAGCGGAAGAACCGCATCCCACTTTCGTCGAAAACGCGCTGACCAAGGCACGGCATGCGGCGAAGCTCACCGGGCTGCCTGCCCTCGCCGACGACTCCGGTCTTTGCGTGCGCGCGCTGCGCGGCGCACCGGGCGTCTATTCGGCGCGTTACGCGCAACTGGCCGGCGGCGAAAAGAGCGACGCGGCAAACAACACGCGGCTCGTCTCCGCGCTACAAGGCGAGAGCGATCGCCGCGCGTACTACTACTGCGTGCTGGCACTGGTGCGTCACGCCGACGATCCCGAGCCGCTGATCGCCGAAGGCCGCTGGCATGGCGAGATTCTCGATGCGCCGCGCGGCGCGAACGGCTTCGGTTATGACCCGTACTTCTTTCTGCCGTCGCTGAACGCGAGCGCCGCGGAACTCGAGCCGGCGCTGAAAAACGCCAGCAGTCATCGCGCGATTGCATTGCGCCAGCTGCTTGCGCGTTTGACGGAGGAAGCGTGATTCCGATCAAGCCCACTCCCGCCGATATCGGCAATGGCGTGATCAAGGCATTCACGTCGCCGGGCAGCATCCGTCTGACGTCGCTGCCGCCGCTCTCGTTGTACGTGCATTTTCCGTGGTGCGTGCGCAAGTGTCCGTACTGCGATTTCAACTCGCATGAATGGAAAGGCGATAGCTTCCCCGAGAACGAGTATCTCGACGCATTGCGTGCCGACCTGGAGATGGCGTTGCCGCTCGTGTGGGGACGGCAGGTGCATACGGTGTTCATCGGCGGCGGTACGCCGAGCTTGCTGTCAGCGGCCGGACTCGACCGCATGCTGTCGGACGTACGAGCCCTCTTGCCGCTCGACGCGGATGCGGAGATCACTCTCGAGGCCAATCCGGGCACGTTCGAGGCGGCGAAGTTCGCGCAGTTTCGCGCGAGCGGCGTGAACCGGCTGTCGGTGGGCATACAGAGTTTCAACGAGGCGCATCTGAAGGCGCTCGGCCGGATTCACGATTCGACGCAAGCGCGCCATGCGGTGGAAGTGGCCGCCACTACGTTCGACAATTTCAATCTGGACCTGATGTTCGCGCTGCCGCAGCAGACGCTTGCCGAGTGTCAGGCCGATGTCGAGACTGCGTTGTCGTTCGCGCCGCCGCATCTCTCGCTGTATCACCTGACGCTCGAGCCAAACACGCTGTTTGCGAAATTCCCGCCTGCGCTGCCGGACGACGACGCGTCCGCCGACATGCACGACTGGATTCACGAGCGCACGTCGGCGGCGGGATATGAGCGCTACGAAGTGTCCGCGTATGCCAGGCCGCATCGGCAAAGCAAGCACAACCTGAACTACTGGCGTTTCGGCGACTATCTTGGGATTGGCGCCGGCGCGCACACGAAGCTGTCGTTTCCGAATCGTGTGTTGCGTCAGGCGCGCTACAAGCATCCGACCGCGTTCATCGAGCACGCCAAGGCCGGCGCGGCGGTGCAGGAAGAACACGAAGTCGGACCGCGCGACCTGCCGTTCGAGTTCATGCTGAATGCGCTGCGACTGGTGGAAGGCTTTCCGGTGCATCGGTTCATCGAACGCACGGGTTTGTCGATGACCTCTATCGAGCCGGCTTTGCAGGAGGCGGAGCGCCGCAAACTGATTACGCGAGACCACGAAAAGATTGCGCCTACGCCGCTTGGACAAGCGTTCCTCAACGATCTACAGGCGTTGTTTCTGAAAGATCCGCAGTGAATGCGGATCAAGAGAGCGCCGCAGCGAGGTTTTTTCAGGTTACAATTTGCGGCTTGGAGGTGTGGCCGAGCGGTTTAAGGCACCGGTCTTGAAAACCGGCGAAGGAGTGATCCTTCCGTGAGTTCGAATCTCACCGCCTCCGCCAGGACACCCCTCGCCTCTCATCCGAATCAATCCGATTCAACCGCGCTGAGCCTTACCAGCTAAGGCTCTCAGCGCAAAAGACCCGACATTATTTCTCTAGTTTCATTGTGGGACGCCGGGACAGCACCCCTTGGGCGGCGCGGAATGGCTGTATCTCAAGGGCGCGAGCGAAGGCTCGCGACCATGGGTTCTGCGGACCGTCTTGGCCGGCAATCAGCGTGATCGGGCCGCGCGCACCCTAACATGTCACCGCCGGAGTTGATGCGTCGATAGCGCCTGGGGGCCACACCGGAAGGGTTTCGCCCAACTTCTGAGACAGGGCCAGCGGGTACGCAAACTATCCGCGCGAGCTGGCCGAGGTGGCGTTCGCGCGCACCCGGGGCGATGCAATGAGGCGGCCTATTAACGCTGCGACGTGCTGGAAACGCGCAGGATGGTGATGACAACTGGGCAGGAGTCTGCGCCAAGCCGTCAAAGCTGGGCGGCGTGATCTATCAGAAAAAACCAAACCTCCTTACGCGCCGCCAGCCGTGCGATGGTGCTTGCCTTTGTTGAAGCACCTCGACAGAACAATGAAGGCCCGTCATAGCCAAATCTCTATGTACCGATAGCGGTCACAATACTGCCGCGCTGGATATCGCCGCAATCCGCATCGACCAGTTACATGCGCTGACCAGTCTGTCGCGACTGAGGCCATGGCCGAAGAGTTCGCCGGTCTGTCGCTGCCGGGACAGGCTTTGATCTTTGGCCTGGTCGGGCATCGCCTTGTCGACGTGAGCGCAGGGTTAGCTCACGATATCTAGTCGCATATTCGGGATGCCGTAGTGACCTGAAGCCGACTGCTCTGATCGAATTTTTGTTGACAGCATCACAAGGATGCTACGCATGCCTGAATTAATGCATTGTCACTATCCCACTGGAATGCGAGCGGGAAAATACTGTCCCACGTCACCAAACAGCAGCAAGTCACCTGTTTTCAGAGTTGTCCGATATGGCTGTCGGCCTGTCCTGCGGGGTAATGCCTTGCCGCGTCAGCGGGCCAGTTTTCGCGCGATGCATCGGAGCAACTCAACCAGGACAGGAGACGTAGAAATGCCGGAACAGCAGCAGAACCAAACGACAAACCTGTTTGCAATTATTGGTACTCGTACCAGGCGCGGCCGATACGCGAGCCGGGTACTGACCAGCGCCGAGTATAAAGGCAAGGCATTCGCTCGCGTCGTAGATATCGACGCGTATGACGACGGCGGTCAAACTACCGTTATAGACGGCGCGGCTTATGCCGCCACATGGAAGGGTAAGCCGCCTGCGCTGATCGGTTCGCGTCAAAGTAACGGCGAAACGACTCACCTCCCGTTCAATTCCGGATACGTGCTGCCTGCCGCTGAGCCTGCCGATGCGAGAGGCGACACCCATGCGTAAGGCGCTCGTCGTGCAAGGCAGCCCGACGACGACAGGTGGCGTTGTAACCGGCGGGTCTGCTACTCACATGACGGATCACGGCAGGCCATTCGCGCTGCACGGTGACGAAGCAACGTGTGGCAAGTGCAAGGGCGCATTCAGGATATCCGGTACGGCTACACGCAGATGTTACCGAGGAAAGCCCGGCGTCGTCGAAGGCGATCTGGTGCTGTGTCCCTGCGGACAGAATCGCGTGATGGCTAGTCCCAATCCGGGTTGCTTCTACTGGACCGACGAAAGCACAGCGGGCGTAAGCAGCGAGGCGGCTGCTGCGATCGCCTCATCGGTAGTCAATGCGATATACGACGAACAGGTCCGCGCCGCTGCTGCGGGCATGACGCTCGAAGGGTGTCCGTATGTCATCGAGACGCCAGACGGCCAGATGCGCGCGGGACGCCTCGATGCGGATGGACTGCTACCTCGCATTCACACCGGCGAGAGTCGCGGCGACTACACAGTGTATTGGGGCGATGAAGCCCTTGCAAAACAGGGAGACTGAATGATGCCGAACAGAAAGACATTAGTCAGAACCAACTCAACGCCTAACTCCATCAAAGAAGTGCAGTTGAACGCTGTTACTTTTGCCGCGTTGTGGTCGGCATATCCCCACTCCGATCCGTGTACGGACCCGTCCACAGGAAAGCCAGCTTTTGAGGATGAGTGTGCCATTCGCTTCGGCACATGTCTCGCTAATGTGGGCATCACCAATAAGTCGTTCAAAGGCGAGAAGTGCTGGTTTCACGGTCACCCACCAAGTCACATGCTTCGGGCCAAGGAAGTGGCGGAATGGCTTCAGCGTCGCCCTTTCGCTGGTTGCCCTGTTCCAGTACCAATTACAGGCACAGGCTGGCAAGATAGGGTGAAAGGGAAAACGGGAGTTATCTTCTTCGGGAGTTACTGGCGACGCAACTTGAAAGACAAAGATCCGACTGGCGATCACATTGACTTGTGGAACGTAGATAGCCTTACGCCGAGCTCCGAAACGACTCTTCGGTTCACGTTCGGTATAAACAAGGTGTGGAATCCGCTATCCGTTTTAGGCGTCGGTCCGGAAAACCTATACTCCAATCTTGCTGACTCGAAGACGATCCTATTCTGGGAAATCAAATGAAGAAGGCGTTCGTTTTCGCGCTCTTGTTCGTCATTGGCGCCGTAGGGGGCGGCCTTGTGGGGCTTTATATAGCCCTACCGTCACAAACCCTCGAATGCGGAGACGCGTGCGGTACGCGAGCGCTGGTGTTTGCCTTGCGTTGTGGCTTAGTTTTCGGCCTTCTGCTTGCAGTCGTTGGCGGTGTAATAACGAAGAAGTACCGTGCAAGGCAGTCCGGCAGGCAGTGGTAAATTGCCGGTCCGAATAAGCTGCATAGGCAATGCAGTGCAATCGCTGCGGAACTGATTAAGGCGGTCACGCCTCCGCCAAATCTCTGTACACATCCACGGGCCGCAAGGCCCGTTTTTGTTTGTACTCGCCCCGCACACTACACCCGCGCCGGCGCCTGGCTTCGACCTTGAAGCCGTACGAACTTGCGGAACAGGTATGCGATTGCCCGTACGCGCCATAAAGACAGCACGACGACAAACAACGCCCCCGCCCCGCGTCACACACTTACCGCGTCAAGCTTCTCGCGTGCGTCGGCGCAACGCCGGTTCAGATCGCGATGCATCAACTGGCTGTCGAGTAGCGCGGACACATCGGTCAAGCCGTAATCAAAGCGCAAAACGTATTCGATGTCCGTGTAATCGTGATAGGCGCCGCTGTCGGCCAGCTTCCGCGCTTCGGCGAAAGCAGCATGTTGCCGCTCGCCGTTCATCAAATCTCTGATCGCCATGATTGCCGCTCCGAGGAACAGTGATCCCATCATAGCAATGCCAATTCAAAGACAAGGTCGCGTGCGCGCAACACCTGGTGTTTTCCGGTAGAAGCGCTCCGTGCACCGGAAATGCGAGTACGCACCAGGTGCAGGAACCCGGAGCGCTCTCTTTACGGCGTCCCTGCTCCGCCGCCTTTATTGCGCATCTCCATCACACCGTCCTTAGACGACAGCCACCGGCGCCTTCGTCCCGTGCCATCTGACGACCAGGATACGGCCGACGTAGCACAGCGATCCTGCGACGCCCACCACCACGCCCATGCCTTTCGGCGAGCCGTCCTGCCAGAGTCCGACCGCGAGGCTCGACAGCGCGCCGAGCGCCAGTTGCACCGCGCCGAACACGGCAGCTGCCGCACCCGCATTCACCGGATAGCGATGCATCAGATCCGTCGTGCAATTGGCGGACAGCAAACCCACCACGCCAACGACAAAGAACAGGCCGGCAACGATCGACCACAGCCCGCCCCAACCCGTCAACGAGACAAGACAGACGAACAACGACGCAATACAGCTCACGCTCGCGGCGAACGAAATGATCGGCAGCGACCCAAGCCTGCCGACAAGCCGCGTATTCATGAAGTTGCCCAGCATGATCCCGACGATGTTCAGCGCGAACAGAAAGCCATAATGCTGCGCCGACACGTGGAAGTACTGGATATAGACGAACGGCGTCGCCGTGATGTACGCGAACATCGACGCGAATGCCATGCCGCCGCACAGCATATGCCCCCAGGCAACCGGATCGCGTAACAGCCGGCCGTATGCAGCGAACGATTTGAGTAGCGCCGAATGCGCACGCTTTTCGCGCGGCCAGGTTTCCGGCACTTTGAGAAACGCGGTTATCGCGCACACCATGCCGAACAGCGTCAACGCAATGAAGACGACGCGCCAGCCGCCAAGCAGCAGCAACTGTCCGCCGATCAACGGCGCGAGCAATGGTCCGATCGACGTGACGATGGCGAGCATGGACAACACGCGCGCAGCGTCGGTCGGACCATACGCGTCGCGGGCAATGGCACGAGCCAGCACCGATGCCGCGCCCGCACCGAGCGCCTGCACGAAACGGAACGTGACCAGCGCGCCGATCGAGAACGACAGCGTGCACGCAATGCTCGCCAGCGCATACATGATGATGCCGCCCAGCAGCACAGGCCGGCGGCCATATGTGTCGGACAGCGGCCCATAAAGCAGCATGCCGATCGAGAAGCCGAACATAAAACTGGTCAGCGTGGTTTGCGCGGCGCCCGTTCCGATCGCGAACGCCTGCGCGATGGTCGGCAAGCTCGGCAAATACATGTCGATGGAAATCGGCCCGCACGCGGCAAGCGCACCGAGCAACAGAATCAGCCGGCCATCTGGCCGGCGTCCGGTGACGTGAGACATGGGAATCCAGGTGAAGCGCGTCCTCGGAAAACGGGCGCGCGGGGACACAAAAAGACTGCAGTTGGTCGCATCGATTGTACGCGACGGTTAAGGCATCGACTTCGCCAGCAGCGAACGCGAGCCGCAGCATGAGGCCGTTGCAGGCTTGCAGGGCAAGCGCGCCGCTGATCGGTTAAGCTGCCGCGTGAACCGTTTCGGCCGTTCAGCGTCGCGCGAAGATGCCAGCGGCGCGCGTCCCTCATACCTTTCTGCGCAACGTTGCGATGACTGCCTTCCTGCTGATCTGGAGCCCCAAGAAATGGCCGTGGCCAGAACTGCCCGATGTGGCCAAGCGCGTTGCGGCGGGCGTCGCCGTAGCCGACGTGTGGGGTTGTGGATTCGCGCGCGGCATTCTGCCTGGCGACCGCGTGTTTTTGCATCGTGTCGCCACGGAGCCGAAAGGCATCTTTGGCTCGGGCTACGTGACACGCGCACCGT
This sequence comes from Paraburkholderia strydomiana, assembly GCF_031456815.1. Lineage (NCBI taxonomy): Bacteria > Pseudomonadati > Pseudomonadota > Betaproteobacteria > Burkholderiales > Burkholderiaceae > Paraburkholderia > Paraburkholderia strydomiana. The sequence continues at coordinate 467,006 of NZ_JAVDVL010000002.1, forward strand.
ATGAGGTCCCGGACCCAGCCACGAAGCGCGGCTACCGCCTGTGCATCGATTTCGTCTACGACTGGCTCGTCGATGCGCATGAAAGCGTGGTGATCCCTCGCGACATGTTGCGCGTGCATCCATTTTCGGTGCAGACCTGGGACGCGCAGAGTTCAGGCACGGTAATCAAACCGATCGCGGAAGGCGCGCTAGAAAAACGCTGGGCTGAACTCACGGGCAAACGCAAGCCGCCGCAACTGGACGCGCCGGTTGGCCCGGCACGCTCCACCAAAGCGACAGCGCACGCGGCGCAATCGCCCACCGGCGCATCGCCAGTTAAGGCCTCCGTGAAGACGCCCGCAAGGAAGCGCGCGCCCCGGCGCTGAGAATGCGTCTGAAAGCCACGTGGCTCCGCAAAACCTGTTCACACCGACTCCGGTACAATTTCTCTCATCTATCCCGGCGTCGCGCGAACCGCTCGCAGGCAAGCCGCGCCGCTGCGCAACCCAATTCCAGGCATCGTCATGTCCAACAATCAAACCCTCTTCGACCGCGCGCAACGCACCATTCCCGGCGGCGTGAATTCGCCGGTCCGCGCATTCCGCTCGGTCGGCGGCACGCCGCGTTTCATCGAACGCGCACAGGGTCCTTATTTCTGGGACGCCGATGGCCAACGTTATATCGACTACATCGGCTCCTGGGGACCCATGATTCTCGGGCACGTGCACCCGGAAGTTCTGGAAGCGGTGCAGCGCGTGCTGGCCAATGGTTTTTCGTTCGGTGCACCTACCGAGTCGGAAATCGAAATCGCCGAGGAAATCTGCAAGCTCGTGCCGTCGATCGAACAGGTGCGCATGGTGTCGAGCGGCACCGAAGCGACCATGAGCGCGCTGCGTCTCGCGCGCGGCTTCACGAACCGCAGCCGTATCGTCAAGTTTGAAGGCTGCTATCACGGCCATGCCGACAGCCTGCTCGTGAAAGCCGGTTCGGGCCTGCTCACGTTTGGCAATCCGACATCGGCGGGCGTGCCGGTCGACATCGCAAAGCACACCACGGTTCTGGAATACAACAACGTCGCCGCGCTCGAAGAGGCATTCAAAGCCTTCGGCAACGAAATCGCCTCGGTGATCGTCGAGCCGGTGGCGGGCAACATGAATCTGGTGCGTGCCACGCCCGAGTTTTTGCAGGCACTGCGACGCCTGTGCACCGAATACGGCTCGGTGCTGATCTTCGACGAAGTCATGTGCGGTTTCCGCGTGGCGCTCGGCGGCGCGCAAGAGGTCTACGGCATCACGCCGGATCTGACGTGTCTCGGCAAAGTGATCGGCGGCGGCATGCCGGCGGCCGCCTTCGGCGGACGGCGCGACATCATGGCTCACCTCGCGCCACTCGGCGGCGTCTACCAGGCGGGCACGTTGTCCGGCAACCCCATCGCGGTCGCCGCGGGGCTGAAGACGCTGCAATTGATCCAGGCGCCGGGCTTTTACGAAACACTCGCCGCGCGCACTGCCCGTCTTGCGAAGGGTCTCGCCCAAGTCGCTCGCGAAGCCAATGTGCCGTTCGCGGCCGACTCGCTCGGCGGCATGTTCGGCCTGTACTTCACCGAGTCGATTCCGACAAGCTTCGCCGAAGTGACCAGGAGCGACGTGCCGCGCTTTAACGCGTTCTTTCACAAGATGCTCGACGCGGGCGTCTACTTCGCACCGTCGGCATATGAAGCAGGCTTTGTTTCGATTGCGCACGACGACGCGATCGTCGACGCAACTGTGGATGCCGCCCGTGGCGCGTTCGCGTCGCTGAGCGCCTGAGCGACCGAGCGTCCCGAAACCGTCGCCACCCTGCCACCGGACCTAACCACACACCGATGTTTTCGCAAACCGACTTCGTCCATATGGAACGCGCGCTTGCGTTGGCCAAGCGCGGCATGTACACGACCGACCCGAACCCGCGCGTGGGTTGCGTGCTCGTCAAGAACGGCGAAGTGATCGGCGAAGGCTTCACGCAGCCGGCCGGCCAGGACCACGCGGAAATCCGCGCGATGAAAGACGCGCGTTCGCGCGGTCACGATCTGCGCGGCGCCACCGCTTACGTAACGCTCGAACCGTGCAGCCACTTTGGACGCACGCCGCCGTGCGCGAACGCGCTGATCGAAGCGCAAGTCGCGCGCGTGGTGGCCGCGATGGAAGACCCCAATCCGCAAGTGTCCGGACGCGGTCTCGCGGTGCTGCGTGACGCCGGGATCGAAGTACGCTGCGGGCTGCTCGCCAATGAGGCACACGAACTGAACATCGGCTTCGTGTCGCGCATGACACGCGGCCGGCCTTGGGTGCGCATGAAAGTGGCAGCCTCGCTCGATGGTCGCACCGGCCTTCCCTCCGGCGTCAGCCAATGGATCACCGGCGAGGCCGCCCGGGCCGACGGACATGCATGGCGCGCCCGCGCGTCGGCGGTACTCACCGGCATCGGCACAGTCAGGGAAGACGATCCGCGCATGACCGTGCGCGCTGTCGACACGCCGCGTCAGCCGCAACGCGTGTTGATCGACAGTCAGCTGGAAGTCTCGCCACAGGCGCAGATCCTGGCCGGCGCGCCCACGCTGATTTTTTGCGGCAATCTGGATCAACGGCATAGCGACCGTGCGCAAGCACTACGCGAGCGCGGCGCCGAGATCGTCCAGCTGGCCAACGCGGCCGGCAAGGTGGACCTTCCGGCCATGCTAAAAGTGCTGGGCGAGCGCCAGGTCAACGAACTACACGTTGAAGCCGGCTACAAGCTGAACGGCTCGCTGCTGCGCGAAGGTTGCGTGGACGAACTACTCGTCTATCTCGCGCCCAGCCTGCTCGGCATCGACTCGATGAGCATGTTCAACCTGAGCGCGCCTGAAACACTTGAAGGACGCGTCAAGCTCGCTTTTCATAACGTCGAGCGAATCGGCGAAGATCTTCGGATTCTCGCGCGCCTCGTGCCGGCGGGCGTAACCGCAGCCGGAACCGACACCGCGTCCCAACCCGTTTCGTTTTGAGGATTAGTACGATGTTCACAGGAATCGTCGCGGCAGTGGGCCGCATCGAGTCAGTCAGGCCTCTCGGCACGGACGGCGACGCGGGCGTGCGCCTGAACGTGCAAGCCGGCGGCCTCGATCTCGCCGACGTGCAACTCGGCGACAGCATCACCATTCAGGGCGCCTGCATGACCGTGGTCGCGAAGACCGACCACTCGTTCGAAGTGGACGTGTCGCGCGAAAGCCTGAATCGCACCGCGGGGCTTGGCGAAGTGGGCGAAGTCAACCTGGAGAAGGCACTGCGCGCGCACGACCGGCTGGGCGGCCATATCGTCTCGGGTCACGTGGACGGCCTGGGCACGGTCACCCACTTTGCGCCGGTAGGCGAATCGCACGAACTTCGCGTGCTGGCGTCGCGCGAGATCGGCCGCTATCTGGCGTACAAGGGCTCTATCACTGTCAACGGAGTGAGTCTGACCGTCAACTCGGTTAAAGATCGTGACGACGGTTGCGAGTTTTCGGTCAATCTGATTCCTCACACGGTGGAAGTCACCGCGCTCAAGCATCTGCGCGAAGGCACGCCGGTGAATCTGGAAATCGATCTGATCGCTCGCTACGTGGAGCGCATGCTCAACGCACCGAAGTAGCCGGCGAAAACACCAGCAACAACGCCGACAGCAACACCAGCAAGCCGGCAACAACTCAAAGCGGCAGCCGCCGCCGGGCGCCCACGCAGGCGGCGCCTTGCCGCTTTTCATCAGTCCATGCGTCTATCGTTCTGCCGAGCATATCAACGGCCGGCGACGCAACGCCAGTCGGCCAAACGGCATATGCCGTCTGGCGGAGGCGACTTGGGACCGCGCGTGGCGTAAAATACGCGCTTTCCCGAAAAACTCGCCAACATGACGCTCGCCTCCACTACAGAGATCATCGCCGAACTCAAAGCCGGCCGGATGGTGATCCTCGTCGACGAAGAAGATCGCGAAAACGAGGGCGATCTTGTGCTCGCCGCCGAATTCGTGACGCCGGAAGCGATCAACTTCATGGCGCGCTACGGCCGGGGCCTGATCTGTCTCACGCTCACGCAGGAACGCTGCAAGCTGCTCAACCTGCCGCTCATGACGTACCGCAACGGCACGCAGTATGGAACCGCGTTCACCGTCAGCATCGAGGCGGCGGAGGGCGTGACGACCGGCATTTCGGCCGCCGACCGCGCCCGCACGATCGCCGCGGCAGTAGCACCGGACGCGAAGGCGGAGCACATCGTGCAGCCGGGCCACGTATTTCCGATCATGGCCCAGCCGGGCGGCGTGCTCGTGCGCGCCGGCCACACGGAGGCAGGCTGCGACTTCACCGCGCTGGCAGGCCTTACGCCGGCTGCAGTGATCTGCGAAGTCATCAACGACGACGGCACCATGGCGCGCCTGCCCGACCTGATGGAGTTCGCAAAAGAGCACGATCTGAAGGTCGGCACGATCGCGGATCTGATCCACTATCGCAGCCGCACCGAATCGATCGTCGAGCGTATTTGCGAGCGCACCATGCAGACGGCGCACGGCGCTTTCCGCGCGGTCATGTATCTCGATCAGCCGAGCGGTCAGCCGCACATTGCTCTCGTGCGCGGCACACCGAACCCCGAGCACGACACGCCGGTGCGCGTGCACGAGCCGCTGTCGGTGCTCGACCTGCTCGAAGTCGGCGAATCCACTCATTCGTGGACGCTCGACGCAGCCATGAAAGAGATCGCCTCGCGCGAAGTCGGCGTGATCGTGCTGCTCAATTGCGGCGACTCGAAGGAACATCTGATCGACGTCTTCAAGGCGTTCGATTCGAAAGAAAAAGCAGACGCGCTCAAGCGCCGGCCCGTCGACTTCAAGACCTACGGCATCGGCGCGCAGATTTTGCGCGAGCTGGGCGTCGGCAAGATGCAGGTGCTGTCGAATCCGCGCAAGCTGGGCAGCATGTCGGGTTACGGCCTCGAAGTCACAGGCTTCATACCCATGCCAGGCAGTGTCGCGCAGCCTCCGCAATAACGCTGATCCGGTCATTCACGCGCCTCGCGCTCACCCAAAAACACTACGGAATTCACATGGAAATCGGACAATACCAACCGAACCTCGACGGCGACGGACTGCGCATCGGCATCGTTCAGGCGCGTTTTAACGAACCCGTCTGCAACGGCCTCGCCGACTCGTGCATCGAAGAACTCGAACGCCTCGGCGTGACCGGCGAAGACGTGCTGCTCGTCACCGTGCCGGGCGCACTGGAAATCCCGCTGGCGCTTCAAAAGCTTGCTGAGAGCGCGCAGTTCGACGCGCTGATCGCGCTCGGCGCGGTCATCCGCGGTGAAACGTACCACTTTGAACTGGTGTCGAACGAAAGCGGCGCGGGCATCACGCGCATCGGCCTCGACTTCGGCATTCCTGTTGCAAATGCGGTGCTGACCACTGAGAACGACGAACAAGCCGTCGCTCGCATGACCGAGAAAGGTCGCGACGCGGCACGCGTGGCGGTCGAAATGGCGAACCTCGCGGTCGCGCTGGAACAACTCGGCGGCGACGAAGAAGAAGACGAAGAAGAGGAAGAGGCATGAAGAGCGCACGCCGACGCTCCCGCGAACTGGCCACGCAGGGGCTTTATCAGTGGCTGCTGTCGGGTTCGCCCGGCGGTGAGATCGACGCGCAACTGCGCGGCGCGCAGGGCTTCGACAAAGCGGACCATGAGCATCTGGACGCCGTTCTGCACGGCGTGATCCGCGATTCGCAGGCGCTGTCCACCGATATCGCGCCTTGCCTGGACCGTCCGATCGAGCAGCTTTCGCCAGTCGAGCGCGCCGTGCTGCTGGTAGCCGCGTTTGAACTGAAGAATCACCTCGATATTCCTTATCGCGTGGTGATCAACGAAGCGGTTGAACTGGCCAAGACCTTCGGCGGCGCCGACGGCTACAAGTACGTGAATGGCGTGCTCGACAAGCTGGCGGCCAAGCTGCGCGTCGCCGAAATCGAAGCCGCTCGCAAGAAGGGCTAGGCATGCGTGTGGTCGGCTCGCGCAACACGGCGGCAAAACCGTCGCAAATGTGCGCGACGCCGACACAACGAAATGCATCGCTCGTCACAACGCTGCCGCGCGCGAGAACCGCGCGAATGGCGGTCGCGCTTTCGCATTTGAACTGGATTTGACCGTATGAACTCCGTGACCGAACCTCTTATGCGGCTCGCCGCACGCGTCGATTCCATCCAGCCGTTCTACGTGATGGAGCTGGCAAAAGAGGCTGCGCTTCTTGAGCGCGACGGACGCGACATCATTCACATGGGAATCGGCGAGCCCGATTTCACCGCCCCCGAACCTGTCATCGAGGCAGCAGCGAACGCGCTGCGCCGCGGCGTCACGCAATACACCAGCGCACTTGGCCTGCACGCACTGCGCGAAGCAATTTCGGCGCACTACGCAGAGGTCTACGGCGTCAACGTGGATCCCGCCCGGATCGTGGTGACCGCGGGCGCATCGGCCGCATTGCTGCTGGCCTGCGCTGCACTGGTAGATCGCGACGACGAAGTGTTGATGCCGGACCCCTGCTACCCGTGCAACCGCCATTTTGTGATCGCCGCCGAAGGCAAACCGGTGATGGTGCCAAGCGGCCCTGCCGAACGCTTCCAACTGACTGCCGCCGACGTCGAGCGGCTCTGGAACGAGCGCACGCGCGGCGTGCTGCTAGCGTCGCCGTCCAACCCGACCGGCACATCCATCGAGCCGGCGGAACTGGAACGCATCGTCAAAGCGGTGCGCGCGCGTGGAGGCTTCACGATCGTCGACGAGATTTACCAAGGCTTGAGCTACGACGCTAAACCCGTGTCGGCGCTGTCCTATGGCGACGACGTCATTACGGTCAACAGCTTCTCGAAGTACTTCAACATGACGGGCTGGCGCCTCGGCTGGCTGGTGGTCCCGCCGGGCATGGTGAGCGCATTCGAGAAACTGGCGCAGAACCTCTTCATCTGCGCGTCAGCGCTCGCTCAGCACGCGGCGCTCGCGTGCTTCGAACCGCAGACCATCGCAACGTACGAGGCACGCCGTCTCGAGTTCAAACGTCGGCGTGACTTCATCGCGCCGGCGCTCGAATCGTTGGGCTTCACAGTGCCCGTCATGCCTGACGGCGCGTTCTACGTCTACGCCGACTGCCGGAGCGTCGCTCACCCTGCCGCAGGCGACAGTTCGGCGCTCACGAAAGCGATGCTGCACGAGGCAGGTGTCGTGCTCGTGCCAGGAATGGACTTCGGCAGCCACGCGCCAAAACAATATATCCGGCTGTCGTACGCAACCGCCTACGAGAAGCTGGAAGAGGCGGTGGAACGCCTGGCGCGGCTTTTCGGCCAACGGCAGTAGGAGCGCAAGGCAGCCGGGCCTGACGAGCGTCTCGTGCCTAGCGAGAGCTGCCTGGAGCCAGGCACAGCCGGACCCAGGACGCTGCTGTCTTTTTGTCTTTCGGCGGCGCTGCCTTCCCAACAGCAAAAAAGGACACCCGAGGGTGTCCTTTTTCTTGCCGTTCGCGTTCGTGTCAGGCGATCAGCATGAGGCTGGCTTTGCGAGCGATTCAGGCGCCCAGTTCCGCGGCAGACGCCACGTGTTTTGGAGCGCTCGTGCTGGCATCGTCCTGTTCCGAGACCGGCGTCTTGCCAGGCGCAGCGGCGCTCAACGGATGGCTTCCTTCCAGCGTGACCTGCACCCGCTTGCCGTTGCTGTTGTTCGCAGCAGCGGACGACGACGAGGATGACGACGACACATTATTCGATGCAGTGATAACCGGCGCCTGCGGCGCGTTGATCGGCACCTTGCGGCCGCGGGCCACGTCACGCAGACGCGCGCGTTCTGCCATCACCTTGGCGCCGTAGCCGCCGTCGTCCTGCGACGTCGAGCCGACATACAGCCGTAGTCCGCCCGGCAGCGAACCGCCGCGCGCGATGCAATCCTTCAGAACCAGCGCGCCGACCTTGATGTTCGCGACCGGCTCAAGCGCAGCGCTCTCGCCGCCGAAATACTGGAACTTGTCCGAATGAACCTTGGACATCACCTGCATCAGGCCCTGGGCGCCCACGCCGCTCTCGGCGTACGGGTTGAAGCCCGATTCGATCGCCATGACCGACAGTAACAGCAGCGGGTCGAGACCGACTTCGCGACCGGTGTCGAACGCAGCCTTCACCAGCTCGCCGACAGGCTCCTGGGCGACGCGGTAGCGACGAGCCAGGTACGACGCCACGAGAGCCTGTTCACGCGACGAAATCAGCACGCGATCGTCGCGCGCGTCGGCGGACACGCGTTGCGCAGGAATCAGCCGCGCCAACGCCGAAACGCTTTGCATCGTGCGCGGATCGAGACCGTTGAGCGCCGCGATCCCCATGCCTGCGGAGCCGGAACCGTCGAACGCGCCGTCATAACTGGTGTTGCTGACGCTCACGCCCACGTTATTGCCGACGCTTGCTGCGTCAGCGCTGTTTGGGTTCGAGTTCGCGGACAGCGTTTCGTCCGACGAAGTACGCCCCGGCGGCCCGAAAGCAGGCAGCGGGTTGCCTTGCAGCAGGCGCGCGGGGCCTGCTTGCACAGCCGCGGAAAGGACCGGCATCAGCTTCGCCGCGAGGGTGCCGCGCCACGTGGGCATCAGCCACAGCGCGATTGCCAGCACCACGGCAATGCCGCCGACAATGCTGAACAGGTGATGACTCAATTGCGTCCCGCGACGGACTGCACCGCGCACGACTTGCGCGATACGTTCGTCGGGACGCCACGATAACCAGGCGTTCATTCAGATCTCCCATGTTGCATGATCCGCGAACCCCACCGGAAAAACAGGCGGTACCACACATTCGCAGAGTCAAGACATCGCGCGCTCTGTCTGGTTAGGGCAGCAGCGACGTCGGGAAAACGGCAAATACCGTTTGTGGGGAGCCTTCCTGAAAAGCGGTCCGCGGCATGCCGAAAACATGCGGGCGGTGGCTCCCACGCGAAAAACCAGCGTCAGTTGGCGCTGGCAAGGACATCGATAAGACCGACGAATACCGTGCAGGGCTTCGGTAAGCGGTGACGCGTTGCGTCTAATGGGACCGGGGCAGTGGTAAAAGGTTCACGCCCTGCAACCAACGTGGACGGATTCTAGGGCACGGTTTTATAGATCGTCAACACTATAAACTCGCGAAAGTATAACTAATTGTAATAACGACAAGGGTTCCGACCGCTCAAAGGGCCGTACGGGGCGGTTTTTCGGCATTTTGGCGATTGCCGCTCGCCCTATGACGTTCGGCCGATCTACGTGCGCTAGCCAACGCAGGTAAAATCGACAATCGTTCCAGCGCCTCCTCCGCAGTCGCGCTTCCTCTATCGCCGCTCGCGGCACACAACCGCATCAGATGAAATACAAAGACCTGCGTGACTTCATCGGCCGTCTCGAGACGATTGGAGAACTGCGCCGTATCCCGCAAAAGGTATCGCCTGTCCTGGAAATGACCGAACTGTGCGACCGCGTGCTGCGCGCCGGGGGGCCGGCTCTGCTGTTTGAGAACCAGGAGGCGCATGTGTTCCCGGTGCTTGGCAACCTGTTCGGTACGCCGCGCCGGGTAGCGCTCGGTATGGGCATCGACGCTGAAGCCGGCGAAGGCGACGGCGCCGCGCTCGATTCTCTGCGCGACGTCGGCCGGCTGCTCTCTGCGTTGAAGGAACCGGAACCACCAAAAGGGCTGAAGGACGCGGGCAAACTGTTCTCGCTTGCAAAGGCGGTGTGGGACATGGCGCCACGAACTGTGAGCGCGCCACCTTGCCAGGAAATCGTGTGGGAAGGCAATGACGTCGACCTGGAAAAGCTGCCTATCCAGACTTGCTGGCCCGGGGACGCCGGCCCGCTGATCACGTGGGGCCTGACCGTCACAAAAGGCCCGAACAAGAGCCGACAAAATCTCGGCATCTATCGCCAGCAGTTAATCGGACGCAACAAGCTGATCATGCGCTGGCTCGCACATCGTGGGGGCGCGCTCGACTTCCGCGAGTTCGCGTTGAAGAATCCCGGCCAGCCGTATCCGGTAGCGGTCGTGCTGGGTGCGGATCCGGCAACCATTCTCGGCGCGGTGACGCCAGTGCCCGACACGCTGTCCGAATACCAGTTCGCAGGCTTGCTGCGCGGTGCTCGGACGGAGCTGGCCAAATGCATTACGCCGGGCGTCGACGGTCTGCAGGTACCCGCGCGCGCTGAAATCGTGCTCGAAGGCTTCATCTATCCGCAGGAAGGTGCGCCCTCGCCCGCTCCGGCCGGCGCGCCGCCGCGGCCGGTCAAGGGCGCCTCGGCCGCCTATGAGCACGCGCTGGAAGGCCCGTATGGCGACCATACCGGCTACTACAACGAACAGGAGTGGTTCCCGGTGTTCACGGTCGAGCGCATCACGATGCGCCGCGACGCGATCTATCATTCCACGTACACCGGCAAACCGCCCGACGAGCCCGCCGTGCTCGGCGTCGCGCTCAACGAAGTATTCGTGCCGCTTCTGCAGAAGCAGTTCAGCGAGATTACCGATTTCTATCTGCCGCCAGAAGGATGCAGCTACCGCATGGCGATCGTGCAGATGAAGAAGAGCTACCCGGGTCACGCCAAGCGCGTGATGTTCGGCGTCTGGAGCTTCCTGCGACAGTTCATGTATACGAAGTTCATTGTCGTCGTGGACGAAGACGTCAACATTCGCGACTGGAAAGAAGTGATCTGGGCGATCACCACGCGAGTGGACCCGACGCGCGATACGGTGCTCGTCGACCGCACGCCGATCGACTATCTCGACTTCGCGTCGCCGGTCGCGGGCCTCGGTTCGAAGATGGGACTCGACGCGACCAATAAATGGCCTGGCGAGACCGATCGCGAATGGGGCCGGCCTATCGAAATGGACCCGGCGGTGAAGCAGCGAATCGACAGTTTGTGGAACGAACTGGGACTGTGAGCGCGTCGAGCGAGTCGAGCGCACCGAGCGCGCGGCCGCATAACGAACAGATGGAGCAGTTGCAGGCATGCATGCCTTCTCGATGATGTCGGACGGGTTCTTCCTGTCTTTGTCGTTGTGTCTCGACATCGGCCTCGTGAACGTCGCGATGATTTCGCTGGCGCTGTCGCACGGATTCAAGCCGGGCTTCTGGCTCGGCCTTGGGTCGTGCGTCGGCGACCTAATTTATGCGGCGCTTGCGCTAGCGGGCATGGCTGCGCTGCTGCAGTTCGAGTCGGTGCGCTGGGTCGTGTGGATTGGCGGCGCGGTCATCCTGCTGTTTCTTACCTGGAAGATGGCACGCGAAGCGATGTTTCCGGCGTCGGCACCGCCTGTTGCCGGCGAGGCGGACGCCAGTTCGCCGCATCTGTCTGCGTGGCGCGGCTTCCTGCGCGGGGTGTTGCTGGCGGTGTCGTCACCGTCGGCGATTCTGTGGTTTGCCGCAGTCGGGGGCGCGCTGATCGCCAAAGCCGGCGCGACGAGCGCCAAGACGGCGCCCGTATTTCTCGGCGGTTTCTTTCTTGGCGGCTTGTGCTGGACGGTGTTCATCTGCGGCCTCGGCAGCCACGGCCGCAAGCGCGCTGGCACCGGTTTGCTGCGTGCGTGCCATGTGTTGTCCGCGCTGCTGTTCGCCTACTTCTCATACAGCGTGATCGTGAACGGTTACCGCGATCTGATTCTGCAAACGGCAGAGCGCTCGCCAGTCGCACAAGCGGCGAGCTGACATGCAACGGCCCGCCCTATGAACCTGGAGGCGGGCCGTCTTCCTACACGTCAGCCGGCTTCTGGCCGGAAACAATCAGGCCAGGTACTGCGCGAGCTTCTCGAGATCGACGTTACCGCCGCTCACCACCACGCCCACACGCTTGCCCTTCACTGGCACCACGCCGTTGAGCACGGCCGCCGCCGCGAGGCAGCCGGTCGGCTCAACGACGATCTTCATGCGTTGGGCGAAAAAGCGCATGGTGTCGATCAACTGCTCGTCGGTGACGGTTTCGATCCGCGCAACGAGCTTGCGGATGATCGCGAAGGTGTAGTCGCCCAGATGCGTCGAGGCCGCGCCATCGGCGATGGTGCGCGGCGTGTCGATATGCACGATCTCGCCGCGCGCAAGAGATTGCTGACCGTCGTTGCCTGCTTGCGGCTCCACGCCGATTACCGTGCAGTCCGGGCTCAAGGCCGCCGCCGACAAAGCGCTGCCGCCAATCAGCCCGCCACCGCCCAGACACACGAATAGCATGTCGAGCGGCCCCGTTTCGTCGATCAATTCCTTTACCGCCGTACCCTGCCCCGCGATCACATGGGGATGATCGTATGGCGGAATCAGCGTCATGCCGCGCTCCTCGGCGAGCCGTCGGCCGATTTCCTCGCGGTTCTCCTTATAGCGGTCGTAGGTGATTACCTCGCCGCCATAGCCCTTGGTGGCGGCCACTTTGGCCGCGGGCGCGTCGTGCGGCATGATGATCGTCGCGCGGATGCCGGCGAGGCGCGCCGACAGCGCAATAGCCTGCGCATGGTTGCCGGACGAATAGGTCAGCACGCCGGCCTTGCGCTGCTCTGCGTCGAAATGCGAGATCGCGTTATAGGCGCCGCGAAACTTGAACGCGCCCATTCGCTGGAAGTTCTCGCATTTGAAGAATACAGACGCTCCGGTGCGCTCGTTGAACGTGCTCGATGTCAGAACTGGCGTGCGGTGCGCGACGCCCTCGAGTCGCGCAGCGGCGTCGAGCACGTCGTCGAACGTGGGAGCGGGAAGTGGGTGCATCGGCTGCATTGGCGGAGTTCTCCAGAGCGGTGGCGAAACAGCCATTCTCCCAGCTTCGCCGACGCTTTGAAACTTCCGCAACAACTCACTCAATGCCGAAAAAAACAAAACGGCGTAACGCGGCGATCAAGCCGGCGTTACGCCGTTCAGACTCTCTGCCCGCCTACAGCGAGGCGCCAACCAGGCAGGTGTCGATCACAACTCGTGGGTCAGGCAGAATTAGCGCCGATAGTAACCGTGGCCATAACCACCACCGTAGTAGCCGTGGCGATAATAAGGGCGACCGTAACCGTAATACCCACCCACTACGACGGGCGGCGGGCCGTAGACCACAGGCGGCGGCGCATAGACGACGGGAGGCGGCGGCGAATAGTACACCGGCGGCGGCGGGGCATAGACGGGCGCGGCATAGACAGGATAAGCCGGCGCGACCGGTACCCCGATACCGATACCGACAGAGACGTGTGCCTGCGCGGTGGCGGCAAGCCCCACGCCGAGTGCGGCGGCAACGACGAACGGAACGATCTTCTTCACTTTTGTTCTCCTGGCGCGGCCCATTGAAGGTCGCCAACTTCGCATGCCATGCATGCTACGAAACCAATTTATCCAAAAAGCCCGCGCGACGCTGTTCGCATTTGTTGCAAATTGCAATACGCGAAAAGGTTTTGCGCTGTCGCCTGGAAAGCAGCATCGCTTGAAAAGCGCGAACGGCCTGAGGAATCAACGGATTAGGACTCTTCGCGGTGGACACGAAGGTGTCGCGAGGCAATGGCGAGTTAAACGGACGCCGCGTCGGTAATCTTTAATTACAAATTAGCTTCAATGCTGACGGCGCAGAGCCACGGCCAATAAAAAACCCGGCGCAGAGGCCGGGCTTTGTTAAGGCTCGAAACGGGTGTCGGTCAGCCGACCTTCACGTAGGCGAATTCGCGGGACACGTTCGGTGGCACGTACGCGGCGCTGATGCGCACGCGCGGGCTCAGACGCTTCTTCTGATCCCACCAGCGACGCCGCTGAGCGTGGGTCAAGAACCGCAAGTGCTTCCGGTAAGAAAAAATATTCATCGTAGCCTCCCCGAATCCGATTGCGAAATTGCGAAGCGAATACCCATAGACAGCCACGGCCGACCGGCCATCCGGAAATTGTGAGCAGTTTTCAAGCCCGCAGGGCGCGCGCGACGCCATGATCAGCAGCTCGCGTCATATCGCAGGCAAACTCATCTGACGACCGTTGCACGCGCTGCGCGCCTGCCGATGCGCGATACTGCTTGTTCCCTATCACGCCCCGTCTGGAGCACGTCGACATGTCCCAGTCCCAGTCCCAGCCCGACTCCCATTTGCCACGCCTCGGCTTTATCGGCGCGGGCCGGCTCGCGCGCTGCCTCGCGCTGAGTTTTTCGCGCGCAGGCTATCCGGTGACGGCAGTGGCGAGCCGCACGCCGGCTTCCACTAGCCGGCTCGCCAGTCAAATTCCCAACTGCGTGGCGCTCGACGATCCTCAGCAAGTCGTCGACGGCGCCGATGTTGTCTTTTTAGCCGTTCCCGACGACAGCATCGGTACGTCAGCGCACACACTGCGTTTCGCCCCCGATGCAGTCTATGGCAAGGCGCTCGTGCATTGCAGCGGCGCGTCGCCGGTCGAGTTGCTGGCGGGCGCACGGGACCAGGGAGCGGCGATTGGCGGCTTTCACCCGCTCTACCTGTTCAGCGGCGAACTGACCGACCTCGACCGTATCGCCGGCTGCTCGGTGACGATCGAGGCCGACGGCGACCTGAAAGACACGCTGACGGCGTTGGCCGTCGCGTTGGGCTGTCATCCGTTGTCGATTCCGCCGGGCGGCCGCATGCTGTACCACGGCGCCGCGCACTATGCGGCGAGTTTCGCGCTCTGCAGCCTGGCCGAATGCGTCGCGCTGTGGCGCACGCTCGGTTTTGCCGAGGACGAAGCATTGCGCGCGCTGTTGCCGATGCTCGCGGGCACCATTCAGACCGCTCGCGACAAGGGACTGCCCAACGCGCTGGCGGGGCCGGTCTCGCGCGGCGACACCGGTGTCGTGCAAAAGCAGTTGGCGTTGATGGAAAGCCTCGGCGGAGATCACGCTGCGTTGTACGGTTTGCTGTCACGGCGCGCGGTCGAGCTGGCGCAACGCCGCGCCACGCCGCCGGCGGCAATCGCCGCAATCGCCGACGCGGTGGAAGATTCGTTGAGCCGCTCGCTGAATCAGGCGGCAGCAGGTGCAAGCGTCAAGTAAGCCGTGATAATGTGACGTCCGGCGCCGCGCGCAATCCGCCGGCGCCTCGCTTCGGGACCAACAGACGAGAACGCACAATGATCAAGGTCAGCATCCTCTATCCGTATCGGGAAAACGGCCACTTCGACGTGGACTATTACTGCGTCACCCACATGCCGCTCGCGGCGGAACTGTTTGGCCCCTCGCTGAAGGGATGGTCCGTCGACGTGGGCATCAACGCGGGCCCGCCGGGTACGCCGCCGCCTTATGTGGCCGCGGGTCACTTCCTGTTCGACAGCACGGATGACTTTTACAAGGTCTTCAAGCCGGCATCCGAACGCCTGCTGGCCGACATTCCGAACTACACCGACGGCGGCAACGGCGCCATTCTCATCAGCGAAATCAAGGTTTCCGTGTGACTGGCCGCAGTTGATGCGGGGGCGGCTCTTCGTCCGTCGTTGAAATGCGAGCCTTGCATGACCCGTATCATCCGCTTGGCAATGCATGCGGCCGCGTCGGCGGTCGATGCCAATTACTGACCCGCCTGTGCTCCAGACCGAAAAGCACCGGCGCCCATGCCGTTCCACGGCTGTCATCAGAAGCATAAGGACACACGATGTTTGGCGATATCGCCCGTTTTCTGCTCAATACCGTCTTCACCCTCTTCGGCGCGGCGTTGCTGCTGCGCGCCTGGCTGCAGGTCGTGCGCATGCCGCCGTACAACCCGGTCACGAACGCAGTGCTACAAGCGACAAACTGGATCGTTCTGCCGCTGCGCCGCATTCTGCCGAGCACGCGCAACGTCGACTGGGCGAGCCTCGTCGCGGCGCTGATCGCCGCGATCGTCTACGTCGTGCTGATGGTGGTCCTGACCGGCGCCGACCCGCTCACGCTGGTGCCGACGCTGCTGATCGTCGCGGTGCTGACCGTGATCAAGTGGGCGCTGAATCTGATCATCTGGATGACGATCCTGATGGCGCTGCTGTCCTGGCTGAATCCGCGTTCGCCGGCAATGCCGATCCTTTATCAACTGACCGCGCCGTTTCTGAATCCGCTGCGACGCGTCGTGCCGCATCTGGGAGGCATCGACCTCTCGCCGATTCTTCTGTTCGTGATCGTGCAGGTGCTGCTGATGGTGGTCACGCGCGCCGCTGTCCAACTGACTTACTTCGTGATCTGAAGCAAAGCGGAATGCCGGACGATGTCGCCGCGCACAGTGCGGCATAAGGAAGAGCAGCGGCGCAGTTTGCGCTCGCTGCCCTTTCGCGAGTAAAATAGCGCGCTCTGCGGGCGTCGTATAATGGTAATACCCTAGCTTCCCAAGCTAGAGCCGTGGGTTCGATTCCCATCGCCCGCTCCAGATACTTTCCGGCAGTTTTGCAACCCGCTCGCAACTGCTGCTTCGAAGAAAGTATCTGCATTCACCGCACTGAAGTTCAGTTACGCAAAGCAGAACACGCCCGATACGTCAAATCCACTGATTGGCTTTCCACGCCAAACGGGCGGACGCCGCATTGTGATAGCGGCCGAGAATATATCGAATTCCGCCGCGGCATTCTTCCACTGCCTTGCCAAAAGACTTGACGCCATCCGGATTCAATTCATATTGCGACGGCAGCAATTGAAACAGCCCACGCGCGCCGGATTTAGGATTGCGCAGATTCACCGCGCCGCCCGACTCCTGCGCCATGAGCCACAGCAGATCATTGAATTGAGTCAGCGGCACACCTTCAGTCGACATCGCTTCCCGAAGCGCATTCACGGACGTAGCGGGAATCTTGGTCGGCTTAATCGGGCTCCAGCCGGTTTTCGCTCGTTTTGCTTCGCGGTGATTGTGTGTGTACTTACTCATAACGGTATTCGCGTAGTTTAATCGTTGAAAAGGGCTGGCTTACAGAACGATTAAATCATACAAGACCTGCACCGTTATTAAAACGTAATGTGCGCTGCCTGCGGCCGCGGCGAACGGCGCGCTGTCTGGACGCACCCTTTCGCGTTGTGCTACCTTACGCGCACTTGCAACGCCCGCTCCACCTTGTTGCCGAGCCTTAGGCACTAATCAGGCACGAGCCGCCTCTACGAAGGCGGCTTTTTTGTGGCGACGGCTAGCCCGCGCGGCGACTGATCGCAATCCGCTTGCCGGCATGACAACCGGCTCGTGCTGACGCGGTGCGCCGCGTCGTTGTCAGCGAGCGCCGATCAGCGCCAACTAGCGCCAATTTTGCCAACCCGCGCCGAGCAAGCCGCGAAGCCTTCATCCTTGTAGCAGCATCGACCATGATCCACGATCCCAACAACGCCGGCTTGCCCGACGACCTTCCGACGTCCTCCAACGAAACAGACGATGTCGCCGCCGCTGCCGACGACTTCGCGCCGCACAGCGAAGCGTTGCATCGCCGGCGCATTCGCAGCTTTGTCACGCGCGCCGGCCGCGTGTCGACCGGTCAGCGCCGCGCGATGGACGAGCTCGGCCCGCGCTTCGTCGTTCCGTTCACGCCGCAGCAGCCGGACTGGAACGCCGTATTCGGCCGTGAAGCGCCGCGCGTGCTGGAGATCGGCTTCGGCATGGGCGCGACCACTGCGGAAATCGCCTCGCACCGTCCAACTGACGATTTTCTCGGCGTCGAAGTGCACGAGCCGGGCGTCGGCGCATTGTTGAAGTTGATGGGCGAGCAGGCGCTGACCAACATCCGCATCATTCAGCACGACGCCGTGGAAGTGCTCGAGCAGATGATCGCGCCGGACAGTCTCGACGGCGTGCACATCTTCTTTCCCGACCCGTGGCACAAGGCGCGCCATCACAAGCGTCGCCTGATTCAGCCGAAGTTCGTCGCGCTGCTCGCGTCGCGCCTGAAGCCCGGCGCCTATCTGCATTGCGCGACCGACTGGCAGAACTACGCCGAGCAGATGCTTGAAGTGCTCAACGCCGAGCCGACGTTGCAAAACACCGTCGACGGCTATGCGCCGCGCCCCGAATATCGTCCGGTGACGAAGTTCGAGCGACGCGGCCTGCGCCTCGGCCACGGTGTGTGGGATCTCGTGTTCCGCAAACGCGACGTCGCATAAAACAAAAAGGTCCGCCACCTCAAGTGACGGACCTTTTTTTCCGGCCTGCGAAAAGCGGGGAGACTTACTCCGTCCAGCTCAGCGCGCCGCTATAGCCGACTAGCAGGATCAGCAATCCAAAGCCAATGCGATACCACGCGAACGCCGTGAAATCGTGTCCGGCAATGTAGCGAAGCAACCATCGCACACACAGAAAGGCACTGACGAACGCGGCCACGAAGCCGATCGTGAAAACGCCGAGCGCGTCGACGGACAGCAGATGCCAGTCCTTGTACAACTCGTAGGCAGTCGCGCCGAACATGATCGGGATCGCGAGGAAAAACGAAAACTCAGTGGCCACGCGCCGGTCGAGTCCGAACAACATCCCGCCGATGATTGTCGAGCCCGAGCGCGACGTGCCAGGGATCAACGCGAAACATTGAGCGAGGCCGACTTTCAGCGCGTCCATTGCGCTCAGGTCGTCCACGCTGGTCACGCGCGCAACCCTGGCTTGTCCGCCTTCGCGAGCCTGCGCGCGCTGGCGCGCTTCTGCCCACAAGATGACGACGCCGCCCACCACCAGCGCGAACGCCACCGGCACCGGCGAAAACAGCGCAGCCTTGATCGACTTTTCCAGCAGCAGACCGAGCACGACCGCCGGAATGGTCGCGATGATCACGTTCAACGTAAAGCGCCGCGCTTCCGGACGGCTCGGCAGGCCAGTCACCACGCTGCCGATACGGCGGCGAAACTCCCAGCACACCGCGAGAATCGCGCCGAGCTGAATGACGACGTCGAAGGTCTTAGCATGTTCGTCGGTGAAGTTCAGGAGACTCCCCGCGACGATCAGGTGCCCCGTACTCGACACTGGCAAAAATTCCGTCAAGCCTTCTACGACGCCCAGAATCAACGCCTTGCAAGCCAATAACCAGTCCATCCGTGCCCCTCATCGTTTTCGTTTGTCGGCCCTGCCGGCCACGCGCAACGTCATTTCTCGACGATTTGCACGCGTATACCGTTTGTAAGGATGGTGATTGTACCGGGTTCGTAATTAACTCCGGCAAATTGAAGTTGTTCCGGCTTGAATGTATAGATCGGGTAATTGCTCAATAACTGCGTGGCGAGCACGGCGGCGGCGGCGTTGATCTGTTGCGTATAAGCCTGCGCCTCGCCGCTCACGCTGACGTTGTCGACGTTGGGCGATTTCAGCACGACGGATTTGCTCGCGGCGTCGTACGCGAGTTCGCTCGACAACGTGAAGACGCCGTCGACCGGCTGCGGCATGAACGGGCTCGCGAGGTGCGCATCGAGCTTCACAGAAACACGGTTCGCGTCGGGCAGCAAGCCGACCACCGGATGGCTCAGCGCGACGTCGAATACTTGTGAGACAGTGCGTTGATACGGGAATTTGCGCTGCACAGCGTCCTGCACTTGCTGCTGCGAGAACGTGTAGTGCGACGGAATGAACGGAAAGATCGACGCGGCGCAGGCCGTGAGCGAGACAACGCCAAGCGCGCCGGCACCGGCCAGCGCTGCGAGTAGAAAACGGCGCCTGGTGGGCGCGACAAGTCCAGTCATACACAATCTCCGATCAACCACCATTGAGAGCCTGCCTCGGTCCAGGTACTTGCTTTATCCAACTTCCGGCCGGGTCTGCGCTTCGAGCAGCGTGAGCCATGCAAGCGCGCTTTCTCTGTCCGGTTCACACATTTCCAGCTGCGGCTGCAGCCCCGAGCAGCATGCCGGCCGCTCGGGCCGGCCGAAGATCGCGCATCGCAAGTCTTCGCCTAGTTGCACGCAGCGCACGCCCGCCGGCTTGCCGTTCGGCATGCCCGGAATCGGACTCGAAATCGACGGCGCGATACAACACGCGCCGCAATCGGGGCGGCACGCATGATCTGCCACATCAAACGGGAAGTCGCGGTTCGTCACGCGATCGCGCACATCACTCACTACACATTGTCCTTAAATCGAAGAGCGGCGTATCGCCACCCGACCCGCATTGTGCCACTGCGTCGCGTGCGACCTTTTTACACAATCCGGCGCGAGACCGCTCACGTAAACTCGACTGACCCTCAAGGCCACGCTCGTGAGGCGCCGCGAGTTCCGTTCATCAATGCGGGAAACAGCGGAGTTCCCGCCTCTTTGCCGGTGGCCATCACAACGAGCCCTTCATGACCACCGCCAATTCGCTGTTTCGCCCGGATCTGCTCGCCAAGTACAGCGCGAACGGCCCGCGCTATACGTCCTATCCCACTGCCCTTCAGTTCCGCGACAACTTCTCCGTTGCCGACTATTTACGCGCCGCAGCGGACCCCGGCGCATCGGCCGCGGACCTCTCGCTGTACTTCCATATTCCGTTCTGCGACACAGTTTGCTTCTACTGCGGCTGCAACAAGATCGCGACGAAAAACCGCGCGCGCGCCCGCCCCTACCTCGAACAGCTGAAGCGCGAAATGGCCTTGCAGGCAGCGTGTTTCGATACGCGCCGACCAGTATCGCAATTGCATCTGGGCGGCGGCACGCCCACGTTCATGTCGAACGATGAACTGGCCGAACTGATGAGCGCGGCCCGCGAGCACTTCACCTTGCTGCCCGACGACGAAGCCGAATATTCGATCGAAGTCGATCCGCGCGAGGCTTCGCCCGAGACCATCGCGCATCTACGCAATCTCGGCTTCAATCGACTGAGTCTCGGCGTGCAGGACTTCGAGCCGCTCGTGCAGCGCGCTATCAACCGCATTCAGCCGCTCGATATGACCGCCTCTGTCATGCAGGCCGCGAGGCATACAGGCTTTCATTCGATCGGCGTCGATCTGATCTACGGGCTGCCGCATCAAACGGTGGAAAGCTTCACTCGCACGCTCGATACGATGATCGAACTCGCGCCTGATCGCCTCTCCGTGTTCGCGTATGCGCATATGCCGCAGCTCTTTAAAATGCAACGTCAGATGGACGCGGCCACGCTGCCCTCGCCTGCAATGCGGCTCGCTATCTTGCAACGGGTAGTCGAGCGTCTGACGGCGGCGGGCTACGTCTACATCGGCATGGATCACTTCGCGCTGCCCACCGACGAACTGGCGCGCGCGCAGGCACAGCGAACCTTGCACCGCAATTTCCAGGGCTACAGCACGCGTGCCGAATGCGACCTGATCGGCTTCGGCGCGTCGTCGATCGGCAAGGTCGGCGACGTCTACGCGCAGAACGCGAAAGACCTGCCCGCGTATGGCGCGGCGATCAGCGCCGGCAAGCTGGCAATTGCACGCGGTGTCCGCCTCACCGCCGACGACCGTCTACGCCGCGACATCATCACCCAGTTGATGTGCAATCTGGAATTGCGGTTCGACGAATTCGAAGCGATGTACGGCATCCGCTTCGCCGATACGTTCGAGCTCGAACTCGACCGCTTGCGCGGCTTCGAGCGGGACGGCCTCGTGTCGTTGACCGAGCGCAAGCTGGAAGTTCAGACGGCCGGGCGCATGCTCGTGCGCAACATCGCAATGGTGTTCGACCGCTATCTCGGCCAACAGACGCTCGAACGTTTCTCGCGCACTGTTTGACGGCATGGCGGGCGGCGGCTGCAACCGGCTTGCCCGTCGTCGAATTTTCGGCCATAATCTGCGTCTTCGCGACGCGCCAGCATCTCGCGCGTGCGCTGCAAGATCTGCCCAGGTGGTGAAATTGGTAGACGCAGGGGACTCAAAATCCCCCGCCGCAAGGCGTGCCGGTTCGATTCCGGCCCTGGGCACCAAACATTTTCGTAGTCAGCACGAAATCAGCGGTAAGTCAGCCGCAAGATGTATCGCCAACCCGCGCAAGCCAAACGCTTCGCGGGTTTTTGCTTTTGGGCGAGCACGGCTCTCGCCGTGCTCGCCTCATCCTCCTAGCGTCCCACCACCCGCGCGGCAACATGCGCCGCCGCGCGACGACGCTTGAACGCATAACCCGCCCACATCACCACGAGCCACACAGGCACGAGCAGCACGGAAACCGACAGGCCAGGGGTCATCGCGAGAATCACGAGGATCAGCGCCATGAACGCGAGGCAGATCCAGTTGCTGACGGGAAACCAGAACGACTTGAAGACCAGTGTCTCGCCCGCTGCGACCATCGCCCGGCGCGACTTCAGATGCGTCAGGCTGATCAGCGCCCAGTTCAGCACGAGTGCAGCGACGACAAGCGCCATCAGCAAGCCGAGCGCCTCGGCGGGAATCAGATAGTTGACGATCACGCAGGTGAACGTGGCCAGCGCCGATAAGCCGATCGCCATATACGGCACACCGCGCCGGTCGACCTTCATCAGTGCACGGGGCGCATTGCCCTGTTCCGCGAGACCGTACAGCATGCGGCTATTCGCATAGACGCCGCTGTTGTACACGGACAGCGCCGCGGTCAGCACCACGACGTTCAGCACGTTGGCGGTCAGCGTCGAACCGATCTGCGAAAAGATCATCACGAACGGGCTGCCGCCGGCCGCGACTTCGTTCCACGGATACAGCGACAGCAGCACCGCGAGCGAGCAGATATAAAAAATCAGGATCCGGTAGATGACCTGATTCACGGCCTTCGGAATGCTCTTTTGCGGCTCGTCAGCTTCCGCCGCGGTGATGCCGATCAGCTCCAGCCCGCCGAACGAAAACATGATGACCGCGAGCATCGTGAAGAGTCCGTGGAACCCATGCGGGAAAAATCCGCCGTGACTCCAGAGATTGCTGATCGACGCCTGCGGGCCGCCATGCCCGCTGACGAGCAGATAGCCGCCGAACAGGATCATGCCGATGACCGCGACGACCTTGATGATCGCGAACCAGAATTCCGTCTCGCCGTACGCCTTGACGTTCGCGAGGTTGATCGCGTTGATGCCCGCGAAGCACACCAGCGCCGACACCCACGTCGGCACGCCTGGCCACCAGTAATGAACGTATGTGCCGACCGCCGTCAATTCGGCCATGCTGACGAGCACGTACAGCACCCAGTAGTTCCAGCCAGACAGAAAGCCAGGAAAGTCGCCCCAATACTTGTACGCGAAATGGCTGAACGAGCCGGCCACGGGTTCCTGCGCGACCATTTCGCCCAACTGCCGCATGATCATGAACGCGATGACACCGCCAATTGCATAGCCGAGAATCATCGAAGGGCCCGCGGCCTGCAGTACGCTTGCCGAGCCGAGAAAGAGTCCCGTGCCGATCGCGCCGCCCAATGCGATGAGCTGGATGTGGCGGTTCTTCAGCCCGCGCTTCAAGCCGTCTTGCTGTAGTGCATTGTCCAAATTGCGCCCCAGTGTATGGATTTCGATCGCCCGACCGGACTTGTGGTCCGCCCCGGCAGAACCGAAAATTTTACCTCGGCCGATATTGCCCAAATACTGGTACCAACCCGCGCTTTGTTTCGCACCGCACCGGCACGGGAGGATAGCGGTTGTCACTGCCGCGTCGCTTCTGTATGTTGCCGTAGTCGGGTTCGATGCCTGAGGAGATGCAACATGTCGCCCAAACACCTGTTTTGCGCCGCGGTCCTTTGTCTCGGTTTCGAAAGCCTCGGCGTCTTTGCGCAAAACGTCGCACAGAACACGGCACCTGCGGCACCGGCCGCGGAGCGCACGCCCGAACCCGCCCAGTCCGCCGAGCCGGTTGCTCCGCCGGCAGCCGAAGCCAGCCCCTCTACGGTGCCTTCCGGCGCCTCCGGGGCGCCAGCTACAGCCTCGGCCGCCAAGCCCGCCATCGCGACGATGACAGGGCCGGTGCGCAATGTCGTGCTGGTTCACGGCGCGTTCGTCGACGGCTCGAGCTGGAACGGCGTCGTCGCGAAATTGCAGCAGAAAGGCTATCACGTGAGTTCGGTGCAAAACCCGCTGACCTCGCTCGCCGACGACGTCGCCGCGACACGTCGCGTGCTTGCTCGCCAGGAAGGCCCGACGATGCTCGTCGGCCACTCATGGGGCGGCGTCGTGATTACCGAAGCGGGGGCGAATGCGCCGAACGTCGCGGGGCTCGTGTACATCGCGGCAATCGCGCCCGATCTGCACGAGTCGACAATGGACCTGCTGAAGCGCGGCGCGCCCATGCCCTCGGGTCAGAGCATCATCAAGGACGCGAGCGGTTTTCTGTGGTTGGACCGCAGCAAATACCACGCCGACTTCGCCGCCGACGTCCCCGAAAATCTGACGCGTGTGTTGTCCGCCGCGCAAGTACCGATCGCCGCCAAGGCTTTCGGCGAAACGGTGAGCCAGGTCGCGTGGAAAGAGAAGCCGTCGTGGTACGTGGTGACGACAAAAGACCGCGCAGTGTCGCCGGACGTCGAAAGATTCATGGCGGAGCGGATGGGCGCGAAGATCGTGCCGATGGCGTCGAGCCATCTCGCGCCGGTGTCGCATGCGGGCGCGATTGCCGACGTGATAGACCGTGCCGCGCGCGAATTGAGCAGGCAGCAGTAGTACAGCCGTTCAATGACTCGCGGCGCGTCCTGCAACGCAAACGCAAATGCAAGACGCAAGATGCAGAACGCAAACGCTAGCGCAGCATGAACGACATCGCGGATAAACAGTTGAGCATGCGCACCGCATGTTCAGCCGATTCCGCGCCAAAGCGCAATGTGACGGCATCGACACGCGTGATAGTCGGCCACTGGCAAAACAGATCGGCTAGCGCGCTTGTCTGCACGCGCAATTCGCACTCGACAGGCTTGGTCGCGCCGCGTGTTGCTTGCGAAGGGTGACCGTTGGCGAGATGCTGCTGCACCACCTCGCGTGCAGCGCTTTCGATAGCTGCGCGAGCGCTGGCCGGCGACTGCGTGACGCCGCTCGCGTGTCCGGTCGCACTCTTCGTCACGACAAAGCGCGCGCCGGGAAAGCGCGGCGCGGTTTCGTCGGCGAAAACGTCGTCGCCGGATAAAAGCGCTACCTGTGCGCCATATTCTTCCGCCAGCGCGCCGTAGAGCCCCGCCTCGCCCACCTCTTCCCCGTTCAGCGACACGCGTGCAAACGCGAAACTGTTGATGGTGTGCGCGAGGATGCCGCGCGTTTGCGACATTGCGTGATACCCGATCATGAAGACCAGCGCGGCGCCGTATTCCAGACCAGCCATCATGCCGAGCGTGCGCGGCTTGCCGAGCACCACCTGAGCTCGCGGGTCGAGCAGGTCGGGCAGCAGATTGCGGAACCCGCCGTGCGAATCGTTGACCCACACTTGAGTCGCGCCGCCGGCGAACGCACCTTCAATCGCCGCGTTCGCTTCGAGCGTCATCCAGCGGCGCGCAGCTTCGTATTCGCCGTTGCCCGCGCGCGTTTGTTCGGGATGAAACACGCCGGCAATCCCTTCGATGTCGGCGGAAATAAGGACTTTCATCAGGACTTTCTTTTCAGTAAATGCGCGAGATCGGGAGCGCTCTCGCCCAGTGATAAACGTCGATGCCCGTCGCGGCCGGTCACGGACTCCGCGCTCCACAACGCATCGAGAATCGCCTGTTCGACGCTGTCGGCGCAGGCGCGAAAGAGCGGGTCCATGTGTTGATCGGCGAGCAGAGGCGGGAGCGCGATGAATTCGGCGATATGCGGCACCGTATAGGCGGTTGAAAAAGCGAGCGCAATATCGCCGCTACCGTGACCATAGACGGAACCCGTGCGCGCAAGACCCGCGGCCGCGCGCAAAGAAAGGCGCTTGAGTTGACGCGCGTCGAGCGGTGCATCGGTTGCGACGACCATGATGATCGAGCCTTGCTCGGGCTTCGCGACGTCCGCACGTTTGCCAGCCGATTCCGCCTTCTCTGTTGCCGCACGCCCGGCAAGAATTCGCCCGAGCGGAGTTCCGTCGACAATCAGCATCGGCAAACGGCCGAAGTTGGCGAGCACGAGCGCGCCCACTGTGTATTCACGTTGACCGATCCGCACCACACGCGAAGCGTTGCCAATGCCGCCCTTCAGATCGAAGCACGACATGCCGCGCCCCGCTCCGACCGACCCGCTCGCAACGAGCGTACTCGTCGCGTCGTATGCCTCATTGAAGTGCTGCTCGCCGATGGCTAACGCCTGGATATCGTTCAGGTATCCGTCGTTGCATTCGAACACCAGCGGATTAACGGTCGGCCACTCGCGGCCGATGCCCGGATTGGCGCGTATGGCCGCGCGAATCTGCGCCTGCGCCACAGCACCCACGCCGAAAGTATTGGTCAGCGCGATAGGCGTTTCGAGCGTGCCCAGTTCTTCCACCTGCACGAGGCCCACGCTCTTGCCAAATCCATTGATTACCGACGCCGCCGCCGGCACCTTGTCGACAAACGGATCACCCGCATGCGGACGAATCACGGTCACGCCGGTTTGTAGCGCACCTTCATCGAGCGTGCAGTGTCCGACGCTCACGCCATGCACGTCGGCAATCGTGCCCAGCGGGCCGCACTGCAACTCGCCGATATGCGGCACATCCGGCAAGTTGTGCAAACCCGGCAACTGCGTCGAACTCATGGGCGATCGAGCTTCGGGTCGAGCGCATCGCGCAAGCCGTCACCCAGCAGATTGAACGCGAGCACGGTCAGGAAGATCGCGAGACTCGGAAACAGCGCGATATGCGGAGCCGTGACCATATCCGCGCGTGCTTCGTTGAGCATTGCGCCCCACTCGGGCGTTGGCGGTTGAGCGCCCAGTCCGAGAAACGACAGACTAGCGGCGGTGATGATCGAGGTGCCGATACGCATCGTGAAGTACACGACCACCGACGAGATCGTGCCCGGCAAGATATGACGCACGATAATGGTCCAATCCGATGCGCCAATGCTACGCGCCGCTTCGATATACGTTAGCTGCTTGAGCATCAGCGTATTGCCGCGCACGAGCCGCGCGAAGGCTGGAATGCTGAAGATCGCCACCGCGCAGATCACGTTGATCATGCCGTTGCCGAGAATCGCGACCACACCGATTGCAAGCAGAATGCCGGGGAAAGCGAACAGCACGTCGGCCACGCGCATGGTGATGCGATCCCACCAGCCTTCGTAGTAGCCCGCGAGCAGCCCGAAGAATGTGCCGATCACCGCGCCGATGGCTACGGACAAAAAGCCGGCTTCGAGTGAAATGCGTGAGCCCGCGAGAATACGGCTGAAAATATCGCGGCCCAATGAATCCACGCCGAACCAGTGCGCGGCTGAAGGCCCCGCATTCAACGCGTCGTAGTCGAAGAAATTCTCAGGGTCGTAGGGCACGATATGCGGCGCCGCAATCGCGATCACGACCAGCAGCAACACGAAAATACCCGCCGCGAGCGCGACGTGCTGCTTGCGAAACTTGCGCCAGAACTCGCTCCATGGCGTGCGGATCGCGCGCTCTGCGCCAGAAGGTTTGGCCGCATCGGGCCCGGTGGCTGTCGTGCTCATGCAGGCCTCACTTGAAACGGATGGTCGGATTGATCACGGCGTACAGCACGTCGACGACCAGATTGATGATGATGAATTCGAGCGAGAACAGCAGCACCTCGGCCTGAATCACCGGATAGTCGCGCATCGACACCGCATCCACCAGCAAGCGCCCGAGGCCCGGCCAGTTGAACACGACCTCGACCACGATCGAGCCGCCGAGCAGAAAGCCGAATTGAAGACCCATCATCGTGACGACGGGGATCATTGCGTTACGCAGACAGTGTTTGACGATCACGAGCCGCTCGGGCACGCCCTTCGCGCGTGCGGTGCGCACGAAGTCCTCGTTCATCACTTCGACGAACGATGCGCGCGTGAAGCGCGCCATCACCGCGGCGACAGCCGCACCAAGGGTGAGCGAAGGCAGTATGTAGCTCTGCCACGAGCCGTCGCCGACAATGGGCAGCCAGCCGAGCTTCACCGAGAAAATCTCCATCAGCAGCATGCCGAGTGCAAATGCGGGAAAGGAAATACCCGACACCGCGAGCGTCATGCCGAGCCGGTCAGGCCAGCGGTTACGCCACACCGCCGACACGATGCCGATGCCCATGCCCATCACGACCGCCCACACCATGCTTGCGAGCGTGAGCAGCAGCGTCGGCATGAAACGCTCGCCGATCTCCTGGCTAACGGGCCGCTTGCTGCGCGTGGACGTGCCGAAATCGCCGTGCGCGATCTTCACGAAGAAGTGCGCGAACTGCTGCGGCATCGGCTTGTCGAGTCCGAGGTCGGCGCGCACCAGTGCGACGGTCGCTTCGTCGGCATCGGGACCGGCGGCGAGCCGCGCCGGATCGCCCGGCAACAGATGCACGAACAGAAAGACCAGCACCGCGACGATAAAGAGCGTTGGTAGCAAGCCAAAGAGACGTTTGACGAGGAAGTTCAGCATTGAAGCTCAATCCGGCAATGAAGCGGGCAACGAGGTGTCATGTAGGGCAGCGATACGGCGCGCGACGCTGCGTGTCCTGATGCAACAGGCAGCGCCGCAAGGTCAAATCATCACTTGACCGCGATCTCGTCGAAATTGAACGAGCCGTCCGGCGCGACATAAGCACCCGACAGACGCTTGCTGCGCGCATACACGACCTTTTCCTTGACGAGGAAAATCCACGGCGCGTCGGCCCAGATGCGTTTTTGCGCGTCCGTGTAAAGCGCGGCCTTCTGCGTGCGATCCGTGGTTTCGAGCGCCTGCTTCAGGTCGCCGTCGACCGTATCGTTCTTGTAGTAAGCGGTATTGACCATCTTCGGCGGGAACGAGACCGACGCGAGCAGCGGCGTGATCGCCCAGTCGGCTTCGCCTGTGGACGACGACCAGCCCGCGTAGTACATGCGCACCGGCGCGGTCGCCGCGTCTTGGGCGCTTTCTACCTTGGCTACGCGCTGGCCGGCTTCGAGCGCTTCGACCTGAGCCTTGATGCCGACTTGCGCCAGTTGCTGCTGCACGAACTGAATGACCTTCTGCGCAGTCGAGTAGTTATACGCGGACCACAGCGTGGTTTCGAAACCGTTCGGGTAACCCGCTTCCTTCAGCAACGCGCGAGCTTTCGCGGGATCATACGGCCAGGGCCCGAGCTTCACCGCATAGTCCACGCCCTGCGGCACGACGCCGTCGGCAGGCGTTGCGTATCCGGCGAACACGACCTTGGTCAGCGCCTCCTTGTTGACCGCGTAGTTCAGCGCCTCGCGCACCTTCGGATTGTCGAACGGCTTCTGATTCATGTTCAGGCTGATGTAGCGCTGAATGATCGACGGCGACGCGATCAGATCGACCTTCGGGCTCGACTGCAATTGCGCGGCCTGCTCGAACGGCACCTGGAACGCGAAGTCGGCTTCGCCCGTGCGCATCAGCGCGGCGCGCGTGTTGTTGTCGACCACCGGCTTCCAGTCGATCGCGTCGACCTTCGGATAGCCCTTCTTCCAGTAGCCGCCGAACTTTTTCACCGTCAGGTCACCTGCCGGGTCCCACTTCACGAATTCGAACGGGCCCGTGCCGACCGGATGGAACGCAATGTCCTTGCCGTACTTCTTCAGCGCGTCCGGCGAAATCATCACCGCCGACGGATGCGCAAGCACGTTGACGAAGGCCGAGAACGGCGCCTTCAGCGTGATCTTCACCGTGTACGGATCGACCACTTCCGTCTTCTCGATGCGGTTGAACATGTTGTAACGCTTCAGCTTGTTCGCCGGATCCGTCACCCGGTCGAAGTTCGCTTTGACTGCGGCGGCATTGAAGTCGGTACCGTCCTGGAACTTCACGCCGTGGCGCAGCTTGAAGGTGTAGACGCGCGCGTCCGGGCTCGCTTCGTAGCTATCGGCGAGCACGTTGACGAGCTTCATGTCCTTGTCGAAGCCGAAGAGCCCCTGGTAGAACGACTTCGCTACGGCTTGCGACAGCGTGTCGTTCGCATCGTACGGATCGAGCGTGGTAAAGGTCGAGGCGACGGCCATCACCGCGGTGGTTTCGGCGTGCGCCATATTGCCCGCGAGCATCGCGAACATTACCGCGCCGCCGCTGATCAGCGCGCGCAAACGGAACGTGGAAGACGGGACCGGCAGGTTCATGAGTGTGCTCCAGGCTGCGAAAATGAAATGGTTTAAGTTGCTGCGGGACGATTTGCTTTAAGTTGCTTTAGGTTGCTTTACGTTGTTTTAGGTTGCTGCATCGGGCTTTTTGTCCGGCTTGTTGTCTGGCTTTGTTGCCGTTCAATACGCGCCGCCGACGCGATGTTGTGCGACGAAGTGACCCGGCCCCACGGCGACGAGCGGCGCCACGGCCGGTTCATCGTTCAATGAGCGGATCGGGCTCGGGATCTCATCGGCGGCGAGCATCCGTTTCGCGTGACGTCGCGCGGGATCGGCAACGGGCACCGCGCCCATCAGCTTTCTCGTGTACGGATGCTGCGGCGCTTCGAACACTGCGCGGCGCGGACCGATCTCGACGATCTGGCCGAGGTACATCACTGCAACGCGATGACTGACGCGCTCCACCACCGCCATATCGTGCGAGATGAACAGATACGCGACGCCGAGCTCGCGCTGCAGATCGAGCATCAGATTGACGATCTGCGCCTGCACGGAGACGTCGAGAGCAGAAACGGATTCGTCGGCAATCACGACTTTCGGATTCAACGCGAGCGCGCGCGCAATCGCGATGCGTTGCCGCTGGCCGCCGGAAAATTCATGCGGGTAACGGCGCGCGGCTTCGGGCGGCAAGCCCACTTTTTCGAGCAGCCACGCGACCCGCGCCTGCGCCTCGGCGCCTTGCGCGACGCCGTGCACGAGGAGCGGCTCCATGATCGAGAAGCCAACCGTCAGCCGCGGGTTGAGCGACGCAAACGGGTCCTGAAAAATAAACTGGATATCGCGACGCAGTGCCTGCAACGCAGGTCCTGTGAGCGAGCTGATTTCCTTGCCGTCGAACTCGATCGAACCGCTCTGACTTTCCACGAGCCGCAACAGCGAGCGGCCCGTGGTCGATTTGCCGCAGCCCGACTCGCCGACTAGCGCGAGCGTTTCACCGGGCCGCAGATCGAAACTGACTTTTTCGACTGCATGCACGCGGCCCGTCAGGCGGCCAAAAAGCCCGGTCCTGACCGGAAAGCGCGTGACCAGATCGCGCACGCGCAGAATCGGCGGCGTGCTTTCGTCGACATGCGGTTGCGCTTCCTTCGCGACGGCGGCTGCCGGGCGCACGGGTTCATCGGCACCGCTCGCGCCCGCCTGCTCGACCGTCAGGATCGGAAATTTCGCGGGTTGATCGGTGCCTTGCATTGCGCCCAAACGCGGCACGGCGGCGAGCAACGCCTTCGTATAAGGATGCGACGGCGCCGCGAAGAGCACGTCCGACACACCCTCTTCCACCTTCTCGCCGCGATACATCACCAGCACGCGGTCCGCCACTTCGGCGACCACGCCCATGTCGTGCGTGATGAAGATCACGCCCATGTTCATCTCGTCCTGCAAGCCGCGAATCAGTTGCAGGATCTGCGCCTGAATGGTCACGTCGAGCGCGGTGGTCGGTTCGTCCGCGATCAGCAACGCGGGCTTGCACGACAGCGCCATCGCGATCATTACGCGCTGGCGCATTCCGCCCGACAGTTGATGCGGAAACCGCGCCGCCACGCGCCGCGCCTCGGGAATGCGCACGAGTTCGAGCAGTCGCAGCGTTTCCGCGAAGGCCGCCGAGCGGCTCTTGCCCTGATGCAGCGAGATCGCCTCACTGATCTGGTCGCCCACCGTAAAGACTGGGTTGAGCGAGGTCATCGGCTCCTGAAAAATCATCGCGATGTCGGCGCCGCGAATCGAGCGCATCGTGCCGGACGACGCTTTCGCGAGGTCGAGCACGCTGCCGTCGCGGCGCCGGAATGCGATGCTGCCGCCGGCAAGGCGCCCACCGCCATGCTCGATCAGCCGCATCAACGCGAGCGATGTCACTGATTTGCCTGAACCCGATTCGCCTACTATCGCCAATGTCTCGCCGCGCTCGACCGTCAGCGACAGATTGCGCACCGCGTTGAAGGTGGTCTCGCCGCTGCGAAACGCGACCGACAGGTTGTCGACTGCGAGCACGCGTTGCGTCGGCAGGTTTTCGGTAAGCGGGCTGGCGGTGTGCGATGAAGTCGGCACAATGATTCCTTTTAATTCGAACGCGCTAGCGGTCTTCAGCAATGTTCAGGGTAACGAACTAACGGTAGATCGCCGTCGTCGGCGCCTCGCCAATACGCGCGAAACCGCGGTACATACCCTCGGTATTGAACGGCAACGCGATATTGCCGAGTGCGTCGACGGCGATCAGGCCGCCGCGGCCGTCGATCTTCGGCAGGCGGTTTATCACGACGTCGTGCGCGGCTTCCTGCAACGACACGTTGCGGTAGGCCATTTGCGCGGCGACGTCGTAAGCCGCGACCATGCGCATGAACATTTCGCCCGAGCCGGTGGTCGAGACCGCGCAGGTTGCGTCGTCCGCATAGCAGCCCGCGCCGATCAGCGGCGTATCGCCCACGCGCCCGACCTGCTTGTTGGTGACGCCGCCCGTCGACGTCGCCGCCGCAACGTGGCCGTGCCTGTCGAGTGCGACCGCGCCGACAGTACCGAACTTGCGATTCGGATCGATCGGCTCGTGCGGCACGGGATCGCTGTTGTCTGTAGCCGATGCCGACGAGGCGAGCGACGCGCCGTCGTGATCGAGCATTGCGCGCTGCTGATCGCGCGCGAGCAGCCATTGACGATGACGCGCTTCCGTATCGAAGTACTGCGGTTCGACGAATTCGAGTCCCTGCGCGGCCGCGAAACTTTCCGCGCCTTCGCCGGTGAAGAGCACATGTTCGCTGCGCTCGAGCACGCGGCGCGCGGCCAGAACCGGATTGCGCACGCGCTTCACACAGCAGATCGCACCGGCCTCGAGCGTGCTGCCGTCCATGATCGCCGCGTCGAGTTCATGCGTGCCCGCTGCCGTGTAGACCGCACCCCGGCCCGCGTTGAATAGCGGGCAGTCTTCGAGCAATCGCACTGCCTCGCTGACTGCGTCGAGCGCGCTGCCGCCGTCTGCAAGCACGCGTTGGCCGGCGGCGAGCACCGCGTGCAGAGCGGCGTGGTATTCGGCTTCGGCACTGGCCGACAGCGACGCGCGCAGGATCGTGCCCGCGCCGCCATGAATGGCAATGACTGCGTTGTCGTTCATCGTTTGAGTTTAGATTTTGCCTGGGTGGTGCGAGGGTTCGGTACTGCGCCTACTGACGTACGCGCAGTGCGCGCCGGTTCGCGCACGGCTTCACCCGCCCCACTCGCGGATGCGGACAGCGGATCGGTGAGCCATGGCAATACGAACTCGGTAACGTCGGCGGCTGCCTTCACCGAGCGCTTCGCCCGATAAGCGACCGCGTCGCATAGCGCTTCGATCACAGCAAGAACAGCGGCATCCGCGTTCGCCGCGAGGCGGCGTTCAGAGCGCACGTATAACGAGAGATCGGCGAATTGCGCGAGCGGCGAGCGCGGTCCGTCGGTCAGCGCCAGCACGCGCGCGCCGCGAGTTGCCGCCCGGCGCGCAAGTTCGATGGTGTCGTCGACATAACGTGGAAACGCAATGCCGATCACGAGATCGCCCTTGCCGCAGTTGAACAGGCGCCGCGCCGCATGCGACGGTCCGCCGATGAACGCGAGCGATTGCACGTTGTCGTGATACGCCATCAGGCCGTGCTCCATCAGCCCGGCCAGGAACGCGCTCGTACCCGCGCCGAGCACGAACACACGCCGCGCGGCGAGGATCGCTTCGACCGCGGCCTCGGCGGCGGCGCTGTCGATCGCCGTGCGGGTCAGGTGCAGGTTGTTGGCAGCCTGTTCGAGCGACGCGTCGACCACGTCATCGCCCGCAGCGAGCGACTCCTGCGCGCTGCGCAGACGTTCGACCGGCGCGAGCGTCGCCTCGAAGCCGCGCACGAGCGCCTCACGGAACTGCGGATAGCCGTCGAAACCGAGCGCGCGGGCAAAGCGATTCGCGGTCGCAACCGACGCGCCGACCACGCTCGCCAGTTCGTCGATTCGCATGGTGGCCGCGCGGAACAGATTGGCCAGCACGTACTCGCCCATGCGCCGATGAATCGGCGTGAGCGTAGGCATGGCCGCCTCGATGCGCGCAGCGATGGCCTGCTCGGCCGGATTGGATGCAACGGACGGTTGATGAATCATGCGAGCGAAGCGGCGTGTCAGCGCGGCAGTGCGTAGAGGGTGTAAGCAAATTGGATGAAAGTATATTTACATGGAATTGGTCCGAGAAAAAATTCATTTTCATTTTTTGGGGGTTTGCCCTGGCGCTCATCGTGCAATGAAGTTGATCTTCAGCAAGCTGTGACGCGTTCGTCGGGAATGCGCGCGAGCCGCGCCGCAGGCGACATCGCGATGATCGACGCCTGCACGAAAAAGGCCGCTGCGGCGGCGATCAGGCAGGCGTCCATGTTCCAGCGCGCGCTGATCGCCGCGCCGAGCAGTGCGCCCGCCGGCCGCGCGCCATA
The DNA here is from genome assembly GCF_031456815.1 of Paraburkholderia strydomiana. Classification (NCBI taxonomy): domain Bacteria; kingdom Pseudomonadati; phylum Pseudomonadota; class Betaproteobacteria; order Burkholderiales; family Burkholderiaceae; genus Paraburkholderia; species Paraburkholderia strydomiana. Next base: position 501,435 of record NZ_JAVDVL010000002.1, read on the forward strand.
GGTCGCGGTGCTGTTCAGCGCGGAGACGCGGCCCATCATCCGTTGCGGCGTGATGGCCTGGCGCAGCGTGGTCGAGCCGACCACCCACAGGATCGGTCCGGCGCCGAGCAGAAAGAAACTGAGCAGCGCAAGCCAGAACGACGGCGCGACGAGCGTCCCCACCATCACGAGCGACGCGAGCAGCCCGCACGACGGGCCGATCAGGAGCACACGGCCGAACGCGAGGCGTCGCGCGACGGCGGGTGCGGCCAACGCACCGCACACCATGCCGACGCCATACGCACCCAGCGTGATGCCTACCGCCGAGGCGCTCAGTCCCAGACGATGCACTGCGTACGGCACATACACCGCTTGCAGCACGAAGAAGCCGAGGTTGAAAAAGACGGCGGTCGCGAGCATGGGAAGCAGCAGTGAATCGCGCAATACGAAGCGCGTACCCTCGCGCAACTCCAGCATGAAGTGACGCGCAGGCGTCGCCGCGCGCGACGGTTCGCGCAGTCCCGCGAGCAAGCCCACCGCGAGCGCGGACAATGCGGCCGCGCAGCCGTATGCCCATCCAGCGCCGATCCAGCCGACCAGCAGGCCGCCCAGCGCTGGCCCAGCCGAATACGCGACACTGCGCGCAAGTTCCAGACGGCCGTTCGCGCTGGCGTACGCTTCGCGCGAGACTAGCGACGGCACGAGCGAAGGCGCCGCGACGTTGTAGGCCACTGTGCCAGTCGCGGCCACGAAGCCGAGCGCGGCGAGCAACGGCAGGCTGAGCGCATGGGTCATCAGCAGCAGGAGCACGCATAGCATGGCGACGACGCGCACACTCTCGGCGAGCGCCATCAAGGTGCGGCGCGAGCGGCGGTCGGCCCATACGCCGAGCGGGATCGACAGCAGCAGGAAAGGCAATGTCTGCGCTGTCTGCAGAAGTCCCGTGCCGCGTGCGTCGGCGCCGAGCGCGAACACGGCGACGAGCGGCGCGGCGGCGAGGCTGATCTGCTCGGCGGATTGCGCGACGAGGTTAGACCACGCGAGCCGCTGGAAAGCGGCCGGCAAACGGACACGGGTTGAAGACGGCGAGGCGTGCATCGATGGCTCCGGCAACGAAACAGGAGCGACCATCGTGGCCGCGAACGCATCGCGGGACGCCTCGCTTCTTGCGGTGTTATTCTTCGCTCGCCATGAATCTCGAAAGCATTCTCTTCACCCAGGGCTTCGGCTCGCGCCGCCAATGCCGCGCGCTGATAAACGACGCTCGCGTGAGCATCGGCGGAACGCTGTGCACCGACGCCGACGCCGATTTCCCGACTGACGATGCTTCGTTCTGCTTCAGCGTCGACGGCGTGGTCTGGCCGTACCGGGAGCGCGCGTATCTGCTGCTCAACAAGCCGGCCGGCTACGAGTGCTCGCGCGATCCGCAGCATCATCTGAGCGTATTCAGTCTGCTGCCGCCGCAGTTCGCCGGGCGGGGCGTGCAATGCGTCGGCCGGCTCGACCAGGACACCACCGGCTTGCTGCTGCTCTCCGACGACGGCAAGTTCGTCCACATGTTCACGTCGCCCAAACGCAAAGTCCCGAAGGTGTATGTCGCGACAACCCGTCATGCGATCGACGACGCGCAGTTGAGCGCGCTGCGCCATGGCGTGTTATTGCACGGCGAGTCGAAGCCGGTCGCGGCGGTCGCGGCCAATGCACGCGGCGAGCACACGTTGGCGCTCACCGTGATGGAAGGCAAGTATCACCAGGTCAAGCGGATGATCGCGGCGGCCGGCAACCGTTGCGAAGCGCTGCATCGCGAGCGCGTCGGCGGACTCGCTTTGCCTGCGACCCTTGCACCGGGCGCGTGGCAATGGCTCGACGAAACCGACCTCGGATCTTTACGGAGCGGGTAAACCGGTAGGTCGCGCGCAACCATCTGACAAGATTAGGAAAGCCCTGTGCGCAGGCGCACATTCGCGCGACCGTGCATGCAATCGACGCTGCGCTGCAGCATGCTCTTCATCAGGCCGCGCCCTATACTCGTTTAAACAAAGACTACAAAGAGTTCAAGGAGCGGCCATGATCGTCCATAACGGAGTCATGCTCTCGTACGTGTTGCCGGCGTTCGTGTGTGTCGGGTTGCTGGTGATCGGCGGACTGCTGATCGCCATGCGGTCGCGGCACAAATACGATCCGAATCTGATCGGCGCATTGATCGGCGGGATGTTGTGTTTCCTGCTGCTCGAAGCACTGCCCGCGCTGACCTGAGGCACGAGGCGCGCTGCTATGCGGTGCTGTGGTGTGCCGCGCGGCGACGCTTAACGAAGTTGTCCGGCCGATGTCCGGCGGAATTTCTTTGCCGCTGCGGCGCCGGGCTTTTAAGGCATCGAGATACCTCTGCCGGGCCTTCACGGCGCGTCTTTACTCACTTCCCCAGCGCCTGCCGCTTCACGCAAAAAATCTTCGACGCTCGGATAGCGCAGGCGTACACCTAGCTCTTCTTTCAGGCGGCGGTTCACGAGCCGTCTCGACTCGCGCATGAACGACAGCAAGGTCGGCTCGATCTGCTCTTCAGCCTGAGCCCGCGTGATGCGCGGCGCACGTGCCAAACCGAACGTGTCGGCGACGAGATCGAAGTACTCACCCATTTTCAGCGACGAGTCGTCGGACGCGTGGATCACGCGCGCCGGCCTGCCATGAGTGGCGAGGCGCACGAGGATCGCGGCGAGGTCGTCCGCATGAATGTGGTTGGTGTAGACGTCGTCGGCATCGACGAGCGCCGGCGTGCGTTTTTCAAGCCGCGCGAGCGGCAGGCGATTGGCTGCATAAATGCCCGGAATCCGCGCGATGCTCGCGGCAATCGACCCGCGAGCCGTCGCGCGTCGCAATTGCTGCTCGGCCGACACGCGGCGTTTCGCACGCGCATTGGCGGGTTCAGTGACGCGCGTCTCGTCGATCCACGCCCCGCCGCAATCGCCATAGACGCCTGTCGTGCTTGCATACACGAAGCGCAGCGGCGCGCGTGAAGCGGCGGCGCGGCGAAGGCCGTCGGGTACAATATCGGCTGGTTCCGGGAGTGGCCGTGCTTGTGCCCATGAAGCGCGCGCGCGGCGCAAGCGCCCGACCGGCGCGACGGTGGCGCGGGTCCCATGCGTGCCTGACACCGCGCGAGCGCGGCGCATCGCAAGAGCTGATAGCAACGCGCGAGTGCGGCGGTCGTCGTCGCCGGTTTTCTGCGGCGGCGCGAGATGCAGCACCGTGGGTGCGAGGCCCGCGAGCCGTTTCAGGCTGCGGCGTTCGTCGAGATCGCCGACCAGCGGCGAAACGCCCGCGGCACGCAACTCGGCGGTGCGCTCCGCATGGCTTGTCAGTGCAAAGACGTGAGCGCGGTGCAACAGCGGTACGCAGCGCATGCCGACATCGCCGCAACCTACGATCAGCACGCGCGGACGGCGGAAGTTTTGTGTGGCTTTCATGGTGCACGCATTGTAGCCGTCAAGCTCGCGGGGCGCGGGGCGACAATACCGCTGGCTCCGACGATCCCGGCTTTGCGTGCCCCGCCCCTCCGTTTAACGATTACCGACTTTTCGACTTCGAAAACTTTATGGCATTCAACGTCACGCTCCGGCAAAGCGGCCGGCAGTTTCAGGTAGAACAGGACGAGCCGGTGCTGAACGCCGCCTTGCGTCAAGGCATCGGTCTGCCGTACGGCTGCAAGAACGGCGCGTGCGGTTCGTGCAAAGGCGCTGTGGTCAGCGGCCAGGTGGAACAGCGCGCGCATTCGTCGTCGGCTTTGTCGAACGAAGAAAAAACGCGCGGCATGGCGCTCTTCTGCTGCGCAACGGCGTGCTCCGATCTCGAGATCGATATCCGCGAAGTGGCAGGTGTGGGCGACGTGCAGGTAAAGAAACTGCCGTGCCGTGTGAATGCGATCGAGCGCAAGGCCGACGACGTCGTCGTGCTCAAGCTGCAATTGCCCGCTAACGAACGTCTGCAATATCTTGCCGGCCAATACCTCGAATTCATTCTGAAGGACGGCAAGCGCCGCAGCTATTCGATGGCGAATGCGCCGCACGTCGAAGGCCCGATCGAATTGCACATTCGCCACATGCCCGGCGGCGCGTTCACCGACCACGTGTTCAACGCCATGAAGGAGCGCGATATCCTGCGCTTCGAAGCGCCGCTCGGCACGTTCTTCCTGCGCGAAGAGTCGGACAAGCCGATCGTGCTGCTTGCCTCGGGCACCGGCTTCGCGCCATTGAAGGCAATCGTCGAACATGCGGTGTTCAAGAACCTGAACCGCCCGATGACGTTGTACTGGGGCGCGCGTCGCAAGAAAGATCTGTATCTGCTCGAACTGGCCGAACAATGGGCGCGCGAAATTCCGAACTTCAAGTTCGTGCCGGTGCTTTCGGAGCCAGACGCGAGCGATGCGTGGACCGGCCGTGTCGGCTTCGTGCATCGGGCAGTGATCGAAGACCTTCCCGACCTGTCCGCGTATCAGGTATATGCGTGCGGCGCGCCGGTCATGGTCGAGTCGGCACAGCGCGATTTCACGCAACATCACAGCCTGCCCGAAGACGAGTTCTACGCGGACTCGTTCACGAGCGCCGCTGACCTGGCGAACGCGGTTTAACTCGAAGCCCGCTGAAAGAAACGGCCCGCTCGCAACAACGTGCGAGCCGTGCCTGAGACAACATGTCAGCATGAAGACAGGCGCGCAAAAACTGCCAGACGCGCCCATCGCGATGAATTCGTGCAAATTCAAGGTTTACACCAGCGCTTTTATTGTCGTATTCTTTCGCGCATGAACCGCATCCAATCCGAACTTCGACGTCGCCGCTCGCCGCTTCCCTAGGGACGCCGCCGGCTTCGTCACGGATTCGCGCTACAACAAAGCGCAAGCTGTTCGAATCATGAAAGCCACGGCATGCCGTGGCTTTTTTGTTTTTCCGGCCCGTTTGCTCATCGGCTGACGTGCGCCAACGCCTTATCCACCTCTTACCCGCTGTCTGGAGCCTGCCGTCATGAATTTCAATGAATATCCGATCGAGTCGCTGATGTACATCACCAACCGGCCCGAAATCGTTTTCACGCACGGCAAGGGCTCGTGGCTCTACGACAACAACGGCAAGCGATATCTGGACTTCATTCAGGGCTGGGCGGTCAATTGCCTCGGTCATTGCAACGAAGGCATGATCGAAGCGCTGAACCAGCAGGCGAAGCTGCTCTTCAATCCGTCGCCGGCTTTCTACAACGAGCCGATGGCGAAGCTCGCGGCGCTGCTCACGCAACATAGCTGCTTCGACAAGGTGTTCTTCGCGAACAGCGGTGCCGAAGCGAACGAAGGCGCGATCAAGCTGGCGCGCAAGTGGGGCAAGAAATTCAAGGACGGCGCATTCGAAATCATCACGTTCGATCACAGCTTCCACGGCCGCACGCTCGCCACGATGTCGGCAAGCGGCAAGCCGGGCTGGGACACGATCTACGCGCCGCAAGTGCCCGGCTTCCCGAAAGCGGATCTGAACGACATCGCGTCGGTGGAAAAGCTCATCAACGCGAAGACGGTCGCGGTGATGCTCGAACCGATCCAGGGCGAAGGCGGCGTGATTCCGGCAACGCGCGAATTCATGCAGCAACTGCGTGAGCTGACGCGCAAGCACAATGTGCTGCTGATCGTCGACGAAGTGCAAAGCGGCTGCGGCCGTGCCGGCACGCTGTTCGCGTATGAGCTGTCGGGCATCGAGCCGGACATCATGACGCTCGGCAAGGGTATTGGCGGTGGCGTGCCGCTCGCGGCGCTACTCGCGAAAGCCGAAGTCGCCGTGTTCGAAGCAGGCGACCAGGGCGGCACGTACAACGGCAATCCGTTGATGACCGCGGTCGGTTACTCGGTGATCTCGCAACTCACCGCGCCGGGCTTCCTCGAAGGCGTGCGTGCTCGCGGCGAGTATTTGCGCGCGAAACTGCTCGAGTTGTCGGAAGAGCGCGGTTTCAAGGGAGAGCGCGGCGAAGGTCTGTTGCGTGCACTGCTGCTCGGTAAGGACATCGGCAACCAGATCGTCGAAAAGGCGCGTGACATGCAGCCCGACGGCCTCCTGCTGAACGCTGCGCGTCCGAACCTGCTGCGCTTCATGCCTGCGCTGAACGTCACGAACGAAGAGATCGACCAGATGATGGCGATGCTGCGTTCGATCCTCGACACGCTGTAATTGCACAGAACGCGTATGACGACGACCGCGACCGCAACACTCTCTATCCGCCGCTTCGACGCGAGCGACACCGACGCCGTGGTCGCGCTGTGGCAGCAGGCCTTCCCGGAATACAGGGACGTGACGAAGCCGCAGCGCAACCCGCATCTGTCGATTGCGAACAAGCTCGCGACGCAGCCCGAGCTGTTCTTTGTAGCGGTGCTCGGTGAGCGAGTGGTTGGCACGGTGATGGGCGGCTACGACGGTCATCGCGGCTGGCTTTATTCGCTCGCGGTGGACGAGTCGGTGCGGCGACATGGCATCGGCTCGCGTCTGGTCGCACACGTCGAAGACGCGTTGACGGCTTTGGGCTGTCCGAAGCTGAACCTGCAGGTGTTGTCCGCAAAGAGCGACGTCCGCGCGTTTTACGAGGCGCTGGGTTATCGCGCGGATGCGGTGGTCAGTTTCGGCAAACGTCTTGGTGAGTTGGCGGACTCGCCGCCGGTTTAGTTTGCAGGCGCTTCATGCGTCGTAAAAAGAGAAAGGCCGCATGCGTTTGACTCACGCATGCGGCCTTTTTTCATCGGTGGTTCAGCTTGAGGGGCTACTTACCCAACTCATTCACCCAGCTTATTCACCCAGATAAGCCGCCCGGACCTTCGGATCGTCCAGCATCTGCTTCGCATCACCCGACATCGTGACGAGACCCGAGTCCATCACATAGCCGCGGTTCGCCGCCTGCAACGCGAGACGCGCGTTCTGCTCGACGAGCAGCACGGTCATGCCTTCAGCCGAAATTGCGCGCACCACTTCGAAGATCTTCTCGACCATGATCGGCGACAAGCCCATCGACGGTTCGTCGAGCAGCAGCAGTTTGGGACGCGAGATGATCGCGCGCGCCATGGCCAGCATCTGCTGTTCGCCGCCCGAGAGCGTGCCCGCGTATTGTGTGGCGCGTTCTTTCAGACGCGGAAAGAAACCGAACATGCGGTCGACGTCGGCCTTGATGCCGTCGTTGTCGCTGCGCAGATACGCACCCATCTGCATGTTCTCGACGATCGACATGCGCGCGAAGATACCGCGGCCTTCCGGCACCATCGCGAGGCCGCGCTTCAGAAGCTCATGCGGCGGCACGCCCTTGATCGACTGACCCATGTACTCGATGTCGCCTGCGGCATACGGCTTGAGCCCGGTGATCGCCTTCATCGTCGTGGTCTTGCCCGCACCGTTCGCGCCGATCAGCGTGACCAGCTCGCCCTGGCCGACCTCGAGGTCGATGCCCTTCACTGCCTGGATGCCGCCGTAATTGACCTGCAGGCCCTTGATTTTCAACATTGCTTGCGTCGTGGACATCAGTGGACTCCTGCACCCAGATAAGCTTCGATCACCTTCGGATCCTTCTGCACGTCTTGCGGCAGTCCTTGCGCAATCACCTTGCCGTAGTCGAGCACCGTCATCTGGTTGCACAGACCCATCACGAGCTTCACGTCGTGCTCGATCAGCAGGATCGTCTTGCCGTCGGCGCGGATCTTGTCGAGCAGTCGCGTGAGTTCGACCTTTTCCGTTGCGTTCATGCCGGCGGCGGGTTCGTCGAGCGCGAGCAGCTTCGGATCGGTTGCAAGCGCACGCGCAATTTCGAGGCGGCGCTGGTGGCCGTACGACAGATTGCGCGACGTGTAGTCCGCGTACTGCGCAATGCCGACGTACTCCAGCAGTTCGATCGCGCGTTCCTTGATCTCGCGCTCTTCCTTGCGCTCGGCCGGCGTCTGGAACACCGCGCCCAGCAAGCCGTGTTTCGTGCGTACGTGCCGGCCGACCATCACGTTTTCCAGAGCGGTCATGCCGCCAAAGAGACGGATGTTCTGGAACGTACGGGCAATGCCCGCCTTCGCCACCTGATACACCGCGGTCGGCGTGTAGTTCTGGCCGTCGAGCTTGAAGTCGCCCGAGTCAGGCGTGTACAGGCCCGTGATCACGTTGAAGAACGTTGTCTTGCCGGCGCCGTTCGGGCCGATCAGACCATAAATCTGGCCGGCCTTGATTTCCAGGCCGACGTCGGACAGTGCCTGCAAACCGCCGAAGCGCTTGTTGACGCCCTTCACCGACAGTCGAATGTTATCGCTCATGTTTTTTCTCCCTGTCCGTCAGGCGCGCACCGGCTTCTTGCCGCCACGCTTCGACAGTTTCGCAATCTTGTCTTCGTGCTTCGGCGACGGCCACAAGCCTTCCGAGCGATACAGCATGATCAGCACCATCGCGAGTGCGTAGACCAGCTGGCGGATCACTTCCGTGTCGACGATTTCATGGCCGAACAGCATGTGCTGCAGCGGACCCATCGTCGAGCGCAGGAATTCCGGCAGCACGGCGAGCAGCACCGCGCCGAGAATCACGCCAGGAATGTGGCCCATGCCGCCCAGCACCACGCACGCCAGCACGACGATCGATTCCGGCAGCGTGAACGATTCCGGCGACACGAAGCCCTGGAACGCTCCGAACATCGCGCCCGACAGGCCGCCGAACGACGCGCCCATCGCGAACGCGAGCAGTTTCACGTTACGCGTGTTGATGCCCATTGCCTTGGCGGCGATTTCGTCTTCGCGGATCGCGGCCCATGCACGGCCGATACGCGAGTGTTGCAAACGCGTACAGACCCAGATCACGAGCAGCGCGGCCAGCACGAACAGGTAGTAGTACGAGTACACCGAGGGGAACTGGAAGCCGAACAGCGAGTGCGTCTGCGCGAGACTGAAGTCGCCAAGGTGCACCGAATCGATCCCGGTAATGCCTTTCGGGCCGTTGGTGATGTTCACCGGACGGTCGAGGTTGTTCAGGAAAATCCGGACGATTTCCCCGAAGCCCAACGTCACGATGGCGAGATAGTCGCCTCGCAGACGCAGCGTCGGCGCCCCGAGTATCACGCCGAAAAACGCCGCCACCGCCATCGCGCACGGCACGATGATGAGGAACGGCACGTGCAGCCCGTTCGGTGCGAGATGCGCGATCCACTCGAACTGCGAGGTCAGATGCGGCGAAGACAACAGCGCCGCGGTATAGGCGCCCACCGCGTAGAAAGCGATATAACCCAGGTCGAGCAGGCCGGCAAAGCCGACCACGACATTGAGACCGAGTGCCAGCATCACGTACAGCATCGCGAAGTCGAGCACGCGAACCCAGTAGTTGCCGCCGGCGGTGCCGATGATCATCGGCGCAGCGATCACGAAGAACGCAGTGATGATGCCGACGGTCAGCGTCTTCGCCAGGTTCTTCTCGGGAATGAGCGTCGTGGACGGCTCGATCGGTTGAATTGAGGTCATTTGATTTACTCCTTGGCCTGGATCAAGCGCGATCCGCAACGCGTTCGCCGAGCAGACCCGACGGACGGAACACCAGCACGATGATCAGCACGATGAACGCAAACACGTCCTGATAGTTACTGCCGAACACGCCACCGGTCAGGTTGCCGATATAGCCGGCGCCCAACTGTTCGATGAGCCCCAGAATCACGCCGCCCACCATCGCACCGCCGAGATTGCCGATACCGCCGAGCACCGCCGCGGTAAAGGCCTTCAGGCCGGGGATGAAGCCCATGTAGAAGTGCGCGTTGCCGTATTCGGATGCGATCATCACGCCGGCGAGCGCAGCAAGCGCGGAGCCGATCATGAAGGTCGCCGAGATCACGAAGTTCGGGTTCACGCCCATCAGCGAGGCGACGCCCGGGTTCTCGGCGATGGCGCGCATCGCGCGGCCGAGCTTGGTCTTGTGCACGAGCAGCAGCAGGCCTGCCATGACGAGGAACGCGACGACGATGATCACGATTTCAGTCATCGAGATCACGGCGCCAGGCGTCGTGACCGTGGCCTTGATCACGTTCAGCGGATCGGTGGGCAGAAGCTGCGGGAAAGGCAGCGGGTTGCGCGACCAGATCATCATGGCGAGCGTTTGCAGCAGGATCGACACGCCGATCGCGGTGATCAGCGGGGCGAGACGCGGCGCCTTGCGCAGCGGCCGGTAAGCCACGCGCTCGATCGTGTAGCCCACCACCGCGCAAACCACGGCGGCAATTGCCAGCGCGATGCACAGCGTCGGCACATTGCCGAGGCCAGGGAAGTGGTTTTGCAGCACGCCTATGGCGGAGAGCGCGACCATCGCGCCCACCATCAACACATCGCCGTGAGCGAAGTTGATGATGCCAAGAATGCCGTAAACCATCGTATAGCCCAGTGCGATGATGGCATAAACGCTGCCCAGCACCAGTCCGTTTAGGATCTGCTGGATGAAGATATCCATTTAATGCTCCTTAGCCCGTGCGACTGGATTCGCGCTCTTCATCAGCCGGTGGGCGGTGATGCGTTACGGAATCTCAACGGCACTGCGGGTACTGATGTAAAAGACCGGTAAGGGTTTATCCGCCGCCGGTTTGCCCAGACGACTGGGTCACAGTCGCAGGCTCGCCTTCAGCGGATGCAAAAACGGCACCGTTGGGTGGTTCGGTGCCGTCAGGCTGAACGTCCCGTCATTACATCTTCACGACGTCGAGAACCGCTTTCTTGCCGTCCTTGAAGTCGTAAAGCGTAATGGCGCCCTCTTTCAAATCACCCTTGTCGTCGAACGCGATGCGGCCGATTACCCCGTTGTAATCGGTGGACGGCATCGCAGCCAGCACCTTGGGCGCCTCGATCGAATTAGCGCGCTTCATTGCATCGACAATCACGTACACAGCGTCATACGTGAACGGTGCGTAAATCTGCACCGGCGTGTGGAAGCGGTCCACGTACTTCTTTTCGAAGTCCGCTCCCCTGTCCATTTTCGAAAGCGCGAGTCCCGCTTCCGAACAGACCAGGTTTTGCACGGCGGTTCCCGCCAGCTCCCCCACCTTGTCGGTACACACGCCGTCGCCGCCAAGGATTTTTGCCCTGATACCGAGCGCCGCCGCCTGTTTGGCAAACGGCCCGCCCGTCGCGTCCATGCCGCCGAACATGATGGCGTCCGGATGAACACTTTTGATCTTTGTGAGGATGGCCCGGAAGTCCGTGGCCCGGTCGTTCGTCGCTTCCCGCGCGACGATCTTCGCCCCGCTCGCCTCGACGGTCTTCGCGAATTCGTCCGCGAGCCCCTTACCGTAGGCGGTTGCATCGTCCACGACGGCGATGCGTTTGGCGCCCAACGCCTTCGTGGCGTAATTGGCGAGCGCCGGACCTTGCTGCGCGTCTGTCGCGACGACGCGATAGGTCGTCTTGAAACCTTGCTGCGTGTACGCCGGGTTCGTCGACGAAGGCGAGATCTGCACGATGCTTGCGTCGCTATAAATCTTCGATGCCGGAATCGACACACCCGAATTCAGATGCCCGACCACCGCCACCACGTGATCGTCGACGAGCTTCTGCGCGACCGCCGTACCGGCCTTCGGATCCGCCGCGTCGTCTTGCGCGTCGAGCTGCAAGTCGATCTTGTGACCGTCGATCGTCAGTCCTTGTGCGTTGATTTCCTCGACCGCGAGACGCGCGCCGTTTTCATTGTCCTTGCCCAGATGCGCGATGCCGCCCGTCAGCGGGGCTGCATGGCCGATCTTCACAACGATTGCTTCGCTCGCCGGCGCAGCGGATGCCGCCACTGCCGCCGATGCTCCTGCTCCCGCCTCGCCATCCTGTTTTTTGCCGCACGCGGTCAGCATCGCAACCGCGGCCGCGATGGACACGGCGTAAGCAAACTTGACTCGCATTAAATAGGTCTCCCGCGCCTTGCAAAATCTATTGTTCGGGACCCTAAGGCCTTGAGAACGCGCGCATTGTAACTCCAATTTTGCGACGGGCAATATTGTTGAACCGGCAGGGTTTTCCTGCATTGCAACCGCTTTTCAAGACCGCATCGAAGCCGGAGGCGCAACCCGGTTGCGACTGATTTTCGTGCATCAGTTGCACCAGCGTGGGATCCGCTTGCATCAAGTGTTGCGGACGGTTGGTTCAAGGCCCGGTCGCAGCGCGCTTTCGCTTAAATCATATTTAAACGGCACTGCCTCTCTCTCGGCACCATGTTAGTGCGTCAAAATAGTTTGCGGCCAGATCAGGCCTCATAAAACGGGGCCACAGTCATCAAATTTCAATAAATGTCGGATCGAATTCGCGAAAAAATATCGAAACGGGAGGCGAAAAGCGGGCGCCTTGGGCGATGTGGCACCAATTGCGGGCCGCACTCGCTAGCCACGGACAAAAAAAGCGCGCCCGAGGGCGCGCACTTTTTGACTATCTCAGAAAGGTCAGGCTGGCAGACCCAAGCCACGCGGCAACGGGAACGCGATGTTTTCCTCAATGCCCTCGAGCGCGCGCACGTTGCGCACGCCGAGTTCGCGCAGACGGGCAATCACGGCCTGCGCAAGCACCTCAGGCGCCGAGGCACCGGCAGTCACGCCGATCCGGCGTTTGCCCTCGACCCATGCTGGATCGATCTGGTCGGGCGAATCCACCATATAGGAAGGCACGCCGAGCTTTTCAGCGAGTTCCCGCAGCCGGTTGGAGTTCGAACTATTGGGGCTGCCGACCACGATCACCAGATCGCACTGCGGCGCCATGAACTTCACGGCGTCCTGGCGGTTCTGCGTGGCGTAACAGATGTCCTGCTTCTTCGGCTCGCGAATGGACGGATATTTCGCCTTGAGCGCGCCGATGATCTCCGCTGCGTCGTCGACGGAAAGCGTGGTCTGCGTGACGAACGCAATCCGATCTGGGTGAGCCAGTTGCAGCGCCTGCACGTCTTCGATGTCTTCGACGAGGTACATGCCTTCGCCCGCCTGGCCCATCGTGCCCTCCACTTCTGGATGGCCCTTGTGACCGATCATGACGATGTCAAAGCCGTCTTGCCGCATCTTCGCCACTTCGATGTGCACCTTGGTGACGAGCGGACAGGTGGCGTCGTAGACGCGCAGCCCGCGCGATTCGGCCTCGCTGCGCACCGCTTTCGAGACACCGTGCGCGCTGAAAATGACCGTATTGCCGGAGGGCACCTCTTCCAGACGCTCGATGAAAATAGCGCCCTTCTTGCGCAGATCTTCGACGACGTAGGCGTTATGGACGATTTCGTGGCGCACGTAGATCGGCGAGCCGTGCAGCTTGATGGCCCGCTCGACGATCTCGATAGCCCGATCGACGCCGGCACAGAACCCGCGCGGCTGAGCCAGCAGGATCTCCGTTTCGGCAAGGGTCGTATCCGCGATGATCATGTTTAAAGAATCCCGATGATTTTCACTTCAAATGCCAGCGCCTGGCCGGCAAGCGGGTGGTTGAAATCGAACAGGGCCGACGTTTCGTTCACTTCTTTCAGAACGCCAGCGTAGCGGCCGCCGCCCGGCGCGTTGAATTCGACCAGGTCGCCTGGCGAAAAATCCTCGCCGATCATGCTGTTTTCCCGCAGCGTGGCCAGAGACACCCGCTGGATCAACTCTGGATTACGGGGACCGAAGGCGGCCCCGGGGGCTAGCTGAAAGGTCGAATGGTGGCCGACCTTTAAACCCATCAGAATGTCTTCCAGCGGCGGTGCGAGCTGTCCCGCACCGAGCAGCAGCGTGGCGGGCTTGTCGTTGAAGGTATTGATGACTTCGGCGCCATCGGCAAGGGAAAGCCGGTAGTGAAGCGTCACGTGTGAACCGGCCTTCACTTCGGAAATGTCGATGATGCTCATGCAATGCTCGCTCAGTCGAAGCGCGCTCTCACGCGTGCGCCGCGGGGCGCAGCTGACGCGTGCGGCAAACCGTCGGCGTGCCGTGCGCAAAGCGTCTATTGTAAGCCACATGGCTGGCCTCGGCTTGCGTCCATCGCGCGCACCGGGCCGAACCCCAAGCGGAGGAATTGTCTGTATATGTCTGATTATGCGTCGACGATCGACGAACCAATGTTGGATTTCGCTCGTTCGCCGCCGGGTGCTCCGGCTCCCGCGGCGGATGGATTGCGTCGCAGGCGCAAATGGCCCAAACGTGACATGCCGCGTGAGCGGCTGATCGACCAAGGCCCCGGCGTACTGTCAGACACCGAGATGATCGTGCTGGTACTGGGCTCCGGCTTGCCGGGCCACGATGTTTTCAGCGTGGCTCGCGAGCTGCTCGACCGTTTCGGCTCACTGCGGGCAATGCTCGACGCCACTTACACGGACTTCGACGGGCTGCGCGGCATCGGGCCCGCGAAAAAAGCGCAATTGCTCGCGATCATGGAAATGGCGCGGCGCTCGCTGGTCGATAAAATGCGCCGCCGGTCGCTCATGAATTCTCCGGAAGCGGTCGAAAACTACCTGCGCCTGCTGATAGGCGGCCGTCCGCACGAAGTGTTCGTGTCGCTGTTTCTGGACGCCCGGCACCGGCTTATCCGCAGCGAGGAAAGCGCGCGCGGCACGCTCACGCGTATGGCGGTGTATCCGCGCGAGATCGTGCGGCGTGCGTTGACGCTCAATGCGGCAAGCCTGATCGTCGCGCATAATCATCCGTCTGGCGCTGTGCGGCCGAGCGCGAGCGACTGCAGTCTGACGCGCGCACTGCGCGAAGCGCTTGCGCTGATCGACGTTCAACTGGTCGATCATCTGGTGATCGGCTCGGACAGCGTATACTCCTTTGCCCGCGACGGCTGGCCCTGACGTTGGACCATGCGTCGGCGCCCGCAGCCCGTCCCGAAACGGTATGGAAAAAGCACGAACGGCAAAGGAAAGGGCCCCGCGCCTTGTCTTGCTGCCGCAAATAAGGTTTGATTTTGCGGCTTTTTTTCTGCTAGAATTCCGGTTTGCCTGTTTCCAACCCCCTGTTCCGAAGCCACCAAGGCGTTCCGGAAAGGATACGTGCCTGAATTTCAGCGCGACTCTTTTCGGGAAACTTTCACGGCGTTCGAACTCAGAATTAGCGTATTAGGAGTGCTCTCATGGCACGCGTATGCCAAGTAACTGGGAAAGCGCCGATGAGCGGCAACAACGTTTCCCACGCGAACAACAAAACCAAGCGCCGGTTCCTGCCGAACCTGCAAAGCCGCCGTATTTGGGTGGAAAGCGAAAACCGTTGGGTGCGTCTGCGTATTTCGAACGCCGGCCTGCGCCTGATCGACAAGAACGGTATCGACGCTGTGCTCGCAGATCTGCGCGCACGCGGTGAAGCCTAAGGAGTAAATCATGGCGAAAGGCGCACGCGACAAGATCAAGCTGGAATCGACCGCAGGCACGGGTCACTTCTACACGACGACGAAAAACAAACGCAACATGCCGGAAAAGATGCTGATCAAGAAATTTGATCCGGTCGTCCGTAAGCATGTTGAGTACAAGGAAACCAAGATTAAATAAATCTTGGCTCCTGCCGCCTGACGACGGCAAGACATACACAAAAAGCCTCGCACTCGTGCGAGGCTTTTTGTTTTGGACTAACCAAACCTGCTAACCCTGATGAGTCGCCATCGTCGGCGATACATAGCCTTATAACGTTCAGCCAGCTTTCCCTCGACCGTCGCGGCGCGTATCCTTTCCCGTTTTAGCAGCGCGTAAATCGCAAGCTGCTACAGCAAAACGAAAGACGGAGATGCGAGCAATGGAATTCGATGTGGCGATTGTCGGTAGCGGTCTTGCGGGACTGAGCGTCGCGCTCAACCTCGCGCAGACGCGGCGGGTCGCGGTGATCGCCAAGCGGTCGATAACCGAGGGTGCGAGCGATTGGGCGCAAGGCGGCATTGCCGCGGTGCTCGATTCGGCGGACAGCATCGAAAATCACGTGCGCGATACGCTCGTTGCAGGCGCCGGCCTGTGTGATGAAGCCGCTACGCGTTTCATCGTCGAGCACGGGCGCGCTGCGATCGAATGGCTGATCGAACAAGGCGTGCCGTTCACCAAAGACGACTCCGCGGAACTCGGCTTCCATCTGACTCGCGAAGGCGGTCATAGCCATCGACGGATCATTCATGCGGCGGATGCGACGGGCCATGCGGTAGTGGCCACGCTGAGCGAACGCGTGCGGCAGCATCCGAACATCACGCTGCTGGAAGATCACTATGCCATCGACCTGATCACGTCTGACCGGCTCGGACTGCCGGGCCGCCGTTGCCATGGCCTGTACGCGCTCGATGTAGAAAGCGGACGCACCGTCACAATCGAGGCGCCGCATACGGTGCTTGCCACCGGGGGCGCCGGCAAGGTCTATCTGTACACGACAAATCCCGATACCGCGACGGGCGACGGCATCGCGATGGCATGGCGCGCAGGCTGCCGGGTCTCGAATATGGAATTCATCCAGTTCCATCCCACCTGCCTCTTCCACCCGTACGCAAAGTCGTTCCTGATCTCTGAAGCGGTGCGCGGCGAGGGGGGCGTCCTGAAGCTGCCGGACGGCACGCGGTTCATGCCGAATCACGATGAACGCGCTGAACTCGCGCCGCGCGACATCGTGGCGCGCGCGATTGACTTCGAGATCAAGAAACGCGGCATAGATTGCGTGTATCTAGATATCAGCCATCAGCCGGCGGACTTTCTTCGCGAGCACTTTCCGACGATCCTCGCTCGGTGCCTCGAATTCGGTATCGACATCACGAAGCAACCGATCCCCGTGGTCCCGGCGGCACACTACACGTGCGGTGGCGTAGTAACCGACCTGGCCGGCCGCACCGATCTCGCAGGGCTCTATGCAGTCGGCGAAACATCTTGCACTGGATTGCACGGCGCGAACCGCCTTGCCAGCAATTCGCTGCTCGAGTGCCTCGTGCTTGGCCGCTCGGCGGCACGCGCGATCGAAGAAGAGGGATTCTGCGGCGCCGTCCACGCGCCATTGCCAGACTGGGACGAGAGCCGCGTTTCGGACCCCGACGAAGAAGTGGTCGTCGCCCACAATTGGGACGAGCTTCGCCGGCTCATGTGGAACTACGTCGGCATCGTGCGCACGGACAAACGCCTCGCGCGAGCCAAACACCGGCTGGCGCTATTGCGCGACGAGATCCACGAGTATTACGCGAACTTCAAGGTGAGCCGCGATTTGCTGGAGTTGCGCAATCTGGTGGACGTAGCCTCGTTGATCGTGGACGGCGCGCGCTCGCGGCGCGAAAGCCGCGGCCTGCATTTCAGCCGCGACTGGCCGGCAACTTTGCCGAAAGCGCTGCCGACTGTGCTCTCGCCCGAGCACGTCCGAAACCGCAACGTGTGATCAAAGGCGAAACGCCACCGTCGACTCCGGGCTGGCGGCGGCGTTTTACAAGCAAGAACTTCCGTCAGACGATCCGCAAAGAGTAATCGGTCGCTCGCACGTCTTTCGTCAGGGCGCCGATCGACACACGGTCGACGCCCGTTTCGGCAATAGTCCGCACTGTTTCCAAGTTCACTCCGCCCGACACTTCCAGTACGGCGCGCCCCGCGGTGATCCGCACTGCTTCCCGCATCGAATCGAACGAAAAGTTGTCGAGCAGAACAGACTCCGCGCCATGCGCCAATGCCGTTTCCAGCTGCTCGAGCGTCTCGACCTCGATCTGGATAGAGACGCCCGCGTTGAGCGCGAGCGCGGCGTCCATAGCCGCCCCCACTCCGCCGGCAGCGGCAATGTGGTTTTCCTTGATCAGAATGCCGTCATACAACGCGAGCCGTTGATTCGCTCCGCCGCCCACGCGCACCGCGTATTTCTGCGCGAGCCGCAAGCCGGGCAAGGTCTTGCGCGTATCGAGAATGCGGGTACGCGTATGAGCGACCGCATCCACATACCGGCGCGTCGCGCTCGCCACGCCTGATAGAAGTTGAAGGAAGTTAAGCGCGTTGCGCTCGGCAGTGAGCAGCGCACGGACCGGCCCGCGCAGTTCGCACACGGGAGTGTCCGCTGTCATCCGGTCGCCTTCGCGGTAAAGCCACTGCACCTCGATCCGCGAGTCCACTTGCCGCAAGACCGCGTTAAACCACGACACGCCGCATAACACCGCATCCTCACGGACGACGACACGCGCGCGGCGCACGTCATCGGCAGGGACGAGGCGGCCGGTCTGGTCACCCGTGCCGACGTCTTCCGCAAGCGCGTCGGCGACGTTGCGCGCGAGCGCTGCGTCGAACGCCGCGCCGTATTGCGCATGGATCTCGACGAAGAGTGGCGACACGGCTTCGGCGTGACTGTATGGCGCCGAACGGGGCACTGCTGAACTCTGCGCTGCCGCGGTCATCAGGCAGCTCCCACGTTCGAATACAACTGCGCGTCGCGCGCCAGGTCGCCGCTCGCTTGCACGCGCTTTTTATGGCGCGCGGCAAAGTCCAACATACGGTCGATCGGCACACGTGCACGCTCGCCAACAGCGCGTTCGACGAAAATCTCGTTATGACCGCGTTCGAGGACGCCGGCGAGATTCGCGAGACCGTTCATAGCCATCCACGGGCAGTGCGCACAGCTCTTGCACGTCGCGCTGTTGCCGGCAGTAGGCGCGGCGATCAACGTCTTGCCGGGCGCAGCGAGCTGCATCTTATGGAGGATGCCGAGGTCCGTTGCCACGATGAAGTGCGTCGCATCCAACTTCTGCGCGGCATCGATCAACTGAGTGGTGGAGCCGACGACATCCGCTTGAGCCACCACGTTGGCCGGAGACTCCGGATGAACCAGGACTTTCGCGCCCGGATATTCGGCGCGCAGCAAGTCGAGTTCAATACCCTTGAATTCGTCGTGTACGAGACACGAACCCTGCCACATCAGCATGTCCGCGCCGGTCTTGTTCTGGATGTAACCGCCAAGGTGACGGTCAGGCGCCCAAATGATCTTTTCGCCGCGCGCGTGAAGGTCGGCCACGATCTCCAGTCCAATCGACGATGTCACCATCCAGTCTGCGCGGGCTTTAACGGCCGCGCTCGTATTCGCATAAACGACCACCGTGCGGTCCGGATGTGCGTCGCAG
This sequence comes from Paraburkholderia strydomiana, assembly GCF_031456815.1. NCBI lineage: Bacteria > Pseudomonadati > Pseudomonadota > Betaproteobacteria > Burkholderiales > Burkholderiaceae > Paraburkholderia > Paraburkholderia strydomiana. Next base: position 520,450 of record NZ_JAVDVL010000002.1, read on the forward strand.
AAAGCCGAAAATTCATCTACCGGACAGCCGAGGTCCAGCGAACATGTTGCGTCGAGATCCGGCATCAGAATGCGCTTGTCCGGGCTGAGAATCTTTGCCGTCTCGCCCATGAACCGCACTCCCGCCACCACGAGAGTCTGGGCCTCGTGATCGCGCCCGAAGCGGGCCATTTCAAGTGAATCGGCCACGCAGCCGCCGGTTTCGTCGGCCAGCTCCTGCAATTCGGCGTCGACATAGTAGTGGGCGACGAGTACGGCCTTCTCGCGCTTGAGCAATGCGCGAATGCGCTCTTTCAGCGCCACTTTTTCCTGCGCCGACGGCACCTCGGGCACCTTCGCCCACGCCTGCCCGATCCCGCAGGATGTCCCCTGCGCCTGCGGCCGGTCGTATTCCACGGCCCTGATCGCCTGCTGATCCATGATCTCTTCTGCCCTCGCTTTGCCGCCGTGGAATACCCATCGCGTCATGCAAATTCCGCGGCCCAAAAAGCAAAACCCCGCCAACGCGGGGTTTTGTGACGTAACGAAATTTTAATGGATTTCGTGACTAAGCATAACGGCGCAGTCGCATTGCGAATTCCTGCAGCGCCTTGATGCCGCTCGCTTCAGCGCGATGGCACCAGTCCTGCAACTGCACCAGCAACTGATCGCGCGACGCGTTCGAGCGCTCCCACATTGACGCAAGTTCGTTACGCATGTCGATGTAGGTCTTCAACTTCTGGCTGTTCGCGAAAATTTGCGGCAACAGACGCTTCTGCGGCTCGTCGAGCCCCGCTTCTTCCTTGTGGAACCAGCTGCGCGCCCCGCGCATGACCTGATATTTCTCGCGCGCGCCCACTTCCTTCAAATGCGCGAGTTCCTGACGGTACGCACGCTTGAGCGCCTTGCCGTAACGCGCCATCACTTCGTACCGGTTAGCCAGCACGGCCTGCAACGTGTCCTGATCGAGCACCATCTTGCCCGTGGTCAGACGCGGCGTGGGCGCGACCTTCTTCACCTTGGCAAGGCGGAAAGCCGACATGATGCGGATGTACATCCAGCCGATGTCGAATTCGTACCACTTGTTCGACAGCTTCGCCGAGGTGGCGTACGTGTGGTGATTGTTGTGCAGCTCCTCACCGCCGATGATGATGCCCCACGGGAAAATGTTCGTGCTGGCGTCCGACGAATTGAAGTTGCGATAACCCCAGAAGTGCGCGAGACCGTTCACCACGCCGGCTGCCCAGAACGGGATCCACACCATTTGCACCGCCCAGATGGTCAAGCCGACTACGCCGAACAGCGCGACGTTCAGCACCATCATCAGGCTGACGCCGAGAATCGGGTACTTCGTGTAGACGTTGCGTTCCATCCAGTCGTTCGGCGTGCCGTGACTGAACTTGCGCATCGTCTCTTCGTTTTTCGCTTCGGTGCGGTACAGTTCCGCGCCTTCGAGCAGCACCTTCCAGATGCCGCGCGTTTGCGGACTATGCGGATCTTCTTCCGTCTCGCACTTGGCGTGGTGCTTACGGTGGATAGCCGCCCATTGACCGGTCAGCATGCCCGTGGTCATCCACAGCCAGAATCGGAAAAAATGACTGACGACAGGGTGCAACTCCAGCGCGCGGTGCGCCTGGCAGCGATGCAGATAGACCGTCACACCGATGATCGTGACGTGTGTCACGGCGAGCGTGTACAGAACAAGTTGCCACCACGAGAAGCGCATCAGACCGTGGGCAAGGAAATCGAGCAAAGAATTCAACAAGGCAATTTACCTGTGGAACGAGAGACACGAGACACCCGCGAACTGCGCGTGTCAAGAAAGTGAAAGCATACAGCGGGATTGGACGACATTCTACTGGAAGCGTTCCAAGTGTTTGTAACAAATAGGGATTTTTTGTGCAGCATCAACTCAAACACACCCGCAGCAAGCCCTCTTAGACTCATCAGTGCCGTGCGAGTGCCCGCTAAATAGCGTTGCCAGCCTGATTTGCCATCCCGTCGGTCACATTTACCGGCTTGGACACCACGCCTTCGAGATTTGCTACGTCAGTCGCATTCCCGACAATGCGGACTTCGCGTTGCGCGAAAGGAATGGAGATGCCGTGTGCAGAAAAAAGCTGCCAGATGTTGCGATTGACCGCCGAGCGGACGGCCGATGTGCCCGTTGCCGCGTCGGCAATCCAGAAGCCTAGCTCCAGGTTGATGCCATCGGCGCCAAAGCCTACGAGATAAGGCGTAGGCGCCGGGTCCGTCAGTACGCGGGGCACGCCGTCCGCTGCTTGCGCGAGGAGCGCCATGGCCTGCTCGACATCGGCGGTGTAGGCGATCTGCACGGCCGCCTTCGCATAGCCACGCGTCAGATACGACGACTGGTTCTGCACGACGTCGGTAATCAGTTTTTCGTTGGGAATCAGCGTTTCGATACCGTCAAGACCGCGCACGACGGTATATCGGGTGCGAATCTGCGTGACCATGCCTTGCAGGCCGCTCACGTTGATCGTGTCGCCGATTCGCAGCGACCGGTCGATCAGGATGATGAAACCCGACACGTAGTTGCTGGCAATCTTCTGCAAACCGAACCCCAGCCCCACGCCCAGAGCACCGCCGAATACGCCGAGCACGGTGATGTCGATGCCAACCAGCGACAAGCTGATCAACACCGCCGCCAGTACAAACGCCGCGCGGCCGACGCGCGCCACCACGACTTTCAGATTCGCGTCGAGCGTCGCGGCGCGCATCAGACGGTCTTCGAACGCCGAGCCGAGCCACATTGCAACGATCATCGTCACGCAGACCCACAGCAGGCCCGTGACGAGCGAGAGCAGCGTCATGTGCGCGTTGGCGACACGAAAGTGCACGCTCGCCATCCACGCGATCACGTCGTCCTGAATGCCCATCACGGTGAGCGCCATGGCGACCCACACGCCCAGAGAAACGATCTTTTCGACGAGGAAAAGCCACGGGTGCGTCTCCCCGTCATGGCTGAAGACGCGCCGCGCGAAGAAAAACACGATGTAAATCAAGCCGATGCCGAAGAGCGGCACCAATGCAAGATCGAGCAGCGACGTGTGGATGAACCGCCCGGCGATCGCCCGTGCGATCCACACCAGCACGGCGCCGATCAGCGGGAAAAACGCCCGGTTCAGGCTTTCCGCGCCAAAGCGCAGCGTCTGATAGCGGGTTTGACGGCGCAAATCGAGCGCCCGGCGCAACAGGCGGGCGAGCAGCCAGGCGAGCGCGAGCGTGGCACTCAGCACCCCGACTTGCCAAAGCATGACGGGCTGACCGAAGTCGCGCGCGAGATCGCCGAAGAGATGAGAAAAGATACGGTTTTGCATGATGTTGCCGGAATGACCGGCTCACGGTGCGGCTCGCGGTTCGGGTAGTCGATCCGCGAGCCGGCTGGCCTATTGCGGGCTCAGCTCTGACGTTCGAGCACGGCGGCGAAAAAGCCGTCGGTCGCGTGGCGGTGCGGCCAGAGCGACAGGTAATCGCCCATTTCGAGATCGATGCGCTGCTCGGCCAGCACCTCGCGCGCGGGGACGAGCGCGAAGTCCGGATGATCTGCGAGGAACTGCTGGACGACCGCTTCGTTTTCCGCTTCAAGGATCGAGCAGGTCGCATACACGAGGCGACCGCCCTTCTTCACCAGACGCGCCGCGCTCGCCAGAATCGACGCCTGCTTGGGCGCGAGTTCGGCGACCGACTCCGGCGACTGGCGCCATTTGAGGTCGGGGTTGCGGCGCAGCGTGCCCAAACCGCTGCAGGGCGCGTCGACCAGCACGCGGTCGATCTTGCCGGCGAGCCGCTTGATCTTGGCGTCGTGTTCACTGTCGATCAGTACCGGATTCACGTTCGACAAACCGCTGCGCGCAAGTCGCGGCTTGAGCTTGGCGAGACGCCGCTCGGAGATGTCGAACGCATAGAGACGCCCGGTGGAGCGCATCGCCGCGCCCAGCGCCAGAGTCTTGCCGCCCGCGCCCGCGCAGAAGTCGACGATCATCTCGCCGCGCTTGGGCGCAACCAGCGAGCACAGCAACTGGCTGCCCTCGTCCTGCACCTCGACCCAACCGTGCTGGAACGCGTCGAGCTTGGTGAGCGGCGGCTTGCCCACTACCCGCACGCCGAACGGCGCGAACGGCGTTGCGCCGGCTTCGATGCCGGCTTTCGACAGCGCGTTCAGTACGTCGTCGCGGCTCGCCTTGATCGGGTTCGCGCGCAGATCCAACGGCGCCGGGTAGTTCAACGCGGCGGCCAGTTGAGCCAGTTCGGCTGGTTCAAAACGCTTCGCGAGCGCCTGATAGATCCAGTCGGGCAGGTTCAGGCGAATCCGCAGCGGCAAGCTTTCCGGATCGATCATCGCGACGTGTTCGAGCCATTTCGACTCCGAGTCGGACACGAACGGCTTGAGCGCCGTGCGGCCGGCCGTCTGCATCAGGCCGAGCAAGGCCATGCGGCGGGCGGGGCTGCCCGCGCCGCTTTCGGCAAGGTGCGCAAACTCCATCCGGCGACGCAGCACTGCGAAAACCGCCTCGGCAATCACGCCGCGCTCGCCGTGCCCGAGCTTCGGATGCGCACGAAAAAAACGGCTCGTGGTAGCGTCGGCAGGACCGTTCAGTCGAAGGACTTCGGCCAGCAAAGTCTCAGTTTGTCCAATCAGAAAACCATGTAATCTCATGCGCCCTCTCCGGCGGTGTGACCGGCAAAGAGCCATTGCGGCTCCGGCGGCGTAAGCGTGACGCGCAGGCCATCCAGAGCGAGACGCCCTTCGACGAACCAGCGCACCGCGCGTGGATAAATAGTGTGTTCGGTTGCAAGCACGCGCTCGGCGAGCGTGGCTGGCGTATCGCCAGCCTCGACGGGCACCGCCGACTGCGCGACGATGGGCCCGTGATCGAGCTGCGAAGTAACGAAATGCACCGACGCGCCGTGCAGGCGCACGCCGGCGTCGAGCGCCTGCTGATGCGTTTTCAGTCCCGGAAAGCTCGGCAGCAGCGACGGGTGCACGTTCAACATGCGCCCCGCATAACGGTCGACGAAATCGTCTGTCAGCACGCGCATAAAGCCTGCGAGCGCTACCAGATCGGGCGAGAAGCGATCGATTTGTTCAGCGAGCGCGGAGTCGAAGCTGTCGCGATCGGGAAACTGGCGGTGATCGACCACCGCCGTGGCAATGCCGTGCGACGCCGCGAACGCAAGGCCCGCGGCATCCGGACGGTTGGCAATCACGGCAGCGACCTGCGCCGGCCAGCCTTCGTCCGAGCAGGCTCGAACGATAGCTTCCATGTTGCTTCCCCGCCCTGAAATCAGGATGACGAGTTTTTTCATGCGCGGATTTTATCATTCGAGGGCACCCAAACCGCGACGCGCCGCCGTCCCATGCGCCGAGCGTTTATAATCATTTGTTTTGCGGCACCTCGCCCGCTCTATCCCGACGCGCTATCGTGAGAGTCTTCCGCGGTCTTCCCAATGCTGAAAGCCGTGCGCCCTGCGCACTGACCATCGGCAACTTCGACGGTGTCCACCGCGGCCATCAGGCTTTGCTCGCGCACGTGCGCGCGGCGGCCGACGCGCGCGGCCTGCCCGTCTGCGTGATGACCTTCGAGCCGCACCCACGCGAGTTCTTCAATCCCGCCGGCGCGCCGCCGCGCATCGCGATGCTCCGCGACAAGCTGGAGGCGCTGCGCACCAACGGCGTTGACCGCGTCGTCGTAGAGCACTTCAATCACACATTCGCGAGCCAGTCGCCGGATGCGTTCGTCGAACGGATCATCGTCAACGGGCTGCACGCGCGCTGGGTGATGATCGGCGACGACTTCCGCTACGGCACAAAGCGCGCGGGCGACTTCGCGTCGCTGAAAGCCGCGGGCCAGCATTACGGCTTCGAAGTCGAACAAATGGCAACGGTCGCCGATCCGTCCGGCGCGCGTATATCCAGCTCAGGAGTGCGCGCCGCGCTGGTGGCCGGCGATCTCGACGCGGCGCGCGCCGCGCTGGGCCGCGATTATCTGATCAGCGGTCACGTCGTGCACGGCATGAAGCTCGGCCGCGATCTCGGCTTTCCCACGCTAAACCTGCCGATCGCGCACAAGCGTCCGGCGCTCGCGGGCATTTTCGTCGTGCGCGTGCATGGCGTGGCGGACGAACCGCTGCCGGGTGTCGCGAGCCTCGGCCTGCGTCCGACCGTCGACGATTCCGGCCGCGTGCTGCTCGAAGTGCATCTGCTCGACTGGCACGGCGACGCATACGGCAAGCTCGTGCGCGTCGAATTCCTGAAGAAGCTGCGTGACGAGGAAAAGTACGTCGACCTCGAAACGCTCACGGCCGCCATTGCGCGCGACGTCGCCAACGCGCGCGCATGGTTCGCGGCCGTCGGCGCCGGTTCGCCGGGCAGCCGTTCCACCGGTTTCGCCACGTCGGCCACCGACCGAATTAGATAGCCGCCGCGGTCCATGCGCGCTGATTGCCGCAAGGACCGCCGCTCTCGCGCTTCGAAAGGCGTCCGTGCACCGCGCGACATGCCTGCCGGGCGCGCCCCACGCTCTCGCGCATCGTGCGCAACCCGCGCCCCGCTGCGCTTATAAAGAATTCACCGCGACCACATCATGAGCAACAAGAAAGCCGATTCGAAACCGCCGTCACGTTATCCCGTGAACCTGCTCGACACGCCGTTCCCGATGCGCGGCGATCTGCCCAAGCGCGAGCCGCAATGGGTCAAGGAATGGCAGGAACGCAAGGTCTACGAGAAGATCCGCGCCGCCAGCAAGGGCCGCAAGAAATTCATCCTGCACGACGGCCCTCCGTATGCGAACGGCGACATTCACCTCGGGCACGCGGTGAACAAGATTCTGAAGGACATGATCGTCAAGGCGCGCAACATGGCGGGCTTCGACGCGGTCTACGTGCCGGGCTGGGACTGCCACGGCATGCCGATCGAAATCCAGATCGAAAAGCAGTTCGGCAAGTCGCTGCCCGCCGCCGAAGTGATGCAGAAGGCGCGTGCCTATGCGACCGAGCAAATCGAAAAGCAGAAGGTCGGCTTCCGTCGTCTGGGCGTGCTCGGCGAGTGGGACAACCCGTACAAGACGATGAACTTCGCAAACGAAGCCGGAGAAATGCGCGCGCTCGCGAAGATCATGGAAAAGGGCTACGTGTTCCGCGGCCTGAAGCCGGTCAACTGGTGTTTCGACTGCGGCTCGGCGCTCGCTGAAGCAGAAGTCGAGTACAAGGACAAGACCGATCCGACCATCGACGTGCTGTTCAGCTTCGCCGAGCCGGAAAAGACCGCGCAGGCGTTCGGCCTCGCCGCGCTGCCGCGCAATGAAGGCGGCATCGTGATCTGGACCACCACGCCGTGGACGATCCCCGCCAACCAGGCGCTGAACCTGCATCCGGAAATCGTCTACGCGCTCGTCGACACGCCGCGCGGGCTGCTGATCCTCGCCGAAGAACGCGTCGAAGCATGTCTGAACGCATACGGCCTGGAAGGCTCGGTCGTCGCGACCACGCCCGGCGCGAAGCTCGTCAATCTGCGCTTCAACCATCCGCTCGCGTCCGCTCATCCCGGCTACAAGCGGACGGCACCGGTCTACCTGGGCGACTACGTCACGACCGAAACCGGCACGGGCGTCGTGCATTCGTCGCCGGCCTATGGCGTGGAAGACTTCGTGTCCTGCAAGGCTCACGGCATGGCCGATTCCGACATCATCAATCCGGTGATGGGCGACGGCCGTTACATCGAATCGCTCGCGCTGTTCGGCGGTCTGTCGATCTGGGCGGCCAATCCGCAGATCGTAGAAGCGCTGCAAGGCGCCGGGTCGCTGTTGCGCACCGAGAAGTACACGCACAGCTACATGCACTGCTGGCGTCACAAGACGCCGATCATCTACCGCGCCACGTCGCAATGGTTCGCCGGCATGGACGTGAAGCCGAACGATACCGACAAGACTCTGCGCGAAACCGCACTCGAAGGCATCGAAAACACGGCGTTTTATCCGTCGTGGGGCAAGCAGCGCCTTTTCAGCATGATCGCGAACCGTCCCGACTGGACACTGTCGCGTCAGCGCCAATGGGGCGTGCCGATGGCCTTCTTCGTGCACAAGGAAACCGGCGAACTGCATCCGCGCACGCTGGAGTTGCTCGAGGAAGTCGCAAAGCGCGTCGAAGAGGCCGGTATCGAAGCCTGGCAAACACTCGACCCGCGCGAATTGATCGGCGACGACGCGAACATGTACGAAAAGAACCGCGACACGCTCGACGTGTGGTTCGATTCCGGCACCACGCATTGGCACGTGCTGCGCGGCTCGCATAAAGACGAGCTGCAATTCCCGGCCGACCTGTATCTGGAAGGCTCGGACCAGCATCGCGGCTGGTTCCACTCGTCGCTTTTGACCGCGTCGATGCTCGACGGCCGTCCGCCGTACAACGCGCTGCTCACGCACGGCTTCACCGTCGACGGCGAAGGCCGCAAGATGAGCAAGTCGCTCGGCAATGGTATCGATCCGCACGAAGTGGCGAACCGGCTCGGCGCGGAAATCATCCGTTTGTGGATCGCGTCGACCGATTACTCGGGCGAACTCGCTATCTCCGAAGAAATCCTGAAGCGCGTGACCGAAGGCTATCGCCGCATTCGCAACACGCTGCGCTTCCTGCTCGCGAATCTGTCGGACTTCGACTTCGAGAAGAACGCGCGCCCAGTTGAAGACTGGCTCGAGATCGACCGCTACGCGGTGGCGCTGTCGGCGAATCTGCAAAACGACATCCTCTCGCATTACGACAAGTACGAGTTCCACCCGGTCGTCGCCAAGCTGCAAACGTTCTGCTCCGAAGACCTCGGCGGCTTCTACCTGGACGTGCTGAAGGACCGCCTTTACACCACCGCTGCGGATTCCGTCGCGCGCCGCTCGGCTCAAACCGCGCTGTATCACATCGCGCAAGGCCTGCTGCGTCTGATGGCGCCGTTCCTGTCGTTCACAGCCGAAGAAGCGTGGAAGGTGTTCCAGCCGAACAGCGAGACCATTTTCACCGAGACGTACCACGCGTTCCCGGCGGTGCCGGACGCCGGCGCGCTGCTCGACAAATGGACTTTGTTGCGCGCTGCCCGCGGCGACGTGACGAAGGCGCTGGAAGAAGCGCGCGTCGCGAACCTGATCGGCTCGTCGCTGCAGGCGGAAGTGGAAATCCGGGCGAGCGGCGCACGTTACGACGCGCTGAAAAGCCTCGGCGACGATCTGAAGTTCGTGCTGATCACGTCGGCTGCGAGCGTCGTCAAGGTCGAGAGCGAAGCGGAAGAAGGCGTCGAAGTGATCACGTCGAAATATCTGAAATGCGAGCGCTGCTGGCACTATCGCGCGGACGTGGGCGCGGACGCCGAACACCCCACGCTGTGCGGCCGCTGTGTCAGCAACCTGTTCGGCAACGGTGAAGCGAGGAGCGCGGCATAATGGCGAGAACCATGGCGAAAACCACATCGAAAGCTTCCGCCGGAAACAGTTCGCTGGCGCCCTGGCTGGGCGTCGCGCTGATCGTGATCCTGTTCGATCAGTTGACGAAAATCGCGGTGCAGAAGGTGTTTGCCTATGGCGTCGCGCATGAGGTCACGTCGTTCTTCAACCTGATTCTCGTGTACAACCGCGGCGCCGCATTCAGCTTCCTCGCAATGGCTGGCGGCTGGCAACGCTGGGCATTCACCGCGCTCGGCGTGGTCGCCGCGCTGGTGATCTGCTATCTGCTCAAGCGCCACGGCGGGCAAAAAATGTTCTGCACCGCGCTTGCGTTGATACTCGGCGGCGCGCTCGGCAATGTGATCGACCGGCTCGCGTACGGCCACGTGATCGACTTCCTGGATTTCCACGTGCGCGCGTGGCACTGGCCGGCGTTCAATCTGGCCGACAGCGCGATCACGGTCGGCGCGATCCTGCTCGTAGTCGACGAGTTGCGGCGCGTACGCGGCTCGCGTTAAGGTCGGCTCAACAAGGTCGCCTCACCGCGCGAGGCCGTGGTCGGCTTTCGACCGCTCGCCTCGCGCCAGAAGTCCGCTTTGACGGCCGGCAACGGTGCAAGCGCGCCGCGCTCGGCCACCACGCTTTGTCGGAGGCTTTCGTTGGCAACCGCAGAACTCGCAGGGAAACACCTCGTCCTCGGCATGACGGGCGGCATTGCCTGCTACAAGATCGCCGAACTCACGCGCCTGCTGACCAAGGCCGGCGCAACCGTGCAGGTCGTCATGACCGAAGCGGCCACGCAGTTCATCACGCCGGTGACCATGCAGGCGCTGTCGGGCCGCCCCGTCTACACGAGCCAGTGGGACGCGCGTATTGCGAACAACATGGCGCATATCGATCTGTCGCGCGAAGCCGACGCGATCGTGATCGCGCCCGCCTCCACCGACTTCCTCGCCAAACTCGCACACGGCATGGCCGATGACCTGCTCGCTACGCTGTGCGTCGCGCGCGATTGTCCGCTGCTCGTCGTGCCCGCGATGAACCGGCAGATGTGGCAAAACCCGGCCACGCAGCGCAACGTCGCACAACTGCGCGCGGACGGAATCGAAGTGCTCGGGCCGGACTCCGGTCCTCAGGCTTGCGGCGAAATCGGCGACGGCCGCATGCTCGAAGCCGCGGCAACTTATGAGGCGATCGCGTCGTTTTTTGCGCCGAAAATTCTGTCCGGCCGGCGCGTGTTGCTGACCGCCGGGCCGACGTTCGAACCGCTGGATCCGGTGCGCGGCATCACCAACCGGTCGAGTGGCAAGATGGGATTCGCGCTGGCCCGCGCCGCGCAACAGGCGGGCGCCGACGTGCACCTCGTGGCCGGTCCTGTCGCGCTCGAAACACCGTGGGGCGTGTTCCGCGAAGACGTGCAAACCGCCCAGCAGATGCACGATGCCGTGATGCGCGCGGTGACAGATGCGGACATTTTCATCGGCGTAGCCGCGGTCGCTGACTGGCGCGTCGATCACCCGAGCGACCACAAGATCAAGAAAAGCGCGGATCGCGCGCTGCCCACTTTTTCGTTCGTCGAAAATCCGGACATTCTGGCCTCGGTCGCGAAGTTGCCGCATCCCCCGTTCACCGTCGGCTTCGCCGCGGAAAGCGGCGATCTCGAAGTGCATGGCGAGGAAAAACGCGTGCGCAAAAACGTGCCGCTTCTGATCGGCAATCTCGGACCGCTCACATTCGGCATGGACGATAACGAGGTCATCCTGTTCGAAGCAGGCGGCGCAACCAGGCTGCCGCGCGCCGACAAGCAGACGCTCGCGCGCGCGCTGATCGCGGAGATCGCGAAGCGTCTGCCCGACACGAGTTTGATTCGCTGAGCCGGCGGTCCGGCGCCGGCATGCAGTCGCCGCAAGCAACGCGGCGAAGCGAATGACCCATCTGGAGCACACTGACATGACGCTACTTTCCGTGCTCGATCAAACGCCCGTCATTTCAGGGCACTCGGTGGCGGACGCGATTGCCGCCACGGTAGAACTCGCGCAACTCGCTGACGATCTCGGCTACACGCGCTACTGGTGCGCTGAGCATCACGGCTTGCGCGGCGTGTCGAACCCGTGTCCCGAAGTGATGCTCGCGCGCCTTGGCAGCGTCACGCGGCGCATCCGGCTGGGCTCCGGCGGCATCATGCTGCCGTACTACAGCCCGTTCAAGGTCGCCGAGCAATTCATGATGCTGGAGGCGCTGTTCCCTAACCGCATCGATCTCGGCGTAGGACGCGCGCCCGGCGGCGACATGCGCACCGCCCAGGCGGTTGCCGCGGGCGACTACAACCGCGGCGAAATCTTCCCGCAACAGGTGGCCGATCTGTTCGGCCTGATGCACGGCACGCTGCCTGCCGATCACGTCGCGCGAGGCGTACTGCTGCAACCGCAAGTTGCCACGCGTCCGCAACTGTGGATGCTCGGTTCGAGCGAATTCGGCGGGTTGCTCGCAGCGCAGCTCGGAATCCGCTTCGCGTTTGCGCATTTCATCAACGCCCATTTCGGGCATCAGGTCGCGCATGCGTATCGCGAGCGTTTTAAGCCGAGCGAGGAAACGCAGCAATCGTATCTGGCCGCCGCTGTGTTCGTGATTTGCGCGGACACCGAACAGGAAGCCGCTGATCTGGCAAAAGCCGTCGATCTGCGTCGCGTGCAAATGGCTTATGGTTTGAACGAACCGATCCCGAATATCGAACAGGGCGTCGCGCAGGAGTATGGCGAGCGCGAAAGACTGGTGATCGACCGTGAGAAGCCGCGCAGTATCATCGGCACGCCAGAAGTCGTGACCGAGCGCCTTCATGCATTACAGGAACAATTCCAGGCCGACGAGCTGATCGTGCTTACCGTCGCAGGCAGCTATCGCGCGCGCTTGCGTTCCTATGAACTCCTGGCCGAAGCGTTCGATCTCGGGCGCCCGGCTTCAACTTCTTAAACCTTCGAACCTGCATGAAACTCGACCTGAAGATTCTCGATGCGCGCATGCGCGACCAGCTTCCTGCCTACGCGACGAGCGGTAGCGCGGGGCTCGACTTGCGCGCGTGTCTGAAAGAGCCGTTGACGCTCAAACCCGGCGAAACCGCACTCGTGCCGACGGGACTCGCGATACATGTGGGCGACCCCGGCTATGCCGCGCTGATCCTGCCGCGCTCGGGTCTGGGACATAAGCACGGAATCGTGCTCGGCAATCTGGTCGGCCTGATCGATTCGGATTATCAAGGCGAACTGATGATTTCGACATGGAACCGCGGCGAGACCACGTTCGTGCTCAATCCGATGGAGCGTCTCGCGCAACTCGTGATCGTGCCGGTCGTGCAGGCCGAATTCAATATCGTCGATGACTTCGAGCAAAGCGAGCGCGGCGCAGGCGGCTTCGGCAGCACCGGCAAGCACTGAACTGAACCGGCGCAAATGAAAACGGCGTGGACCTTGCGGTCCACGCCGTTTTTTCTGTGGCGAGTACGCTCGACGCTTACTCGACTTCGACCGCTTCCGGATTCGGATTGCGCGGCGCCGGATGCTCGTCGAAGGTCAACTGGACCTTGTCTTCCGCATCGACGTCGACCGAAACACGGCCGCCGCTCATCAGCTTGCCGAACAGCAGCTCGTCGGCCAGCGCACGACGAATCGTGTCCTGAATCAGACGCTGCATTGGCCGCGCGCCCATCAACGGATCGAAACCGTGCTTCGCGAGGTGCTTGCGCAACGCGTCGGTGAAGAGCGCATCGACCTTCTTCTCATGCAACTGATCTTCCAGTTGCATCAGGAACTTGTCGACCACGCGCATGATGATTTCTTCATCGAGCGCACGGAAACTGATTGTCGCGTCCAGACGGTTGCGGAACTCCGGCGTGAACATGCGCTTGATGTCGACCATTTCGTCGCCGGTTTCCCGACGATTCGTGAAGCCGATCACCGACTTGCCCATTGCTTCGGCGCCCGCATTCGTCGTCATGATGATGATGACGTTACGGAAATCCGCCTTGCGGCCGTTGTTGTCCGTCAGCGTGCCGTGGTCCATGACCTGCAGCAGCACGTTGTAAATGTCCGGATGCGCCTTCTCGATTTCGTCGAGCAGCAGCACGCAGTGCGGCTTCTTGGTGACAGCCTCGGTCAACAGGCCGCCCTGGTCGAAACCGACATAGCCCGGAGGCGCACCGATCAAACGGCTGACCGCGTGACGTTCCATGTACTCGGACATGTCAAAGCGGATCAACTCGATACCGAGCGTGAACGCCAACTGCTTGGCCACTTCTGTCTTGCCGACGCCCGTGGGACCGGAGAACAGGAACGCGCCGATCGGCTTATCCAGCTTGCCGAGACCCGCACGCGCCATCTTGATTGCGGCCGACAGCGCGTCGATAGCCGGGTCTTGCCCGAACACCACGCTCTTCAGATCGCGATCCAGCGTTTGCAGCTTGCTCCGATCGTCTTGCGACACGCTTTGCGGCGGGACGCGAGCGATCTTCGAGATGATTTCCTCGATCTCGTTCTTGCCGATCGTCTTCTTCTGCTTCGACTTCGGCAGGATGCGTTGCGCCGCACCGGCTTCGTCGATAACGTCGATCGCCTTGTCCGGCAAATGACGATCCGTGATGAAGCGTGCCGACAATTCTGCTGCCGCCGACAGCGCGCCCGACGAATACTTCACGCCGTGATGCTCTTCGAAACGCGACTTCAGGCCGCGCAGAATCGCCACCGTCTGTTCGACAGACGGCTCAGTCACGTCGACCTTCTGGAAACGGCGCGACAATGCCGCGTCTTTTTCGAAGATGCCGCGATATTCGGTGAACGTGGTCGCGCCGATGCACTTAAGCGTACCCGACGACAACGCCGGCTTCAGCAGGTTGGACGCGTCCAGCGTACCGCCCGACGCGGCGCCAGCGCCGATCAGCGTATGAATTTCGTCGATGAAAAGAATCGCGTGCGGGCGTTCCTTCAATTCCTTCAGGACCGTCTTCAGGCGTTGCTCGAAATCGCCGCGATACTTGGTACCGGCCAGCAGCGCGCCCATGTCGAGCGAATACACCTGAGCGTCGGCCAGAATATCCGGCACTTCGCCGCGCGTAATTCGCCACGCCAGACCTTCGGCGATCGCCGTCTTGCCGACCCCCGCCTCGCCGACTAGCAGCGGATTGTTCTTGCGGCGGCGGCACAGCACCTGGACCACGCGCTCGACTTCCGACTCGCGCCCGATCAGCGGATCGATGCGACCGTCTTTCGCCATCTGATTCAGATTCTGCGTGAACTGGGCGAGCGGAGTTTCTTTCTGCGCGGCGGCTTCGTCAGACTCGGCATTCGCGTCGCTCGCTTTCGCGGCGTCGGTGCTGCTCGTCTTGGCGATGCCGTGCGAGATGAAATTGACCACGTCCAGACGTGTCACGCCCTGCTGTTGCAGGTAGTAGACCGCATGCGAGTCCTTCTCGCCGAAGATCGCAACCAGCACGTTCGCGCCGGTCACTTCCTTCTTGCCATTCGAGGTGGACTGAACATGCATGATCGCGCGCTGAATCACACGCTGGAAACCCAGCGTGGGCTGCGTGTCGACGTCGTCCGTGCCGGGCACGGTAGGCGTGTTGTCATGAATGAAGTTGCGCAGGTTCTGGCGCAGATCCTCGATATTGGCCGCGCATGCACGCAACACTTCCGCCGCTGTCGGATTGTCCAACAGTGCCAGCAAAAGATGTTCGACCGTTATGAACTCGTGCCGCGCCTGGCGTGCTTCCATGAACGCCATGTGCAGGCTGACTTCCAGTTCCTGGGCAATCATGCTTCCTCCATCACACACTGCAGCGGATGCCCGGCCTGCCGTGCGTGGGTAACGACTTGCTCGACTTTGGTCGACGCGATGTCCCGCGTATAGACCCCACAAACTCCCCTGCCCTCGCGATGCACCTTCAACATAACCTGTGTTGCGGTTTCACGATCTTTATTGAAATATTCCTGCACGATCATCACGACAAATTCCATTGGCGTGAAGTCGTCATTCAGCAGCACCACCTTGTACATGGATGGCGGCTTGAGCTTTTTCTCCTGCCGCTCCAGTACGGTGCCGTCCTGCTTGTCCGGGATAATCGCCATACACCCATTCTAAACATCTAGGACAGGCCCGCAATCCTGTCAAAACCCGGCCAACCGGCCGGTTCACCCGAACGCCGCCGCCCGGCGGAAACTCACCGCCTGCATGCGCCATTCGACGAGCCGATTGCGGAGCCGGCCCCCTATCCAGATCATGCGTCGCGGCCGTGCTGCGCCGCAGTCGGATCGAGTATCGCACAACCTGCCGGAGCTAGCTGACCGCCACTCGTTCGCCCATCTCGCGGCGAGCGACCCGCAGAACAGCAAGTGAGTCGATTATGCGACTTTTCAAGACGCCCCGCTTGCGCAACCGCACATAACAAAAGCGGGAAAAACCCTGGAAACCGCCTATTGGCAACGCGTGTAACCCCGTCTCAAAATTTTCTTGACACTCGAATAAAGAGCCTCAACAATCAAGCTGGCACTTTTTTCACTGCGCCAAATTCGAAAAAATGCCGATGGTGAGCTTGTGAGGAGGGAGCGGCTGCATCGCGCGGTCGTCGAGCTTTTCGAGGGCTCGTGGTAGTGACATGAGTTACAGGGGAAGTTGGAATGGCAACTGGTACGGTCAAATGGTTCAATGACGCAAAAGGTTTCGGATTCATCACGCCTGACGAAGGTGGTGAGGATCTGTTTGCACACTTCTCGGCCATCCAGATGAATGGGTTCAAGACCCTCAAGGAAGGCCAAAAAGTGACCTTCGAGGTCGTGCAAGGCCCGAAAGGCAAGCAGGCATCGAACATCCAGGCACCCGCCTGACACCTGTTCGGTACCCGTCCTTTTGAAACCCGGCTTCGCGCCGGGTTTCTTTTTGGTCGTCGCTTTCTGTTAATTCGAGGTCCGTTGCAAATACATCGACGTCCCAAATAACGGGCAGATGATCATGCAAGCCCCCCACTGTGCCTCGCATCGTGCCATCGCGCGCTCCGTTTTCAGCCGGTACACGTCAGTAACGAGACCTCATACCGCCTAAATGGCGTAAAAAAACCCGGCCGCCTCTGAAGCGCAACCGGGTTTCCTTGCAATGCCGGCCGAGCGGCACGCCACGCACCGCTTACATGTTTTCGATCATCACCTGACCGAAACCCGAGCACGAGACCTGCGTCGCGCCTTCCATCAGACGCGCGAAGTCGTAAGTGACCCGCTTTTGCAAAATGGACGTTTCCATCGACTTGATGATCAGATCCGCCGCTTCCAGCCAGCCGATATGGCGCAGCATCATTTCCGCGGAAAGAATCTCCGAGCCCGGATTCACGTAGTCCTTGCCCGCGTATTTCGGCGCCGTGCCATGGGTGGCCTCAAACATTGCGACCGAATCCGACATGTTCGCGCCCGGCGCGATGCCGATTCCGCCGACCTGCGCGGCCAGCGCGTCCGACACGTAGTCGCCGTTCAGATTGAGCGTCGCGATCACGTCGTATTCGGCGGGGCGCAACAGGATCTGCTGCAGGAACGCGTCGGCGATCACGTCCTTCACGACGATGTCGCCGCCCGTTTTCGGATTCTTGACCTTCATCCACGGACCGCCGTCGATCAGCTCGGCGTTGAACTCCTTCTGCGCGAGCGCATAGCCGTAGTCACGGAAGGCGCCTTCCGTGTACTTCATGATGTTGCCTTTGTGCACGAGCGTGACCGAGCGGCGATCGTTGTCGATTGCATACTGGATCGCCTTGCGCACCAGACGCTCCGTGCCCTCGCGCGACACCGGCTTGATACCGATTCCCGATGTGTCGGGGAAGCGGATCTTCTTCACGCCCATCTCTTCCTTCAGGAATTTGATGACCTTTTTCGCCTCTTCAGATTCGGCTGGCCATTCGATACCCGCGTAGATGTCTTCCGAGTTCTCGCGGAAGATCACCATGTTGGTTTTCTCCGGCTCGCGCACGGGCGAAGGCACGCCTTTAAAGTACTGAACGGGACGCAAGCACACATACAGGTCGAGTTCCTGACGCAGCGCGACGTTCAGCGAGCGGATGCCGCCGCCGACGGGCGTGGTGAGCGGCCCCTTGATCGACACGACATATTCCTTCAGCACCTGAAGCGTTTCTTCCGGCAGCCACACGTCCGGACCGTAGACCTTGGTCGACTTCTCGCCCGCGTAGATTTCCATCCAGTGGATTTTCTTTTTGCCCGCGTAGGCTTTTTCCACGGCGGCGTTCACGACCTTGATCATGACCGGCGTAATGTCGACACCGGTGCCGTCGCCTTCGATAAACGGAATGATCGGCTGGTCGGACACGTTGAGCGAGAAATCCGCATTGACGGTGATCTTGTCACCACCGGTCGGAACGTTGATGTGCTGATACGGCATGATCGGACTCCAGTGAAGGCTGTGCTGAAAGCTGATGGGAGACTGCGAAAATGGGCGCTCCTCGCTACGCGCAATGCCGGACGCCCGCAAGCGGCCTGGCCGTTATTCTAGCCCACGCGGGCGCTGCACCGAGGCGAGAGCGGCTCGGGGTTTTCCAACATGAAGCGCCCACGAGCGCCATGGCCGAACGTCGTGTCTTACATAGGACTCAGCGCTTTCGGACACGCGCTATGCTTTATGATCGCGCCATCGACTACAGGCCCGGGCGTGTTCTGTTTTGCGCATCGGCGCTTCACGCCGCGACGGGCGTCGCACGACTCCATCATTTCTTATGCGCCTTCTCGCCCTGAACAAGCCGTTTGGCACGATCTGCCAGTTTTCCGCGCACGAGACGCGCGCTTCGCTGGCCGACTGGGTGAAGGTGCCCGGCGTCTATCCAGCCGGGCGTCTCGACTCGGACAGCGAGGGCCTTCTGCTTCTCACCGACGACGGCGCGCTGCAAGCGCGTATCGCCGAACCGCGTCATAAGCTCGTCAAGCGCTATTGGGCGCAAGTGGAAGGCGCCGTCGATTCCGTCGCGTTGAATAAGCTCGCGCGCGGCGTCGATCTGGGCGACTACGTGACGCAGCCCTGCCGCGCCGACTATGTCGAACCGCCCGATACGCTTTGGGCCCGCACGCCGCCGATCCGCTATCGCGCCGCGATTCCCACCACGTGGATCGAGTTGTCGATCACCGAGGGCAAGAATCGCCAGGTGCGCCGCATGACGGCCGCGGTCGGCTTTCCGACGCTGCGTCTCGTGCGCGTCGGCATCGGCGCGCTCGATATTTTTTCGCTGGGTCTGCAGCCGGGAGAAAGCCTCGATCTGCCGCTGAAAGCACCTTGGGAAGGCTACGCCTGAATCGCTAAGTCATTGTCTGCGTGAGCAAAACGGCGCGTGAAACTCGCGACTGAAAAACCGTGAAACACCGGCATACGCGCAACTCGTCGAAAGCCTGGTTCACCTCAACGTCCCACATCGAAATTTTCCGGAAAATTTACGTCAACCGGTGCGCGAGCTCACGCGTTATTCGACGCAGATGCCGCTCTAAGCCGTCCGGCATTCAGCCTTAAGGGCCTTTGTACAAGCCGCATGCGCGGTCCGTGCGGGCAGTCTGAGCGCTAGGCGGGCGCGTCGAAAATTTGTTCGACGCACCTGTCAACCGAAAGGTGGATGGCACGTTTACCGACATGACTCAAACATAACCGGGTCATTTGGTTAATTAACTAAAGCTGAGGATTTGCAAAATGAACAAACTGATCGCCGCTCTGGTCGCTGGCCTCTTCGCAACGGCAGCATTCGCACAAGCTTCGGCACCGGCAGCAGCTTCGGCAGCTCCGGCAGCTGCTGCTTCGTCGGCTAAGAAGACCACGAAGCACGCTCACAAGAAGTCGCACAAGAAGGCAGCAGCTGCTGCTGCAGCTTCGGGCGCTTCGGAGTAAGTTTGTTGTAAAGACGCAGTCAAGAACTAGCTTCATTGCCGTTCTTACGGCGTTGAAAGGCAGATCACCGCAAGGCGATCTGCCTTTTTGTTTTTGACGCGCTCGCGTAACATTCCCCGGTTAATCTCAGCAAGGAGTCATGCCGTGCGATTTTCCATGCGCTCGTTGGTGGCGCGTTTCGCCGTTGCCGCAATCCTGCCGTTCGCGGCGGTGTCGGCGGTGTCGTTTGCCGCTCTGAATGCGGCCCCCGCTCATGCGCAGCAAATGCCGGCCGGCGCGAAACAGCCTGGCGAATTTCCGCGCGCGAAGCTCACCGCCGGCATGTTCGTGATCGACGCGGCCGTCGCCGCCAACGACGCGGATCGCGAGCAAGGTCTGATGTACCGCACGAATTTGGCGCCGAACGAAGGCATGCTGTTCGTCTTCAACGAGAATGCCGTGCATTGCTTCTGGATGAAGAACACGTTGATCCCGTTGTCGATTGCATTTATCAGAGCCGACGGGACCGTGACCGACATCGACGAAATGCAGGCGGAGACGACCAACAACCACTGCCCGAAGAATAACGGTGTCTACGCGCTCGAGATGAGCAAGGGCTGGTTCACGTCGAAGGGTATCAAGCCCGGAATGAAGATTCAGGGGCTGCCGGCTGCGCAGTAACCAGCGCAACTGGCGCACGAGTTTGCGCGGCAGTCCGCGCGTCGTCATTGCGCAGTGCTCCGCCGCAAACACCGCCCCGTTCCGCAGCGGCAGCGCGCCTGAAAAGCCAGCCGCTTTCGCCAGATCGACCACCTTGAAGCCGTCGCCTTTCCAAAGGCGGCGGCTTTTGTCATTCTTGCCGCGCACTCCCTGTCATTCTTGCATCGCGGCACCGCCGCCCCCCGCCCCGCCCGGCCAGCCCTCGCCTGGCAAGATTCCTGCAAAAGACGGGCCGACGCGCTATCCTAGTATTCTTAGCAATGCAGCATCCCGCGGTCCGGGCGGCACAGACTGCCGCCCGCCAACCGTTTCAGGCGCGCTATTCCAAGGAGGTTCACGTGCCCCGCAAGACTCCCATCGAGCGCTACCGGAATATCGGCATCAGCGCTCACATCGATGCCGGCAAAACCACCACCACCGAACGCATCCTGTTCTACACCGGCGTGACCCACAAGATCGGTGAGGTTCACGACGGTGCGGCGACGATGGACTGGATGGAACAGGAGCAGGAGCGCGGCATCACGATTACGTCGGCAGCCACCACCGCCTTCTGGAAAGGTATGGCTGGCAACTATCCCGAGCATCGGATCAACATCATCGACACGCCGGGGCACGTCGACTTCACAATTGAAGTCGAGCGCTCCATGCGCGTGCTCGACGGCGCCTGCATGGTCTACGACTCGGTGGGCGGCGTGCAGCCGCAATCTGAAACCGTCTGGCGTCAGGCGAACAAGTACAAGGTGCCGCGCATCGCGTTCGTCAACAAGATGGACCGCGTCGGCGCAGACTTTTTCCGCGTGCAGCGGCAGATCGGCGAGCGGCTGAAGGGCGTCGCGGTGCCGATCCAGATTCCAATCGGCGCGGAAGAACACTTCCAGGGCGTGGTCGATCTCGTCAAGATGAAGGCGATTTTCTGGGACGAAGAGAACCAGGGCATCAAGTTCGAATACCGCGACATTCCGGCGGAGCTCGCTGACACCGCGAAGGAATGGCACGACAAGATGGTCGAGGCCGCCGCCGAGGCGAACGAAGAACTGCTCGATAAATATCTGGGCGGCGAAACGCTGACCGAAGAGGAAATCAAGCATGGCATTCGCGCGCGTTGCATCGCCAACGAGATCGTGCCGATGCTGTGCGGCAGCGCGTTCAAGAACAAGGGCGTGCAGGCAATGCTCGACGCGGTGATCGACTATCTGCCGTCGCCAGTCGACGTGCCCGCGATTACCGGTCACGACGAACACGACAAGGAAATCGAGCGCCACCCGAACGACACCGATCCGTTCTCGGCACTCGCCTTCAAGATCATGACCGACCCGTTCGTCGGCCAGCTGATTTTCTTCCGCGTGTATTCGGGCGTCGTGAATTCGGGCGACACCGTCTACAACGCGATCAAGGAAAAGAAGGAACGTCTCGGCCGCATTCTGCAAATGCACGCGAACGAGCGCAAGGAAATCAAGGAAGTGTACGCGGGCGATATCGCTGCGGCCGTCGGCCTGAAAGAAGCGACTACCGGCGACACGCTGTGCGATCCGAACAACGTGATCATCCTCGAAAAAATGATCTTCCCCGAGCCCGTGATCTCGCAGGCCGTGGAGCCGAAGACCAAGGTCGACCAGGAAAAGATGGGCATCGCGCTCAATCGTCTTGCGCAGGAAGATCCTTCGTTCCGCGTGCAAACGGACGAGGAGTCCGGCCAGACGATCATTTCCGGCATGGGCGAGCTGCACCTCGAAATTCTCGTCGATCGTATGAAGCGCGAATTCGGCGTGGAAGCGACCGTCGGCAAGCCGCAGGTCGCCTACCGCGAAACGGTGCGCAACAAGGTCGAAGACGTCGAGGGCAAGTTCGTCAAGCAATCGGGTGGCCGCGGTCAGTACGGCCACGCGGTGGTGACGCTCGAGCCGGCGCCGCAGGGTAAGGGCTACGAGTTCGTCGACGCGATCAAGGGCGGCGTGATTCCGCGCGAATACATTCCGGCAGTGGACAAGGGCATCCAGGAAACGCTGAAGGCCGGCGTGCTCGCGGGCTATCCGGTAGTCGATGTCAAAGTGACGCTGACCTTCGGTTCGTACCACGACGTCGACTCGAACGAAAACGCGTTCCGCATGGCCGGTTCGATGGCGTTCAAGGAAGCAATGCGCAAGGCGAAGCCCGTGCTGCTCGAGCCGATGATGGCCGTCGAGGTGGAAACGCCCGAAGACTTCATGGGCAACGTGATGGGCGATCTGTCCAGCCGCCGCGGCCTCGTTCAAGGCATGGAAGACATTGCGGGCGGCGGCGGCAAACTGGTGCGCGCCGAAGTGCCGCTCGCGGAAATGTTCGGCTACTCCACGTCGCTGCGCTCGGCCACGCAAGGCCGCGCTACCTACACGATGGAGTTCAAGCACTATGCTGAAACCCCGAGCAATGTCGCCGAAGCCGTGATCAACGCGAAGCACAAGTAGGCGCTTGCGCTAATGAAACAAGCCTGCGTGCCGCAGCATGGCCACTCAGGCTGACCGGCCAAAGCCCGTCCTTCATGGACGGGCTTTTTTTTCGACCACGAATACGCAGGCGGTCACTCGCCCCACGGACGTTTTTTAACGTGTAAAAATGCCAAACGGCGCCGCGGCCCTTTCCACGACGAATGTCAACGCAAGCCACGAGGAGACATGCGATGAGCCAGGATCACGAACATCCGCATTACAACGACGAGCGCGACAAGCAGGAGGCCGCACCCGTCGATTGGCGCGAGCACGGCGTCAAGGTGATTCGGGGCGATCAGCTCGACACCAACACCGCGCAAACGCCAGGCATGAATCGCGCGGCCGCGATCAATGCCGCACGCGTCGGCGCGCAAAAAATCTGGGCCGGCACGGTGACGATCCATCCGAATGCGAAGACCGGCGCTCACCATCACGGCGCGCTCGAAAGCGTGATCTATGTGGTGCGCGGCCAGGCGCGGATGCGTTGGGGTGAGCATCTGGAGTTCACCGCCGAAGCCGGTCCTGGCGACTTCATCTTCGTGCCGCCGTATGTGCCGCATCAGGAAATCAATGCGAGCACCGACGATCCGCTCGAATGCGTGCTCGTGCGCAGCGACAACGAAGCGGTCGTGGTCAATCTGAATATCGACGCAGTCGAACAACCGGAAGCGGTGTATTGGGTCGATCCGATTCACAAACATCCGCACGATCACTAATCACTTTGACGCGACTCATGACGCCGACTGCTTCGCTGCGCCCTCGCCTTCTCACGCTGTACACGGTTCTGATCGCGGCCAATCTGGGCGCATGGGCATGGGCGCTGATTGCGTTTCGCCACTATCCGCTGCTGCTCGGTACGGCGCTGCTGGCGTACGGTTTCGGTCTGCGCCATGCAGTCGACGCCGACCACATCGCCGCTATCGACGCCGTCACGCGCAAACTGATGCAGAGCGGCAAGCGGCCGCTCGGCGTGGGCCTGTCGTTCTCGCTCGGACATTCGAGCATCGTAATTCTCGCGACGCTCGGCATCGCGTGGACCGCGCATTCGCTGCACGGCCGCTTCGAGACGTTCAAGGCCGTGGGCGGGACCATCGGCACCCTTGTTTCGGCAACATTCCTGCTCACGCTCGCGGCCGTGAACCTCGTGATTCTGCGCGACGTGTGGCGGCGTTACCGTCATATCCAACGTGACGGCGAACTGGCTGCTGCTGCGTTGGACACTGACCATGCAGCCGGTCCTGGAGGCCTGTTGTCCCGCGCGTTGCGGCCGCTGTTCCGCCTCGTGACCAAAAGCTGGCATATGTACCCGGTCGGCGTGCTGTTCGGACTGGGCTTCGACACGGCAACCGAGATCGGCTTGCTTGCAATTGCCGCGTCCGAAGCCGGCAAGGGTTTGCCGTTGTATTCGATCCTGGTCTTTCCAGCGCTTTTCACCGCAGGCATGACGCTCGTCGATTCGACGGATAACGTGCTGATGGTCCATGCATACGGCTGGGCCATGGACGACCCCAAACGCAAGCTCTACTACAACGCGAGCATTACCTTCGTGTCGGCGGTCGTCGCGATCGTGATCGGCGGCGTAGAAGCGTTGGGACTGCTGTCTGACAAGCTCGGTCTGAACGGGGGGATATGGGATGCGGTGACGAACGCCAATGAGCAGCTCGGCGTGCTCGGCTACGGCATCGTCGCGGCGTTCATGGCGTGCTGGATCGGCTCGGTGCTGTTTCATCGCTGGAAGCGTCCAGCCATCGCGGCGCGGTAATTGCGTCCGCATCGACGCGCGTGTGCGCTGCGGCCGGTAAGCTTTCCATAGCTACCGCGCCGGTTCGTCCACTGCAGCGCCGACAGTCGCAGGCGCGCCGCGCGAGAGGCGCCGAACGTGCCACAGCGATGTCGCGCCGACCGTTGTGATGACGACACACACCGGCCCTTTTATTCGCGGATCGCCAACACGACATCGCCGCAAGCGCTCCAATCCGCGAGCAATCGCTTAAACTGAAGCCGCCTAATATCGTCACAAGCATCGCCGCAATCGTGCCGCCTCGCAGCCTGACTGTCGCGCATCCGGCGCGGCTTCTCAGAACCGGCAACCGAACGGACTGGACATTCCATCGATGAAGACTCCCGCTGACCGATTCCCCGCTCTCGACCTCGCCCGCAGCACCGCCGACGCGTACGGCAATCACGCCATCGACGAATTTCTCGCCGGCCGTATCACTCGCCGCGATCTGCTGCGCTACGCGAGCGTGATCGGCTTGTCGCTCGTTGGCGGCGGCGTGCTGAATCTTCCGGCAGCGCATGCACAAGGTCAGGCAAGCGCGGGCGGTCCGTCGAACCAGACGATTCGGGTCGCGCATCTGACGCCTGCGGGCGCCGTCGACCCATTGACAGTGACCGATGCCGCGAGTCTCGCGTTGCTGAATCAGACCGGCGAATTCCTGATCGACGACGACGGCGAAAAGCTCATGCTAAAGCCGGCCCTCGCGCTGTCCTGGAAGCCGAACGACAAGGGCGACGTGTGGACGTTCAAGCTGCGCGAGAACGTCAAATTCCACGACGGCCAGCCCTTCACGGCGAAAGACGTGGTCGCGACATTCGACCGTCTCGCCGACCCGGCGACCGGCTCGGCGGCGCTCTCTGTGCTGAAGGGCGTGTTGTCGAAGGGCGGCGCGAAGGTGGTTGACGATCACACCGTCGCGTTCCACCTGGACGCACCGAACGGCAATTTCCCGTACTACGTTTCCTCGGACAATTACAACGCCGTGATCTTGCCCGCGAACTACGCGGGCGGCTATGAAAAGAGCTTCATCGGCACCGGTCCGTTCAAGTTCGAAAAGTATCAGCCGAAGGTCGGCGCATCGTTCGTGCGCAACCCCGACTACTGGGGCGAGAAAGCGTTACCGCAACGCGTACAGTTCTCCTTCTACGCGGACCAACAAGCGCAACTGCTCGCATTGCAAGGCCATCAGGCCGACGTAATGGGCACCTTCACCGTGCAAGGCGGCGCGGCCATTCTGAACAATCCCGACTACAAGGCAATCGGCGTGAAGTCGAGCGCGCATCGGCAGATTCACATGCGCAACGACAACCCGCTCTTCAAGGACAAGCGCGTGCGTCAGGCGCTTGCGCTATCGATAGATCGCGAGGTGCTGGTGCGCGGCCTCTTCAAGGGCCGCGCGCAACTCGGCAACGACAGTCCCTTTGCGCCGGTGTTTCCGTCGTCCGATGCGGGTGTTGCGCAGCGCAAGATCGACGTAGCGAAAGCGAAGCAACTGCTTGCGCAAGCGGGCGTGCCCAACGGTTTCGACGTGACGCTCACCACTGAAAAGTACATGGAGATTCCCGACCTGGCGGTCGTGGTGCAGAACGCGGCCAAGGCGATCGGCGTGCGCATCAATCTGAAGGTGGAGAGCCAGTCGCTGTATTACGGCGCGGGCACGCCGGGCAAA
Source organism: Paraburkholderia strydomiana (assembly GCF_031456815.1). Classification (NCBI taxonomy): domain Bacteria; kingdom Pseudomonadati; phylum Pseudomonadota; class Betaproteobacteria; order Burkholderiales; family Burkholderiaceae; genus Paraburkholderia; species Paraburkholderia strydomiana. Next base: position 546,393 of record NZ_JAVDVL010000002.1, read on the forward strand.
TCAGACTGGCTCGACTCGCCGCTCGGCATCACCGACTACGGTCATCGCGGCGTACCGAACGTGTTTCTGAATGCGCCGCTCACGAGCAGCGGCACGTGGAATGCCGCGCACTTCAAGAACCCGCAATACGATCAACTGGTCGCGCAATTCGTCGCAGCCATCGACCTCGCATCGCAGAAGAAAATCTCCGGCCAGATTCAGACGCTGCTGCTCGACGAAACGCCGATCATCATCCCGTTCTTCTACGATCAGTTGATCGCGATGCGCAAGGGCGTGAACGGCGTGCGCTTCACCGCGCTCGCGCAGCTCTATTTCGACCGCGCGGTGTTGAGCGCGTAAGCGTCTCGCATCGGCGCGCAATTCTTCGGCAAGCGTTCACGATGTCGACCACAGTGAGTTCTCCCGCCTCGACCCCGAAAGGCAACGCCGGCCGCGTCGTGCGTTTCCTTGCGACGCGCGTGGGGCTGTCGCTGATCACGCTATGGCTGCTGTCCGTGATCGTGTTCGCCGGCGGGCAACTGCTGCCCGGCGATATCGGGCGTGCGGTGCTCGGGCCGCTCGCCGACGCGCGCGCGGTGGCGGCGCTTAATCATCAACTCGGCGCTGACCGTCCGCTGATGACGCAATACGTCGAGTGGATTTCGCATTTCGTGCGAGGCGACATGGGACTTTCGTACGCTTATCGCGAGCCGGTGAGACCGTTTATCGCCGATGCACTTGCGCATTCCGCGAAGCTCGGCCTGCTCGCGTTCATCGTCGTGGTGCCACTGGGAATTGCGGGCGGCGTGTGGTCCGCAATGCACGCAGGACGCTGGCTGGATCGCACGATCAGCATTGCGGGCTTGTCGGCGACCGTCGTGCCGGAATTCGTGTCGTCGATCGTGCTGATTCTCGTGTTCGGCGTGTGGCTACGCTGGCTGCCTATCGAAGCGGCGTATGCGCCCGACGCCGGCGCGCTCGAACAACTGCGTCATCTGATCCTGCCGGTGCTGCCGCTGGTGCTGGTGTTCTTCGGCTATATCGCGCGGATGGCGCGCGCCGGCACGGTCGAAGCGCTCGACGCCGACTACACGCGCACCGCGATCCTCAAGGGCTTGCCGCGTCACACCGTGATCTGGCGGCACGTGTTGCGCAACGCGCTGCTGCCGACCATCACCGTGGCCGCCACTCAACTCGGCTACATGATTGGCGGCCTCGTGGTGGTCGAGACACTGTTCCACTATCAGGGCATCGGCTCGCTGATCTACAACGCCGCGAAGGCGAAGGACTTCCCGATGCTGGAGGCAGGTGTACTGACCGTCGGCGTGGTCTATACCGTCGCCAATCTCGTCGCGGATGCGTTGCACGTGCTGCTCAATCCGCGCCTGCGCGTGAGGAGCGCCGAATGAGCACCATTGTTCCGCCAGCCGCGCCGCGCGCCGCAAGCGAGCCGCGCTTCGATCAGTTGCGTGTGTTGCTGCGCTCGCCGACGTTCGTGGTGGGCGTGCTGATCGTCGTGTGGTGGATCGTATGCGCGATTGCCGGGCAATGGTTCGTGCCTGTCGATCCGTATGCGTCCGACCCGCTCAATTCGCTCATGCCGCCCGACCGTACGCACTGGTTCGGCACTGACCAGTTGGGCCGCGATGTGTTCTCGCGCGTGATCGTCGGTGCGCGCGACATTCTCACGATTGCGCCGCTCGCCACACTGCTCGGCACAGTGGCGGGTACGTCGCTAGGTCTCGTTGTCGGTTACTTCGACGGCTGGGTCGATAACGTCGTGGGCCGCGCGATCGACGCGGTACTCGCGCTGCCGCTCGTGATCGTCGCGCTGCTCGCGCTTGCTGCGGTGGGCGCGTCGAACCTGACCGTGATACTCGTGATCGGCATCACCTTCACGCCGATTACCGCGCGCACCGTGCGCGCCGCCGTGTTCGCCGAGCGGCATCTCGACTACGTCGCCGCCGCGCAACTGCGTGGCGAACGCGCGCCCTACATCATGTTCGCGGAAATTCTGCCGAACGTGCTGCCGCCGATCATCGTCGAGGCGACCGTGCGGCTCGGTTATGCGATCTTCGCCGTGGCCACGCTGTCGTTTCTCGGCTTCGGCATTCAACCGCCGTCAGCCGACTGGGGCCTCGCGCTTTCCGAGTCGTACACGCTGATGGCGGGCGGCGCGTGGTGGACCGTCGTATTCGCGGCGGGCGCAATTGCCACGCTGGTCGTCGGTGTGAATCTTATCGCCGACGGCGTACAAGGCGTGCTCGACCGATGAACGGACCTCCGCCCTCCTCGTTCCCCGCCTTCGACGTGTCGAAGAGCGACCGCACGGATGCGCTGACCGTCGTCGGCTTGACGGTCACATACCGGATGCGCGGTCGCGATCGCGAAGTGTTGCAGGACGTATCGTTTCGTGTGCGTCGCGGCGAAGCATACGGGCTCGTCGGCGAATCTGGCTGCGGCAAGTCGACCGTCGCGATGGCGGCGCTGCGCTATCTGCCGCGCAACGGCAAGGTGAAGGCGGGCAAGATCGTCATCGCCGGCGCCGACGTCAACAAGCTCGACGCCGACGCTTTGCGCACGATGCGCGCCAACACCATTTCAATGGTCTATCAGGACCCGGCGCGCGCGCTGAATCCGTCGTTGACCATCGCGCGGCAAGTGTCCGAAGCGTTCGAAGCCGCCGGTGTCGCGCCCGATGAAGCATTGCAACGCTCGCTCGAGATGCTGCAGCGCGTGCGCATTGCATCGCCGGAACGGGTGATGGACAGCTATCCTCATCAATTGTCGGGCGGCATGCAGCAGCGCGTGGTGATCGCCATGGCGCTCGCGTCGAACCCGGCACTGCTGATTCTCGATGAGCCGACCACCGGGCTCGACGCCACCGTCGAAGCGGAAGTGCTCGACCTGGTCGCACAACTGCGCGCGGAACTCGGCACCGCCGTGCTGTTTATCAGTCACAACCTCGCGGTGATCGGGCGAATGTGTGAGCGCGTCGGCGTGCTTTACGCGGGCAAGCTCGTCGAGGAGGGCGCGACGCAAGACGTTTTCACGCGGCCGCGTCATCCGTACACCGTGGGACTGTTGCGCTGTCTGCCCACCGTGGGACGCAGCAAGGATACCGAGCGGCTCGATACCATTGCAGGCGGCCTGCCCTCGCCTGGCTCGGTGACTCAAGGCTGCATCTACGCAGAGCGCTGTCGTCTCGCCGACGACCGGTGCCGCCGCGAAGCGCCGCCGCCGTACCGCGTCAGCGCGGCGCATGGCGATCAGATGTCACGCTGTCACTATCACGAACGTGCGATCGAGTTGCCGCGTGCGCTCGCGCAAGCATTGCCCGAGCATGGCCTTGCGAATGCGGACAAGAACCCGCGAGAACTCGTCTTGCGCGCCGAGAATCTATCGAAGACTTTCCATGTGTCCGGCACAGCGCTGCGCGCCGTCGACAAGGTTTCGCTCGACCTCGCGGCCGGCGAAACGCTGGGTCTCGTCGGCGAATCGGGCAGTGGCAAGACGACGCTCGCGAAACTGATGCTCGGCCTTCTCGCACCGGACGCAGGCAGCGTGCTCGAACTCGACGGCGCTCCGCTCGCCGCACGCGTCACACGGCGCAACGACGAGCAGGTCAAGTCGCTGCAGATCGTGTTCCAGAATCCCGACTCGGCGCTTAACCGCGCGCATTCTGTGAAGCGGCTGATTGGCCGCGCGTTGTCGCGTCTTGCGGCGCTGCGCGGTGCCGCCATCGACGAACGGCTTGCTACGTTGACGGCCGCCGTGCGTTTGCCGGAGCGCTATCTCGGCTCGCGCACGCGCCAGCTTTCCGGCGGACTCAAGCAACGCGTGGCCATTGCGCGCGCGTTCGCCGGCGAGCCGCGCGTGGTGGTGTGCGACGAACCCACTTCCGCGCTCGACGTCTCCGTGCAGGCGGCGATCCTCAATCTGCTTGCCGATTTGCAGCGCGAGCGTGGCGTCAGCTACGTGTTCATCTCGCACGATCTGCACGTCGTACGATATTTGTCCGATCGCATCGCCGTGCTGTATCTCGGCAGACTGCTGGAAATCGGACCGGCCGCGGCGGTATTCGACGGGCCGCAGCATCCTTATACGGAAGCACTGCTGTCTTCCGTGCCGACACTCGACGGCCACGCGAGCGTGGCCCGCGTTCGGCTGTCGGGCGATCTGCCGAGCGCCGCGTCGCCGCCGTCCGGCTGCGTGTTTCACACACGTTGTCCGCGCAAGCTCGGCGCGATCTGCGAACAGCAGGACCCGCCGTTTGCCGAGGCGGCCGATGTGGCATATGTGTCTCAAGCGACCGGTTTAGCACGCGAGGCTACGAGCGGCATCGGCCGCAAGCATCTGATCCGCTGCCACATTCCGGCCGACGAACTGCGTGCACTACAAACCGCGTCGCGCGACCAGGCAAACGACCAGGCACGCGACGAAGCGAGCGACGTTGCCCGCGACAAGCCCGCAAATCCCGCCAGCGGTGCCGGACGCGACTCATAGCGCTACTTCACAATCATTGTTCGCGGCCGTGCTGCTGCCCATTGTCGAAGCTCACGCATTGCGGCTTTCTGCGTTTGCTTCGGAAGTAACGCACTGCGGCGAATGCGCTGGTGCCACCTCCGCTTTCTCGCCTGCACGCCGGCATGCGCGACAAATGCCACGAGCCGGCGCGGCGCATACGTCCGGAACCAAAGCGCGGCAATTGCCTCATATCAGTTTCTACGTTCGATATGAGGGCACCACAACATGCAACGAAACGTCCCCTGCTCCGCGGCACGCGCGGTCGTCGGCTTCGCAGCGGCCGCTGCTCTGAGCTTCGCCTCGCTCGCCAATGCGCAGACCGGCGCGCAAAGCACGGCACCGACGGCGCAACCGCTGTCGCCCACGATGTCGCAAGCCGCGCCGCCTGTGGACCCCACCTTCTCTGCTTACTCGCTTGCGCAAGCCTGCAAGCAGAAGAACGACAACGTCGCGCACGGTCAATGCGTCGGCGCGATCCGCGGCATCATCCACGGTTATCAGTACGGTGTGCTGTTCCTCGGCCAGCGCGCGTCCTTGCCGGCCAACGAAACCCAGCGTGTGTCGCTGTGTCTGCGCAATACACCGGTTTCTTCGATCGTCGACGAATTCGTCGCGGACGCGGGCCAGGTCAACGAAGATTCGCTCAAGCACACGCCCGCCGAAGTCGCGGTGCTGGGCTCTGTGCACCTGCATCACAATTGCAATTGACGACACTGAGCGGCGTCGCGCACGGCGATTTTCCTGCCGCGGCTTCGTGTGCGTAGTACGCGGCGCGTCAAGAATGCTCTGAACGCCGCCGGGCGCTCACTGCGCCGCGATACCTCTGCGGCGCGCGCCTGGCTCAGAGCATTTCAAGCGGGCGCTTGCCGCGTGGCGGCTTGAAATAGCTGTCGATGGCCGCGAGTTCCTGAGCGTCGAGCTGCAGTTGCAGCGCACGATGATTGTCGCGCACGTGCTCGACGCGGCCCGTCTTCGGAATGGCGAACACGCCCGGCTGCTGCAGCACCCACGCGAGCGCCACCTGAAACACGGACACGCCGCGCGCGCTGGCGATGTCGTCGAGCGGCGAGCGTTTCGGCAGACGTGCGTGATCGACGGGACTGTAGGCCATTGCCGGCATATTGCGCTCGGCGAGCCACGGCAGCAGATCGAATTCGGGCCCGCGCCGCGCAACGTTGTAGAGAATCTGGTCCGTCGCGCACGCCGTGCCGCCGGGCGTAGCGATGAGTTCTTCCATGTCCTCGGTATCGAAGTTGCTCACGCCCCAGTGACGGATCTTCCCCGCGTCGCGCAGCGCTTCGAACCCGGCCACCGTTTCTTCGAGCGGGATCGAACCGCGCCAATGCAGCAGGTACAGATCGAGCCGATCCGTCTTCAGACGTTTGAGGCTCTGCTCGCAAGCAGAAATCACGCCCCGCCTGCTAGCGTTATGCGGATAGACCTTGCTAACGAGGAACACCTGATCGCGCAGCCCCGCGAGCGCTTCGCCCAACAACAGTTCGGTTGCGCCGTCGCCGTACATTTCCGCGGTATCGACGAGCGTCATGCCAAGCTCGACGCCCAGGCGGATTGCGGCGATCTCGGCCGCGCGGCGTGCCGGCTGCTCGCCCATTTCCCACGTGCCTTGCCCGAGTTTGGGGATGCGCTCGCCGTCGGGCAGGCTCACGCTTGCGATATCGGTCGTCATGCTGACTCCTGAGGTGACTGAGTGTGGACTGTGGCCGAACGTGTGACCACGCGCCGGCGTCGAACCAACGCGCGGCGGTGCGAGAAAGCGTATCGACGAGTTTAGCGGTTGTGAGACCGGCCGACAGGCCATCAGGCAAAAGCCCGCTATAACGTAGCGCGCCGATGTCTTAGAATTGCTCCTCGCCCTTCTAGCGTAAGCCCCATGACCTCTGCCTCGGAAGACCGCTGGCGCGATCTGCGCCCGGACCCGGAAAACGACACACCGCTTTATCTTCAACTTGCCCGCAAGCTTGGCACGGCCATTCACGAGAACCGCTGGAACGCCGGCGAGGCACTGCCGTCGGAGCGCGTGCTTTCGGAGGCGCTCGGCGTCTCGCGAATCACTTCACGCAAGGCTATCGCGCTACTCGTCGAGCAGGGATTGATCCGACGCACGCAAGGCGCCGGCAGTTTCATCACACCACGCTATGAAGATCCGCTGTCGCGTCTGTCGAGCTTCAGCGAAATGTTGCGGCGGCGAGGTTTTACGCCAAGTTCGAAATGGCTGTCGCGCGAAATTCTGCCGGCCAATCGCGAAGAGGTAATCCAACTCGGGCTTTCGCCGGCTGCGGCCGTGACGCGGCTGCGGCGTTTGCGTCTCGCCGACGGCATCGTGATGGCGGTCGAAAACTCCACCTTCCCCGCTGCGGTGATTCCCGATCCACAGGCGATCGGCGATTCGCTTTACACCTATCTGGAGAATCGCGGACTGACGATCGTCCGCGCACTGCAGCATTTCCGCGCGGTGAATGCGAGCGAGGAGATCGCGCAGCAAATGAGCATCGCGCCGAACGAAGCGCTTCTGCTGATTACGCGCGTCGGATATACGGCCGACCAGCGCGCTATCGAATTGACCGACACGTATTGCCGCAACGACTACTACGATTTCGTCGCGGAACTGCGCAAATAGGCGGGCGTGTCGCGGGCGGGCCGACGCAGCGAGGCAGCTCCGTTACAGCCACTTCGCGTCGTGCGCGCCGATGCGCGACGGCGGCAGCCCGAGGAAAGCCGGCGTCTCCTCCAGTTGTTCGGCCGGTTGCACGGCCTGTACGCGACCGAATTCGGAGTCCACTGTGACGAGGCAGTCGCGCACGTCATCGAGCGAAACATCGGGTGCTTGCCACCCGTCGGCGATCTTGCCGAACGATTGCAGCCATTGGCCCGTCTGCGCGAGCGAAACTTTGACGTGCCAGCTTCCGCCTTCGGTGGCGCGTCGCGCCAACGCAGCCATGGCACCGAAAGCGGCGAGATAACCAGTCGCGTGATCGAGCGCCTGACACGGCAGATGTCTCGGCTCGGTCGATCCGGCTGCGGATTGGTCGGTCATCGCGATGCCGCTCGCGGACTGCACGAGACTATCGAAACCGCGTCGCGAGGCCCATGGTCCCTCGTATCCATACGCACACACCGACACATAGACAATGCCGGGCCGCAAGCGCGCCACGTCCTCGGGACTGAATCCGCGCGCGGCCAGCGCTCCAGGCCGATACGCCTGCAAAAAGACGTCGGCGTCGCGCGTCAAACCGCGCAACGTCTCGCGCCCCGCCGCGTCGCGCAGATCGACCACGGCCGAGCGTTTGCCGCGCCCGTTGTCGATGACGAGCGGCGCAATGTTCGGCAGATGCGGCCCGTTGATCATCAGCACCTGAGCGCCATGCTGCGCAAGCGCTCGCCCAGCCACCGGCCCCGCGATGATGCGCGACAGGTCTAGCACCCGCACGCCGGACAGCGGCCGGCTGCCAGTATTGCGCGATGACGGCTCGAACGACGGCGAGGACTTGGGCAATGCCGGCGGCGCATCGCCGATCCGCTCTATTTCGAAGAGCGGCAAACCCGCGATTGCTTTAGCCTGGTCGAGCGCGGCCCATTCGCCGGGCGTGCGGATCAGCGCGGCGCACAGGCCCGCATCGGCGAGAGTCTGATCGAGCGTGGCGCCGTCCCAGCCGCGAATTGCCGCCGCGACTGCGGCACGATCGTTCTGGCAACCGAGCACCTTCAACACGCCGTTCAGATGATGCGCGAAATTCGTATGCAGCTGGATCCAGCGGACATCTCCCGTCTCGTAGAAACCCGTCACCGGATCGCGCAGCGCAGGCGGCGGCCCGTCGTCGACGCGCAGGTAACGTTCACTGCGGAACGAAGCCAGCGCGCGCCGCATGTCCACCGTCACTCGCTGGCCGTGCCTCGTGCGCAACCGATGGTACTCAGCCGCCGCCAAACCCACCGCTGCGATGGTCGCGGACGCCAGCGCCCCGACGCGAAATACCGACGGCAAGCCCGGCTCCGAGCCGGTGAAATGTACGGAACGAAGCGCGGCTGGCTCGCAGTTCGCGAGGCTCCAGATGTGGTCGAGCGCGAGTTCGGGCGTCATGTTGTTCACAGTCGAGTAACGGGGATGCGATCGAGTCTAGAATCGCGCCTTGCGTTAATCAATCTTGATTATGATAATCAACATATATTGATTTCTTTGGTTGAACTCTACTTTTGCCGCGCATTCCTATGCCTTTGCCCGACTCGTTGACCGCCCGCGAAGCCGCCGCCGAACTCGGCATCAGCCTCGCCACGCTATATGCGTATGTGAGCCGGGGCTTGCTGAGCTCATCGCCGGACGCACAAGGCAAGCATCGCCGCTACGACGCGCGCGAGGTGCGGCGGCTCGCGCGGCGCAAGGAAGACGGTAAACGCGCGGGCAAAGTCGCGCAGAAAGTGTTGGACTGGGGCGTGCCGGTGCTCGAATCGTCGATCACGCTGGTTGCACAAGGCCGCCTGCTGTATCGCGGGCATGATGCGACGGCACTCGCGCGCACCGAGTCGCTGGAAGACATCGCCGCGTTGTTGTGGGAGTGCAGCGCGGCGCGCATTGCGGATGCGCCGGCTGTGCCGATCGCCGCCGCTCAATGGGCGGCCTGGCTGAAGCTGTGGGGCGACAATACGCCGCTCGATCGCGCGCTGGTGCTGTTGCCTGCGGCGGCGGCGCAAATGCCGCGGGTGTGGGCGCTCGGTCGCGATGCGCAGCTGGACAGCGCCTGCGCCGTGATGCGGCTGCTGGCCGCCGCAATGATCTCGGCGCCGCCGTCGAATGCACCACTGCATCGGCAACTGGCATCGGCCTGGCAGGTGCGCAGCCGCCAGCAAGCGGGCCTGCTGCGCGCGGCGCTTGTCGCGTGTGCGGATCACGAACTGAACGCGTCGACGTTCACGGTCCGCTGCATCACGTCGACGGGCACTCATCTGTTCGGCGCGGTCGCGGGCGGTCTCGCCGCGCTCGCGGGCCCGCGTCACGGCGGAGAAACCGTGCGCATTGCCGCTCTATTGGACGAAGCCTCACGCGCCGCCGATCTCGATCGTTACCTGGCTACCCGTTTGTCGCGTCACGAGCAAGGCACGCAAGGGCCGGTGCTGTCGGGCTTCGGGCATCCGCTTTATCCGGAAGGCGACCCGCGCGCGCGGCTTCTGCTGGACTTGTTGCAAGACTGTGCGCCGGCCCGCTCGCCGCTCCCTCAGGTGCTGGCGCTCGCGCGAGCGGTGCGCGATACGACCGGCGCGGAGCCGACCGTCGACTTCGCGCTTGCGGCCATCGAGCGTGTGCTCGGCTTGCCGACGGGCGCCGCCTTCACGCTCTTTGCAGTGGGGCGAGTGGTCGGGTGGATTGCGCACGCAATGGAACAGGCGCGCGACGGCAGTCTGATCCGGCCGCGAGCACGTTATGTTGGCGAGCTCGAGGCTTGAGCAGGCAGCCGCCCGTCGCGCCGGTACTTCTGCCGGTACTTCTGCCGGTATTGTCAGGCAGCGCCGAGCCAGCGCGGCAGCCAGTTCGGTGTCGGCACGCCGAGCACCGGCTTGATGGTTCCGCGCTCCGATCCGCTTGCGAGCGCGAAGCGCGCACCATCACGCCCGGCGCTGATCCACGCCACGGCCCGGCGGGGCAACTCGATCGATTCACCCGTGGCAAGCCAGTAGTCTTCACTGTCGCCTTCGACCGTCAGCCAGATCTCACCCGAGATCACCTTGAAAGTAGACGGGCGCGCGACATGCCAGGCCGCGGCCGGCTCTTCATGTTCCAGTTCGAAAATCCGCACTTCACGCATTGCCGTTCTCCTTCAAAAGGGCTTCTCTGTTGTATCGATTATTGACGTGCGATGATCGAATACCCATGCACACTTCCGAACACTTTCGTCGGAACTGTGCAGTTGAAAAACCGAACAGTTGGCGCGCGACGGCTCTGTTGGCCCGCACAACGCGTTCGCGGAAGGAAACCGTATGCGACTCGAAATTCAGTTGGACAGAGACAATGGTGTGCCGCTGACCGAGCAGATCGTCGCGGGCGTGACCGCGTGGATCCGCTCGCGCGCCGCGCATCCCGGCTCGAAATTGCCGTCGATCCGCCAGTTCGCAGCCGACTATGGCGTGAGCCGCTTTCCGGTGATCGAGGCTTATGACCGGCTCGTGTCGCTCGGTTACGTCGACTCGCGCCACGGCTCGGGCTTCTACGTGGCCGACCGGCCGCCGGGCGGCTCGCAGTGCGACGGCACGTCGGACCCGCGCCGCGCCGAGGACGAGTCCGACCACCTGCTCCAGCAATTCAACCATCCCGGCGAAACGCTGAAGCTTGGCAGCGGCTTCATTCCCGAGCCGTGGCGGGACACCGACAACATCGCCCAGGCGATACGACACGTGTTGCGCACCGATCCGGCCAGCATGGTCGACTATGCGACGCCGCTCGGCAACTTGAGCTTGCGGGAGCACTTGCAGGCACGAATCGCGCAACTGGGTATCCGCGCGGACACTTCGCAGATTCTCATTACGAACGGCGCAAGCCAGGCGTTCGATCTGCTGATGCGCTACATGCTGAAGGCGGGCGACACGATCTTCGTCGAGGATCCCGGCTACTACAACCTGTATGGCCTGCTGAAGTTGCACGGCGTCCGGCTGATCGGCATTCCGCGTACGCGGAGCGGCCCGGACCTCGACGTCATGCAGGCGCAGTTGAAGCGGCATAGGCCGAAGCTATTCTTCATTAACACCGTGTTCCACAATCCGACCGGGACGACCGTTGCCCCGCCGGTGGCGTTCCGTCTGCTGCAACTCGCGCGCGAGCACAACTTCACGATTATCGAAGACGACATTTACGCCGACTTTCAGGCCGACATCACGGACCGCCTCGCGACGCTCGATCAATTGGAACACGTGATTTATATCGGCGGATTGTCGAAGACGCTGTCGTCGTCGTTGCGCATCGGCTGTGTCGTGGCGAGCCACGCAATCATCAAGGATCTCGTCGATATCAAGATGCTGACCAGCATCGGTGGGTCGCTCTTTGCAGAGACGGTGACGGCGTCCCTGCTCGAGCGCGGCGCATACCGCAAATATCTCGAGCGACTGCGACGTCGTATGCGCGATGCGCTGGGTTCGACGATACAAACGCTCGAAGATGCCGGCTGGGAGGTGTTCGAGAAACCGGTCGGAGGCAAATTTCTGTGGGCTCGCGTGCCGCATGTGGACAATGCGGAGCGGCTGGTGGAGTGCGGTGCGCCTTTGGGCGTGACCGTTGCGCCGGGCAGCTATTTCCGGCCGGGGATGGAGCAGAGTCCGTGGATCCGGATTCACGCCGCGTTCGGAAACGAGCCGAGGGCGCAAGCGTTTTTTCGGGCGGCGGCAGCGTTGCGGGGGTGAGGGGCGGTTGCGGGGTTGGGGTTGTTGGCTGAGGTTCGATGCGTGGCTGGCGTGGTTTTGTCGCGTCTGGCTCCGCGGCCTCGCTGCGTTGCATCTAACCGCGCCGCGCACATCAGCACGTCACGACCTGTCCTCCGTGCGTGGCTCGGGCCTTGACCTCCCTGCGTCGTCGGCTGCTTTTCCCTAGAATAGCGGGTCCCTGCCGTCCTTGCGCCTAGCCGCTACTTCATGTCCACGCCGCCAACTCCGCCCGCCTCGGCAACCGTCGCAGCCAGCGCCCCTTCCGCCCGCTCACTGACAGTGATGCTGTGGCTCGTCGCGACCGGCTTTTTCATGCAAACGCTCGATTCGACGATCGTCAACACCGCTCTCCCAGCGATGGCAACGAGCCTCGGCGAACTCCCGTTGCGCATGCAGTCGGTCGTCATCGCCTATTCACTGACGATGGCCGTGATGATCCCCGTGTCCGGCTGGCTCGCCGACAAACTCGGTACGCGACGCGTGTTCTTCAGCGCGATCCTGGTTTTCGCGGTCGGCTCGTTGCTGTGCGCGAACGCTCATACGCTGAACCAACTGGTGGTGTTCCGCATCGTGCAGGGCGTGGGCGGCGCGATGCTGCTGCCGGTCGGGCGGCTTGCCGTGCTGCGGACGTTTCCGGCCGAGCGCTATTTGCCGGCGCTGTCATTCGTTGCCATCCCCGGACTGATCGGTCCGTTGATTGGCCCGACGCTTGGCGGCTGGCTGGTGAAGATCGCATCCTGGCACTGGATCTTTCTGATCAACGTGCCCGTGGGCATCGCCGGATGCATCGCCACATTCATCTTCATGCCGGATAGCCGTAACGAACAGGTCGGCAAGTTCGACGTCAAAGGCTACCTTCTGCTCGTGGCCGGCATGGTGGCGATTTCGTCCGCGCTCGACGGACGCACCGAATTCGGCATTCAACACGCGACCGTGCTCGTGCTGCTGATCCTGAGCCTGGCGTGTTTTGTCGCCTATGGTTTGCACGCGGTGCGTGAGCCATCGCCTATTTTTCCGCTCGATCTGTTCAAGATCCACACTTTCAGCGTCGGACTGCTTGGCAATCTATTCGCGCGGATAGGCAGCGGCGCGATGCCGTATCTGATTCCGTTGCTATTGCAGGTGAGCCTTGGCTATAGCGCTTTTGAAGCCGGAATGATGATGCTGCCCGTCGCGGCTGCGGGCATGGCGTCCAAGCGCCTCGTGACGACGCTGATCGTTAGATACAGCTATCGCCGCGTATTGATGATCAACACAATTCTTGTCGGCTTGACGATGGCGAGCTTCTCGCTCACCAGCGCGGGCCAGCCGTTATGGTTGAGGCTTGTGCAACTGGCATTGTTCGGCGCAGTCAACTCGATGCAATTCACCGCGATGAACACCTTGACGCTGAAGGACCTCGGAACCGGCGGCGCAAGCAGCGGCAACAGCTTGTTCTCGCTTGTCCAGATGCTGTCGATGAGCCTCGGCGTGACGGTGGCCGGCGCCCTGCTCGCCACGTTCACGGGCCTCTTGCCACGCGTGACAGCCGCTAATTCGCTGCCCGCGTTCCACGCGACTTTCCTGTGCGTCGGCATTATCACCGCGGGTTCGGCGTGGATCTTCGCGCAGTTGTCGCCTGATATCCGGACGCCCGCGAAGAAGACGGACCCTTCTGAGCGCACGTGAGTTTTTTGGGTTGACTGGCGGGGGCTGGGGGTCGGTTGCGGCGTTGGTTGGGGCGTTGGTTGAGGCGTTCGTCGGGCGTTGGTTGAGGCGTTCGTCGGGGCGTTGGCTGTCGCTCGGGGGCGATAGTTGATGGCAGTCAGCGACGTTAGCTGTTGGTCGCCGACGGCAGTCGGAGCACCTGACACAACTCCACGCAGAGCGCCTGCCATGCTGTCTCAGCGGCAGCGTGGCTGCTAACGTAGGCTCTGCCGCAGGGCGCTCCCCGCACCAGCAATGTGCGAACTATCGCGTGAGCGCCCGGGTTGGCGCACAATGTTGCCGATCCCTCGTGGCAATCGCGCGCGCATGCAGCATCTCTGCACGCGCATGGATCTTGCTCTTCAATCCTGTAAACTTACGTATCGCGCATGCACACCCACATCGAGCATGCGATCGCGCCGCCCTTCACACGACTGACATGATGAGCATGATCGAACTCGATCCTCCCGGTTTCCAGCCTCCCCGCCCGATGGCCGGTGACGAAGGCTCCCGGCGCACCGTTCTATACGGCGGCTACACCGTCTTCAGCGTGTTCCAGCCGGTTTTCTCGGTATCGCACCGGCGTGCAATCGGTTATCACGCGTCGCTGCGCGCGCACGACGAGCAAGCGGTGCAAGTACCCTCGCACGAGGTCTTCACCCAGGCCGCGCGCCGCGGCGACCTGCTGGAGCTGGGTCGGCTGGCCGAATCACTTCACCTTGGCAACTTCAACGCGTTCGACAGTCACGATGAATGGCTCTTCCTAAGCCTTCACCCGGCCGCACTGATGGACACCAGTTATGGCGACGCACTTCTGGCCGGCCTCAAGGCGTTGGGTTTGCCGCCACAACGCGTAGTCCTGGAAGTGTCCGAACAGGCGGGCGGCGAAACAACCCGTTTTGCCGAGATCATCGACGCACTCCGCAAGTCAGGCTTCCTGATAGCGCTCGATGGCTTCGGCGCCAAGCATTCGAACATTGACCGCGTCTGGAACCTGCGCCCCGACATTGTCACGCTCGATCGCTGCATTCTCGCGCAAGCCAGCGAGCATTCGCACATTGAACGCGTGCTGCCCGGCCTCGTCTCGCTGTTGCATGAGTCCGGCCAATTGGTGTTGATGGGTGGCCTCACTACTGAACGCGATGCCTTGATCGCTCTCGAATGCAACGTCGACTTCGTGCAGGGCGCCTTCTTTGCAGGTCCGAGCGTAGATGCGGTCAAGCCGCAAACCGCCGCAGGTTTGATGGACTCGCTTTCGGCAGCGTTGCGTGAGCGGGTTGCAGCGCGTGAGCGCGCGCAGGCGACGCGCCTCGCGCCGTACGTGACTGCGCTCCAAACAGCAGCCGCAGAGCTTGTAGCAGGGCGACCTGCCGCCGAGGCGACTGCCCCGCTACTGAAACTCGGCGAGACAGCACGCTGCTTCATTCTGGACGGCTCAGGACGGCAGATCGGCGACAACGTGCTGCCTCCAGGGCGCGCTTCGCAACG
The DNA here is from genome assembly GCF_031456815.1 of Paraburkholderia strydomiana. Classification (NCBI taxonomy): domain Bacteria; kingdom Pseudomonadati; phylum Pseudomonadota; class Betaproteobacteria; order Burkholderiales; family Burkholderiaceae; genus Paraburkholderia; species Paraburkholderia strydomiana. Next base: position 561,495 of record NZ_JAVDVL010000002.1, read on the forward strand.
CGCCAAACGCTTCCGCCCACTGTTGCATTCGGAGGGCGCGAGCTGGGAGCGGCGGCCGTATTTCATCCAGGCAATGCGTGTGCCGGGTCAGGTGCATCTAACACCTCCCTATCTTTCGATCAACGAAGCGCACTTGTGTGTGACTGCCTCAATCGCCGCGCATACGCCGAAGGGCACACAAGTGCTATGCGTAGACATCAACTGGGAAGTCGCGGCCCATCGCAACTGACTGCGCCGGGTTGCGCGTGATTCGCGCCAGCAACTCAGTGACCGCTGCGCGGCCTAAAACGCGGTTGGCGGCCTGAAGTCGCGACGCGCTCGTTACCGCGTGCAACGAAACGATCTTCTGAGCGCTGTTGGTCGCGTTGCAGACCGGGCCCTGTCCCCGACTGCGCCTTTCGGCGCTTGTGAGGCTGTTGTACGGGTCTTCTGTAGAGACGTCGATCAGCGCGACGACATCGCCTTCGATAAGGAAAGCGATGGACGGCACTCCGCCCACCGACACCAGTTCGACATGGCTCGCCTGCCCCGCCAGCGACGTCACCTTCTCGATCCAATCGCCGAATGTAGAGCCGAATGTAGATTCGTGCTCGCAGCCAGGTGCTTGGGCACTCGCCTGTGCCGGTATTCCCGGCGAGTTTGTTACAGCGTCCGCACCTCGACGTGTAACTGAAGGCGCGACTGAAGGCGTAACCAAAGGCGCGGGCGAACTCGCCACGACATTCAGCGCCCCGAACTCCGGCTCGTCGCTGACGACTACCGGCCTGTCGCTAAACAGGTCGAGCAAGCTTGCCCGGTCTTGCGCCTCCAGCGCGCTGCGCAAACGCTCGACGATCCGCGCGTGCGCCTGCGCGTCGGGCCTTTGCAGCGGCGCGCCCGCACGCTGCAAACGAACTCTTGCCCGGTGGACAATCTGCCTGCAACTTGCAGGCGTACGCTCCAGGATCTTGCCGATCTCGGCATAGTCACAATCGAACGCTTCGTGCAGCACGAACGCCGCGCGCTCGTCGGGTTTGAGACGCTCAAGCAACAGCATCACGCCATACGACATTTCCGCGGCACGCAAGGCGAGTTCTTCAGCGGATGGTGCGACTTCGTCGAGCCAAGGCTCCGGCAACCAGCCGGTGGTCTGCGATTCCCGCTCGCGCTGCACATTTCGCAGACGGTCGATCGCCGTGCGTGTGGTCAGTGTAGTCAGCCACGCTGCCGGCGTTTGCACTTCACGCGTGTCGGCAAGATGCCACTTCAGCCAGACGTCCTGCACGATGTCTTCTGCCTCCGCGCGACTGCCCAGCATGCGGTACGCCAACGCGATAAGACGGGCGCGCACCGCACCGAAGCTGGATGCCTTGTCGATTTCGTGTTCTGTCATGCGTTGACCTCCAGATCGTGCGTGATGAAAAGCGCGTGCGCTGATATGCAGGATGCTCCGGCGCGGCTCACCGCAAAAAGGGCATCCATTGCAGCTTGACGCTCGGGCGATACGTTGCGTGACAGGCGCGCCAAAAAATATTTATGTCACGCCACCGGCAGCGGGATCGTCATAGGGACAGCAGCCCACTTCAGCGAGGCAAAAATGCATTCCAGTTACGCATCCGTCACAGATCTCGGGCTCGTCCCAACCGTCATAGAGCAGTCCGGTCGCGGTGAGCGCGCCTACGACATCTATTCTCGTTTGTTGCGCGAGCGCATCGTGTTTCTCGTGGGGCCCGTGAACGAGCAGTCGGCCAGTCTTATCGTGGCGCAACTGCTATTTCTCGAATCCGAGAACCCCGACAAGGATATTTCGTTTTACATCAATTCGCCGGGCGGCTCGGTTTACGACGGTCTCGCCATTTACGACACCATGCAGTTCATCAAGCCGGAAGTGTCGACGCTATGCACCGGCTTTGCTGCAAGCATGGGCACGTTCCTGCTGTGCGCCGGCCAACGCGGCAAACGGTACGCATTGCCTAACGCCCGCATCATGATCCACCAGCCCTCGGGCGGTAGCCAAGGCACGGCGGCAGATATAGACATTCAGGCTAAGGAAGTGCTCTATCTGCGCGAACGCCTGAACGCGATGATGGCCGAACGGACGGGGCGAAGCATCGAGGAAATCGCGCGTGACACAGACCGCGACAATTTCATGTCAGCCCTCGCGGCAAAAACCTATGGCCTGGTGGACGAGGTATTGGAAACACGGGCGGCACTAAGCCCGTTTCCTGCGGCGCCAGACAGACGTCACGATCTGTAGGTCGGCGCGTTGAACTGCGTTGTTTGGACAAAAGCTGATCAGCTTCGCTGGAATCGCTATCATGGTCGCGATTCGTCGACATCGACGAGCGCTTCAATGGAGATTTACATGGCGTCATCCAATGAAACCGTCAGCATGGCGCTCTTCTGCGACTTCGAAAATGTCGCGCTGGGCGTGCGCGACGCGAAGTACGACAAGTTCGATATCAAGCTGGTGCTCGAACGTCTGCTGCTCAAGGGCAGCATCGTCGTGAAGAAAGCGTATTGCGACTGGGATCGCTATAAGAGTTTCAAAGGCGCAATGCACGAGGCCAACTTCGAATTGATCGAAATTCCGCACGTGCGCCAATCGGGCAAGAACTCCGCGGATATCCGGCTGGTCGTCGACGCGCTCGACCTCTGCTACACCAAATCGCACGTCAATACGTTTGTGATTATCAGCGGCGACTCGGACTTTTCACCGCTTGTGTCAAAACTGCGCGAAAACGCGAAACAGGTGATTGGCGTCGGCGTGCAGCAATCCACGTCAGACCTGCTAATCGCAAACTGCGACGAGTTCTTTTTTTACGACGACCTCGTCCGGGAAAGTCAACGGACGGTTGCAAAGCGGGAGTCGTCGCGACCGCAGAAGGCGGCTCAGCCGACCGGCAAGCCATCGCAGGAAGAAGATAAAAGCCGCAGCAAGGAAGACCTCGAAAAGCGTCGCACTAAAGCCGTCGAGATTGCAGTGCAAACGTTCGACGCGCTCGCTTCCGAGCGCGGCGACAGCGGAAAAATCTGGGCGTCAGTGTTGAAAAACGCCATCAAGCGTCGCAAGCCTGATTTCAACGAGACCTACTATGGCTTTCGCGCGTTCGGCAATCTGCTGGAGGAGGCGCACGCGCGCGGACTGCTGGAATTCGGCCGCGACGAGAAGTCAGGCGCCTATGTGTACCGGAGCACGGTCTCGAACGTGCTCGGAGAGAGTGCGGGCGAGCAGGCGACCGAACATGCGAGCGAACGTGCCGATACCGCGCAGATGGGTGAACAGCTTGTCGAGCCTCAGGCGGCTGAAACGGTGACAGCCGAGACAGGCGGTAAGCATGATCAGCGTCGTCGTGGCCGTGGCAACCGGAAAGGAGGAGCGAGTCAGCAAGTCACGCGCGAACCCGCACCGGAAAGCCCATACGAATCCGCCGGAGCCGCTGATCGACAAGACGACTACGGCGCAGCCAGTCAAAGCGATCCGGACGCCGACTTGAGGCAGGCACCCGCGCAGGCACATGCGGATTTTTCGTCTGAGTTGCCTCAGGCACCCGCCGCGCCACCGGGCAACGTGACGACTACAGAAGCTGACGCAGTCGCGAATACCGAGGCGGAGCAGGCAGACGACACGCAGACTCAACGTCGTCGGCCGCGCGAGCCCCGCAAACCAGCCGCAAAGAAAGCGAGAAAGACTGCAGCACAAAAATCGGACAGCGCCGCGCAAACTGCGCCGCCAGTTGCGGAAACGTCAGCCGTCGCGGAGGAAACGCCAGCGCCGAAGAAGAGAGCCGCGCGAAAAACGGCGTCGTCACGCAACCGTCGGCCGCGCAAGACGGCGGGGAGCGGCGACGCGGAATAGGTCGCGCCATTCGTCCATGTGCGCATGTGCCGGACGCGGCTCATGCGCGCGTATGCATGACCTACAGTCAGTAGTACGGATAAGGCGAGTACATGACCGGCGGCGGCCCGTAATAACGCGGCGGCGGAGCGACGTAGACAGGCTGCGGCGCATACACGGGCTGCGGCGCGTAGACCGGCACTTGAGGCTGCGAGATGGTGTTGCCTTTTGACGTCATGCACTGCGCGTAGGCTGCGTCATACCGTGCCTGGAGGCTGTTCGCCGAGTACTGCGCGCCATTCGCGCCGGCAGCACCGCCGATCAGCAAACCGCTGCCCGCGCCGATGGCCGCGCCCGCGCCGGGGTTGCCCGCCGCCGCACCCAACAGTGCGCCGACTGCCGCGCCGCCGAACGTGCCGATCGCTGCGCTGTTAACACTGCTCGTGGTCGCGCTCTGCGAGGCGCCGGCTACATCGGACGAATGGAACGCGTAGTCACGGCATGTGTAATCGTCTTGCTGGAACTGACTGAGCGGCTCGCCACTACGCGGCAGAGCCACCACCGAGGGACCGCTCGGCGGCACGACGGCGCAACCGCCCAGCAGCACAAGCGCGAGTGCAACGGCCCCGAGAGGCAGCGCGGCGCGCACCGGTTTTAGACTTGAAATCATGATGGCGCGAGTAACAGGGAATTGGGAGAACACACGTTAGACCAATCGGCGCACGCGATGTTTACCGAACAGTTACCGTATGTTTTGCGCCGACACACAAAGCCGCGCAAGTGGCCCAAGCAGCGCCCCTTTTATACTCGCGCGGTTACGAACGGTGACAAAGTTGCTGTAAGCACGCGAGCCGTATATCTCAGCCTGCGATAAAAACAAAAGCCCTCACATGGAGGGCTTTTATTTGTGCTTACGCTTAAGGCTCGAATCGCAACCAGCTTAGAGCCTGAGCACACCGACACCGCCGTTCATTAACTGATCCGCGGGATGGTGCTACGCTCACTGTCGACTCACGCGAAATTCTTCGACGCGAATTCCCAGTTGACGATGTTCCAGTAAGCTTCAACGAACTTCGGACGTGCGTTGCGGTAGTCGATGTAGTACGCGTGTTCCCACACGTCGATCGTAATCAGCGCCTTAGCGTCCGTGGTCAGCGGCGTAGCTGCGTTGCTTGTCGACACCAGGTCGAGCGAACCGTCTGCCTTCTTCACGAGCCATGCCCAGCCCGAGCCGAACGTGCCGATAGCGGTCTTCGCGAACTCTTCCTTGAATTTGTCGAACGAACCCCACTTGGCGTTGATCGCGTCGGCCAGCGCGCCGGTCGGAGCGCCGCCACCTTGCGGCGACAGGCTGTTCCAGAAGAACGTGTGATTCCACACTTGAGCCGCGTTATTGAACACGCCGCCCGACGACTTCTTCACGATTTCTTCGAGCGACAGGTTCTCGAACTCCGTGCCCTTGATCAGATTGTTCAGGTTGGTCACATAGGTCTGGTGGTGCTTGCCATAGTGAAACTCGAGCGTCTCTTCCGACATGTGCGGAGCGAGTGCGTTTTTCGCGAACGGCAGCGGCGGGAGCGTATGTTCCATGGTGCTTTCCTTCAGTCTGTATCTGTTGTGGGGAGTCTGCGGATAACGCTTCAGAGCACTCGATTGTAGGCGACTTGGAATAACCCCGCAAACGAACGGACTTTATGTCCGGCATCGGCGAATTGCCTGCAAAACCGCGTAATTACTGCTCGCGTTACACCCGAATTCGCTGCCAGGCACAGTCAAAAGTACGCACGCGGCAAGGTGTCAGCGCAATGTCAGAAACCGTCCGCAAGACGCGGTTGCACATCGGCGAGCGCAACATCAGCGGTGCCTTCTGCGAGATGCACGGTGAGGCGGCGGCCAGGCTTTAACGACGACGGCGCTCGCAACGCACGACCGGTTTGCGCATCGAGCACCGCGGCATAGCCGCGTTCGAGCGTGCGCTGCGGACTCAGCACTTCGAGCCGTGCGGCCAGTGTCGAGATGCGCGCGACCTGACGCTCATGTTGGCGTAACAGCGCGGCATCGAGCCGCTGCGTGAGATTGTCGAGTTTCGCCTGATGCGCGGCGAGGTCGGGACGCCAGCGCTGCCAACGCATGTGCAGCAACGAAAAACGCGCTCGAGCGTCGCGCACTGGTCGCGCGCCCGCCGACGAAAGCCGCGCGCTCAACTGCTGCAGGTGCATGCGTTGCCGCGCAAGACGCTCGGCTGGCGACACGAGCCGGCGCGCAAGCCAGTCGAGTTGCTGGGCGCGCCGCTCCATCATCCGGCCAAAGCCGCGAGCGAGCGCGGCGTGCCGATGATCGAGTTCGCGCAACAACAGCACGCGTTGGGGGCTGACGAGTTCGGCGGCGCCCGTGGGTGTCGGCGCGCGCATATCGGCGGCGAAATCGGCAATCGTAAAATCGGTCTCGTGACCGACGCCACTGACCACCGGCACCGCGCTTTCTGCAATCGCGCGAGCCAGCACTTCTTCGTTGAAGGCCCACAGATCTTCTATCGATCCGCCGCCACGGCATACGATCAACACGTCCACTTCGCGCCGCGCGCTGGCCGCATCGACCATCGCCGCCAGCTTTGCGCTCGCGCCCACGCCTTGCACCGGCGCCGGATAGACGATCACCGGAATATGCGGCGCGCGACGTAACAGCGTTGTAAGGACATCGCGCAGCGCCGCCGCCTGCAACGAGGTGACAATGCCGATTGCACGTGGATGCGAAGGCAACGCGCGCTTGCGCTCTGCGGCGAAAAGTCCTTCGGCCTCCAGCTGCGCCTTGAGCCGCAGAAACGCCTCGTAAAGACGCCCCTGCCCGGTCCGCCGCACCGCTTCCACATTGAGCTGCAACTCGCCGCGCGGCTCGTACATCGTGACAAGGGCCCGCACTTCGATACGGTCGCCCTCCTTTGGCATGAACTCCGCGTACTGCGCACGGCCGCGGAACATCACGCAACGCATTTGCGCCTGCGCGTCCTTGATTGAAAAGTACCAGTGACCGCTCGCGGCACGCGTGAAATTCGACACTTCTCCCGCGACCCACACGAGCGGAAACGAGCGTTCGAGCATGGTGCCGATCGCTCGGTTCAAAGCGGAAACTGGAACGACGACTTCGCCGCCGGGCAGCGTCGGCGAATTAAAAGAACTATCGGAATTCATGCAAGGAAACCTGTTGGGACTGGCCGGACAGACGATAGACCGAGCAGCCATCGGCGTCCAGCGGGCCGCGCAAATTGTCAAAAGTGTCCACATGTCGGGACTTTCCAGGACGATGCCGCCAAAGAGGCCGCAGCACTACGGAAATCCGAACCATCTTGTTGATTTATATGAATTTTACTGATGGGCAATGAGAATGATTGCCGATGCGAAGCGCTTGCAACGGCCCTCGCGGCCCGATGGCGGGGCAGTTCTCCACAAAGTTATCCACAGGCCGCAAATAACCGGCTAAACGAAATGGGGGCGTAGGATCCAGTGCCCGCGACTTGCGGGCCGGGACGCGTGCGCGCTAGAGTGGCGGGTTGCACAGCACAGTACACCCGAGCGGCGCGCAGGCGCGATGTCGACCCGCCTGCGCCCTTTCGCGCTCGACCTGTGCTCAACTCGTGCTCCACACTTCGACCGTCCGGAGAATCGCGTTCATGCCTGTCCCGCGCATTGCCCCTGGCGCTTCCACGCCGCTGCTGCACCTCAACCGACCCGCGAGCGGCGCGCCGCTCGCTCGCCCGCTTTGCCGATGAGCGGAGTTTTCGATCGCCTGGAAACGCGGATTGCCCGCGAGTGGCAGCACCGCGGGCCGCTCGCATGGTCGCTGACGCCTCTTGCCTGCATGTTCGGCGCAATCGCCGCGATGCGCCGCGCCGCATTCTCGCTCGGCTGGCTCAAGTCGGTGCGCGTCTGCGTGCCTGTGGTGGTGGTCGGCAACGTGACCGTCGGCGGCACCGGCAAGACGCCGACAGTGATCGCGCTAGTCGAAGCGTTGCGCGGCGTCGGCTTCAACCCTGGTGTCGTGTCGCGCGGTTACGGCGCACGCGTGAAAGCTCCGACGCCGGTGACGCCTGCATCGGCAGCAAGTGTCGGCGGCGACGAGCCACTGCTGATCTCGCGCCGCACCGGCGCGCCGGTATGGGTGTGCCCGGATCGCGTGGCAGCTGCGCAGGCACTGTGCGCGGCGCATCGGGACGTCGACGTGATTGTCAGCGACGACGGCCTCCAGCACTACCGGCTGGCACGCGACGCCGAACTGGTCGTATTCGATCACCGACTCGGCGGCAACGGTTTTCTGCTGCCGGCAGGACCGCTGCGCGAGCCGCTCTCGCGTCGTCGCGACGCCACGCTGATCAACGACCCGTACGCGAAAACGCTGCCTGCGTGGCCCAACACCTTCTCGCTGCAACTCGCACCGGCCGACGCGTGGCATCTCGAGAATCCCGCGCTGCGCCGGCCCCTCGCGCAGTTCAGCGGCGAGCGGGTGCTGGCCGCCGCGGGCATCGGTGCGCCAGAACGTTTCTTCGCTACGCTGCGCGCCGCGGGCCTTGCGCCTGAAACTCGCGCGCTGCCGGATCACTACGCTTTCGAGCGCAATCCTTTCACCGACGCTGAAGCCGATGCCATCCTGATAACCGAAAAGGATGCGGTAAAATTAGGGTCCTGGCGCGACGCGCGCATCTGGGTCGTTCCCGTGGAAGCCGCGCTCGATCATCGCCTCATTGCATTAGTTGTGGAGAAAGTCCGTGGACGCTCGCCTGCTTGAAATTCTCGTCTGCCCGATCTGCAAGGGCCCGCTCAGCTACGACCGTGCCGCGCAGGAACTGATCTGCAACGCCGACAAGCTCGCGTATCCGATCCGCGACGGCATCCCCGTGATGCTGGTCGACGAGGCGCGTCAAACTGTCGAAGGCACGCCGGTCGACCTGAATCCGGGTTCGGTCGCCTAACGCGGGTCAGGCTAGCGAAGGGCATATCACGCAGACCGCGTTTTTGGTCAATGCAAGGCAGCAGGTAGCGCAAACCGCGCCGTGAGCGCGAATGCACGGCGGGCTGGTTTCTGTGCCCGTTGCATTGTCGATCTGCCGCCGGCGATGTCGACTCCGCGTATCGGCCTTGTCTTGGGCTTTATCTCCTTCGCAAGCCGCGTTTGCTGGCTCACTCCCACCGCGTCCCTGCTCCCGTCCTCTCTACCCTTGCGCGCATCTCTCCGATGAATCACACCAACCCCGCCACGCCCCCGTTCATCGCCGTTGTGCCCGCGCGTCTGGCGTCGAGCCGATTACCCAACAAGCCGCTCGCCGATATCGGCGGTAAGCCGATGGTGGTGCGGGTCGCCGAACGCGCACGCGAGTCGGGCGCGCAGCAGGTGTTGATCGCGTCGGACGCGCAGTCGGTGCTCGATGCGGCCAGCGAGCATGGGTTCGATTCCGTGTTGACGCGCGCCGACCATCCGTCGGGCACGGACCGCCTTGCCGAGGTCGCGTCGCAATTTGGCTGGAGCGACGAGACGATCGTCGTCAATGTGCAAGGCGACGAACCGCTGATCGATCCGGCGCTCGTGTGCGGCGTCGCGTCGCACCTCGCGGCAAGAAACGACTGCGCGATCGCTACTGCCGCGCATCCGATCGTCGACGCGGCGGAGATTTTCAATCCAAACGTGGTCAAGGTCGTGCTCGATGCGCGCGGCGTGGCACTGTACTTCTCGCGCGCGCCGATTCCCTGGGCGCGCGACGCTTATCAGCCGCACTGGCCCGACGTCGCGTCGATGCCCGTGCCGCCCGCGCCCGCGGTGGTTCATCGGCACATCGGGCTGTATGCGTATCGCGCCAAGTTCCTGCGCACGTATCCCGATCTCGCCATCTCGCCTATCGAACAGGTCGAAGCGCTCGAGCAATTGCGCGCGATGTGGCATGGCGAGCGTATCGCGGTCCTGATCACGCCCGAGGTGCCGCTTCCGGGCGTGGACACGCCCGCGGATCTGGCGCGCGTGCGGGCTTTATTCGGGTCTTGAGCGCAAAAACCCATGGCATAATCGGACGCTTGTGCGCGCCTCCCGTTTTATTCGCGAGAGCCTGGGTTTGCCCGGTCGCGCCGTGTGTGTTTCTTGCAGCGCCGTCTTCGACGTGCAGCGCGGGACCAGACGGTAGCCGACGCGGGTCCCTCGCCCTCATGGGATGCCTGCAGCGCCCCAAAGAATTCACATAGATCTGGAGATACACATGCGTTTGATCCTTTTGGGTGCGCCCGGCGCGGGTAAAGGCACTCAGGCAAACTTCATCAAGGAAAAATTCGGCATTCCGCAAATTTCCACCGGTGATATGCTGCGCGCGGCCGTCAAAGCTGGCACACCACTTGGCCTGGAAGCAAAGCGCTTTATGGACGCAGGTGAACTGGTCACAGACGAATTGATCATCAACCTGGTGAAAGAGCGTCTGCAACAACCGGACTGCGCCAACGGCTATCTGTTCGACGGCTTTCCGCGCACCATTCCGCAAGCTGAGGCGATGAAGCAGGCAGGCGTCGCAATCGACTACGTGCTGGAAATCGACGTGCCGTTCGACGAGATCATCGTACGTATGAGCGGCCGCCGCTCGCACGCGGCGTCGGGCCGCACATATCACGTCAAGTTCAACCCGCCGAAGGTCGAAGGAATCGACGACGTCACCGGCGAGCCGCTGATCCAGCGCGAGGACGACAAGGAAGAAACGGTCAAGAAGCGTCTGCAAGTGTATGAAGCGCAGACCAAGCCGTTGATCGACTATTACAACGGTTGGGCGAAGAACGGCGACGCAAGCACGCCGCTGCGGGCACCGCAATACCGTCGCATTTCGGGCCTCGGCACGGTCGAGGAAATCCGCGACCGCGTGTTTGACGCGCTAAAGTAATCGGCCTCCTAGCATTCGCTGACACAGAAAACCCGCCCCTTTCGGCGGGTTTTTTATTGCGTTTCCGCACGGACGTTTTTATTTGATCTCCGCCCATTGCGTTGTGGGATTATCAATAATTGAAAGCCGATCCAATCTGACTTACCTACCATATCGAGCAAAGGAGGAAACATGGAGATTCGCGACAACGTATTCCTGATCACCGGCGGTGCATCGGGTCTCGGGGCCGCCACCGCGCGCCTTCTCGCGGAGAACGGCGGCAAGGTCGTGCTGGCCGACCTCAATCAGGATGCCGGCGAGGCCCTTGCCAAAGAACTCGGCGGCATTTTCGTCAAATGCGACGTGAGCCGCGAAGACGACGCGACGCAAGCGGTTGCCGCTGCAACGAAGCTGGGCACGCTGCGCGGCCTCGTGAATTGCGCGGGCGTTGCGCCCGCCGTCAAAACAGTCGGCAAAGACGGCCCGCATCCGCTCGACTCGTTCACGCGCACGATCTCGATCAACCTGATCGGCACGTTCAACATGATCCGGCTCGCGGCTACGGCCATGTCGAAGAACGAGCCGAACGCCAACGGCGAACGCGGCGTGATCATCAATACGGCCTCGGTCGCCGCATACGACGGTCAGATCGGTCAGGCGGCTTACGCGGCGTCGAAGGGCGGCGTGGTCGGCATGACCCTGCCTATCGCGCGCGACCTGTCGCGCAATGCGATCCGCGTCATGACAATCGCGCCGGGCATCTTCGAAACGCCGATGCTGCTCGGCATGCCGCAAGAGGTGCAGGACGCGCTCGGCGCAATGGTGCCGTTCCCGCCGCGCCTCGGAAAGCCGGCGGAATACGCAATGCTTGCCAAGCAGATTTTCGATAATCCGATGCTCAATGGCGAAGTGATCCGTCTTGACGGCGCCATTCGCATGCAGCCGAAGTAACAACCGTGCGCGCCGCGAATTCCGGCGGCGACAACGAAAAACGCCTGCACATGACGCATGTGCAGGCGTTTTATTTTGAAGCGCTCGCGAGCGCCGTTCGCTATTTCCTACCTGCTAGTCGCGATCGTTATGCTGCGTGCGCTGACGCAGTTCCTGCAACTGCGACTCGACGACCGTGGCGTCTTCGGCATCCGGGCGCTCGCCCAGATAGCGTTCGAGGTCTTCGAGCGCCGGGCGCAGATAGTCGAGACGCGCGTACGCGAATCCGCGGTCGCGAATCTCTTCGATACTCTCGGGCAGCAATATGGCGAGGCGCTGCTGGACGGCAAGCAGCCGCTGCCAGCGCTCCGTCTGCAGATACGTGGACTTCAGATTTCGCAACATACGCGCGATGATTTCGCGTCGTGTGGCCGGCTGGAGCAGCATGCGCAGCGCTCTGCTCACCGATTCTCCAGCCGAAGCGACATACGGCTCCAGCATGTCGACCATTTCCGACTCTGACAGCGAATGTCCGCTAGTCGGATCGAGCATCACGTCGCCGTCAGGTGTCGTTACGCGTAGCAGGAAGTGTCCGGGAAACGACACGCCGCGCGCCGGGATGCCAACCTGCTCCGCCATCTCCAGATACAGGACGGCCAGCGAAATCGGAATGCCGCGGCGACGCTTGAGCACAGCGTTCAGGTGGCTGTTGTCCGGGTCGTAATAGTCGTTCAGATTGCTCGCGAATCCGAGCTCGCGGAAGAAAAACCGGTTGAGCACGCCGACCTTTTGACGGATGTCGGCGTCCTCCGGCATGCGGCGCTGCAGGCGCACCACGAGTTCGTCGATCTCGGCCAGCGTGCCTTGCAAGTCGAGGTCGGGGTAAGCATCTTGCGCGAGCGAGAGCGCCGCCTCGGTCAGCGGCAAGCTTTCGTCTTCGGCGACGAGCGTGCTGAAATAGTCGAGAACCCGCGTCATCGTAATCACTTCACTCGCCTTTTGAAATACGCGTATTTGAAGCCCATCAGCCAAAGCATACCGAAATATAGCGCGGCGAACAGCACGAGGCAGGCGCCCAGTAGCGCGATACGGTCGATCGGCCGGTCATGCATGCCGATCCAGTCGAAGCTCTGAGCGAGCCAATGCATCAGGCCGGCCAGCACGAGGCACGCACCGAGCAACTGCACGAAAAACTTGAGCCAGCCGCTCGACGGCGTATAGATACCGCGCTTACGCAATCCGAGAAACAGCAACAGCGCGTTGCCGCAAGCCCCGAGCCCGACACTCAGCGTGAGGCCTGCATGAGCGAAGATCGGCACGAACACATAGTTGCTCAACTGCGTGAGGACCAGCACGCCGATGCCGATTTTCACCGGCGTTTTGATGTCCTGCTTCGCGTAAAAGCCCGGCGCGAGAATCTTGATCAGAATCAGGCCGATCAGGCCGACGCCGTAGGCGGCGAGCGCACGCCCCACCATGACGACCGAGTTGCCGTCGAACTTGCCATAGTGGAACAGCGTGGCCGTCAACGGCTCAGCGAAGAAGAAGAGCGCGACTGCGCTTGGCGCGGCCAGCAGGAACGTGACGCGCAAGCCCCAGTCGAGCAGCGACGAATATTCGTGAGGGTCGGCGTCGACATGCGCCTTCGAGAGACTCGGCAGCAGGATCGTCCCAAGCGCCACCCCGAGCAACGCCGTGGGGAACTCCATCAGCCGGTCGGCGTAGTTGATCCACGAAACGGCGCCCGGCCCGATGCGCGACGCGATATTCGTGTTGATGATGAGGCTGATCTGCGCGACGGACACAGCGAACATCGCCGGCACCATCTTCGAAAGCACGCGCTTCACGCCGCGATGCGCGAGCGCGCGAACCGGATTGAGGCCGATGCGCGGCACCATGTCGATCTTCTTCAGACCGGGCAACTGCACGAGGAACTGCAACAGACCGCCCACGATCACGGCCCACGCGAGCGCATAGACCGGCGTGTGCATTCGCGGCGCAAAGAACACCGCGGCGACGATGAACGCGACGTTGAGCAAAACCGGCGCGAACGCGGGCAGCGAAAAGTTCTTGTACGTGTTCAGAACGCTCGACGCGAGAGACGTGAGCGAAATGAAGATGATGTACGGGAACATGATGCGGGTCATCGTTACGGCGAGCGCGTAGGCCTGGCCTTCGTGGGCGAGACCCGAGGCAACCACGAATACGACGCCCGACGCGCCCAGGACGCCGATCAGCGACAGCACGGCGAGCGCCCAGGCGAGCACCGTCGAAGTGGCGTCGACGAGCGCCTTGGTGGCGTCGTGCCCCTGCTGATTCTTGAACTCGGCGAGGATCGGCACGAAGGCCTGCGAGAACGCGCCTTCGGCGGAAATGCGGCGCAGCAGATTCGGAATTCGGAAGGCGACGTAGAACGCGTCAGTGTATTGACTGGCGCCGAACGCGCGGGCGATCAGCGTTTCGCGGGCCAGTCCGGTCACGCGCGACAACAGCGTGAAGCCGCTGACCGTCAGCAGGGCTCGGAATAGATTCATGGGGCGCTTATTATAAGGGTGCCGCAGATGCGGACGACGAGCCGGAAGCGATTCGGACCGATTTACCCGGCAGACGTTCGCGGCGCGGCGGCGAATTGCGTCGTTTTTTGTTGCGTCGCGCACGGGCGGTTGCAAATGACGTACGTCCGCGGACAGCGTTGGGGCCTCGGGTCACGAAATCCTGCCGACCAAGGCGCGGCACGCAGGCAGCGCATTCCCGTTGCCACGTCCATGATTTTGTTGCTATAATCGCCGGTTTCGAAGCTCGCTCAGTTCGCGGACGGCTTCCGGATAGGGCTGAGGCTGGCACCAGGTTATCTGCTACCAGTCTGCAATACGCCGGAACATGGCGCCGCAAACATCGGCCCGCCTTCGCGTAGTTCGACCGTTTTTCGACACTTTTGCGCTCTTGGGCAATCGCTTCCAAGAGTTCGGATCTAAAAGCAGCGCCTCACCACTTGAAGGTCAGGTACTGGAAACAGGAACAGGATAAGGAACCGTCATGGCTAACTCCGCACAAGCACGCAAGCGCGCCCGCCAGGCCGCCAAGGCAAACTCGCACAACTCGGCACTGCGCTCGAAGTTCCGCACGGCTATCAAGGCAGTGCGCAAGGCGATCGACGCCGGCGACAAGGCCAAGGCCGCTGAAATCTTCCAGGCATCGTCGAAGACCATCGACATCATCGCCGACAAGAAAATCGTTCACAAAAACAAGGCAGCTCGCCATAAGAGCCGCCTCGCCGCAGCCATCAAGGGTCTGCAGGCGTCCGCAGCACAGTAATTCCGGTCAGCCCGCTTCGGCGGGCTACCTCCTGTTTCCGCTGCGCATGAAAGCCCGCTTTGGCGGGCTTTTTTGTTGGCTGCGCGAGACTAGAGAAGGGCTCGCGGCTCTGCCCCAACGCCGACACAAAAAAACCCGCGAGCAGCGGGTTTTTTGCATTCTGAAAAGCCAGCGCAGCGCGCCTCAAATGAAGTGTCGCTTGGTTTGCGGCGGCGGAGCATGCTCGAGTTCGAGTTCGCACGCTTCGGTCACCACGAGGTCGTTGTCTTTCGCGAAGTTCATGACGAAGTCGAACGCCATGGGCTCGATGTCCCGCAAGCGCGAATCGAGAATCACGCACTTGAGGTCGCCAATCATGGTTGGCCGGACGTACACCGAGTACTGCATGTAGGCGTGCGGACCTTTCCGCGCGCCCGGCCCGAAAGATGACATCACACCCGCGAGCCGCTCCGACCAGTCGCTCGGCCGGAATTTCTTTCCCGTCGACGTGATGCCCTGAATGAAATATTCGGTTGGAGCTGCTTCGGCCATGTAGGAATACCTGTGTGACTGCCCAGCGGACGACGGCGACAGCAAGCGAAAACGGATTTTGAAACCCTGAGCCTCGCGTGTGAGCCGCTCCAGAGCGCCGCGCCGGCGGAGACCGTGAGGCGGGTTGAGCCGCTGTGACGCACGTGGAGACTGCGCACCGCGAACTGCCCTTCCGAACCGCGCGAGCCATACGAGCCGTGCCCCCGCCGAAGCGAAGCACCGGCCTGCTGGGCCTTGGAATAACCCGCAGATTATAGCGCAGCAGGCCTTTTTCCGCACTGCACACAAGCTCGGTCCGACAGCACACCGAACCTTTCAAAGCGCTTTTCCGGCCTTTTCGCCGACTCGTCAAACGAGGCGAAATCCTTTATGCTGCATTGAGTTACCACATAACGACGGCGGCGCCGTCCGGCAATCCTGCCGGGTGAGACCGCCGTATTTGTTTCATGACCGCCAAGAAAATTCGCCACTATCTGCAGTTCAAGGATTTCTCGCTAGACGACTACGAGTACGTGCTGGAACGCGCGCGAATTCTGAAGCGCAAGTTCAAGAACTACGAGACTTACCATCCGCTGCACGACCGCACGCTGGCGATGATCTTCGAAAAGAATTCGACTCGCACACGCCTCTCGTTCGAAGCCGGTATTTTCCAGTTGGGCGGCCATGCCGTCTTCATGAGCACGCGCGACACGCAATTGGGTCGCGGCGAACCGATCGAAGACGCAGCGCAAGTGATCTCGCGCATGGTCGATATCATCATGATCCGCACGTTCGGTCAGGACATTATTCAGCGCTTTGCCGAAAATTCGCGCGTGCCGGTGATCAACGGTCTCACAAACGAATATCACCCGTGTCAGGTGCTGGCCGACATTTTCACGTACTTCGAGCATCGCGGTCCGATTCGCGGAAAAACGGTTGCGTGGGTCGGGGACGCCAATAACATGCTGTACACATGGATTGAAGCCGCGCAGATTCTCGGCTTCAAGCTGCGCCTGTCTACGCCGCCGGGCTACAAGCTCGACCGCGCGTTGGTCGCAGCGGAGAGCGCGCCGTTCTTCCAGGAGTTCGACGATCCGAACGAAGCTTGTGCAGGTGCCGATCTGGTCACTACCGACGTGTGGACCAGCATGGGCTTCGAAGCGGAAAACGAAGCGCGCAAGAAGGCCTTTGCCGATTGGTGCGTCGACGCGGAGATGATGTCGCGCGCCAATGCGGACGCCCTCTTCATGCACTGCCTGCCAGCCCACCGCGGCGAAGAGGTGAGCGCGGAAGTGATCGACGGCCCGCAAAGCGTCGTGTGGGACGAGGCCGAAAACCGTCTCCACGTGCAGAAGGCGTTGATGGAATATCTGCTGCTGGGCAAGCTCAATCACTGAGCCGACCGCTTTGCAGCCACTGCGTGAGGCGCGGCCGGGCGTCGACTGAGCGGCAAGGCATCGGCGCCGGGGCCTCGCACAGCACCCAATGCGCCGCTGCACTTCCAGTCGACAATCAGGCCGCAAGTGAGCGCGCAAATGCGCCGCCACTCTGTCGCAGAAGCCGCAAAATGCGGCCACGCAGCCGTTTAGTGTCAAAATAGTTGTTTTCCGCGCTCCGGGACCGCCGGCGCGCCTTGTTTTCCCGCTTTTTCCAGCTACGAGTTCACCATGAGCGATATCAAGAAAGTCGTGCTCGCCTATTCGGGCGGCCTCGACACCTCCGTCATCCTGAAGTGGTTGCAGGACAACTACGACGCCGAAGTCGTCACGTTCACGGCCGACATCGGCCAGGGCGAAGAGCTGGAACCGGCGCGCAAGAAGGCACTGCAACTCGGCATCAAGCAGGAAAACATCTTCATTGAAGACCTGCGCGAAGAATTCGTGCGCGACTTCGTGTTCCCGATGTTCCGCGCGAACACGATTTACGAAGGCGAGTACCTGCTGGGCACGTCGATCGCGCGTCCGCTGATTGCCAAGCGTCAGATCGAAATCGCGCGCGCCACCGGCGCGGAGGCGGTATCGCATGGCGCAACCGGAAAGGGCAACGACCAGGTTCGGTTCGAACTCGGCTACTACGCGCTCGAGCCGGGCATCAAGGTGATCGCGCCGTGGCGTGAATGGGATCTGTTGTCACGCGAAAAGCTGCTCGCCTATGCGGAAAAAGCTGGCATTCCGATCGAAATGAAGCACAAGCAAGGCGGCGCGCCGTACTCGATGGACGCGAACCTGTTGCACATCTCGTTCGAAGGCCGTCATCTGGAAGACCCGAAAGCGGAAGCCGAAGCCGACATGTGGCGTTGGACCGTGTCGCCCGAACAGGCGCCGGATCAGGCCGAATACGTCGATATCGAATACGAGCACGGCGACCCGGTCGCGCTGAACGGCAAGCGCCTCTCGGCAGCGGAAATGCTCACCGAGTTAAACCGTCTCGGCGGCAAGCACGGCATCGGCCGTCTCGACCTGGTGGAAAACCGCTATGTCGGCATGAAGTCGCGCGGCTGCTATGAAACGCCGGGCGGCACGATCATGTTGAAGGCGCACCGCGGCATCGAGTCGATTACGCTCGACCGTGAAGTCGCGCACCTGAAAGACGACCTGATGGCCCGCTACGCGTCGCTGATTTATAACGGCTACTGGTGGAGCCCGGAGCGTCGCGCGATACAGGTGCTGATCGACCACACGCAGGAGAAAGTCAACGGCTGGGTGCGCGTGAAGCTGTACAAGGGCAGCGTGTCGGTGGTCGCTCGCGATTCGAAGGAAACGCTGTTCGACAAGACCATTGCAACGTTCGACGACGACGGCGGCGCCTACAACCAGGCCGACGCTGGCGGCTTCATCAAGCTGAACGCTTTGCGTATGCGCATCGCGGAGAACGCCCGCCGTCAGCGCGGCTAAGCCAGAAGCTTCGGCGAGGGCCACTTCGCGCCGTGTGAAGTTCAGCGCCGAGACATGCACTCGGCGCGGCGCACGGTAGCGGACGGCGACGACCTGAGCCGCGATCGACGCATGATGTGCTGAAAGCGCGGCTGACGCCGCAACGCAGGCATACAAAAAGGCGCCGGGGCCAAAAAGCCCCGGCGCCTTTATTTTTTCCTTACCGTCAGACAGTCAGCGGCTTGTCAGACCGGCTCACGCCGGCCACTTAAGCCAGCGACGCGCCGCCCGTAATCACACGCAAACGGGCTCGGCTTCCAGTTCGACGCCAAATCTCGCCTGCACATCGCGTTGAATTGCTCGTGCAAGCGCCAGCACATCCGCCCCGCTCGCACCGCCACGATTGACCAGCACGAGCGCCTGGCGCTCATGAACGCCGGCGGCGCCCAGCGCACGGCCCTTCCACCCGCAACGGTCGATCATCCACCCTGCCGCAAGTTTCACGCGCCCGTCGGGCTGCGCGTACGAAATCACGTCCGGCTCGCTGCTTTTCAGCGCCTCGAACTGCGCGGCGTCAATCACCGGATTCTTGAAGAAGCTCCCTGCGTTACCCAGTTCAAGCGGATCGGGCAATTTGGCGCGCCGCACCGCGACGACGGCGTCGAAGATCGCCTTTGCGTCGGGCTGCTCGCCATTGGCGGCATAGCCGTTCGCGGTGAGTTCACGCGCCAGGTCTGCATAACCCGCGCGCGGTTGCCACGCCTTCGGCAAGCGGAAAACGACCGACGTGATGACGAAACGATCGCGCCCTTCGCGCTTGAAAAAGCTGTCGCGGTAGCCGAACGCGCAGGCCTGCGCATCGAACTCGACCGTCTTACCCGACGCAAGCTCGACGGCCCGCAGCGACGCGAAGCGCTCGCACATCTCGAGGCCGTACGCGCCGATGTTCTGGATCGGCGCCGCGCCCACCGTCCCGGGAATCAGCGCAAGATTTTCGAGACCGGGTAGCCCTTGAGCGAGAGTCCATGCAACGAAGTCGTGCCACGGTTCGCCGGCCGCCGCTTCGACATACACGGCGTCGGCGTCTTCGCGCACGATCCGGCGCCCGCGCAAGGCCACAAGCAGCACCAGTCCAGCGAAGTCGTCTGTCAGCACGACATTGCTGCCGCCGCCGAGCACGAGACGCGGTAAGCCGGCCGCGCGCGGGTCGCGCACCGCGGCGAGCAATTGCGCTTCGCGCTCGATGCGGCAAGCCCACTGCGAGCGGACATCGAAGCCGAAAGTGTTGTGGGCCTTGAGCGGATAGCCGGCAACGAACTCGGCGGAATCGGCGGAATCGGTGTGAGACATTGGATGAGAACTATCGGGCGACGAGCCGAAAACGGCTTCGGGCTGCGGCCGCGCGGCGGCCTTAGGCAAATGGGGGCGGCGTCGGTAAAATGACATCGGTCCGTGATTATAGCGAGTGCCACACGACGAGCCGACCGGCTGCGTCGCGCACCGCCGCACTATTGGGAGAATGCAATGCCATCGTTTGACGTCGTCTGCGAAGCGAACATGATCGAAGTCAAGAACGCGATCGAGCAGTCCAACAAGGAAATCTCAACCCGCTTCGACTTCAAAGGGTCCGACGCGCGCGTCGAACACAAGGAAAACGAAATCACCGCCTACGCGGACGATGACTTCAAGCTCGGCCAGGTGAAAGACGTGCTGCTGTCGAAAATGGCGAAGCGCAACGTGGACGTGCGCTTTCTCGACTACGGCAAGATCGAGAAAATCGGCGGCGACAAGGTCAAGCAGGTCATCAAGATCAAGAAAGGCGTGTCCGGCGATCTGTCGAAGAAAATCGTGCGACTCGTGAAAGACAGCAAGATCAAGGTTCAGGCGAGCATTCAGGGCGACGCGGTTCGCGTCACCGGAACAAAGCGCGACGATTTGCAAAGCGTGATCGCGATGTTGCGCAAGGACGTGACCGACACGCCGCTCGATTTCAACAACTTCCGCGACTGAGCGTTTGTTCAAGAAGCGCGACGGCGCGTAAGCCTTGGCGGGCGCTGCAGCGGCGAGCGAGCGCATTGCAAACGCAAGCAACAGTTGCAAAGGCATGGCACCCGCAGGACGCAGCCGCGCGCGGCCGCAACCCAGCCGCTCAACGATCCTCGCCCGCCCCTGCGCTCGCAGCCGCAGCCGCCTTTTTCTTGTCGCCGATGCGGCTTTCCTCGCCGCGCATCAGCTTGGCGATGTTGCCGCGATGACGCCACACGAGCAGCGAGCTCATCACGACAATGGCCAGGGCAATGATGTGCGGCCCGAACAGGAAGCCGTCGAAGATCGGCGCGAATACTGCCGCTGCCAACGCGGCGAGCGACGAATAGCGCGTGAAGAACGCCACGATCAGCCACGTCAGCAGCGTTGCCACGCCCAGGATCGGGTTGATCGCGAGCAGCACGCCGGCTGCCGTTGCCACGCCCTTGCCGCCCTTGAAGCGGAAGAACACCGGATACAGGTGACCCAGAAACACGGCGACGCACGCAATCGCCACCGACGTATCGTCGAGCCCGTAATGGGCGCCGAAATGCACGACGAACCACACCGGCAGCCAGCCTTTGAAGGCGTCGCCGATCAACGTCAGGATCGCGGCCTTCTTGCTGCCGCTGCGCAATACATTCGTCGCACCGGGGTTGCCCGAGCCGTAGGAGCGCGGGTCGTCGAGCCCCATCGCGGCGCTCACGATCACGGCGAACGACACCGAACCGATCAGGTAGGCAACGACAGCAACGATCAGGTTTTGCATCTGTGACTCTTAAAAGGATCGGCGGTCTGCAACTGGATACCTCAACCGCTCGGGGAACGAAAATCGCAACGGAACGTGACGCAATGCAGCGGACCAAAGAGGCGGACCGAGCGGCGCACATTCTACCGAACGCGCGCTCGCTACGAACATTCAAGCAAACGTCAATCGACGCTCGCGCACTGCACCGGCTTCGCTGCCAGCAGGTCGGTGAGCACCTTCGGCTCGATGCTGATGAGAAAGCCGCGCCGGCCGCCGTTCAGCCAGATTCTTTCCATCTCGAGAATGCTCGACTCCACGTACACCGGCATCTGCTTGCGCGTGCCGAACGGCGAGGTTCCGCCGATCAGATAGCCGGAATGACGATTCGCCACCTCGGGCTTGCACGGCTCGACGCGCTTCGCGCCAATCTGCCGCGCGAGGTTCTTGGTACTGACAGTACGGTCGCCATGCATGAGGACGATGAGTGGCTTGGCATGCTCGTCTTCCATGACGAGCGTTTTCACCACATGATGTTCGTCCACGCCCAGCTGGCGCGCCGATTCACCTGTGCCGCCATGCTCGACATAATCGTATGGATGCTCGCCGAAAACGACGCCGTGACGGCGCAGGAACTGCGTGGCAGGCGTTTCGGATACGTGTCTGGATTTGCTCATCGGCGCATTGTAATGGCGAGTTTGCGCAACGGCTATTTGCCGAATGGTCAATTGTGCGGCTCGATGCATTGTGGCACGATCGTTCGAAAATCTTCCGGCGCGATGCACGCCGGGCGCGCAATTGCATTCAGGAGACGCCCTTGAGTACCGCTTCGCCTTTACGCTCCACGATCGACGTTCCCGCTCTGCTGGCTGCCCTGCCCGCGCGCATCTCCGATATTCCCGCGCTGGCGGCCGGGCGCGATCCGCAACACGTCGCGTTGATCGAAGACGGACGCCGTCTCACCAACGCCCAACTGGTTCAGGCCGTCGAGGCCACCGCTGCGTTGCTTCGCGATTGGGGTGTGCGTGGCGGCGACCGGGTCATGATAGTGGCGGAAAACAGCATCGCGCAGATCGTGCTGCTCTTCGCGACCGCGCGGCTCGACGCCTGGGCGCTCGTGTCGAATGCGCGCCTGTCGGCGTCCGAGCTTGATGCGATTCGCGCGCACGCGCAGCCGCGCGTGACGGCCTACGTGGTGGAAAGCTCAGCCGACGCCGGTCAGCACGCGCAGCGTCATGGAGCAAGCGCAGCGCCAGACGTCGCGCCGGGTATCGGCGCGTGGTCCTTCACGGTGGACACGTCCGCGCAAGCCGAACCGGTGGAAGCCGCGAACGGCCGTCAATGCGCGGCGCTCATCTACACGACCGGCACGACCGGCGCGCCAAAAGGCGTGATGCTCTCGCATCGCAATCTGCTGTTCATCGCCGCGGTATCGAGCCGCCTGCGCCAGGTCCGTCCCGACGATGTCGTCTACGCCGTGCTGCCGATCTCGCATGTGTACGGCTTTGCGTCTGTGTGTCTCGGCAGCCTGTACGCTGGCGCGACCTTGCGCCTCGCGCCGCGCTTCGCGCCGGGAGCGGTGCGGCGCGCGCTTGCCGACGAACGCGTGTCGATTTTCCAGGGCGTGCCGGCCATGCATGCGAAATTGATCGAACATTTGCAGACGCACGGGCATGCGTGGCACGCGCCGCATCTGCGCTTCATCTATTCAGGAGGCTCGCCGCTCGACGCCGCGCTGAAAGCGCACGTCGAAAGCGTCTACGGTCTGCCGCTGCATAACGGCTATGGCATGACGGAGAGCAGTCCCACGGTCTCACAGACCATGCTCGACGCGCCGCGCCGCGACTGCTCGGTGGGCCAGGTCATTCCGGGCGTTGAAGTGCGTTTCGTCGGCCTCGACGGCGCCGATGTCGCAGTCGGCGAAACCGGCGAGCTGTGGGTGCGCGGCCCGAACGTGATGCTCGGCTACTATCGCAACCCGCAGCAAACGCGCGCCGCCGTGACCCAGGACGGCTGGCTGAAAACCGGCGACCTGGCGCGGCAGGACGCCGACGGCGCGCTGCATATCGTCGGACGCAGCAAGGATCTGATCATTCGCTCCGGCTTCAACGTGTATCCCGCCGAGGTCGAGCACGTGCTCAACGCGCATCCGCAGGTCGTTCAGTCGGCGGTGATCGGACGCCCCGTCGAGGGCAACGAAGAGGTTATTGCGTTCGTCGAACTGGCGGCGAATGCAAGCGTGACGCCGGCTGAACTGATTGCCTGGTGCGTCGAGCGCCTCGCGCCCTACAAGCGGCCCGCCGAAGTGAAGGTGCTTGCCGCGTTACCGGCTGCATCGACGGGGAAGATTCTCAAGCACCGGCTGCGCGAATTCCTCTGAAGCCGCAACGGAC
Source organism: Paraburkholderia strydomiana (assembly GCF_031456815.1). Classification (NCBI taxonomy): domain Bacteria; kingdom Pseudomonadati; phylum Pseudomonadota; class Betaproteobacteria; order Burkholderiales; family Burkholderiaceae; genus Paraburkholderia; species Paraburkholderia strydomiana. Next base: position 584,983 of record NZ_JAVDVL010000002.1, read on the forward strand.
GACAGCGACAGCGGCAACGGCCGGCGCATAACCACGGTCACCCACGCGGATGATGCTGCGCATGCAGCGACTTCAGCCGCTCGCGCGCCACGTGCGTGTAGATCTGCGTGGTCGAAATATCGGTGTGCCCAAGCAGCAATTGCACCACGCGCAAGTCGGCGCCGTGATTGAGCAAATGCGTTGCGAACGCATGCCGCAACGTGTGCGGCGACAACGGAGCGTGCACACCGGCCACCGCGGCATGTCGCTTGATGATGTTCCAGAACTGCTGGCGCGTCATGCCCTCGGCACGGCTCGTGACAAACAGCGCGTCTGCCGCGCGCGCGCCGAGCAGCGCCGGTCGTGCGTCGCGCAGGTAGCGCTCGATCCAGGCGTGCGCCTCTTCGCCGAACGGAATCAGCCGCTCTTTCGAGCCCTTACCCATTACGCGAACCACGCCTTCGTTCAGACCGACTTCCACCGTCTTCAGCGTGACGAGTTCGGTAACACGCAAGCCGCTCGCGTACATGAGTTCGAGCATCGTGCGATCGCGCAGACCCAGGGCGGTCTCGATGTCGGGCGCGCCGAGCAACGCCTCGACTTGCGCTTCGCTGAGCGTCGACGGAAAACGCGGCGGTTGTTTCGCCGAACGGATGCGTAACGTCGGATCGACTTTCGCGCGATGCTCGCGCACGGCCCACCCGTAGTAGCGTCGAAACACCGAGAGTCGCCGATTCGCCGACGTCGATTTGTCTTTCTGACGCGCGGCGCTGTACGCGTTCAGATCGGCCTCGCTGGCGGTGTCGAGCGACGCGTTGCGCGTTTGCGCGAGCCATTCGCTAAAGAGACGCAGGTCGCGGCGGTATGCGTCGAGCGTGTTCCGCGACAGACCGTGTTCGAGCCAGAGCGCGTCGCAGAATGCGTCGATCGACGCGGAACTCGTCGCGAACAAAGGCGACGATAGCGGCGACGGCGATTGCGCGCTCGCGTCTTCAACCAGGGTATCGCTCATGCGTAGGGAAGGCCTTCATGCGTCAGCAGCCAACGCTTGACGTTGCGAAAGAAACCGTCTTCGGCGTGATGCGCGAATCCGCCGATGCCGCTCGAACTCACCACGCGATGACATGGAATGACAATGGGAAAGTAGTTGGCGCCGCACGCCTGGCCGACCGCACGCGGCACACTGCCGAGTTGCCGGGCAAGCTGGCCGTAGGTCACCACGGCACCCGGCGGAATCTTGCAAATTGCCTGCCACACGCGTCGCTGGAAAGCGGTACCGACCGGCGCGAGCGGCAGTTCGAATGTCGCCGACGCCTCGCTGAAATACCGCTCGATCTGCTCGACCGCCTGTCGCGCCAACGGCGTGTCAGGCGCGACGTTCTGCATCGACTCGGGCAAATAGACGATCTCGCGCACGGCCTCGCCTTCGAGGCGAATGCCGACCTTGCCGAACGGCGCGTCGATCACTGCGTTGAACATGGCGCCTCCTGACTCGCGCGACGATGATTCGAGACGTACAACAGACTCGCGGATTGCCGATACTTTACGCCGCTTTTCATACCGCTTCGAGCGCCCATTGCACGTGCTCGCGCACCACGTGAGACGAGTCGTCGGCGCGGCGCTCGAGCGCCTCTACAATCGCCTTGCGGGCGTCCGCACTCAAACTCTCGCGCGGTGCACGCAGCGCGTTGCCCATGCCCACGGCGAGATTGCGCAGCCAGCTTTCGTAGCCGATACGGCGGATCGCACTGCCCTGCATGCGCGTGTCGAACTCGTCTGCGCTCCAGCCGAACAGTTCCACCAGCGACGCGCGATCGAGCCCGTGCCGCACGTCGAAATCGGCGACCGGCGCAGCCTGCGCGAACTTGTTCCACGGACACACGAGCTGGCAATCGTCGCAGCCGTAAACGCGATTGCCGATCAGCGGACGCATGTCGACGGGAATGCTGCCCTTCAGTTCGATGGTCAGATAAGAGATGCACAAGCGGGCATCCACCTTGTAAGGCGCGACGATCGCGCCTGTCGGACATGCGCCGATGCAGCGCGCGCAACTGCCGCAATGCGAGCCCGGCGTTTCGGGCGCGTGCTCCGGCGACGTCTCCGCGTCGGTCGGCAAAGGCACATCGACATAAATTTCGCCAAGGAAGAACAGCGAACCCGCATCGCGTTGCAACAGCAGCGTATGTTTGCCGCGCCAGCCGATGCCGGCCTTTTGCGCAAGCTCCACTTCGAGCACCGGCGCGGAGTCGGTAAACACGCGATAACCGAACGCGCCGATCTCCACCTGAATTTTCTCTGACAGATGTTGCAGACGGTTACGCATCACCTTGTGATAGTCGCGGCCGCGCGCATAAATCGACACCACCGCGGCCGACGGATCGGCCAGGCGCGCGTGCTCGACAGCCCGCCAGTCCTCGCTGGGCGGCACTTCCTGCGGTTCGCTTTCGTCCGGCTTTCCGCTCATTGCATGGGCGGGCAAATAGGCGATGCGAGCGGTAATCACACGTAGCGTGCCGGCCACAAGCTCGGCAGGCCGCGCGCGTTTCATACCGTGTTTCGCCATATAATCCATCTCGCCGTGGCACCCCGCTTCCAGCCAGGCTGCAAGCGGCGCTTCGGCAGCGGAGAGATCGGTGTCGCTAATGCCGATCGCCCCGAAACCCAGTTCACGGCCCCACGTCTTGATGTTTCGCGCGAGCGCACGCAGCGCCGCTTCATCGAATTGACGCTCGGCGCGCGCCTCGTCGCAAGACGTCGGCGCATTGGGCGCAGGGGACACGGGAGACTCCGGACTTCGGTTCATCACGCCATTTTACGAGAATGCCTGACCATCCCGATCGCGCGATCGCGCCGCCCGCCGAAGTTCTGCTCGAACGCGCCTTCGCGTTCGCGGACGAAGCCGCCACGCTCGCATTCGGCGAGCGCTTCGCACGGGCCATCGAAAGCGTCGCCGTCGCAGCACAAGGCCAGGTCAGCGGCCAGGCTGCTCAGGCATTCCACGGTCTACAAGTACAACTGGTCGGCGATCTCGGCGCCGGCAAAACCACACTCGTGCGCGCCACGTTGCGCGGCCTCGGTCACACGGGCCGCGTGCGCAGTCCCACGTACACGCTCGTCGAGCCCTACGTGCTCGAGCGACCCACCGGGGAACTCGCGCTTTATCACTTCGATCTGTACAGATTCACCGATCCGGCCGAATGGGCCGACGCCGGCTTTCGCGAGTATTTCGACAGCGGCGCGGTCTGCCTCGTCGAATGGCCACAACGCGCGGGGCGTCTTCTCGGCGTGCCGGATCTCGTCTTCTCGCTCGACCTGGATAGCGAGGGCGACGGCCGCGTACTCGTCGCACGGGCATACAGCGAAACAGGAAAGGCATGTCTCGAAAGATGTTGATCAAACCGTTCCGCTCGATTGAATCAGCGGCAACCGCAACGCATAACTGGCGGCGCCGGCAGATTCTGTGCGCGGGCGCATCCACGCTTGTGCTCGGTCTCGTCGCACCGCGTCTTGCACTCGCCAGTTCGGTGCTCGGCGTGCGCGTATGGCCCGCGCGCGACTACACGCGGGTGACGATCGAATCCGATCAGCCGCTGCAAAACGCGCAGCAGTTGCTTCAGGGTCCGGACCGGCTCGTGGTCGATCTCAGCGGCCTCGATCTCGACCAGGCGCTGAAGGACCTCGTCTCGAAGATCACGCCGAACGATCCGCAGATCCAGTCGGTGCGAGTCGGCCAGTTTCAGCCGCACGTCGTGCGTATGGTGTTCGACCTGAAGGGCTCGGTGAAGCCACAGGTGTTCGCACTGCCGCCTGTCGGCGCGTACAAGTACCGGCTCGTGTTCGACCTGTATCCCGCCGTCGCACCCGATCCGCTGATGGAACTGCTCGCGCAGAGCGAGCGCAAGCAGCAAACGCTGAACGAAGAAAACAACGCGCCGCCGGCCACGTTGAGCGGCCCGGGCACGACGCCGCCGGTCGCCGACAACAGCGAAGCGTTCTTCGAGCGTTATGCGCAAAACGGCGGCAGCGGGTCGGCGCCGAGCGTGCCACGTCCACCCGCGCACGGCGCACCCACGCCACTGCCGCCGATCCCGCCGATCATCGCGAAGCCGGCGACACCGGGCGCTCCCGCGTCACCGCCCAGCGCAATCGCGCGCAATAAAGGCAGCGGTAGTAACGGTAGTAACGGTGGCAACAGCGCTAGCAGCCTCGGCAACGACGACGACGCGAGCGACGACACCTACGCGTTCACCACGCCGAAGCCGGGCAAGAGCAACACGGTCCGCCTACTGACTGTCGCGATCGATCCCGGACATGGCGGCGAAGATCCGGGCGCAATCGGCGGCTCGGGCACTTACGAAAAGCACGTCGCGCTCGACATCGCCAAGAAGCTGCGCGCGAAGATCGACGCGCAGCCGAACATGCGCTCCATGATGACTCGCGACGCCGACTTCTTCGTGCCGCTGAACGTGCGCGTGCAAAAGGCGCGGCGCGTTGGCGCAGACCTGTTCGTGTCGATCCACGCGGACGCGTTCACCACGCCCGAGGCGCGGGGCTCGTCGGTGTTTGCGCTGTCGGAGCACGGCGCGTCGAGCGCAGCCGCGCGCTGGATGGCGAACAAGGAGAACTCGTCGGATCAGATTGGCGGCATCAACATCAAGTCCGCCGACGCGACCGTCAACCGCGCACTGTTCGACATGTCCACCACCGCGCAGATTCGCGACTCGATGCGCTACGGCAACTTCGTGCTGAAGGAGATCGGCGGAATCAACAAGCTGCACAAGGGCTCGGTCGAACAGGCGGGATTTGCGGTGCTGAAGGCGCCGGATATTCCGTCGATCCTCGTGGAAACCGCGTTCATCAGCAACCCGGACGAAGAACGCCGCCTGAACGACGACGCGTACCGCGACAAGATGGCGGACGCGATCATGACGGGCATCAAGCGTTACTTTGCGGCGAACCCGCCGCTCGCGAAGAACCGCATGACGTGACGCGCGTATAGTGCGCTGTCATTTGACGACGCATACGACGACGCATACGACGACGAAAAAAAACGGCCGCAGCAATGCGGCCGTTTTTCCTTCCCTTCTCGTTCAGTAGCGCGATTCAACGCGCCGGCGACAGGCGCTGAGCGACCCATCCGCCGAACACGTTGACCGCGAGACCTGCCATTACCAGTACCGCGCCGGCGATCTGCGCGCCGGAAAGCCGTTCATCGAGAAAGAGAGATGCAGACGCCAGGCCGACGATCGGCACGAGCAGCGAAAACGGTGCGACCTGGCTCGCCGGATAGCGCGACAGCAGACGGCTCCACAAACCGTAGCCGATCAGCGTGGCGATGAACGCGAGATAAACGATCGCGAAGATCGACATGGCGCTGATACCCGACAGCGCCGCAGCGATTCGCTGCGGGCCCTCCAACGCATACGACAGCGCCAGGAACGGCAGCGGCGGAATCAGGCTGCCCCACACCACGAGGCCGACCAGATCCACCTTGCCGACTTTCTTCGTGACGATGTTGCCGAGCGCCCACGAACACGCGGCGCACAGCGTGAGAAGGAAACCGGCGAGCGTCATGGCGTGACCGCCTTGCATGCCTATCACGGCGAGCCCGGCAGCTGCAATCAGCAAACCGGCGACGTTCGGCAAGCGGAAGCGTTCGTGCAGGAAAAACGCCGCAAAGATCAGCGTGAAAAATGCCTGCGCCTGCAATACGAGCGACGCGAGCCCCGCAGGCATGCCGACGTACATGGCCGAGAACAGGAAGGCGAACTGCCCTAAGGAGATCGTCACGCCGTATGCCAGCAGCCAGCGCCACGGCAATTGCGGACGCTTGACGAAAAATATCGCCGGAAACGCGGCGAGCATGAAGCGCAGCGCGCCTAGCAGCATGGGCGGCACGCCATGCAAGCCCACCTTGATTACAACGAAATTGACGCCCCACGCGATCACCACGATCAGCGCGAGCAGCAGGTCCCTGGGTGACATCCCAGTCTCCAATTGATTATTGAACCTGCCAGTTTAGCGGAGGGTGGCGGGACACGTGATTGTTCGTGCTACGGATTTTCGGAGCAGGACTGTGCTGCGAAACGTCGTCGTTGCGCCCTCCGCAGTAGAATCGTCCATTGAGAAATTTCTTCCTCCTTATTCAGCCGAGCCCGCCATGTCCTCTTCGATCAAAGCAGTTCTCAAACCGCATCTGCGCGATGTCGGCAGTCTGACTGTGCGGCGCGTGCTGCCTGCAATGGCCGCGCGGCTGATCGGACCGTTCATCTTTTTCGACCACATGGGACCGGCGACGCTGGAACCGGGCGTCGGCCTCGACGTTCGTCCGCATCCGCATATCGGCCTTGCCACGGTGACCTTCCTGTTCGAAGGCGCGATCATGCATCGCGACAGTCTCGGCTCCGAGCAGAAAATCATCCCCGGCGACGTCAACTGGATGACGGCCGGGCGCGGCATCGTCCATTCCGAGCGCACGCCCGCCGAGGACCGCGCGAACGGCCAGACCATCCACGGCATTCAGACGTGGGTCGCGCTGCCGCTCGAAGACGAAGAGGTGGAGCCGTCGTTCGCGCATCACGCCGCCGACACGCTGCCGGTGGTCGAGCGCAACGGCGTCACGCTGCGCGTGATCGCCGGCACGGCCTTCGGCGAAACCTCGCCTGTCACGACGTTTTCCGGCACGTTGTATGTCGCCGGCGAGTTCGCGCCGGGCAGCGCCTTCGCGCTGGAACCGGAGCACGAGGAACGCGGCGTGTATCTTGTCGACGGCGATCTGGAAATCGACGGCACGCCGCTCGAAGTCGGCCAGATGGCAGTGCTCGCGCTCGACGAGACCGTCACCCTCGCGAGCACGCACGGTGCGCGCGTGATGGTGCTGGGCGGCGAGAAACTCGACGGTGAACGCTTTATCGAATGGAATTTCGTCGCGAGTTCGCGCGAGAAGATCGAAGCCGCGAAAGTGGCATGGACCAATCAGGAGATGGGCAAAGTGCCGGGCGAAACCGAATGGATTCCGCTGCCGCAAAAGCAATGACGGCCAGTCCCGGCGACGGCGCGGCGCGCATTGAACATTGAATCCACGCCGTTCGGCCCCAACTAGCAGACAAACCGTTTTTATCGACGAGGACGCAATGGACACCACTTTGGCCACATTTGAAAAGGACGTCATCACGGCGTCGACACTGGCCCCTGTGCTGGTCGATTTCTGGGCGCCGTGGTGCGGCCCCTGCAAGACGCTTGGCCCGATGCTGGAAAAGCTCGAAGCCGAAGCCGCCGGCAAATGGAAGCTCGTCAAGGTGAACGTAGACGAGAATCAGGAACTCGCCGCGCACTTCCAGGTGCGCAGCATCCCGCACGTCATGGCGTTTGCCGACGGCCAACCGGTGGATCAGTTCATCGGCGTGCTGCCTGAGGGCCAGCTGCGCGAATTCATCGAGCGGCTCGTGCCGCAAGGCGCGGATGCCGCGCGTCTCGAGGCGCAGACCGCGCTCGAAGAAGGTCGCCGCGAAGACGCTTACGATGCGCTGGAATCCGCGCTCGCCTACGACCCGGGCTTCGACGAAGCACGCATGGATCGCATCGAGATGCTGCTCGACGACAACCGCATCGACGAGGCGCGCAACGAAGTCGATCTGCTGTCGCCGAAAACCACGCAAGGCATCGACGCGCGCTTCAACGCGATCAAGACGCGGCTCGACGCCGTGGATGCCGCAGCCGACCTGCCGCCCACCGACGCACTGGAAGCGCGCGTCGCAAGTCATCCGGACGATCTGGAGGCGCGTTTCGATCTGGCAAGCGCGCTGATCGCACGCCGCAAATACGAGGGCGCGCTGGAACATCTGCTGGGCATCGTGCAGCGCGACCGCACGTTCCGCGACGACATTGGCCGTAAGACCATGCTCTCCGTGTTCGATCTCGCCGCGCATCAGCCGGAGCTGGTGTCGCAATGGCGGCGCAAGCTAAGCGCGGCGCTGTACTGAAGCGAGTCTAGGCACCCGCACCTCGCGTGCGGCGTCGGGCTGAATTCCGGCTCGTGCCGCACGCCGCTTGCCGCGCCAGAAACGCATCACCCCGCCTGTTTCGCCAAGGCACGCAGCACATGCGCGGCGGCGGCGAAACCAAAACTCGCCGTCACGCAAACGCTCGAACCGAAGCCCGCACAGTTCAGGCCGATCGGCCCCGTATGACCGGGCGACGTGGTGACGTGCTCCGCTTCCGCATCGATATCGCAGACCGCCGCCTCCGGGTAGATGAGCGGCTCGTCCGAATACACCGCGCTCACCTTGAATTTCGCTTTCGGCCCGCGCGGAAACCCATGCTGTTTCCGCAACTGCTCACGCACCTTGGACAGCAACGGGTCCTGAATCGTCAACGCAAGATCGTCGATGCGAATGCGCGTCGGATCCAGCTGGCCGCCCGCGCCGCCAATCGTGATCAACGGCTGCTTGCGCTCGACGCACCACGCGATCAGCGCGGTTTTGGTGCGCACGCTGTCAATCGCGTCGATCACATAGTCGAAGCCGCCGCCGAGCGTCGCCGCGAAATTGTCGGGCTCGACAAAGTCTTCGACGAGGCGCACGTCGCAGAACGGATTGATTGCCGCGATGCGCTCAGCCATCGCTTCGACTTTCGGTTTTCCGTAGTTGCCGTCAAGCGCGTGAATCTGCCGGTTCGTGTTGCTCTCGGCGACATTGTCGAGATCGATCAGCGTCAGTGTGCCGACAGCGCTGCGCGCCAACGCTTCGGCCACCCACGACCCGACTCCGCCGATGCCGATCACCGCGACATGCGCGCTTTCGAAAGCGGCGAGCGCCGGCGCGCCGTACAGACGCGCAATGCCGCCGAAGCGCCGCGCACGGTCGGCGGTTTCACTCCCGTCGAGGCTGGTAGTAAGATCAGATTGCGCGGTGGTCGACATGATGGGACTCATTGAACAGGCAGGAAACGGACGCGCTTCTAGATCGCGCAGCCGTATTTTGCCTGAACGCCTGCATGAGCATTGCCGCCGCAATCACCCTGTCGCGCTCCGGGGCATTACCCGATCATGCACGCCGGGCCTGCGTCGCGCTTGACCCAGTCGCGCGCAAAAAATTAATGCCTTAGCTATACTGCCCTGACTGTAGCGTTCGCATAACAACATGACCTCACTCGCCGAACTTCGAAAAAACTATTCGCTGGGTTCTCTGGACATCGGCGACGCAGATCGCAACCCGTTCCGGCAATTCGACGTCTGGTTTCAACAGGCTGTCGACGCGAAGCTGCCCGAACCGAACACGATGACGCTCGCCACCGTCGACTCGCGCGGCCGGCCTTCGGCGCGCATCGTGTTGATCAAGGGCGTCGACGAACGGGGCTTCGTGTTCTTCACCAACTACGAAAGCCGCAAAGGCCGCGAGCTAGCCACCAATCCGTACGCGAGCCTGCTGTTCTACTGGATCGAGCTCGAGCGGCAGGTGCGCATCGAAGGGCGCGTCGCCAAAACGAGCGCGGAAGAAAGCGACGCGTATTTCGCGTCTCGTCCGGCCGGTTCGCGAATCGGCGCATGGGCATCGAATCAGAGTCAGGTGATTGAAAGCCGATCGCAGCTCGAAACGCGCGAACGCGAAATGCGCCTGCAATATGGCGATGAACCTCCCCGTCCGCCGCATTGGGGCGGTTATCGTTTGGTGCCCGAAGCAATCGAATTCTGGCAAGGTCGGCCGTCGCGTCTGCATGACCGCCTGCTTTACACGCGCGTAAGCGAGAACAGCAACTGGCAGATCTCCCGTCTCTCGCCGTGAATCGACACAAACAATGCCGCCAGCGCGCAGCCAACGCAGCAGCGCGCGGCGCACGGATCGCATCTCGCGGCATGGGAGTCGCGCCGCATTGATTTGCGCTCCACACAAGCTTCGCTTTAGTTCAACGGACACGGAGAGATCGCATGTTCTGGGAGAAAAAGCTGGCGCAGTGGGTGGAAGAAGTAAAGACCAAGGCTGACTTACCAGCACGGCTCGTGCTGTGGGACGGCCAGCAACACGACTTCGGGCGGTTCGCCGCGCCTCAGGTCACGTTGCATGTGAAAAGCGCGACGGCGCTGCCTTACCTGCTCGAACCGAGCCTCGACAATCTGGGCGAGGCGTACGTCAAGGGCAAGATCGACATCGAGGGCAAGCTCTCGGACATCATCAACGTGGGCTATCAGCTCGCGCGCAATACCGTCACGAGTGCGAGCAAACTCGCACGCATGCGGCGCTATTTCCAGCATTCGAAAGCGTCGGACCGGAAGGCGATCCAGTATCACTACGACGTCTCGAACGAGTTCTACAAGCTGTGGCTCGACGAGAACATGGTGTACTCGTGCGCGTACTTCGAGAACGGCAATGAAGATCTGGCGACCGCGCAGATCAAGAAAATCGACCACATCCTCACCAAGATCCAGTTGCAGCCGGGGCAGCGCCTGCTCGACATCGGCTGCGGCTGGGGCGCGCTGGTGCTGCGCGCGGCGCAGAAATTCGGTGCGCAATGCGTGGGCGTGACGCTGTCGCAGAACCAGTTCGATCTCGCCACGGCGCGTGTGAAAGCTGCGGGCCTCGAAAATCAGATCGAGATTCGTCTGCAGGATTACCGCGACGTCGAAGGGCAGTTCGACCGCATCACGAGTGTGGGCATGTTCGAGCACGTCGGACGCAAAAATCTGCCGGGTTATTTCAGGAAGATGCACGACCTGCTCGCCGACGACGGCGTCGCGATGAACCACGGCATCACGTCGAGCGACTCGGATAGTGGCGAAACAGCGCTTGGCGGCGGCGAGTTCATCGACCGTTATGTGTTTCCCGACGGCGAGTTGCCGCACATCAGCCTCGCGCTCGAATCGATGCAGCGCGGCGGGCTCGAAGCGGTTGACGTCGAAAGCCTGCGCCGTCACTATGCGCACACGCTCGACATCTGGGCGGAGAATTTCGAGGCGCATGCGGAAGAAGCCCGCAAGCTCGTCGACGACGAAAAATTCCGCATCTGGCGCGTCTATCTGGCCGGCTGTGCGTACGCATTCGAAAACGACGACGTCTCCATCTATCAGGTCGTATGCCGGAAGGCCGGCCGCAGCGCTAAAACCCTGCCGTGGTCGCGCCGCTACATGTACGAGAAGCCGCTGTGACGTGAGCGCCGCAGCGTCGTGCACCAGCGTGCCGCCGCGGCGCAAACTACTGAACAGCAGGTCGAATCTCGATGGGCCAGAGCGGGACAAGCGAAGTGGAACAGGCGCCGGGCGAGCCGGAAGCGCCACTCCAGGCGGACGTGCAAAGCGAAGCGGTACAGTTCGATCTATTCGGAATGCCGGTGGAACCGGCGGTCGCATTGGCGGTTGCATCGGCGGAAACCGAAGCGCGGGCGAAGTCCTCGCGCACTGTGTCCGGCGATCCATTGCCACACGCGCAAGAGGCCGCCTCTCAGTCTCCGGCCGCCAACTCCGCCCCCGTGCCGAAGCCCGCGAGCCGGCGCGGTGCGCGGGAGAAAGCCGCCGCCGCGTCGCTCTGGCAGCAGGACGAGCAGCAGGACCGGCTGCAGGACCGGCTGCAGGAAGAAGCGCCGACATCCGCCGCTGCAAACCCGCCGCCAGCCGATACGCCAAAGAAGCGGCGCACGAAGGAGATCCTCGCCGCCCCGCCCTCGCCGGAGGTGCTCGCACTCGCCGCGCAACTGCCGCCGCAAGTGCACCTCGGCACATCGACATGGTCGTTTCCCGGCTGGAACGGCATTGTCTACGGCGATGAGTACAGCAACAGCAAGCTCTCGCGTGACGGCCTCACCGCTTACGGCGCGCATCCGTTGCTGAAGACAGTCAGCATCGACCGGTCGTTCTATCAGGCGCTCACGGTCACCGAATACCTGCGCTACGCGCAGCAGGTGCCCGAGCATTTCCGCTTTATCGTGAAAGCGCCGATGACGATCACCGACGCAACCGTGCGCGCCGAACGCGGCGAGCCGGTATCGCTGAACCCATGCTTTCTCAACGCGCAGATGGCGATCGACGACTTCGTCACGCCGTGTCTGGAAGGTCTCGGCGAAAAGGCCGGGGCGCTGGTGTTCCAGCTGTCGCCGCTGCCCGACCAGATGCTCGCGCAGCCGGCCGCGTTCATAGAACGGCTCGGCGACTTTCTGATGGCGCTGCCGAAGCTGCCGCAAGGCACCTGCTATGCAATCGAAATCCGCGACGCCAGTCTGCTCACGCCTCGCTTCATTCGTACGCTCAAAGCGGCGGGCGTGCGCTACTGCGTGGGCATCCATGCGCGGATGCCCGACCCTCTGCGGCAGGCGGCGGCGCTCGCGCTGCTGGACGGCGAACCGGCCGGGCCGCTAATCGTTCGCTGGAGCCTGCATGGCGGATTCAAGTATGAGCAGGCAAAGGCGAAGTACGAGCCGTTCGACCGGCTCGTCGATCAGGACCCTGCGACGCGCGCGTCGCTCGCCGAACTGGCCGCGCGTTATGCGCTTGCCGGACAGCCGGTGGTGATCGCGGTCAACAACAAGGCTGAAGGCTCAGCGCCGCTCAGTTGTGTGGAACTGGCGCGCGAGATCGTCGAAGCCTGTGCGCGGCTTGCACACGAGCACGAATATCTCGGCGCACTCCCCGTCAGCTCGCCTTGATGCGGTGCGCGAACTTCTGACGGAACTTCGCGACCTTCGGCGCGACCACGAACGAGCAGTAGCCCTGATTCGGATGCTGCGCAAAATAGTTCTGATGATAGGCCTCGGCGGGCCAGTAGTTGCCGTCGAGCGGCAGTACCTGCGTGACGATCTGGCCGTCGTAGATGCCCTGCTCGCCGATCTCGCGGATTGCCTGCAAAGCCGTCTCGCGCTGCGCGTCGGAGTGCGTGAAGATCACTGAGCGGTATTGCGTGCCGACGTCGTTACCTTGACGGTTCAACTGCGTCGGATCGTGGATCGCGAAGAATATATCCAGAATCTCGCGATAGCCGATCTTCGCCGGATCGAAGTCCACCTTGACGACTTCGGCGTGGCCCGTCGCGCCATCGCACACCTGTTCATATGTCGGACGCTGCGTCTCGCCGCCTGCATAGCCCGACTCCACGGAGTTCACTCCCTCGACGCCCAGATAAACCGCTTCGAGGCACCAGAAACACCCGCCACCCAAGGTGGCGACTTCGCCTGTCTGACTCATGCTGCTCGCTCCTTCAAGCTCGTGATCGGCCTATGCCGCTTCCGCTTCGCCACAGCGCTTATGGTGCCGGCGCAGTGTTCAGCTTAGCGGGTTTTGCGATGCGCCGTTCTGTGTCCGGCCGGTGCATCGCGATTGCAGTTAAAATTGGGGCAAATCGACGATTTTCACTATGACTTTCGAATTATCTGTTTCCCGCTGTGCGGGCAAGCGCTTTAACGCGGCCTCCCGTCTACGTGCATCCACGGCCTGCGCGCAATGAAGCGAGCCAGCCCGCCCAATTTCGACCAGGCCGCCTTCCGGCAGGCGCTCAGCCAGTTTGCTACCGGCGTCACCGTGATCACAACGCGTGCGGCGTCAGGGCAGTTGATCGGCATCACCGCCAGTTCGTTTAATTCGGTTTCGCTCGACCCGCCGCTCGTGCTGTGGAGCCTCGCAACGCGCTCGGCGTCCATGCCGGTGTTCCGCACGAACAGCCATTACGTCGTCAATGTGCTGGCCTCGTCGCAACTGGATCTATGCAAGCGCTTTGCCACCGTCAAAGGCGATCGGTTCGAAGGCGTATCGCACGCGGCGGGCGACACGGGCATGCCGGTACTCGACGGCGCGCTAGCCTGGTTCGAGTGCCACAACCGCAGCCGTTACGAAGAAGGCGACCACGTGATTTTCGTCGGCGAGGTGGAGCGTTGCGGGGTGCATGAGAATGCGGCGGAGATCGCGCCGCTCGTGTTTCAGAACGGCCAGTTTCACGGGCTCAAACCGCTGTAACCGTTTTTAGCGCCTGCAACGGCGCCAACGCGAGGCAGCGCCTCAACGGTCGTTGTGCGGCGCGCCGTGCCCGCCGGTTTTCGTGACCAGCGACACCGGCACGCCCGAATCTTCCTTCAAAGTCTGCAGCACGATATTCGAGCGAATATCCATCACTCCCGGCGCCTTATAGAGACGCTCCAGGACGAAATCCGAATAGTGCTTGAGGTTGTGCGCAAGAACGCGCAGCAGGTAGTGCGTCTCCCCCGTCACGACAAAGGCGCCGACCACTTCCGGCCAATCGCGCAGCGCATCGGCAAAGCGCTCGTGCCAGTTCTGCTGGTCGTTGCGCATCGACACCTGCACGAACGCTTCCAGTTCGAACCCCAACACCTCGCGGTTCAGACACGCGCGGTAGTGTTCGATGACACCCTGCTCTTCCAGTAGACGCAAGCGCCGCAGGCACGCCGACGGCGACAGCGAGATGCGCTCCGCGAGATCGAGATTGCTGATTCGTCCTTCTTGCTGGAGCACCGCCAAAATACGGCAATCGGTGGCGTCGAGCGAGATCGCGTTCATATTCGGTCTCCCTTTCCCATTTGTCTCAAATTATGTTCCAAGACACGGCTCGGAAGGAGATTTTTTCGCAATCACATTTCGCGGTCAGACACCTATCATTCCCTATAGACATCAACCGCAGATGGAGACATGCAGACACTCTGGGACATCACCCCCGCCGTCGATACGGCAACGCCGGTCTGGCCTGGCGACACCCCCGTTGGCATCGAGCGCGTCTGGCGAATCGAGGCCGGGTCGCCTGTAAACGTCGCACGCCTGACTCTCTCGCCGCACACCGGCGCCCATACCGACGCCCCCTTGCACTACGACGCAGCAGGCGCCGCGATTGGCCATGTACCGCTCGACATCTACCTCGGACGATGCCGCGTGATTCATTGCATCGGCGCCTCGCCTGTTGTGACGCCACAACACCTGGATGGTTTGCAGGGCGACTTGCCACCGCGAGTCTTACTGCGAACTTACAGAAATGCGCCGACTGCGGCGTGGGACAGCGGCTTCTGCGCCGTCGCGCCTGAGACGATCGACCTGCTGGCGGCGAACGGCGTGAAGCTGATCGGCATCGACACGCCTTCGCTCGATCCACAGGAATCGAAAACGATGGACGCGCATCACCGCGTTCGCGCGCACGGCATGGCCATTCTTGAAGGCATCGTTCTCGACGACGTCGCTCCCGGCGACTACGAGCTGATCGCGCTGCCGCTGAAACTGACCACGCTCGACGCAAGCCCCGTGCGCGCAGTGCTTCGCGCGCTCCCAGACGCGCACTGATTGTTGAATCCGCATCATCCGACTGAACGAGACCACCATGAAACACCGCGAAGAAGCATTGGCGCTCGATAGCGCCGACCCGCTCGCAACATTACGCGACCAGTTCGCGTTGTCTGCGACCACTATTTACCTCGACGGCAATTCGCTGGGTGTGCCGCCCGCCGCAGCGGCGCAACGCGCACAAACCGTGATCGCCGCCGAATGGGGCGAGGGTTTGATCCGCAGCTGGAACGCCGCGGGCTGGTTCGCGTTGCCGCGGCGCCTCGGCAACAAGCTTGCGCCGTTGATCGGCGCCGCTGAAAACGAAGTGGTCGTCACCGATACGATTTCGATCAATCTGTTCAAGCTGCTGTCGGCCGCGCTGCGGCTCGCGAACGCACGCGACCCGAAGCGCCGCGTGATCGTCTCGGAGCGCTCTAACTTTCCCACGGACCTTTACATCGCGCAGGGCTTGATCGAGCAGCTCGACCGCGGCTATGAACTTCGACTCGTCGACGACCCGTCCGAGTTACCCGAGGCGATCGGCGAAGACACCGCGCTCGCGATGATCACTCACGTCAACTACCGCACCGGCTACATGCACGACATGGCCGCGTTGACCAGACTGATCCACGACCAGGGCGCGCTGGCGCTGTGGGATCTCGCGCATTCGGCCGGCGCCGTGCCGGTCGATCTGAACGGCGTGGGTGCCGACTATGCCGTGGGTTGCACGTACAAATACCTGAACGGCGGACCGGGTTCGCCCGCATTCGTCTGGGTGCCGCAGCGCCATCAGAACGAGTTTGCGCAACCGCTCTCCGGCTGGTGGGGGCATCGCGCGCCGTTCAAAATGGACCCCGCGTATCAGCCCGATGACGGCATTGGCCGCTTTCTGTGCGGCACGCAGCCAATGGTCTCGATGGCGCTCGTCGAATGCGGACTCGATGTTTTCCTGCAGACCGACATGCAGGCGATTCGCCGCAAGTCGCTTGCGCTGACCGATCTGTTCATCGAACTGGTCGAGACACGTTGCAGCGAATTTCCGTTGAAGCTCGTCACGCCGCGCGCACATTCACAGCGCGGCTCGCATGCGAGCTTCGAACATCCGCATGGTTACGAGGTCATGCAGGCGTTGATTGCGCGCGGCGTGATCGGCGATTATCGCGAGCCGCACGTATTGCGCTTCGGCTTCACGCCGCTGTATACGCGCTTCGTCGATGTATGGGATGCCGTCGAAACGTTGCGCGAGGTGCTCGTGCGCGAGACCTGGCGAGCACCCGAATTCGCCGCGCGCGGCGCGGTGACCTGAGGAGCGCGCGATGAACGATCACATGCAAACACCGGGCTTGCCCGAAGAAAAACCTGCGCAAGGTTGCCCGTTCGGTCATGGGCGCGCTGCGTCCGCTTCCGCTGACGGGCCGGCTACAGAAGCTGCTTCAGCCGATGGCTGGCACGACGCACAACTCGACTTCTCCGAGTCGATGAGTTACGGCGATTACCTGTCGCTCGGCACGGTGCTGGATGCGCAACATCCTTTGTCGCCCGATCACAACGAGATGCTGTTCATCATTCAGCATCAGACAAGCGAACTGTGGATGAAGCTCGCGCTCTACGAGTTGCGCGCCGCGCTGGGCGCTGTGCATCGCGATGAGTTGCCTCCGGCGTTCAAGATGCTTGCCCGCGTCTCGCGGATCATGGAGCAACTGGTGCAAGCCTGGAGCGTACTTGCAACGATGACGCCTTCCGAATACACGTCGATGCGTCCTTATCTGGGCAGTTCGTCGGGGTTTCAGTCTTACCAGTATCGGCAGATCGAGTTTCTGCTTGGCAACAAGAACGAGCAGATGCTAAAGCCGCATGCGCACCGTGCTGAAGTGCTCGCCGAGGTGAAGGCGTCTCTCGAGTCCCCGTCCTTCTACGATGAAGTAGTGAAGCTGCTGGCGCGTCGCGGCTTTGCGATCTCCCCTTCACGGCTCGCGCGCGACTGGACGCAGCCGACGGTTCATGATGCTTCCGTTGAAGCGGCCTGGCTGGAGGTTTATCGCAATCCTTCGAAGCACTGGGAGTTGTACGAGATGGCCGAAGAACTGGTCGATCTCGAGGATGCTTTCCGGCAGTGGCGGTTCAGGCATGTGACTACGGTCGAGCGGATCATTGGATTCAAGCAGGGCACGGGCGGGACTAGTGGGGCGCCGTATCTGCGCAAAATGCTCGACGTGGTGCTGTTTCCTGAGCTTTGGCATGTCAGGACTATGTTGTAGTTGTGTTGTAGGCGCTGTGCGCTGCCCCGCACGGGGCAGCGCACATAAACCACGGTGACATCAAGGAAGGGCCAAGGGTTGAAGAACAACAATTGCCACGAGCCCCCAATCACCTCGCAGTAAATCCCCCATCGACAGCCAACGAAACCCCACTCACCATAGAAGCCGCATCGCTCAACAAGAACGCCACGACCGAAGCCACTTCAGCGGGCTCGGCGAACCGTCCGAGTGGAATAGCCTTGAGAGCAGGTTCGCGCTTCACAGGATCGCTCCAGGCCTGCACGGCCATAGGTGTCAACGTCACAGTGGGATTAACGCTATTCGCGCGAATTCCGAACGGCCCCAATTCGATACACAAGGCCCGCGTCACCGCATCCATTGCCGCTTTTGAAGCCGAATAGCTCAGATGATCGTCGAGCGCGACGAGCGCCGCCTGACTCGACACGTTGACGATGCTGCCAGCCCGCTTTGCCTCGATCATTCCTCGCGCGACATGCTTCGCAACCAGCACTGCGCCGCGCGTGTTCACTGCCATCACGCGATCGAAACTCGCGGCCGTGGTATCCACTGCCCGTTCGAGCAACGCGATTCCTGCGCAATTCACGAGACCGTCGAAGGGACCGAGCGACGCAAACGCATCGTCGATTGCAGCTTCATCGCTTACATCGAGCATCAACGGCTCGCAGCCGGTCTCTTCAGCGAGGCGCGCAAGCTCGCTGACATTGCGCGCCGCCGCCACCACGTTCGCGCCGCAAGCGCACAACATCTCGACCGTCGCGCGGCCGATTCCGCTCGAAGCGCCCGTCACCAGTATCGAGCGGCCAGAAAAATCGAAAGTAGCATTCATGATGTTTGCAAGCGATGCATGACCGGCTTCAATGCCGGATAGAGATCCGTGTAGATGCCGAAGCGCTGTTCGTAAAGCGCCATTCGCGCGGCGTCCGGTTGCGCACGCTCGACCAGCGTGACCCATCCTCCCTGCGCCGCTTCCTGCGAAACCAGTCCGACGCCCAGCGCCGCGAGCAATGCGGCGCCCATGGCCGCCTCCACTTCCTGCTCGATGGTGTAGACCGGATAGCCGGTGATGTCGGCGATGATCTGCATCCACAAGTCGGAATGCGCCGCGCCGCCGACCACCACCAGCTTGTCTTCCAGCGACTGCGCGCCCTTGCGGCCTGCCTCTATGTTGTGCTTCAACGCGAACGACACGCCCTCCAGTACCGCGCGATAAAGATGCGCGCGCGTATGGAACAGACTGAGGCCGACGAATGCGCCGCTCGCCTTCGCGTCCCAGACCGGACTGCGTTCGCCCATCAGATACGGCAAAAACATCACGCCGTCGGACCCGGCCGGCACCTTCGCGGCGTTGTCTTCTAGCAGCCGATGCGGATCGCCGTGAGGCGTCGCGCGCGCGGCTTCGATCTCCGCGTGGCAGAACTGATCGCGATACCAGGTCACGGACGCCCCGGCGGTAATCGCACCGCCGAATACATAAATGTCGCGCTGGCCGTTGAAAACGTGAGGCATGCTGATCAATCCGTGGCGGGCGTCCACCGTCTGATTGATGTATCCCCAGCACATGCTGGTGCCGATCATCGCCACATGCTGCCCCGCGCGGCTCACGCCGGCCGCGAACGTTGCGACGGCTGCGTCCACACCACCCGCGACGATCGCCGTGCCTGCGGCGAGTCCCAGTTCTTCGGTCCACTGCGACAGCAGGCTTCCGACGACTTCGGACGATTCAACGAGGCGCTCCGGCATCATCGTTGCGGGAATGCCGAGCATGTCGAGCGCCTCGTCCGACCAGTCGCGCTTCGCGATGTCGTAAATACCGCCGATATTGCCCGCGGAACTGTGATCGACGGCAATCTCGCCGGTCAGCATGTAGATCACATACGCATTCGGCGGAAGAAAATAACGTGTTTGCGCCCATACGTCCGGCTCGTGATCGCGCAGCCACAGCATCTTCGTGTAGCCGTAATAGCTGTCCACGCCGTTGCCGGTGATCGTATAAAGCCGATCGAGGTCGACGTTGTTGCGCACCCACTCGACCTGATCGGTCGCACGCCGGTCCATCCATATCAGGCAGGGATAGAGCGGACGCATATCGCTATCGACAGGAATGCCCGAGCCGCCATACAGACTGCTCACGCACACGGCCTTGATGGAATTTGCCGCGACGCCCGCCTCCTTTGCCTTGCGAACGCACGCGGCAATGCATTCCGTGACCGCCTTGAACCACACGGCGGGCCACTGTTCCGCCCATAGCGGCCTGGGCGTATCCGGCTGATAGCTCGACGCATGGTGCGCGACGATGGCGCCATGCTGATCCACGAGCAGTGCCTTCGTGCTCTGCGTGCCGATATCCACGCCGATGACGTAATCCATACAGTCTCCGTTTATATGCCGCTCCGGTTTCCGCCCAGGCGCAGGCTCAGGCGCGCGGCTTCATGAGTACTTTGATCGAATCGAGCGAATTGGCGATCTTGATCGCCTCATCCCATTCTTCCAGCGAAAAGCCGTGCGTGACAATCCCTTTCGACGTAACGAGCCCGCGCGCGAGCAGGTCGATCGCAATCGGATAGCAATACGGCCCGAGATGCGCGCCGCGCACGTCGAGTTCCTTGCGATCGCCGATCACCGACCAGTCGAGCGTCGTATCCGCGCCAAACACCGAGAACTCGACAAAGCGCCCGAGCTTGCGGATCAGATCCATGCCCTGATTCACGCCGATCGGCGCACCGGTCGTTTCAATATATACGTCGCAGCCGTAGCCGTCGGTAAGCGAATGGATGATCGCGAGCGCGTCGTCAGTTTTTGGATTGATCGTGACATCCGCGCCGTATTCGCGCGCAAGCGCGAGGCGTTCTTCCACGAGGTCGATCACCACGAGCTTCTTCGGCGTCTTCAGATGCGCGACTTGCGTCATCATCAATCCGAGCGGCCCCGCGCCGGCAATCACGACGACGTCGTCCAGCTGCAACTCGCCGCGATTGACGGTGTGAATTGCGCACGCGAGCGGCTCGATGATCGCAGCGTCTTCGAGTGAGATACCGTCGGGAATCTTGTGGACGATTGCAGTCGGCGGAATACGCATGTACTCGGCCATGCCGCCGTCCGCGACTTCGCGCTGGAACCCGAAGATGTTGTGCACTTCGCACATCCAGTATTGGCCCGACTTGCAATAGCGGCACTTTGCGCACGGCACGATCTGTTCCGCGATCACACGGTCGCCGACCTTGACGCCGAAATGCTCGGCCGCGCCGTCTCCGAGTTCCTGCACGAAGCCGAAGAACTCGTGGCCCGGAATCACCGGCGCCTTGACCCACGGGCTTGGACCGCCCCAGAACATTTTCGCGCCCGAATGGCATTTGCAGTCGCTCGCGCAGATGCCGCACGCGGCGATACGGATCACCAGTTCGTGCGCTCCCGCACGCGGTTTCGCTACCTGTTCCACGCGATAGTCCTTCGGTGCGTGGCAAACAATCGCTGTCATGTTCTGCTGGTCGGATGAAGTAGATTGATTCGTCATTGCAAATCCTGCCTGAAGTGGAGATCAGATGGAAATTCGAGCCTTACTTTCTACGGTCACGGCTGATGTAAATCGCGAGCAGAATGATTCCGCCCTTGATCACGTTCTGCACATACGGATTCACGCCGACCATGTTCAGCCCGTTGTTCAACACGCCGAGCAGCAGCGCGCCGATCAACGTGCCGATGATCGAGCCGCGTCCGCCGGAAATCGAAGTACCGCCCATTACCACGGCGGCAATGGCGTCGAGTTCGAAACCCACGCCCGCATTCGGCTGGCCGCTCATCAAACGTGCGGTCAATACGATGGCGGCGAACGAGGACGTCAAACCTGCGATCGTGTAGACGATCAGCTTTACGCGCGCTACGCGCACGCCGGATAGACGCGTCGCCTGTTCATTGCCGCCGATGGCATACACGTAGCGGCCAAACGGCATGCGCTCCAGCAACACCCACGCGATGACATAGATCACCGCCATGATCACCACAGGTGCCTGAATGCCGAGAATCTTGCCGCTGCCGAAAAAGCTCACCCAGTCGGGCAAACCGTCGATCGGATAGCCGCCTGTGTAGATCAGCGCCAGACCGCGCGCAATGCCCATGGTCGCAAGTGTCACGATGATCGGCGGCATGCCGGCGAACGCGACGAAGAAACCGTTGGCCGCGCCGAAGCCGAGGCCGACCGCAACGCCCACCGCCAACGCAGCGAGCGCATTCATGCCGGCCACCATCAAGCCGGCGGCGAGCGTGCCGGCCAGCGCCATCACGGAGCCCACGGACAGATCGATGCCGCCAGTCAGAATCACGCACGTCATGCCGACCGCGATGATTGCGTTGATCGACACCTGACGCAGCACGTTCTCGATGTTCGCGCCCGAGAGGAAGCTATCGCTCGCGAACACCATGACGATGCAGACAACGAGCAAGCCGATGAACGGATAGAACAGCGTGGAGCGCTTCAACGCGGCCCATGTAAAGCGCACCGGCGCGCCGGGCGTGTCACTACTGACAGTCGATGTTTTCGGCGAAGAAGAAGGATTAGGCGTGTTCATGCTGGGCTCCACGAGTGCCGGCGGTTGCATAGGTCATCACGGCGTTAGAGTCGATCTGGTCGCCATCGAGCAGTGCCTCGATGCGGCCCTGGCGGAACACGGCGACGCGGTCGCACATGCCGACGATCTCCGGTAGTTCGGACGAAATCATGATGATCGAATAGCCTCGCGCAGTGAGTTCGCGCATCAGCAAATAGATCTCCGCCTTCGCGCCGACGTCGATGCCGCGCGTCGGTTCGTCGAAGATCAGGATGTTGGTGTGATGGTTTAGCCAACGCGCAATCACCACTTTCTGCTGGTTGCCACCCGAGAGCGTCGCGACTTCGGTGTGCATGGTCGGCGCTTTCACACCGACGCGCTTCATGATGTCGGCGGTGGCGCGCGCTTCGCTGCGCTGATCGATGAAGAACCGCAGCGAGCGATACTTGCCGAGGTTGTTGATCGAGATGTTCTGCTTGATCGAGAAGTCCGTAATCAGCCCTTCCGTCTTGCGGCTTTCAGGAAGAATCCCCACGCCCGCGCGCAACGCGTCGGCCGGATCGGACAGATTCGCAGCCTCGCCGTTGATGCGAATCTCCTTCACGTAGGCCGGATCTGCGCCGATCACGGCGAGCGCGGTTTCGGTGCGGCCCGAACCGACCAGTCCGGCGAAGCCGAGAATCTCGCCTTCGCGCAGCGTGAATTGCAGCATCGGGCTGTCTTTCAGCAGCTGCAGCTTCTGCACGTCCAGCACGACTTTCGCGTCGGGCCGCAACGGCGGCTTTGGCGGAAAGCTGCTTTCGATGCGGCGCCCCACCATCATCTCGACGAGACGGCCCACGTCGGACTGCGCAACTTCCGTCATGCCGACATACTGGCCGTCGCGCAACACCGTGATGCGATCGCATACTTCGAAAATTTCCTCGAGGTGGTGAGAGATGAAGATCATCGCGACGCCCTGCTTTTTCAGGTCGCGCATGATTGCAAAGAGATGCTCCGCTTCGGCAGGCGTGAGCGTCGCAGTCGGCTCATCGAGAATAAGGATGCGCGCTTCGAGCGACAACGCCTTGCCGATTTCGACGAATTGCTGCTGCGCGACCGAGAGCTCGCGAATAGGCACCGACAGGTCGATCGAAACGCCAAGCCGCCCGAAAATTTCCGCAGCCGCGCGCCGCATCCCGCCGCGATTGAGCAGACCCAGGCCATTCTTCATTTCGCGGCCGAGGAACATGTTCTCCACGGCGTTCAAATACGGAATCAGACTGAACTCCTGAAATACGATGCCGACGCCCGCAGCCACCGCATCGTGATAGTTCGCGAAGTGGCGCGGCTCGCCTTCGATCGTGATCGTGCCTTCGTCCGGCTGATAAATGCCGCACAAGATTTTCATCAACGTCGATTTGCCCGCGCCGTTCTCGCCGAGCAGCGCATGAATCTCGCCGCGTGCGATCTCGAGGTGAATGCCTTGCAACGCTTTCACGCCGGGAAAGCTCTTGGTGATGTTGTCGAGCTTGAGTATCGTGTCCATCGGGTGCTCCATCACTGCCCGCCACCGCGCGCATCAGGAATCGAAGCGCGGCAGCGGGCATTCGGCTTACCAGCTAAAACCCTTGGCATTGCTCTTGTCGATCATCTTCACGTCGACGGGAATCGCTTTCGGCACATTGGCGCCCCACTTCTTCGCGTACGCGATGCCCAGTGCGATACGCACCTGGTCAGCAGGAAATTGCGCAGACGTCTCGACGAATTTCGAATTCGGCTTCTGAATCGCGGCAATCGCTTCGGGCGCACCGTCGACGCTCGTCAGCTTGATGTCTTTACCCGACGACTCGATCGCCGATAACGCGCCCATCGATCCGCCGTCGTTCACGCTGAACACGCCCTTCAGATTCGGATGCGCCTGGATCATGTTTTCGGTCACCGAGAGCGCCGTCGCGCGTTCCTGCTTGCCGTTCTGCGTATCCACGAGCTTTACGCCGGGCGACTTCGCAAGCGCGGCCTTGCAGCCGCGCACGCGCTCGAGAATCGGCACGACCGGAATGCCGTCGAGAATCGCCACTTCGCCGCTGCCGCCGATCGACTTCGACAGATACTCACAGGCCATCTGTCCAGCGTCGAAGTTCTTCGAGCCGACGAACGAGTCGACCGGACCATTAGCGTTCGCATCCACCGCGACGACCACGACGCCCGCTTTCTTCGCCGACGTCACCGCCGATTGAATGCCGGTCGAATCGGTCGGATTCACGAGCAGAATGTCGATCTTCTTCTGCAGCATGTCTTCGACGTCGCTCACCTGTTTGCTCACGTCGTGATGCGCGTCGGTCACGATCACCGTCGCGCCGGTCGACGCGGCCGCGTCGTTGAGCGCCTTCTGCATCGTCACGAAGTACGGATTATTCAGTTCCTGAAACGTCATGCCGATCTTGAGCGGCGCGGCCTGCGCGGCAGGCGCCGCGATCATGGACAGGCTGAATGCGAGGCTCGCGAACAACGCGCCGCGCCGCGCGAAAGTGTTCAACGATGCGTGTTTGAAGGTGGTTTGCGTCATGGTTGTCTCCGTTCTTGAAGTGAGCACGTCCGTCACGCTGCCGTCGGGCAGCGCGATACGTGTTGAAACACAGGTGAAGCAGAACGCCTTGCTGGCAAGCGAGGCGTATGAACAACGTAGGCGTTACGTTGGCGGATACGCAGAGGCGGCAGGACGCGGCAGACCCGGCGCGAGCACGATGGCGGGCGCATCGTCGATGCCCGCGCCGCGTGCCGCGGCTTCTTCGGATGCATCGCGGCTCGCGTCGTTCAGTTGCTGATAACGGCGGAACCTCGAAGGCGCCATGCCTTTCACCGCGAGAAACTGCCGGTTGAAATTCGACAGGTTGTTAAAGCCCGCTTTGAAGCAGATGTCGGTGACGCTCAGTTCGCTATCGGTGAGCAACTGGCATGCGAGATTGATGCGCATGCGGTTCACGTATTGCACGAACGGCAAGCCCGTATGCCGGCGGAAATAACGGGAAAAGGCGCTCACGCTCTGACCCGCCAGTTGTGCGAGATCCGATTCCCGCAACTCGTTCGCGAGGTTCTTGCCGATATACGAGAGCACATGATTGATGCGCGTCGATGCAAAGCCCGTTGAGTCGGCCTGATACGCGGGACTCGCAAGCGTCTCGCGATCTTCTGCGCCCATCAGGATTTCGAGCATCGACATGAAGAGCACGAGACGGCGCAGTCCGCGCGCCGCCAGCAATTCGAGGAAGAGCGGCTGGATCGCGGCGCTCGTGCGGGCGCCGAACGACACGCCGCGGCGCGAGTCGGCGAGCAGCGCCTCGACCTGACGCCACTCGGGGAAGCTTTCGAGGCAGCTCGACACGAACTCCTGGCCGAACTGCACGACGAGATTGCGCTGCGCGATGCTCTCGCCTTCGGGCACGTCGCTCACCCAGTTGTGCGGCAGGTTCGGGCCCATCAACACGAGGTTGCCCGGCGCAAAGCTGCTGATGTGATCGCCGACGAACATCTTGCCCGTGGTCGCCACGATCAGATGAATCTCGTACTCCGGGTGAAAGTGCCAGCGCACCGTGCGATACGGATAGCCGTGCGACCACACTTTGAACGACTCGTCGCGGCGTACGGCCACGATCTCCAGATCGGGTTGCACTGTCTGCCTCCATGATGCGGCTCACAAGGATGCCGCTCGTCTTCTTCGTGTACAGCGAAAAGTAGCCTCCAAACGCGTAAGCCACCACTAAAAATGAGACTGCGGACCGATACTTTTTTGCATTCGGGTAAGTCCTGGCGGGTTCAACGTCAAGAATGATGCAATGCAAAAACGCGCGACGAAGCGCGTCGCCCGGACATTCAACGTTTCGGGCGGCCACGCGCCGCCGCGCTGCGCCACGAAAACCCTGTGCAGCCGCCTTGACTTTCATTTCGCTGGGTACGATCATTCGCTCACATACAGAGCAAATGCTCTAACTGAAGAAAAGACGCGCGCGACAAGCCGCGCGAGCCAGATACATGGAGACGCACATGAGCAGCGGGCAAGATAGCGGCGCGGCCGCACACGTAATCCTGCATATCGGCGCGGGATCGTTTCATCGCGCGCATCAGGCGTGGTATCTCCACAGGTTGAACGAAGCGAAACTGCCGGGCGAACCGCACTGGTCGCTCACCGTGGGCAATATCCGCAGCGACATGAACGCGGTGCTCGAAGCGCTCGCAGCACAAGATGGCGTCTATACACTCGAAACCGTCACGCCTCAGGGCGAACGCGCGTACGAGATGATCCGCTCGATCGAGCGCGTCGTGCCGTGGACCGAAAGCCTCGACGCGCTGATCGAAGCCGGTGCCGATCCGGCCTGCAAGATCATCTCGTTCACGGTGACCGAAGGCGGCTACTACCTCGACGAACATGACCAGCTCGACACGGCCAACCCCGATCTCTCGACCGACCTCAAAGGCGGACATACCACCATCTACGGCGCGCTCGCGGCGATTCTCGAAGCGCGCATGAAAAACGGCGCGGGTCCGGTCACGCTGCAAACCTGCGACAACCTGCGGCGCAACGGCGAGCGTTTTCATGCGGGCATGAGCGCGTTTCTCGAACTACGCGGCGCGGGCGAACTGGCGCAATGGTTCGACGACAATACCGCGTGTCCAAGCTCGATGGTCGACCGCATCACGCCGCGCCCGACACCTGACGTGAGAGAACGTGTGAAGGCCGCGACGGGCGTGGACGACGCGTGCCCGGTAATGGGCGAAGCGTTCATTCAATGGGTGATCGAAGAGCGCTTCATAGCGGGCCGCCCGGCATGGGAGAAAGTCGGTGCGGAACTGGTCGATTCGGTACTGCCGTACGAAGAAGCGAAGATCCGCATACTCAACGCGACACATAGCTGCATCGCGTGGGCCGGGACGCTGGTGGGCCTGAACTACATCCACGAAGGCACACAAGACGCAGACATTCGCAAGTTCGCGTTCGACTACGTGACCGAAGACGTGATTCCCTGCCTGTCGCCGAGTCCGCTCGACCTGGAGCGTTATCGCGATGTCGTGCTCGAACGCTTCGGCAATCCTTATATCCAGGACACCAACCAGCGCGTCGCCGCCGACGGCTTTTCCAAACTGCCTGGCTTCATCGCGCCGACGCTTGCCGAATGTTTCGAGCGCGGCGTAACGCCCGCAGCCACCGCGATGCTGCCGGCACTCTTCTTCCGCTTCCTGGAGCGCTGGCAGGCGGGCACGCTGCCTTACACGTATCAGGACGGCGTGATGGACGAGCGCGTCGCGCGCGGCTTCTTCGCCGCTCCCGATCCTTTGCAGGCATTCGCGGCAGATCGCCTGCTGTGGGGCAGCATGGCGCAAACGCCGGAGCTGGAATCTGCTTTGGCCGGTGCATTGGCGCGTGTCGACGTCTGGCTCGCCAAACGTGCGCACGCGTAAGAAACACCGTACATCCACGTTCGAATTCACGCGCGGTGCCAGGCTTAATGCGCATGGCACCGCGCGCCGTGTGCGGCTAAAGTAGCGCATCTCTTACGACGAAGGTTTTCCGCCCATGTATCTCGGCATCGACCTCGGCACGTCCGAAGTGAAAGTCCTGCTGCTCGCCTCCAACGGACGCGTGATCGGCACCGCAGGCTCTCCGTTCACGGTTTCGCGTCCGCATCAACGCTGGGCGGAACAGAATCCCGAAGACTGGTGGGCCGGCACGCAGAGTGCGCTCGCCGCATTGCGCGCGAAACATCCGGACGAGTTCGCCCAGATTCGCGGCATTGGCCTTTCCGGGCAGATGCACGGCGCCGTGCTGCTGGATGCCGAAGACCGCGTGCTGCGGCCCGCGATTCTCTGGAACGACATGCGCAGCGACAAGGAGTGCGCCGAACTCACGGAACGCGCGCCCGACCTGCATAGCGTCGCAGGCAATCTCGCCATGCCGGGTTTCACCGCGCCGAAACTGTTGTGGGTCGCGCGTCACGAACCCGACATCTTTGCACGCACCGCGTGCGTGCTTCTGCCGAAAGACTACCTGCGTTTGCAGCTGACAGGCGGCAAGGTGTCCGACCCGTCGGATGCAGCCGGCACGCTGTGGCTCGACGTCGCAAAACGCGACTGGTCCGATTCGCTGCTTGCAGCGTGCAACATGACACGCGCGCAGATGCCGAGCCTCGCCGAAGGCAGTGCGCCGTCCGGCACGTTGTTGCCGGAACTCGCGCGCGAATACGGTCTGGCCGACGGCGTGATCGTCGCGGCGGGCGGCGGCGACAACGCAACCAGCGCAATCGGCATCGGCGCGACGCAGC
Source organism: Paraburkholderia strydomiana (assembly GCF_031456815.1). Lineage (NCBI taxonomy): Bacteria > Pseudomonadati > Pseudomonadota > Betaproteobacteria > Burkholderiales > Burkholderiaceae > Paraburkholderia > Paraburkholderia strydomiana. The sequence goes on from NZ_JAVDVL010000002.1 coordinate 613,316, forward strand.
CGGGCGACGGTTTCGTATCGCTCGGCACGTCTGGCGTATTGTGCGTGGTCGGCGACAGCTTCCGGCCGAATCCTGCTTCCGCTGTGCACGCGTTCTGCCACGCGATTCCAGACCGCTGGCATCAGATGAGCGTGGTCTTGTCGGCGGCAAGCTGTTTGCGTTGGGTGTGCAAGCTCACCTCGACCGACGAACCCACGCTGCTCGCTGAAATAGAAGCACTGCCCGCAGAAGCGCTCACCACCGCACCGCTCTTCTTGCCATACCTGTCCGGCGAGCGCACGCCGCACAACGACCCGTATGCGCAGGGCGTGTTCTTCGGCATGAACCACGCAACGGATCGTGCGCTGCTCGGCTACGCGGTGCTCGAAGGCGTGACACTCGCACTCACCGACGGTCTCGACGCGCTGCGCGCAGCCGGCACCGAAGCAAAGGCGCTGTCGTTGCTCGGCGGCGGCGCACGCAGCGACTACTGGGCACAGCTGCTCGCCGACGCGCTCGACACCGCCACGCGCAAGCATGGCGGCGGCGAGACGGGTGCGGCGCTCGGCGCGGCGCGTCTCGGCTGGCTCGCGGCGGGCGGCGATCCGGCGACCGTGCTCAGCAAACCGCCGATCGAAAAGGAGTTCACACCGAACCCGCGCCGCCACGCTGAATTGCGGACGCGACTCGATGCATATCGTGCGCTGTACCGTCATGTGCGGCCGCTATTCGACCCCGCGCGCGAGCGGCTCGCCTGAACGCATAGCAACAGCGCAAACCGCAACCGGCGGCGCCTGAAGGCGAGCGCCGGCTGCCACTATCGGCGCCCTTCAAGCGAATCGTCACCGTGCCCAAGTCCACAGAAAAACTAGATCTTGCTACTCGCGCCGCGTGGCTTTACTACGTCGCGGGCAATACCCAGAACGAGATCGCCGAGAAGCTGCAGGTGTCGCGCCCGGTCGCGCAACGGCTCGTCGCGTTCGCGGTGGAAAAAAATCTGATCCGCGTACGTGTCGATCACCAGTTGGCGGATTGTTTGTCGCTCGCCGATCAGCTGTCGAAACGCTACGGTCTCGCCATGTGCGAGGTGGTGCCGATCGACAGCGACACGCCCGATGAAGTCGATCGCAAACTCGCGGTCGCGGGCGCGCAGGTCATGGAACGTTACCTCGCCGAAGAAAAGCCGATGGTAGTTGCGGTGAGCAGCGGCCGGACACTCAAAGCCGCGGTCGATCAGATCGCCCAGCTAGACCGTCCGCAGCATCGGCTGGTGTCGATGGTCGGAGCCATCGCTCAGGACGGCTCCTCGAACCGCTATGACGTCGCGCTGCACATTTCGGAGAAGACCGGAGGCAAGCATTTTCTGCTGCCCGCGCCGTTGATTGCCGATACCGAGGCCGAACGTGCGCAGTGGTGCAATCACCGGCTCTATCGGATCGTCGAATCGCTGTCGGCGCAAGCGGACGTCGCGTTCGTCGGCATCGGCAATATCGGGCCGAAATGCCCGCTGCACGAGGACGGCTTCATTACGTCGGCGGAAGTGAAGGAACTGATGCAGAACGGCGCGGTGGCCGAAATGCTCGGGCTGCCCATCGACGCGGCCGGTGCCCGCGTCGAATCGCCGACTGGCCGGCGCGTGACGAGCATTGAAATCGATTCGCCGCCGCTGCGGCCTACCATTGGTTTTGCGGGCGGCAAGCGCAAGCGTGAAGCACTGATTGCAGTGCTCAAGGGCGGCTGGCTGTCGGGGCTCGTTACCGACGAACTGTGCGCGCGGGCGGCTCTCGAAGCTTAAAAGAGCGCCCGGCGTATTTGAGCGGGGCGTTAGCTCAGCGCGCACCCACATGCGCAGGCCGCCGTATCGTTGGAACAAACAGCAGGAAGGTCGCACTCGCGCCTTCCCGCCACGTCAAGCCGCCAATACTTCGACGATCTTGCGCTGGAACGCCTTGCCTTCGCTATCGAACAGATGGCAATGCTCGGGCGTCGCGCCGAGCTTTTGCGTCTCGCCCTTCGCATGACGTTCAAGCGGCGGAATGCGTGCAATCAGACCGTCCGGGGCGACGCTCGACTCCGCGTACAGATACGCTGCGTCGCCGAGCGATTCGACGGCCATCGTGCGGGCCGATACACCGTCGTCCGTCATACCGACATGCAAGTGCTCGGGGCGGATGCCCACCGTCACTTTGTCGCCCTGCTTGACCGCGCCAGGCTCTACCGCGACGCGTTGCGTCTCGCCGGTTTCATAGCGCACCGTCACGCCGTCGTGCGTGACCGATTGCACGACGCCTTCCATGAAATTCATTTTTGGCGAGCCGATGAAACCCGCGACGAAACGATTGGCCGGCGCGTGATACAACATGGTCGGGCTGCCGACCTGTTCGAGATTGCCCGCAGACAGCACGACGATCTTGTCGGCGAGCGTCATCGCTTCGACCTGATCGTGCGTCACGTAGATCATCGTGGTCTTCAGTTCGTCATGCAGGCGCGCAAATTCCAGCCGCATTTTCACGCGCAACGCGGCGTCGAGATTCGACAGCGGTTCGTCGAACAGAAACACTTTCGGCTTGCGGGTGATCGCGCGGCCGATTGCGACGCGCTGCCGCTGACCGCCCGATAGCTGCTTGGGCTTACGGTCCAATAGATGATCGATATGCAGAATCTTCGCGGCGTTGCGCACGGCCGCGTCGATCTCCGGCTTCTTCGTGCCGGCGAGCTTCAGGCCGAACGCCATGTTGTCGTACAGCGTCATGTGCGGATACAGCGCGTACGACTGGAACACCATCGCAATACCGCGCTTCGCAGGCGGCACGTCGTTCATGCGCGTGCCGTCGATGGTGAGGTCGCCGCCGCTGATATCTTCGAGGCCGGCGATCATCCGCATCAGCGTCGATTTACCGCAACCGCTCGGACCTACGAACACGACGAATTCGCCGTCCGCGATGTCGAGGTTGATGTCGCGCATCACTTCGGTGTCGTCGTAGGCCTTCCGGATATTGCGCAGAGTTACGCTTGCCATGATGTGTCTCCGTGTAATGCTGTGTGTTGCTCGTGTGTTGCCACGTTGCGTTTGCGCTTGCGTTTGCGTTTGCGCTTGCGTTGCATTTGCGCGTTGCCAGCTTTGCTGGTCGCACGTTCGTCGTGCATCGTGCGCCGAGCCGCCCGCGCTTACGGCGCCGCGGCCGTCGCGCTCAACGTCCACTGCGCGACCAGTTCCGGCAGCTGATGCATGTCGTCGAATACATGCCGGGCACCGGCCGCATGCAGTTTGTCGATTTGCGCGTCGCTCGCATGACCGCCGCCGATGAATCCCAGCACCGTCATTCCCGCCGCGCTCGCCGCCGTGACACCGGTCACGCTGTCTTCGACCACGAGGCATGCAGACGGCGCGAGCCGCAAACCTTCCGCCGCGGCCAGATAGACGTCGGGTGCGGGCTTCGGATTGGGCACGCTGTCGGCGCAAAACAGACGGTCGCCGAAAAATCTCACGAGTCCCGTACGCGCAAGAACAGTCTGCACGTAAGGCCGAAAACTATTGCTCGCGCAGCCTTTGATGAGCGGGACCTGCGCCAGCGCCTGCTCGATGCCCTGCACTGCCGGCGCCTGCATCGCCGCCGCTTCCACGGAGCGGCGAATCGCGTCGATGTCGTCGAGACCGAGGCTTTTGCCGAGTTGCATCGCCGTGCCCTCCAGCACTTTTTCGATGCGCAATCCAAGTAACGGCAGCACGACCGGTTCGATATCCGCGCCTGGCCAGCGCGCTTCGAGCTCATGCACGAGCATGCGCGCAGCCACCGCCTCGCTGTCGATCAATACACCGTCGCAATCGCAGATCAGCGCGAAATTTCCTGCACTGGTGCCTGCCGTCATTTGACCGCCCCGAACGTGAGGCCGCGCACGAGTTGCTTCTGCGAGAGCCAGCCGACGATCAGGATCGGCGCGACCGCAAGCAGCGAAGCCGCGGACAGCTTGGCCCAGAATAAGCCTTCAGGACTGGAATACGACGCGATGAAAACCGTGAGTGGCGCTGCGTTGGAACTCGACAGGTTGATGCTCCAGAATGCTTCGTTCCACGAAAGGATCACGAGCAGTAGCGCGGTGGAAGCGAGCCCCGGCAGCGCCATCGGCATCAGCAGATAGACGATTTCCTGCCAGGTCGCCGCGCCGTCGATACGGCCCGCTTCCAGAATGTCGCGTGGAATTTCGGCGAAGTACGTGAAAGACATCCACACCGCAATCGGCAGATTGATCAGCGTATAGACGATCACGAGACCGGAAACCGTATCGAGCAAGCCGCTGTTTTTCCACAGCAGATAGATCGGCACGAGAACACCGACCGACGGCATCATCTTGGTCGAGAGCATCCACAGCAGCACTTTTTGCGTGCGACGCGTAGGGAAAAACGCCATTGCGTAGGCGGCCGGCACGGCGAGAATCAGGCACAGCACCGTCACGCCGACCGAGATCAGGATCGAATTCCATGCGAACGAAAAGTAATTGCTGCGCGCGAATACCTCGCGAAAACTGTCGAACGTCGGCGTAAAAAATAGCGACGACGAGTACGCCTGCTGTTCCGTCTTGAATGCGGTGATCGTCATCCAGAAGATCGGGAAAAACAGTAGCAGCGCGACAAACCAGGCGAGCACGCCGGGAATGCCGCGACGGATCGCGGCGAACGGCGACTTCGCCGGCACGGTCATGGGCGCCGTGGTAGACGCCGGAGTAGAGGCAACCTGGCTCATTTTTCGTACTCCCCTTTGAGGTTCTTCGCGAGCATCCGCACGAGGAAGAACGACACGATATTGGCCAGCACGACAGCGAGAATGCCGCCCGCCGAGGCGAGACCGACGTCGAACTGTTGAAGGCCGAGCGAATAGATCAGGTACGACAGGTTGGTGGTCGCAGTGCCGGGACCGCCGCCGGTCGTCGTATAGATTTCAGCAAAGATGGACAGCAGGAAAATCGTCTCCATCATCACCACCACGGCAATCGCACGTTTCAGGTGTGGCAGCGTGATGTAGAAGAACATGGAGAATGGACCCGCTCCGTCGATGCGCGCCGCTTCCTTCTGCTCCTGATCGAGCGACTGGATCGCCGTGAAGAGAATCAGAAACGCGAACGGCAGCCATTGCCACGCGACGATCATGATGACCGCAGTCAACGGATACTCGGCGAACCAGTCGATCGGCTGCAGGCCGATCGCGCGCATGCCGCTCGCGACGAGGCCGTAGACCGGATGCAGGATCATGTTCTTCCAGATCAGCGCGCTGACCGTAGGCATCACGAAGAACGGCGCGATAGCCAGCAGCCGCGCAACGCCCTGCCCGTAGAACTTGCGGTCGAACAGAATCGCCATCAGCACGCCGCCGACCACCGTAATCACGAGCACCGACACGATCAGTTGCAACGTATGGCCGATCGACGGGCCGAACGACGGATCGCTGGCCAGAAACTGATAGTTGTCGAAACCGGCGAAACCCTTCAGGTCGGGATTCAGCAGGTTGTAGCGCGAGAACGAGAACCAGATCGTCATCGCGAGCGGAATCGTCATCCACAGCAACAGCACCGCGACCGACGGCGACACGAGCCAGCGCGCGGAATTGGCTTTGCGGACTTCGCGTTCTTTTTCTGTCTGGGGATGGGCATGCATGAGAGGCAGGCGCAGAGGACGCATGATTGACCACCTGTTCGGTAATGCGCGGGCGGCACGGACCGCATGAATCGCCATTTCGCTATGAAGACGAGGCGGCGTTGCGGCGTATGCGCGGCCGTGACGGCCCGCTGTGCTGCGTGAGCCGGCTGACGGGCGTCAGCCGGCACGCGCCACGTAACTCCAGTGGCGAGCTTTCCGATCTACTCTTCGTTACTTCTGATACCCGGCCTGCTTCACCGCGCGATCCGCGGTGGCCTGGCCTGCCGCCAGCGCCTGGTCGACCGTCATCTGACCGGCAATCGCGCCGGAGATGCTTTGACCGACCACGGTGCCGAACGACTGGAATTCAGGTATCCCAACGAATTGCACACCGGTGTACGGCACGGGCTTCGCCGTCGGATGCTCCGGATCGGCCGTTTCGATCGCCTTGAGCACGAAGTCGCCGAACGGCGCGGCCTGCTTGTACTCGGGGCGTGCGTACGTCGATTGGCGCGTTCCAGGCGGCACTGACGCCCAGCCTTCATCTTTCGCGACGAGCTCGATGTACTGCTTCGACGTGGCCCACGTGATGAACTTCTTCGCTGCGTCAGCCTGCTTGGAGGACTTCGGAATCGCCAACGCCCACGCCCACAGCCAGTGCGAACCCTTCGGCGTAACCGCGATTGGCGCCGCGGCAAAACCGACCTTGTCCGCGATCTGCGACTGCTGTTTGTTGTACAGCATGCCCGCGGCCACCGTCGCGTCGATCCACATTGCGCACTTGCCCGAGGACATCAGCGTCAGGTTTTCGTTGAAGCCGTTCGAGCTCGCTCCCGGCGGGCCGTTCTTCTTCAACAGATCGACATAGAACGTGATCGCCTTCTTCCATTCCGGCGAAGTGAGTTGCGCATGCCACTTTTCGTCGAACCAGCGGCCGCCGAACGTGTTCACCACGGTCGTGCCATACGCCATGTTTTCGCCCCAGCCGGCCTTGCCGCGCAAGCAGATGCCGTACATGCCGTTGGCCTTGTCGGTGAGCTTGTCGGCGAATTGCGCAATCTGGTCGTAGGTCGGCTGGTCAGGCATTTTCAGGCCCTTCGCCGCGAACAGGTCCTTGCGGTAATACGTCATCGAGCTTTCGACGTAAAACGGCAGCGCATACAACTGGCCGCCGGCAGAGAGGCCGTCGCGGGCCGTCTTCACGACGTCGTTCAGATCGTAATCGGCGGGCAGGTTCGTGAGCGGCGTGAGCCAGCCGCGCTTGCCCCACTGCGGTGTTTCGTACGCGCCGATCGTCATCACGTCGAACTGGCCGCTGCCGGTGGTGATGTCCGTCGTGGCGCGCTGACGCAGCACGTTTTCTTCGAGAATCACCCAGTTCAGCTTGATGTCCGGATTCGCCTTTTCGAATTCGGGCGACAGCTTCTTCAGCTCGATCATGTCCGGATTGTTCAGCGTCGCGATCGTCACCGTGGCCGCCGACGCACTCAGCGCGAAGCATGCAGCGGCGCCTGCGCTAACCGCCTTGAGCGCGGATTTGAGGGCTGGTTTCATGTGTTGTCTCCTTTCTCGTGCGTTATGTGATGCTGCGTTTGTTCTACGAAAATGACGCTGGATAACGCGGGTTCAGCCGCTCAACTCATCCAGTTTCCGCCGTCGACGTTCAGGGTTTGCGCAGTGATGTAGTCTGCATCCGCGGATGCGAGGAATAGTGCCGCTCCGGTCAGATCGTCGGGCACGCCCATGCGCCCAAGCGGCACCGCTTCGCCGACGAGGCGCTTCTTCTCGCCGAGCGGCCGGTTCTCATAGCGGGCGAAAAGCGCGTCCACTTCTTTCCACATCGGCGTATCGACGACACCCGGCGCGATGCCGTTCACGTTGATCTTGTGCGGCGCGAGCGCCAATGCAGCAGATTGCGTGTAGCTGAGGACGGCCGCTTTCGTCGCGCAGTAATGCGACACGAGTGCTTCTCCGCGCCGCCCCGCTTGCGACGACATATTGATGATCTTGCCGCCGCGGCCTTGCTCGACCATCTGCCGTGCAACGGCTTGCATGAGGAAGAACATGCCCTTCACGTTGACCGCGAAGAGGCGGTCGAACACGTCCCAGGATTCGTCGAGGATCGGGCGCATATCGAACAGCGCCGCATTGTTGAACAGGATATCCACGTGGCCGAAGCGCTCCAGCGTGCTCGCCACGATGCGCTCGATGTCCTCGCGGCGAGTGACATCCGCGCTGACCGCGAGCACGCGCTCGCCGTATGCGGCGCGCAGCGTGTCGCCGAAACTGTCAGCCGGCTTCACGTCCACAAGCACGCATTGCGCGCCTTCGTCCAGATAACGCCGCGCCACGGCTTCGCCGATTCCGCTTGCTGCGCCTGTGAGGATGGCCACCTTGTCTTGCAATCGTGCCGACACGCTTTGTCTCCGATTCGTTTCGCTTTTTGGAGGCGCGGTGAGCGAACGCTCATTGCGCGATCAATTGCTCTGTTTGTGATCGAATGATCGGATACGCACCGGGTCATGTCAAGGCGCTCTCTCAGATTTCGATGGTGCAGCGCGGAACGAGCGCGTCCGACAGTTGCGGCGCTCCTGCGTCCGACCGGTGACAAAAAAATTAGATACGTTATATCATTGCGACCTCGCGTCACGAGCCGCCCTTACATCCGCCTGACGTCACCGATAAGGAGATTCGCGCTGATGGCTACCTCGACTGCAGAACATCATGCTGTGCGGCTCGCGCATGCCGAAGCGCATGCCGCGTTGCATGGCTTGGCCCTGACCCCGCTGCGGCGTCAGGTGTATGCCGCGATTGTCGCGAGCGAACGGCCTGTCGGCGCCTACGAGTTGCTTGCCGCGCTCGAACCGCAGCGCGGCCGCGTGCCGCCCACCACGGTCTATCGCGCGCTCGATTTTCTGCTCGCGCATGGCTTCGTGCATCGCATCGAGTCGAAGAATGCGTTTGTCGCCTGCTGCGAGGTCGGCGTGCCGCACTGCAGCCAGTTTCTAATGTGCGACCGCTGCGGCGCGACCGTCGAGATTCCGGGCGACGCCCTCACCGGGCAGCTGTCGCATAGCGCCCCGGCACACGGCTTCGAGGTACACCGAGCGGTCGTCGAATTGAGCGGTCTTTGCGCACGGTGCGCACGCGCGTCGCGCGCCACTGCGTCCACATGAGCCAACGCTTCACGTTTGCAATTCATTCAACCCTCACGCAGCAGGACACATAATGAAGAAGACCGGCACGAGGTTGTTCTCGAAGTATGTCGCCGCGGTTACAGCCGCCTTCGCGTTAAGCCAGGCAGCATTTGCCGCGGATGCGAAAATCCCGGTGGTCGCCGCAGAAAATTTTTATGGCGACGTGGTGCAGCAACTCGGCGGCGAGCGCGTCGACGTGACCAGCATTCTCAGCAATCCGGACCAGGACCCGCATCTGTTCGAAGCCAGCCCGAAGACGGCTCGCGCGTTGCAACACGCGAGCATCGTGGTCTACAACGGTGCCGACTACGATCCGTGGATGGTGAAACTGCTCGCGGCTTTGAAAGGCACGAAGCGCGCGACGATCGTCGCGGCCGACCTTACCGGCAAGAAGAGCGGCGACAATCCGCATCTCTGGTACGACCCGTCGACCATGCCCAAGGTGGCGCGCGCGGTAAACGAGGCGCTCGTCGCGGCTGACCCGGCGCACAAGTCGGCGTACGATGCGAATCTCGCGAAGTTTCTGGATTCGCTGAAACCGGTGGAGGCGAAGGTTGCCGAGTTGCATGCGCGTTACACGGGCACGCCGGTCACGGCAACGGAGCCGGTGTTTGGCTATATGTCGGACGCAATCGGGCTGAGCATGCGCAACATGCGCTTTCAGCTGGCGGCAATGAACGAAACCGAAGCGAGCGCGTCCGACATCGCCGCGTTCGAACGCGATCTGCGTGAAAAGCGCGTGCGCGTGCTGATCTATAACAGCCAGGCAACCGAGGCACTGACCAAACGCATGTTGAAGCTCGCGCAGCAATCGAAGGTGCCGACCATGAGCGTCACCGAGACCGAGCCCGCGGGTAAGACGTATCAGACGTGGATGCTCTCGCAGCTCGACGCGCTCGGCGCAGCGCTCGCCCAAGGCGACGCGGCCGGTGCGAATGCGGCGGCGGCCAGCGTCAAAGGAAAAACGCAATGAATGTCACTGGCCGCAGCACGCCAGCCAATCTGTCAGCAAGCGCAGCTACGAGCCGCGCGCCCGTGCTCGAGGTCGATCACGTCACGCTCGAACTCGGGGACCGCACGATCTTGCGCGATGCCGGCTTCGTCGTGAATCAGGGCGAATTCATCGGCGTACTGGGGCCGAACGGCGCCGGCAAGACCACGCTGATGCGCGCGGTGCTCGGCCTCGTACCGGCTGCAAGCGGCTCGATCCGCGTGCTGGGGCAGCCGGTGGAGCGCGGCAACGCGTCGATCGGTTATATGCCGCAAACGCGCAGCGCGCTCGCCGGACGGCGCGTGCGTGGCCGCGATTTCGTGGCAATGGCGGCCGACGGCCACCGTTGGGGACTACCGCACGCGGACGCCAGGACGCGCGCGGACGTCGAGCGCGTGCTCGAACTGGTCGACGGCCGAAAGCTTGCTGAGCGCCCGTTGTCCGAACTCTCGGGCGGAGAGCGGCAGCGCCTGCTGCTCGCGCAATGTCTGCTCGGCGCGCCGAAACTGCTGCTGCTCGACGAACCGCTCATCAGCCTCGACCCGCATCATCAGAAGAGCGTCGTCGAACTCGTGCGGCGCGTGCAGCAGGAACTCGGCATTGCCGTGCTGTTCTCGGCGCACGAACTGAATCCGCTGCTCAACTCGCTCGATCGCGTGCTGTATCTCGGCAGCGGCGTGGCCGCGCTCGGCACCGTCGACGAGGTCATCACCCGGCCCGTGCTGTCGCGCCTCTACGGTTCGCCCATCGACGTGATGCGCGTGAACGGCCGCATCTTCGTGATGTCGGGCGGCGTCGAAGTAGAAAAGCACGATCACGAACATGAACACGACGGGAACGGCGGCCACTCGCATTCCCATGGTCATTCGCACGGAACCTCGCACGGACCCGCGCACGGCCACTCACACCAGCACGACTCACGCGACGGACATAAGCACGATGTTTGAATACGACTTCATGGTGAACGCGTTCGCCGCGTCGGGAATCGTCGCGGTGCTCGCGGGCGTGGTCGGCTATTTTCTCGTGATGCGCGGACAGACCTTCGCCGGCCACGCGCTTTCGCACGTCGGCTTCACTGGCGCGACCGGCGCCGTGCTGATCGGCATTTCGCCGATCTGGGGCATGGTCGGCTTCACGCTCGCGGCCGGCGTCGGCATGGGCGCACTAGGCGAGCGCCTTGCCGGCCGCGACGTGGCGATCGGCGTGATCCTGTCGCTGTCGCTCGGCTTCGGCCTGCTGTTTCTGCACTTTTTCACCGCCTACGCGACGCAGGTCACAGCGCTGCTGTTCGGCAACGTGCTCGGCGTAAACGAGTCGACGCTCGCTGTGCTGGCGGCCTTGGGCGTAGTCAGCCTGCTCGCGCTCGCGGCGATCATGCGCCCGTTGCTGTTTGCTTCGCTGCAGCCTGAATTGGCCGAAGCAAAAGGCGTGTCGTTGCGTCTCGTGTCGGTGCTGTTTCTCGCGATTGCCGCGCTCGCAGTGGCCGCGTGCACGCAGATCGTCGGCGTGCTGCTGGTCTTCACGCTGATGGTCGGACCGGCCGCCGCCGCGCAAAACATGACGACGCGGCTTTCCGCCGGCCTCGTGCTCGCCGCCGCGTTCGCGTTGCTGCAGGCGTGGCTCGGCGTGACGCTCGCGTTTTATACCGATTGGCCGACCAGCTTCTGGATCACTGCGCTGTCGGCGGTGGTGTATGGCGGAAGTCTGCTGAAGCGCCGCTAAACGCAAGGGCGCTAGATGGGATGGCGGCCCGCAACGGCGCCGCCATCGGCACAAAAGATTCAGCCGACCAGGACCTTCGCGTGATGCGCGATGTGTTCCTGAATGAAGGTCGAGATGAAGTAATAGCCGTGGTCGTAGCCCGCATGGCGGCGCAACGTCAGCGGTTGGCCCGCCTCACGGCATGCGGCTTCGAACACGTCCGGGTACAGCTGCTCGGCGAGAAACTGGTCGGCGAGTCCCTGATCGACCAGAATCCCCTCCGCGAACTGGCGCGATGCGCGCCGCACGAGTTCGCTTGCGTCGTATTCCTTCCACGTCTCGCGGTTCTCACCCAGATAGCCGCTAAACGCTTTCTCGCCCCAAGGGGCACGCGTGGGCGCCGCGATCGGCGCGAAGGCCGACACCGAGCGATAGATGTCCGGATTGCGCAGCGCCATCATTAACGCGCCGTGGCCGCCCATTGAATGCCCGAAGATGCCGAGCCGCGAACCGTCGACGGGCAGTTCCTTCAACACCGTTTCACGCAGCTCGTCGCGCACGTACGAGTACATCCGGTAGTGCCGCGCCCACGGCTCCTGCGTTGCATCGACGTAAAAGCCCGCGCCTACGCCGAAGTCCCATGCGGCGCTCTCATTCGGCACACCCGCGCCGCGCGGGCTCGTATCCGGCGCGACGAGCGCAACGCCATGTTGCGCGGCGAAGCGCTGCGCGCCGGCCTTGATCGGGAAGGTCTCTTCGGTACAGGTGAGCCCCGCGAGATAAAACAGCGCGGGCACCTTCGCATCTGGCTGCAGGGCCTGCGGCGGCAGATACACCGAGAAGCGCATGGGCAGGCCGACGGTCTGCGACTCGTGCCGGTAAAAGCGCTGCGCGCCGCCATGACAGGCGTGCGACGACAGTAGCTCAAGCATCGTCTAGCTCCTTGTAGGTCGCCTTCATTGAGCCGGAGTTAATACAGCACGACCGAGCGGATCGACTCGCCTTTCTTCATCAGGTCGAAGCCCTCGTTGATGCGCTCGAGCGGCAGACGGTGCGTGATGAGGTCGTCGATATTGATCTTGCCTTCCATGTACCAGTCGACGATTTTCGGCACGTCGGTCCGACCACGCGCGCCACCGAACGCGGAGCCCTTCCACTCGCGGCCCGTGACGAGCTGGAACGGACGCGTGCTGATCTCCTCGCCCGCCGCCGCCACGCCGATAATGAACGACTGGCCCCAACCCTTATGCGTGCATTCGAGCGCCTGGCGCATCACCTTCGTATTGCCGATGCATTCGAACGAATAATCCGCGCCGCCGTCGGTAAGCTGCACGATGTGATCGACCACATTCTCGACTTCGTTCGGGTTGATGAAGTGCGTCATGCCGAATTTTTTCGCGAGTTCCACGCGACCCGGATTGATGTCCACACCAATGATCCTGTCCGCGCCCACCATCTTCGCGCCTTGAATCACATTCAGACCGATGCCGCCGAGCCCGAATACGACCACATTCGCGCCCGCTTCCACCTTCGCCGAATACACGACCGCGCCGACACCCGTCGTCACGCCGCAGCCGATATAGCAGATCTTGTCGAACGGCGCGTCTTCACGCACCTTGGCAACCGCGATCTCCGGTACGACGATGTAGTTCGAAAAGGTGGACGTGCCCATGTAGTGGAACAAAGGCTTGCCGTCCAGCGAGAAACGCGACGTGGCGTCGGGCATCAGGCCCTTGCCTTGCGTCGAGCGGATCGCCTGACACAGGTTGGTCTTGCGCGACAGACAGAACTTGCACTGACGGCATTCCGGCGTGTAAAGAGGAATGACGTGATCGCCCTTCTTAAGCGTGCCGACGCCCGGACCCGTATCGACGATCACGCCCGCGCCTTCGTGGCCCAGAATCGCCGGGAAAATGCCTTCGGGATCGGCGCCCGAGAGCGTGTAGTAGTCGGTGTGGCAGATGCCCGTCGCTTTCACTTCGATCAGGACTTCGCCTGCGCGCGGTCCTTCGAGATCGACTTCTTCGATCGTCAACGGTGCGCCGGCTTTCCATGCGATTGCTGCTTTGGTCTTCATCGTGAATGCTCCTGTGAGTCTGTGAATGCGACGCGAGTCGCCGCCTGCAACATGGCGACGCGCGAATATACGGGGATCATGCTGCGGCCAATGCCTGCGCCGCGCGAGCTACAGGCTAACGCATGAAAAGCGTCATGGTATTGCAAAGTGCGTCGCGGCATTGTCAGCAGGTGACATTACCGCTCTGCTCATCAGGCACCGGGGGGTGCGTCGAACCATGATTCGACGCGACCATATAGATCGAGAAAACGTGCGTAGCGTTCAGCGAGCGCGCGATCGCCTCGCGGGCTCGCCACGTGTGTCGCACCGGGCGCGAGCGCAGCGAGATCGTGCACATGCCAGTGACCGCTTGCAATGCCACCGAGAATAGCCGCGCCGCGCGGGGCGGCATTCGGACAATCGACCGCGTGCAGTTCCGCATCCAGCGCATCGGCGAGCAACTGGCGCCAGCGGGCATCAACGGAACCGCCTCCCGCGAGCTTCAACGACGTCACTGTTGCGCCGCTCGCGCGGATCGCATCGAGCCCGGCGCGCAGCGAAAAAGCGACGCCTTCGAACGCGGCACGCATCATCGCGCCGCGCGTGTGATCGAGAGCAAGGCCGAGCCAGCCGCCGCGCGCCGCGGGATTGAGCCACGGTGTGCGCTCGCCTGTGAGGTACGGAAGAAAGGTCAGCGGCGCTGCCGCTGAGGCGGCGTTGACGTTGATCTGCGAGCCGTGGTTCGCGTGCTCGCCGAAGGCTTCGGCATAGGCGTCGCTCCATTCGTAGCATAGCCATCCGCGCGCGCGCTCGAGTGCAATGCCTACGTTCTGCATGGCCGCCATCCGATACCAGTGATCGCTCGCCGCGCGATAACGATGCAAGCCTTTAGCCGCCTGCGGCTCATGTTCGGCGAGTACGACGATCTGGCCACCGGTGCCCGTCGTCAGAAGCGCGTCGCCGTCGCGTGCAATGCCGCTGCCGAGCGCAGCGCATGGGGTGTCGGCGGCACCCGTAGCAAGCACGATCCCCGCGCGCAAACCCAAGGCTTGCGCCGCGTTCTGCGACAACACGCCGGCGGCGGCATAAGACGGCCCCAACGGCGGCAACCACTCGTGCGGAATGCCGAGCCGTTCGGTCAGCGCCGCGTCCCACGTGCCATCCGGATCGGCGAGCGCAGTCGCGCAGGCGTCCGACGGATCGGTTGCGACCGCCCCGCCCAGCGCGACGCGCAACCAGTCTTTTGGTTGAAGTGCCCAGCGGGTGCGGCGCGCGGACTCCGGTTCATGCAACACGATCCAGCGCAGTAACGGACCGGCCATGCCTGGCGCCACCGGGTTGGGCTGCGGCTCGGGCCACGCTTCGAGCAAAGTCCGCGCGCGCGTGTCAGGCCACAGCATGGCAGGCCGAACGGCATTGCCGGTTTCGTCGATCAACACGACGCCGTGCATTTGCCCCGACAAGCCGATCGCCTTGACCTCGCGACGCAAGCCGTCGGGCAAGCGGGCAGCCGCTTCGCACAGCGCGCGCCACCACGTCTGCACCGACGTCTCCGCCCAGCCGGCGTGCGGCGTCTCAAGACCATAAGCGACGCTCGCGGCGGCCCGTTCATGGCCGTCTTCATCGACGATTGCAACTTTGAGGGAGCCGGTGCCGAGGTCGATGCCGAGAAAGCTCATGAGTGATGGAGCGTCGTCAGTTAGGGTGTGATTGAGAGCACGCAGACCGTGCCGTGAGCGCCGACTTTTGCCAGTCGCGCGATGTGTGCAAACCAAGGGCTGCAGCATGCGCAATGCGGCCAGATCGCGGGTTAACCCCGGTCGGCAACGAGTTTCGTGAAAACACGACTATGTGCCAGCCCGGATACACCTGATCGATTCTCACATATATCGCGGCGGCTCGGGCATGCGCACGACCGCGCGCGCATCGCCGCTACAAGGGGCTGACCGCCGGTGACCCCGCCGCTCGCGTCGATTCCGGCTTTCAAAACGGGCTGGCGCATATCGTCACCGGGAATGCCGGAATAGGCCCCAGCGGTCTTGTTGCGCTTTTTCGTCCCCGATACCTTGGAGTCCATCCCAAAACTAGATTGTGGAGAGAGACGTTATGCAATCGAACACGGTTCACCCGTGCGACGAGCGACTGCCCGCGGGCCAGTTGCTTACCCTCGGCATCCAGCACGTTTTGGTGATGTACGCGGGCGCTGTCGCCGTCCCGCTGATCGTCGGCGCCGCGCTGAAACTGCCGAAAGACCAGATCGCGTTTCTGATCAGCGCCGACCTGTTCTCGTGCGGCATCGCCACGTTGATCCAGACGCTCGGGTTGTGGATTTTCGGCATCCGCCTGCCGGTCATCATGGGCTGCACGTTCGCCGCAGTCGGTCCGATGGTCGCGATCGGCACGAATCCGTCGCTCGGCATTCTCGACATCTTCGGCTCGACGATTGCCGCCGGCGTGATCGGCATCCTGCTTGCGCCGGCCGTCGGCAAGCTGCTGCGCTT
Organism: Paraburkholderia strydomiana; assembly: GCF_031456815.1. Classification (NCBI taxonomy): domain Bacteria; kingdom Pseudomonadati; phylum Pseudomonadota; class Betaproteobacteria; order Burkholderiales; family Burkholderiaceae; genus Paraburkholderia; species Paraburkholderia strydomiana. The sequence goes on from NZ_JAVDVL010000002.1 coordinate 629,373, forward strand.
CTTTCCACCGGTGGTGATCGGCGTGGTGATCTCGGTGATCGGTCTGTCGCTGATGGGCGTCGGCATTAACTGGGCGGCCGGCGGCGTGGGCAATCCCGACTACGGCAATCCGGTCTACCTCGGGCTGTCGCTGCTCGTGCTGATGCTGATCCTGCTCATCAACAAGTTCGCCAAGGGGTTCATCGCGAATATTTCCGTATTGCTCGGCATTGTCGCGGGCTTCGTGATCGCGCTGGCGCTCGGCCGGGTCAACATGGAAGGCGTCACGCACGCACCGTGGGTCGGCTTCGTGATGCCGTTCCACTTCGGCCTGCCGCACTTCGATCCGTTGTCGATTGCGACCATGGTCACTGTGATGTTCGTCACCTTCATCGAATCGACGGGCATGTTCCTCGCGGTCGGCGACATGGTCGATCGTCCTGTCGATCAGAAAGCGCTCGTGCGCGGCCTGCGCGTGGACGGACTCGGCACGCTGATCGGCGGCATCTTCAACTCGTTTCCGCATACGTCGTTCTCGCAGAACGTCGGCCTGATCGGCGTCACGGGCGTGAAGAGCCGCTTTGTCTGCGCGATGGGCGGCGTGATCCTCGTGTTGCTCGGCCTGTTTCCGAAGATGGCGCAAGTGGTCGCGTCGGTGCCGGCATTCGTACTCGGCGGTGCAGGCATCGTGATGTTCGGCATGGTCGCGGCCAATGGCATCAAGGTGCTGTCGAAAGTCGACTTCGTAAGGAATCACCACAACCTGTTCATCGTCGCGGTGAGTATCGGGCTGGGACTCGTACCGGTCGTGTCGCCACACTTCTTCTCCAGACTCCCGCCCGCGTTGTCACCGCTGCTGCATAGCGGGATCTTGCTGGCTTCGGTATCCGCGGTCGTGCTGAATCTGATTTTCAACGGCGTCAAAAGCGAGAAGAAGGCGCAGTGCGAAATCCGCAAGGCCGGCCACGATTTCGATGGACGCGGCGGCAACGATCAGCCTCGCGACGAAATGCTGCGCGCGGCGGACCTGCATTGAAAGTGAGGGCTCCGACGTTGAATCGGTGAAGCTTGGGGTTTTATTGCAATGCCTCGCAAGCAGGCGCGCCCCGCTCACCGCTGTAAAAGAAAACGCCACGGCATGCCGTGGCGTTTTTCTTCGGTGGCTTAACCGTCGAACTGCTGTAACGGTCAGCCGGCGGTCGCAGCCGAAGCCGCTGCGGGCGCACTTGCTGCACCGTAGTCCACGGGTGCGTCGGCCGGACGCGGCTGATCGCCGCTATGCTCGATCCAGCCGCCGCCGAGCGCCTGGTACAACGTCACCAGGTTCTGCAGACGCTCCATGCGCGCAGTAATCAACGACTGCTGCGCCGAATACAAAGCGGTCTGCGCGGTCAGCACCGCGAGGTAACTGTCGACCCCGTTCGTATAGCGCAGATCCGACAGATCCAGCCGGCGCTGTTCCGCAAACGCGTTGCGCTCGAGCGACTGGATCTGCTGATCGTATGTGCCGCGCGCGGCTAGCGCGTCTGCTACCTCGCGGAAGGCCGTCTGGATCGCCTTTTCGTACGTGGCGATCTGGACGTTCTTCTGGATATTCGCGAGATCGAGGTTGGCCATGTTCTGACCGCCTTCGAAGATTGGCAGCGTGATCGACGGCGCGAAACTCCACGCTGCCGAACCCGGCTTGAACAGGCCGCCGAGCGTCGGGCTGAGCGTGCCAAAGCTGCCCGTGAGCGAAACCTTCGGGAAGAAGGCCGCGCGCGCGGCGCCGATATTCGCGTTGGCCGCAAGCAGATTCTCTTCGGCCTCCATGATATCGGGACGACGCGTCAGCAGATCGGACGGCAGACCCGCCGGAATATCCGTGAGCAGATTCTGGTCGTTCAAAGTGAGGCCCGGCGCGAGGCCGGCGGGCAACGGCTCGCCGACCAGCAGCACCAGCGCGTTTTCCGCCTGTGCCCGCAGACGCGCCTGCGCTTGCAGGTTCGCCTCGGCCTGCTCGACCACGGTCTGCGCCTGGCGAACATCGAGTTCGGAGCCGGTACCGTTGTCGAACTGCAGCTTCGTGATGCGAAACGACTCCTGCGCGGTCTTCAGCGTACCTTGCGTAACCTTCAGCAGATCGTCGAGTTCGAGCACCGTCAGGTACTGATTCGCCACCTGCGAGACCAACGCGATTTCAGCCGCCTTGCGCGCTTGAGCCGTGGCCAGGTACTGAGCCAACGCCTGGTCCTTCAGGCTTTGAATCCGCCCGAAGAAGTCGATTTCCCACGATGCGTTCAGGCCGACCGAATACGAGTTCGAAATCGTATTGCCGAACACCGACAGATCTTTCGGCGTCCGCTGTTTGCTTTGCGATGCCGCGGCGTCGAGCGTCGGGAACAGCCCCGCGCGAACGATCCGGAACTGCGCCTGCGACGCCTGCATGTTCAGCACCGTCACGCGCAAATCGCGGTTGTTCTTCAGCGCGATGTCGATCAACTGCTGCATGCGCGGATCGATGAAGAAATCGCGCCAGCCGATGTCGGCCGCCGCGAGACCGTTCGCGCTGCGCGCACCGGCCCCGCCAGGCTGCGTCGTGCCCGGCTGCGTGTCGTACACGCCGCCGGTCGGGAACGTGCTCGTCACCGGCGCGGCGGGGCGTTCGTACTTCGGCGCCATCGTGCAACCGGCGGCGAGGAACGCGACCGCCACTGCAATCAAAGAGTGTTTTTGCATCTCAATGTCCGTCCTTGCCCGAGCCATTGGTGTCGGAACCGCCAGCCGCTCCGCCACCTTGCGGATCATGCGGATGGTGCTCGTTGTAGTGTGCGAGCGCCGCGTCCGGGTCTTCCTTGTCGCCGCCGAACTTCGCGCGGATCACGACGAAGAACATCGGGATCATGAAAATCGCGAGGAAGGTCGCCGTCAACATACCGCCGATCACGCCCGTACCGATTGCGTGCTGGCTCGCCGAGCCCGCGCCGTTACTGATCGCGAGCGGCATCACGCCGAGAATGAACGCGAGCGACGTCATCAGAATCGGACGCAGCCGCAGACGTGCCGCTTCCAACGCGGCCTCGACCGGACCCATGCCCTCGCTCAGCTGCAATTCGCGCGCGAATTCGACGATCAGGATCGCGTTTTTCGCCGAGAGCCCCACGGTTGTCAGAAGACCAACCTGGAAGAACACGTCGTTCTCGAGCCCACGCAGCGTAGCGGCCAGCAATGCGCCGATCACGCCGAGCGGCACCACCATGATCACGGAGAACGGAATGGACCAGCTCTCATACAACGCCGCGAGACACAGGAACACGACGAGGATCGAGATGCCGTACAGGATCGGCGCCTGCGAACCGGACTGGCGTTCCTGCAACGACAGGCCCGTCCATTCGTAGCCGACACCCGCGGGCAGCTTCGCCACGAGCGCTTCCATTGCCGTCATCGCCTGACCCGTCGACTTGCCCGGTGCCGCCGCGCCCTGGATTTCCACCGCGGAAATACCGTTGTAACGTTCGAGCTTCGGCGAACCATAGGTCCACTGGCCGCTTGCGAACGACGAGAACGGCACCATGCCGCCTGCCGTGTTGCGCACGTACCAGGTGTTCAGGTCTTCCGGCGTCATACGGAACGGTGCATCGCCCTGCAGGTACACCTTCTTGATCCGGCCGTCGGTGTCGAGGAAGTTGTTCACGTATTGCGACGCCCACGCGATCGAGAACGTCTGGTCGATTGCGGACAGCGATACGCCGAGTGCCGAGGCCTTTTCGTGGTCGATGTTCACCTTGAACTGCGGCGTATCGTTCAGGCCGTTCGGACGCACCTGAGCCAGCGTCGGATCTTGCGCGGCCATGCCGAGCAGCATGTTGCGCGCTTGCATCAGCTTTTCGTGGCCGACACCCGCGCGGTCCTGCAGCTCGAAGTCGAAGCCCGCAGCCGTGCCGAGTTCCGGAATGGACGGCGGATTCACCGGATACACGAGCGCACCCTTGTAGCTGCCGAAGTGCATGAAGAGGCGGCCCACCAGCGCCTGCACCTTTTCATCCGCATGCTGACGCTGCGCGTAGTCCTTCATCCGCACGAACACGAGACCGGCGTTCTGGCCGCGGCCCGCGAAGCTGAAGCCGTTCACCGTGAAGGTGGATTCGACAATCGCCTTCTCGCCGTTGAGCAGATAGTCCGACACGTCTTTCAGCGCGCGCGCCGTGGTTTCCTGCGTGGAACCCGAAGGCGTCTGCACCAGCACGAACATCGTGCCCTGGTCTTCGTCCGGCAGGAACGACTTCGGCAGTTTCACGAACAGCAAACCAACCGCAAAGATCACCACCATGTAGATGATGAGCCAGCGGCCCGAGCGCTTGATCACGTGGTGCACGCCCGAGTGATACTTGTCGCGGCTCTTGTTGAAGTTCCGGTTGAACCAGCCGAAGAAACCCTTCTTCTCTTCGTGATGACCTTGCGGAATCGGCTTGAGAATCGTCGCGCACAAAGCCGGCGTCAGAATCAACGCGACCAGCACCGACAGCACCATGGCCGCCACGATAGTCAGCGAGAATTGCCGGTAAATAGCGCCGACCGAACCGCCCGAGAACGCCACCGGCACGAACACCGCCGACAGCACGAGCGCCACGCCGACGAGCGCGCCGGTAATCTGGTCCATCGCCTTGCGGGTGGCTTCACGAGGCGATAAGCCCTCTTCCGCCATCACCCGCTCGACGTTTTCCACCACCACGATCGCGTCGTCCACCAGGAGGCCGATTGCCAGCACGAGCCCGAACATGGACAACGTGTTGATCGAAAAGCCCACCATGCTCATGACCGCGAACGTGCCCAACAGCACCACCGGAACTGCGATGGTCGGGATCAGCGTGGCGCGCAGGTTCTGCAGGAACAGGTACATGACCAGGAACACCAGCACGATACCTTCGAGCAGTGTCTTGACCACTTCCTCGATCGACAGACGCACGAACGGCGTGGTGTCGTACGGATACTGGACGACCAGGCCGTGCGGGAAGTACTTCGACAGTTCGGCGACCTTCGCGCGCACTGCCTTCGCCGTTGCGAGCGCATTCGCGCCGGTGGCGAGCTGGATACCGAAGCCGGCGGTAGGCTGACCGTTGTACTTGGTGTCGAAGTTGTAGTTCTCGCCACCGAGCTCGACGCGCGCGACGTCCTTGATACGAACCTGCGAACCGTCGGGATTGACCTTCAGCAGCACGTTGCCGAACTGTTCGGGCGTATTGAGCAGCGTCGCTTCCGTGATGGTCGCCTGCAACACCTGCCCCGGCACCGACGGCGTGCCGCCGAGCGAGCCGCCGGCAACCTGTACGTTCTGCGCCTGCAGCGCGGTCTGCACGTCTACGGGAGTCAGGCCGAAGTTGGTCAGCTTGTTCGCGTCGAGCCAGATTCGCATTGCGTACTGCGAGCCGAACAGCGTGACCGTGCCCACGCCGTCGATACGGCTGACCGGGTCCTGAATGTTCGACGCCACGTAGTTCGCGAGGTCGTACTTGTTCATGCTGCCGTCTTCGGACACGAACGCCATGACCAGCAGGAAGCTGCTGCTCGACTTCGTGACCTTCGTACCCAGTTGCTGAACCGCTTGCGGCAGCAACGGAGTAGCGAGCTGCAGCTTGTTCTGCACCTGCACCTGCGCGATGTCAGGATTGGTGCCGGCCGCGAACGTCAGCGTGATGGTTGCGGTACCCGAGTCGTCCGAAGTGGACGACAGGTACAGCAAGTGGTCGAGACCACTCATCTGCTGCTCGATCACCTGCGTGACGGTGTTTTCCACCGTCTTCGCCGAAGCGCCCGGATACGTTGCGCTGATCTGCACAGCCGGCGGCGCGATGGTCGGATATTGCGCGATCGGCAATGTGAATACCGACGCGATACCCGCGAGCATCAAAATGATGGCGATCACCCATGCAAAAATCGGGCGATCAATGAAGAACTTTGCCATGTGGCGGGCTCCCTGTTATTACGCGCCCGATGCAGCGGAGGCAGGTTGAGCCGTCTGCGCACTGCCGCTGGCGGCCGGCGCACCTTGAGCGGCTGCGCCGGAGGCGGGTGTAGCGGGAAGTTGCGCGGCGACGGTCTTGACCTGCATGCCCGGTTTCGCCTTGTCGGTGCCCTGCACGATCACGCGGTCGCCGGGTTTCAGGCCGCTCTCGACCACCCAGTTCGAACCGTACGTGCCCGAGGTGACGAGCTGACGCAACGCGACCTTGTTGTCCTCACCGACGACGAGCGCAGTAGGCTGACCCTTCTGGTCGTGCGTGATACCGACTTGCGGCACGACGAGCGCGTTCTCGTTCACGCCTTCCTCGATCTTCGCGCGCACGAACATGCCCGGCAGCAGCACCTTGTCCTTGTTCTGGAAGATCGCGCGGACCGTGACAGAGCCCGTGCCCTGGTCGACCGTCACGTCGGTGAACTGCAGCTTGCCCTTTTCGGAATACGTACGGCCGTCTTCGAGAATGAGCGAAACCTTCGCGGCGTCTGGGCCGTTCGTCTTGAGACGCCCTTCCTGCATCTGGCGGCGCAACTTCAGACCTTCGAGGCTCGATTGCGTCAGGTCGACGTAGACCGGGTCGAGTTGCTGCACGGTGGCGAGCAGAGTCGCGGCGCTCGCCTGAACATAAGCGCCCGGCGTGACTTGCGACACGCCGATCTGGCCCGTCACGGGCGAGGTCACGTCGGTATAGCCCAGGTTGATCTGCGCCGTCTCGACCGCGGCCTTGCCGGCGGCGACGTCGGCGGCAGCCTGGCCTTGCGCGGCTACTGCGTTGTCGTAGTCCTGCTTGCTGACCGCGTTGGCCGCAACCAGCACCTTGAAGCGGCTTGCCTGCGCCGTGGTGGACGCGAGGTTGGCCTGCGCCTTGGCGAGCGTCGCCTTCGCGTTGTTCAGCGTGGCGATGTACGGCGCCGGATCGATCTTGTACAGGCGCTGGCCTGCCTTGACCTGGCCGCCTTCGGTGAATTCGCGGCGCAGCACGATGCCGTCCACCCGCGCGCGCACCTGCGCGACGAGGAAAGCACTGGTGCGGCCCGGCAATTCAGTGACGACAGGTACGGTAGTCGGCTGGACTGTGACGACGCCGACTTCGGGCGTCTGTTGCGGCGGGGCAGATTGTTTTGGTCCGCATGCTGCCAGCAATATGGCAGCCGTCGCGGCACTGATTAAGCGGAATGGAACCCGTTCGACGCGCATGGAGCGACCTCTGTCTATGACTGAGAATGAAAAAGTGCGCGCATCCCTACCCCGGGGACGACGGCGCACACATGCGTCTTGCGACGCTCGACCGAAAGCCCATGGTTGCCGGCAACAGTTGCGAGGCAACCTGAACCAAATGCGCCATACCGGGAAATGCCGCACCGCGCCGCCCGTTGAAGCACGGCGCGTAAGCGTTCTGAAGACAACAGTGACGGATATTAACCGGTCGTCACAGCTTGGGCTATCCGATCGTGGGGTGCTATTATATATACATTCACGAATGGATGTAAAAGTGCGTTACTTCTCTTGCGGGGCGGGGACCCGGAAGAAAGCTTCGCCAAACAGTTCAGGGCAAACGGATTGTCATCGAGCGTACTTAAAAAAGCTCGGGAAAACCCGCAATCAGGGCAAGTTATACAAATATGGTCAGAAGAACCAAAGAAGAAGCGCTGGAGACGCGCAACAGCATCCTCGACGCAGCCGAACGGGTCTTCTTCGAAAAGGGTGTTTCGCGCACTTCGCTCGCCGACATCGCACAGGCGGCCGGGGTCACGCGCGGCGCCATTTATTGGCATTTTTCCCACAAGAGCGATCTGTTCACCGAGATGTTCGACCGCGTGCTGCTGCCGCTGGACGAACTCAAGGCCGCATCGCTGGACCCGAACGAGCCCGATCCGCTTGGGCGGTTGATGGAGATCTGCATCGTCTGTGTGCGCGATACCGCGACCGATCAGCGGCGCCGTCGCGTGTTCGACATTCTGTTTCTGAAGTGCGAGCTGGTCGAAGAGATGGGACCGGTCATGGTCCGCTATCAGACCAATATGCGCGAGGCGCTGATCAAGATAGAAGGCGGCTTGCGCAACGCGATCTCGAAAGGGCAATTGCCGGAAGATCTCGATACGAAGCTCGCTGCTGCCATGGTGCATGCGTTCGTCGGCGGATCGCTGCGCGACATGCTGTTTCTACCCGATGCCACGGATTTCACCGCGCTCGGCGAGCGGATGGTCGAAGGCATTTTCGACGCATTGCGTCTGAGTCCGGCGCTGCGCAAGTCGACGTGACGCGGCGGCTGCGGGCGGCGCACGCGGTGTAGTTTGCGGCCGACCGAGCGGTGGCTGTCGTCGCTGCCCTGTCGGCAAACTTCCCATTTGGCGCAAACGGCCGCGCCCGCCCTCGCAGCGCTCGTTGTCACGCTGGACCAGCGTTGGACCGCCATACGCCGCGGCCTGCAAAACGCGACCCTCGACTCGCGGCCTTTCAGCCGCGTCCCTCACGCCAGCATCAGCGATTCCGGCTGCGCGCCTTCTGATTCGATGCATAAATGTTGCCGCGCTCTAACGGCACACCGCTATTGACGGCGGCAAGCCATTCGTCGGTGCTCGCCACCGCCGCAAAGCGCGATTGCAGCACCACACTGAACACGCGATGAATCTCTTCCGCGCTCGCAAAGCCCGCGCTGTTTTCATACGGCACGGAGCCGGTTGCATCGTGCAGGAATTCGACGGCGAGGCCCGCGTGGACCGCGTGATTGATGGTGGATGCATCGCAGTTGTGCGTCATGTAACCCACCACCGTCACCGTGTCGATTTGCCGTGCTGCCAGCCAGTCGGCGAGGTCCGTGCCGGTGAACGCGCTCGGCAGCGACTTTTCCACATAATGATCGCGCTCACGGGAAGCGACCACCGGGTGCAGTTCGGCTCCCTCGCTACCGCGCGCGAACAGCGGCGAAGTGGCCGGCGCGAAGTTCTGCACGATCACCACCGGCACGCCGGCGGTGCGAGCGGCGTCGATCGCGCGTCCAATGTTGGCTAGCGAGCTTTGGACGTCGGGATACTCGATCGGCAGATTGCCCGTTACGTATTCGTTCTGCACGTCGATGACGATCAACGCACGGCGTGGTGTGGTCATGGCAAGACTCCTGTGAAAGATTGATGAGGTCGCGCGCCACAGCCCCGCGAGCTTCAGGCAAGCGAGGCCGCCGCGATGACGCATTGTTCGCCTACACCCGTTTTGCCAACAGCGGCCCGACTGACAATCTTCGCTAGAATCGGGCCATCGTCGTTGCTCTCATAAGGTGCCTGACTCATGGCTACACCCGCAGCCTTTCCCGCCCCGGCCGCCGAAAAGCCCGGCGCACAGCGTTCGCACATCGTCGCCGTGATCGCGTTCGACCGCATCAGCCCATTCCACCTTTCCGTGCCGTGCGTGGTGTTCGGCGAGGACCGCAGCGGCGCCGGCGGTCCCGGCTTCGACTTCCGCGTGTGCGCAGCCGAAACCGGCCCGCTGACGACGACCGCAGGATTCTCCATTGCCGTGACTCACGGCCTCGAAGCGCTCACCGAAGCCGACACGATCATCGTGCCGAGTTGGCGCGATCCCGCTGAGCCGCCGCCAGCCGCTTTGCTCGACGCACTGCGCGCGGCGCACGCACGCGGCGCGCAACTCGTCGGTCTATGCCTCGGCGCGTTCGTGCTGGCTGCCGCCGGCATTCTCGACGACCGCCCGGCCTCCACGCATTGGGCATGGGCTGACGACTTCGCGGCCCGTTATCCGCGTGTCCGGCTCGATCGCGACGTGCTTTATGTCGACGACGGGAACGTGCTGACATCGGCGGGCACGGCTGCCGGCCTCGATTGCTGTTTACATGTGCTGCGCAAGATGTGCGGCGCCGAGGTGGCGAACTTCGTCGCGCGGCGGCTCGTCGTATCGCCGCACCGGCAAGGCGGCCAGGCGCAATACATCCAGCAGCCGCTGCCGCCGAACGTCCGCGAAGACCGGCTCTCGGGTCTGCTCGATTGGGTGTGCGGCAACCTCGACGCGCCGCACACGCTCGACAGCCTCGCGGCGCGCGCGCTGATGAGCCGGCGCACCTTCACGCGGCGCTTCAGGCTCGCCACCGGCACGACCGTCGGCGCGTGGCTGCTCGCACAACGGCTCACGCGCGCGCAGCAGTTGCTGGAGAGTTCGGATCAGTCGGTGGAAGCGATTGCGGGCATCGCCGGGTTCGGGTCGGCGGCGTCATTGCGTCAACATTTCGCCGAAGCCTTTCGGACCTCGCCCTCGGCATGGCGAAGAGAATTTCGCGGCGCATGAAACACAGCGCCCACGCAATTGCCGCGTGACACGCACGCTACGAGCGAAGCAAACGCCGGATGACACATTAAAAGCGAAGCATGGCATCGACGTCGCGAAGCAACGCAGGGTGAAAAGCGACGCGCTTTCGTAGTCGTACACCGCGAATTCGTAGTCGCGCCCGCACGACACTCGACCCTACAGACCGCGCAACCGTTCCGCGCGCCGGTCGAGGCATGAAGAACAGCAAGAGCGCCGTCAGTGCTCGCTGATCCAGCGCGCTACATACAGCAGAAGCGCAACGAGAAAAATCATCGCTGCCCACGCCCAGTTCGGCATGGCATGCGGCGTCGGCTCGGGGTGCGAGACGCCGTGCGACACGCTGGCAGCGCGTCCGGCGAGCGGGTTGCCATGTTCGGCGCGGGTGCGACGCGAAACACCGCTCAGCGTGATAGGCCGTAAAAATACATGCTGACGACGCGCCGCCGAACCGCGCGCGCGGTTCGGTCCCTGCCCGTGCTTCGCACGCACGACCGCGCTGAATTCGGCGAAGAAATCGTCGGCGAGATGATGAAGCGCGTTTTCGAGCTGACGCGTGGGCAGTTCAGCGAGCGGCCCCGACGACGTCGCCCAGATCGTGTAGTCGATCCGCGTGCCGCGCTCCCTGCTGCCGAGCGCGCCCTCTTCCGCGCGCAGACGCACTTCGATTTGTCCGCGCAGTGAGCCGATACCTTCGGCGCGCGCCTTGAAATTGATCGTGCGGCGCTCCGCGTCGGCAGGGCCGGAATCTTGGCCCGCGACGTGCGCGCGCGCTTCGTAACGCGCACGCAGCGGCCCGAGTGGCACCGTCATAGCCAGCGCGTATTCGCCGTGCGAAAGGCGCGTGAACGACTCGCAGTTATCAAGGCTGGCGCGCAGGAGCGCGAGGTCTTGCAACGCGTCCCAGACATCGGACGGCGCAAGTGGAATCCGTAACGCGTCGTTCAGTTCCATCCCAGCCTCCGACAGACGCGCGACAGCGGATCAGGACGTCTGATCGATGCGGTCGACGCGCGATGAGTAAAACGCGAGATATCCCTGGATCGGGGCCGCCTGTTCGAATGGCGTCTCGTAGGTCCATACGGCGTTTTCGATCAAGCCGTCTTCAGTGCGCAGGTGGTAGTACGATGCGTCGCCCTTGAACGGACAGTGCGACGTGTGCGTGGAGCGTTCGAGCCGCGCCATGTTCACGTCTTCACGCGGGAAATAGAAAACGTCGGGCAGACCGGTCTCGGCGAGCGTGAGCGCCGCGTGCGTGTCGGCCATTGTCACGCCGCCATGAATCACCCGCACCCGGTGATGATTGCCCGTTATCGTAATGGCGTGCCCGCCGGAGGGTTTGTCCGGGTTTGCGTGAGGTGTCAAGGCATCGCTCATGTCTCGGCTCCGTGAAAGTGTGCGGTCGTGCATACAGCAAAGCCACGGGACAGGCCCGTGGCTTCATTATCGGTCAAAGTCCTCGCGATTGCGCGGCCTCCGTGCTGCATGCCCGACAAGCCCCGGGTTTACTGCGTGTTCCAGTAGAACGCCGCTTTCGCCGTGCCCTTCGCGGGCACCGTCAATGCCTTCGACTGGTCGCGGTCCTTGTAGGTCGCATGCACCGTGTAGCGCCCCGGGCGCAGCCTCACGAGCATGTAGGGCCCGCGCGACGCGGTGCTCAACACCTCGCCGTTATGCGCGTCGACGATGCGTACGTGGACGTCGGCCAGGTAGTCTGAGCCCGGTCCGGTAAAGCGCAGCGACAACGGCCATTGGCTTTGCGCCTGCTGCAGTGCCTTGGACTCGTCCAGACCGACGCCGCCCGAGACGAACGACACGTCACCTTGTTGCTGGATTTGCGGTAGACCTCCGCCGTTGGCGTTGCCTGCGCTCGTCTGGTCGGCGGTGGTGCCGCCGGTTACTTCGCTCGCCTGCTGCGCGTATGCGCCGCCCGCCAGACCGAGAGTGAGCGCCACGCTGGCCGCGGCGGCTACGATCTTTCGCTGAGTGCGTTGGTTCTTCATCGGTTTGCTCCTTATTGACGTCCTTATCCGTTACCCGTCGATGGGACCGGATTCAACGTGGATGCAACTGCCGTGCCACGCGGCCGCTCGTCAGCACGGCGAATCGCCCGCTTCGCACGTCACACGCCGCAAAGCGCCCGGTTTGCGGCTTCCGGTACAGAAAGAAAAATGCCGGTCTGTCTGCAGTAAGTGCAAACAGACCGGCAAGCGTTACTCGATGCTCTTCATCGACCAGTCATGACTGACCGGACGTCGATCAACCCAGATCGACCGGCACGAAAATCTGCGCGTTGTCGCGCTGGATCAGCAACGCGATGCTATTGCCCGCGCCGGAGACCATCTGCTTCAACTGATCGACGCTCGTCACCGGCCGGCCGTTGACGGCGAGAATGACGTCGCCCGGTTGAATACCCGCGCTTTCTGCCGCGCCGCCCGACTGCTGCACGAGAAGACCGTGCGAGATCGACGCGCTGCTCTTTTCTTCCGGCGTCAGCGGACGCACGGCCACGCCCAGACGGCCTTGCAACTGCGCGGGCTGATCGGTTTTGTCCGAGGCCAGCTTTGCGTCCGACAACGAGCCGATCGTCACCTTCAGATCCTTCGTGCCCTTGTCACGCCAGACCTGCACGGTGGCCATGCTGCCGGGCGCGAGCCCGGCCACCTGCGAAGGCAGCGCCGACGAATCGCCCACCGGATCGCCGTTCACCGACAGAATCACGTCTCCCGGCTGCAACCCCGCCTTCGCGGCAGGACCGTCCGGATCGACCGAGCTGACGAGCGCGCCTTGCGGCTTCTGCATGCCGAACGAATTTGCCAGCGTCTGATTCATGCTTTGCACCGCGACGCCCAGGCGCCCACGGCTCACGTGACCCGTCTTGACGATGTCGTCCTTGACCTTGATCGCTTCATTGATCGGGATTGCGAACGAAAGTCCCTGGAAGCCGCCGGTCTGCGAGTAGATCATGGAGTTGATGCCGATCACCTCGCCTTGCAGATTGAACAGCGGCCCGCCGGAATTGCCGGGATTCACGGGCACGTCGGTCTGAATGAACGGCGTGTAGTTTTCGTTCGGCAGCGAACGCGATTTCGCGCTGATGATGCCGGAGGTCACCGTATTGTCGAAACCGTATGGCGAACCGATCGCGACCACCCATTGACCGACCTTGCTCTGACGCGGATCGCCGATCTTCACTGTCGGCAGACTGCTTGCGTCGATCTTCAGGACGGCGACGTCCGACTGCTTGTCGGCGCCGATCACCTTGGCTTTGAACTCGCGCTTGTCGGTCAGCCTCACAGTGACGACGTTTGCGCCGTCCACCACATGCGCGTTGGTCAGGATATAACCGTCGCTGCTGACGATAAACCCTGAACCGAGGCTCGCGCTCGGCTGGTCGGGCGCATCGCCGCCGTCGCCGCCCTGCATGCCCGGCGCGCCGCCAAAGAAGTGCTTGTAGAACTGGTAGAACGGGTCGCTCGGATCGATCGGCAACTGATTGCCGCCGCTCATGCCGCCATTGCCGCCATTACTGCGCAGCGCCGCGCGCTTCACGACGTGCTTTGCACTGATGTTGACTACCGCCGGTCCGTACGTTTCGACGAGACCGGAAAAATCGGGAATGCCGGTTTTCGCGGCGGCTTCGGCGGGCATCATGGCCGCTTGCGCCGGTGAGATGACCTGGGGCGCGGGCACGTCGCGATGGCCCGCCACATAGCCGGCGGAAAGCGCAACGGCGACAGCCGCTGCAACAGCGCTGCGAGACAAGGTTTTCGCGTTCATCGTGTACTCCTGACTGGAGAAAGAAACTTGGATGTCAGGAAGCGTACGGGGCATCGCTTAAAAGAGTCTTAAGCAGCGACAGATCGTGTTTTGGCCTTCTTTTCAGGGGTTTTTCCGCACCATGCAAATTGAAAGCATTGGTTCAGAAGCGCACGGTAACCTCAAGGCCGCCGGCCGGCGATTCGTCGAGCGACACCGTAGCGTGATGTTGCGTCGCGATTCGCCGGACGATCGCGAGGCCGAGTCCGCTGCCGGCCACATCGGTACGCACGCGATTCTCGCCGGCGCCCGCACGATAGAAACGGTCGAAGACACGCTCGCGTTCCGCAGGCTCGATGCCGGGTCCGCTGTCGGCGATACGCACGACCGGATGACCCTGTTCAACATGCAGGCTCACGTCGACGCGCCCACCTCGCGGCGTGTATTTGGTCGCGTTATCCACGAGATTGTTGAACATGACGCGCAGCGACTCGGGATCGCCGATCACGGTAGCCGCTTCGCTCGCCTCGATGCCGAGGTCCACGCCACGATTTTCAGCCAGCGGCGCATAGGTCACCACGCAGTCCTGCAGCAACGAGCGCAAGTCGACGGCGTCGGTCGCGCCGAGGCCGTCCGGTTCGGAACGCGCGAGCGCGAGCAGTTGCTCGGCAAGGCGCGTCGCGCGCGTCACACCCGCTTGCAGGTCGGCGAGCGCTTCGCTGCGCGCCGCATCGTCTTTCGCGCGCGCCACCAGTTGCGATTGAATCTGCACGGCGGCAAGCGGCGTGCGCAGTTCGTGGGCGGCGTCGGCGACGAACGCCTTCTGGATGTCGAGCGCGGTGGCGAGCCGCTGCAACAGCCCGTTCAACGCGCGCACGAGCGGCTGCACTTCGAGCGGCAGGCGCTGATCGGGCAACGGATCGAGCGCCTCGGGATGACGCGCATCGAGCGCGCTCGTCACGCGCCGCAGCGGGCGCAACCCGCGTCCGATGATCACCCACACTGCGAGCCCGAGCGCCGGCAGCAGCACGATCAACGGCCACAACGTGCGCAATGCGACGTCGGCGGCAAGGCGGTTGCGCACCGACAGCGGCTGCGCCAACTGCACGACGTTATCGCCGACGATCGCCCCATACACGCGCCAGTCGCCGCGATCCGTATGCTCGGTCGTGAAGCCCAGTTCAGCGCGCGGCGCGAGCGGCGCGCGAGGACGCGAGTAGTACATCAGCACGCCGTTGCGATTCCAGATCTGCAGCACGATGCCTTCGTCGCCGGTATCGCGCGAGCCGAGCACTTGTGAGAACGGTTCGGACGGCAGAGCCGCGGCGATCTGCTCCAACTGGTAGTCGAACAGTTCATTCGCTTCGGCAAGCGCCTGGCGGTAAATCAACCAGCCCGCCACGCCGACGCCGAGTAACACGAGCGCAAGCAGCCACACCAGCAATTGACGGCGGATTGAACGCATCGGCTCAGGCTTCCTTAGCAATCATGTAGCCAAGGCCACGCACGTTGCGGATCAGGTCCGCGCCGAGCTTCTTGCGCAGCGCGTGGATGTAGACCTCGACGGTATTGCTGCCGATCTCCTCGCCCCAGCCGTACATTTTTTCTTCCAGCTGACTCTTCGAGAGCACGGCACCGGGCCGGGCGAGCAGCGCTTCGAGCAGCGCAAATTCTCGCGCCGACAAGGCCACCGGCGCGCCGTCGAGCGTGACCTGATGCGACGCGGGATCGAGCGTCAGATTGGCGTGGCGGATTGTCGAATCGCTGCGGCCCGATTGACGACGGATCAGTGCGCGCATACGCGCGCCGAGTTCGTCGAGATCGAATGGCTTGACGAGGTAATCGTCCGCGCCGGCGTCGAGACCCTTCACGCGGTCGGCTACCGCGTCGCGCGCCGTGACGATCAGCACCGGCAAAGCGTGGCCGCGCGCGCGCAGCGTGCGCAATACGTCCAGACCGTCGCGCTTGGGCAGTCCGAGGTCGAGCAACACGAGGTCGTAGGGCTGGCTGCCAGCCGCGCTGAGCGCCGCTTCGCCGTCTTCCACCCAGTCGACCGCGAAGCCTTCGCCGCGCAGCGCCTTGCGGACGCCCTCGGCGATCATCCGGTCGTCTTCGACTAGCAAGATGCGCATGGTCCCGTTCCCTCAACATTCGATGATGCCGCATTCTAGCGCCCGCCCCGCGCGTGCGCGCCGTGTGGCGCTTTTTTCACCGCAGCGCGGCGGCATGTCACTACAATGGGCGCTTTGCGTCGCGCGGCGGTTTCGGGCTTGACTCACGTAGTACGCAAGCAATGCGCGCCAGCTCGAATGCCTCAACGCCGCATGCGCAATGACGAACCCGCCGACGCGCTGCGAACCTTCGTGCGGCGCATCTCCACTGCTTTGAATCGCCGCGTGCTGCACGCCCTGACATTTTGCTTTCTCGCCCGTCCATGACGCACGCTTTCCTGTCTTTCGCCGCACGCCATCTTCATCAAGCGGCGCTGCGCTCGCGCTTAACGTCGTCGTTCATCGCACCCTTGTCCGCCTGCTGTGGTTCCGTCGCGCCGCGCCGCGCGGCGTCGCACGCGAGCGCATGGCTGCTCGTCTGTGCTGCGCTTGCCGGCGGCGCGTCGCTGCCGCTTGCTGCGCAGGCGCGTGTCAAGGCGGCCCATCCGAGCGTCAACGTCAGCACCGTGTTGCCGCAATCGGTGATGATCGGCTTGCAGCGCGCGCACGTGCCGTTGTCGTCGATCAGCGTGGTCATCGAAAAAGTCGGCGATCGCACGCCGATCGTCGCGCTGAATGCGGGCAAGCCGATGATGCCCGCCTCGACGATGAAGCTCGTCACCACCTACTCCGGTCTGTCGATTCTCGGCCCCGACTACCGCTGGCGCACCAACGCGTACGCCGACGGCACAGTCGACGCCAACGGCGTGCTGCACGGCAATCTGTACATTCAAGGTACGGGTGACCCGAAGCTCGTGCCCGAAGAACTCATCGACCTCGTGCAGAAGATCCACAAGGCGGGGATTCGCGGCATAGACGGCGCGCTCGTGCTCGACAAGCGCTACTTCGATCCGTCGACGCGCGATCTGCCGCCGTTCGACGACGACGCGACCGCGCCATACAACGTCGGGCCGGACCCGCTGCTGTACGCATTCAAATCGCTGTCGTTCACGTTGACGCCTTCATCGGACGGCACCGTCACCATCGACGTACTGCCCGCGCTTGCACAGTTGCAGATCGACAATCAGATGCGCGCGGTCAACGGCCCGTGCCGCGGCGAAGCGGCATCCGTGTCGCCCACCGTCACGCCGACGCCGAACGGCACGCTCGTCGCATCGTTCGCCGGCGACTATTCGGTGCGCTGCGGTCCGCGCACCGTCAACGTCGCGGTGCTCGATCACTCGGCGTTCTTCGCGGGCGGCTTCCTTGCTTTGTGGCAGCAGACGGGCGGCACCTTCAGCGGCGCGACGCGCGAAGGCGCCGTGCCCGTCGGCGCAAAACTGGTGGCCACGCATCAGGGGCCGGTGCTGTCGGATATCGTTCGCGACATCAACAAGTTCAGCAATAACACCATGGCGCGCAACCTGTTCCTGTCGATCGGAGCGGCTGAAGAAAAAGGGCCTGCGACGCCCGCCAAATCGGCCCGCGCGATCGAGGCGTTCCTGCGGCGTGACAGCATCGACATGGAATATCTGACGCTCGACAACGGCTCGGGCCTCTCGCGCGAGGAGCACATCACCGCGCTGTCGCTCGCCGACCTGCTGCAACGCGCCAACGCGAGCCCTGTCGCCCAGGTGTTCGTGCAGTCGCTGCCCATCGCCGGTGTCGACGGCACCATGCGCAACCGGCTGACCAACCAGGGCGCGGGCGGCAACGCGCAAATCAAGACCGGCACCTTGCGCGACGTGCGGGCGATCGCGGGCTACGTGGCATCGGCGGACGGCAACAGCTACGTGGTGGTGAGCTTCATCAACGATCCGCACTCCGAGGCCGCGCGCGCCGCGCACGACGCGCTGCTCGAATGGGTGTATCAGGGACCGAGCTCGGGCTTCAGCAAAATCTCGGCGCCTGCCGCGGAATCGGCCGGCGTGGCACCGCATGGCAAGCCCAGGAAAAATCCGCGCAAGCGCGAAGCGCATTGAGGATTCCTTCTAGCGAAGGCGGCGCGCGGTGAGACCTTAAGCGTGTACGCTGTCGAGCAGTGTTCGAGACGCGCTGCACGCTCGCACAGCAACACGACAAAACACCGCGGCATATCACGCGGCGACAAGGGACCACGGAGGAAGACACCATGCAATTCGACGCCGAATTGCTGCTGTTCGCCATGGCGCCAGTCTTTCTCGCATGTATCGGCTGGGAGGCGTGGCACCTGCGGCGAACGCGCCCCGGCGCGCGGCTCTATAGCTGGCGCGACACGCTGTGCAACGCAGCGCTCGCGCTCATGCAGCAAGCCGCCGACAAGCTCGCCTGGCTCGCGATCATCCCTGTCTATGCGTTCTTCTACGATCACTACCGCGTCTACACGTGGCACGCAGGCTGGCTTTCGTTTGCCGTGCTGTTCGTCGCGCAGGATCTGCTCTACTACGTGTTTCACCGTTGCAGCCACCGCGTGCGATGGCTGTGGGCCGCGCATGTCGTGCACCACTCGTCGGCACGGATGAATTTCTCGACCGCGTTCCGCCAGAGCCTGATGTATCCGGTGGCTGGCATGTGGCTCTTCTGGATTCCGCTCGCCGTACTCGGGTTTCCGCCGAAGCAGATCGTCGCTATTGTGCTGATCAACCTGGGCTTCCAGTTCTTCGTGCATACGCAGGCGATCGGTAAATTCGGCAACAAAACGGGCAGCAAGCTCGGCTGGCTCGAGTACGTATTCAACACGCCGTCGATTCACCGCGTGCATCACGCGCGCAATGACCGCTATATCGACCGCAACTACGCTGGCGTGCTCGTGGTGTGGGACCGGCTCTTCGGCAGCTACGTCGACGAGGACCCGCGCGAGCCGCCCGTGTACGGCATCGTGGAGCCGCTCGACACGTATAACCCGCTGAAGGTGACGTTCCACGAATGGGCGTCGATGGCGCGCGACTTCGCGAGCGTGCACGGCGCGCGCAACAAGCTGCGTGCACTTTTCGCACCGCCCGCGTGGGCGGCCGACTATCACGCGCGCAGCAGCGGCGGCTCAACGGCCACGCTTGCGCGCGCAACCATCGACGATAACAACGATACGGCCGCGTTTTCCGCACGACGCAGACTGTAGAAGATTCTGTAAGCTGTCGTCACGCCGCCGACGCGGTGGACGCGGCCTGCAATATATGGCGCAAGGGCCAAACATACGAGGAGATGTAGTCAACATGAAGCACACAGCATCGAGGAAACAGCATTGGTTGCGCCTCTCGCAAACCGCCATCGCAAGCGCGGCGTTTGCGCTGCTGGCCGCGTGCGGCGGTGGCAGCGACAATAACAACAACGCCAGCAGCACGCCCGCGGGCGGCGTCAAGTTGCAAGTTGTTTCGTTCGGCGACAGCCTCTCGGACGCCGGCACCTATTCGCCGGTGATTCAGGGCAGCTTCGGCGGCGGCCGCTTCACGACCAATCCGGGCGAAGTGTGGACGCAGAAAGTGGCCGAGTATTACGGCGATACCTTGAAGCCGGCATACCTCGGCGGCTTTGGCCAGCCGCTGGTCGCAACAGGCGGCTACGGTTATGCGCAGGGCGGCTCGGACGTCGTCAATGCTCAAGGCAAAGGCTGGGCGCCTAACAACATGGCGGCCACGACGGTGCCCATCGTGACCCAGGTCGCGAATTACCTCGGTGCCCATTCGAGCTTCAACCCGAATCAGCTCGTGCTCGTGAACGGCGGAGCGAACGACATCTTCCAGTTCGCGGAAAACACCGCTAACCTGACCGCGCTCGGCACCGCGCTACAGACGCAATACCCGCTGCTCGTGCAGGCAGGCAAGCTGCCGAACACGCAGGCAGGCCAGGTCGCGTTCATCGTCGGCTATCTGCAGCAGTTGTCTAACCCGCAGGTCGCTCAGGCCGCCGCCCAACTGGCCGCGCAAGTCAAAACCATTGTTGGCGCGGGTGCGACCCACGTGGTGGTCTCGACTGTGCCCGACATCGGCAATACGCCGCTAGGCGTTGCGTCCAACGCGAAGACACCGGGCTCCGCCGCGCTGCTGTCGGGAATCGCCGCCGCGTATAACTATCTCTTCGTTCAGAACCTCACGGCGCTCGGCCTCGTGGGCACGGGCAAAGTGATCGTGGTCGATGCGTTCGCGTGGCAGGATCAGCAGTTGCCGAACTACAAGGCGCTCGGCTTCACGGTGTCCAACACCGACACTGCGTGCAACCTGAGCGCGATGCAGGCCAACGCAACGGCCTACGCCCGAGCCAATCCCGCCGCGACGAACGGCCTGACTCCGGAGCAGTACGGCAGCCAGTTCGCCTCTTCGCTGTTCTGCTCGCCGCAAACCTACACGGTGGCCGGCGCCGACCAGACCTACATGTTCGCGGACACGGTCCACCCGAGCACGCACATGCACGCGTTGTTCGCGCAGTATGTCCAGCAGCAGATCGCGGCGACCGGGCTCGGTAAATAAGTGGAGTTTGGGAGACCGCGCGTGACGCGGTCTTTAGCTGCGAAGGTTGGAATGCGAAACGCCTGGCCGATCGACTGTGTGAGCGTGTCGATTGCAGCCAGGCGTTTTTTTATTGCGCGCTTCTCCGCTACTTCGGAGCACGGCGCGGGATGCGAGAGTTCAGGCGTGGCTTTGCGCTTCGAACGCCGCTGCCGCGCGGCCCAGGCGGTCGTTCACGGCGATCCATTCGATCGTATCCGGCAACTTCTCGATCAATATGCGCGTGACGTCGGCACGATCGAGCGCCCGCAGCAAGCCGTATAGCTCGCGTGCATACACATGCGGATCTTCCGGGGCCGCAATGAAATGCACGCCTTCGGCGTCGGCCCAATGCCCCGCGCGCGAAGCGCGGGCGACCAGCGCAACGCGCTCGCCCGGCTCGCGGGCGGCTAGCACCGGTTCGAGCGCGGTGAACGACAACAGCGCCAACGGCGTGCGCGGCGCGTAGTGCGCCTTCAGCGTTCCGGACGCACGCGGCGCCGTTGCGTCGGAGCCGTCGGGAAGGCGCGGCGCTTCACCGAGCACGTCGGCGATGTCTTGCGGCGTGACGCGGCCCGGTCGCAGCAAGGCGGGAAAACCACGCGACAAATCGACGATTGTCGATTCGATGCCGACGTCGGACGCGCCGCCGTCCAGCACATGAATCGCGCTGCCGAACTCCTCGCGAACATGTTGTGCGGTGGTCGGACTCACGTGCCCAAAGCGATTCGCCGAGGGCGCCGCGACGCCGCCATGTCCGTCGCGCAACGCGCTGAACGCCTGCAGCAACGCTTGCGCTACGGGATGCGAAGGACAGCGCAGTCCGACCGAATCCTGCCCGCCGCTGACCGCCGAGGGTATGCGCGCGGCGCGCTTCAGGATGAGCGTGAGCGGCCCAGGCCAGAACGCGTCGATCAAACGCTGCGCTTCCTGAGGCAAGTGCTCGACCCAGTAGTGCGGATCGCCTTGCAGAGCCAGATGCACGATCACCGGATGATTTGCCGGCCGGCCCTTCGCCGCATAAATGCGAGCCACCGCGTCTGGGTTCTCCGCGTCGCCGCCGAGCCCGTAGACCGTCTCCGTGGGAAACGCGACGAGACCGCCTGCGTCGAGCAGCGCCGCTGCGTGCTCGATTTGCTCGGCGCTCACGGGCAGCGCATTGGCGGCGTCTGCGCCGGGTTGAGCGGGTTGCTGTCGATCGGGCATGGCTCGCGCGTCAACTCGTGGCGATGTGCAGCAGCCGCGCACAGTCGCGCCCCGCCGTGCGTGCTTCTTCGAGCGTCGCAGCCGTGAAATTCACATGGCCCATCTTGCGGCCGCAACGGGCTTCTTCCTTGCCGTACAGATGCAAACGCGCCGCCGGCATCGCCGCGACCTCGTGCCATGGCGGCGTGACCGACGCGCCCTTCGGGCCGTCCGGGAACCAGACGTCGCCGAGAATGTTCAGCATGACTGCCGGCGAATGCTGACGGGTGTCGCCAAGCGGCATACCGGTCATTGCACGTACCTGTTGTTCGAACTGGCTGGTCGCGCAGGCGTCGACGGTGTAATGCCCGGAGTTGTGCGGACGCGGCGCCATTTCATTGGCCACGAGCGAGCCGTCTTCGAGGATGAAGAATTCGACACACAGCACGCCGACATAGCCGAGCTTGTCCGCGATTTGCAGCGCGGCTTGTTGCGCCTGCTCGACGAGTGTGGCGCTTGCGTCCGGCGCCGGAACGATGGTGTGCGACAGCACGCCGTCGCGATGCGTATTTTGCGCGAGCGGGTACACCACCGAAGCGCCGCTCGCCGCGCGCGCGATCAGCGCGGAAACTTCGAACTTCAGCGGCAAGCGCTTTTCCAGCACGCACGGCACGCCGGCGAGCGACGCATACGCCTCGCGCACTTCGGCGGCATTGCGCACGCGCACCTGGCCCTTGCCGTCATAACCCATGCGAGCCGTTTTGAGGATGCCGGGCAGCACGGCTTCGAGCTTCGCATCGTCAAGCGCGGCGAGCGCGTCCGACGATTCGATCACCACGTGCGGTGCGACCGTCACGCCCGACGACGCGATAAAGCGCTTCTCGGCAATGCGATCCTGAGCCACGGCGACGCATCGGCCAGCCGGGCTCACGAACGTGGTCTTCGCGAGGAAGTCGAGGCTCGCGGCCGGCACGTTCTCAAATTCGGTGGACACCGCCGCGCATAGCCGCGCGAGTTCGGTCAGCGACGCTTCATCGTCGTAGGCCGCGCGCAGATGGCGGTCGGCGACCGAGCCCGCGGGGCTGCTTTCATCAGGATCGAGCACGGCGACGCGATAGCCCATTGCCTGAGCGGCAAAGCAGAACATGCGGCCGAGCTGGCCGCCACCAACCATGCCGAGCCATGCGCCGGGCAAAATCGGTGAAACCGGTGTGTTGTCTGGGTTCATCTTAGTGGTCGGTCGCGACCGGGTGTGCCTGCAGTCCTGCAACTCCTGCAATGGCAACCGTCCGGCCGGTGGGTCTGACAGGGGACTTCGTGTATCAATCGAGCCGTTACTGAGGCCGTTTCAGCAGGTGCATCGGCCCATTTCCCGGCGCGCGCTTACAGCGCCGGCAATACCATTGCGTGTGCCGCTTCGTTCTGGCGCACGCGGAACGCCGCAAGCTTCGCGGCATATTCGCCGCTCGTGCCGCTCAGAATAGAGACCGCGAACAGCGCCGCATTTGCCGCGCCCGCTTCCCCAATTGCAAATGTGGCGACGGGCACGCCTTTCGGCATCTGCACGATCGAGTGCAACGAGTCGACACCCTTCAGATACTTGCTCGCCACCGGCACGCCCAGCACCGGCACCGTGGTCTTGGCCGCCAGCATGCCCGGCAGGTGCGCCGCGCCGCCCGCGCCCGCGATGATCGCGCGGATACCGCGCTCGCGCGCGCTTTCAGCATAGGCGAACATTTCGTCGGGCATGCGGTGCGCGGAGACGACCTTTGCCTCGTAGGGCACGCCGAATTCCTGCAGGATCGCGACGGCGTTCTTCATTACTTCCCAGTCGGAACTGGAGCCCATCAGCACGCCGATAACCGGCGCGCCATGCGTGTGGGCGGTCTGTGCTTCACTCATCTTGCGGCTTCCTTTTCTCGAACGGCGCGGATCTGGTCAGGCGAGCTTCTGCCCGGTCAGGCGTTCGAGCGCTTCCTGGTATTTCTCGCCCGTCTTCTGGATAACGTCGTCCGGCAGCTTCGGCGCGGGCGGCTCTTTCGCCCAGTCCTGCGTTTCCAGCCAGTCGCGCACGAACTGCTTGTCGAACGACGGCGGATTGGTGCCGACCTGATACTGGTCGGCCGGCCAGAAGCGCGACGAATCGGCGGTGAGCGCCTCGTCCATCAAGTACAGCTTGCCGTGGTTGTCCAGACCGAACTCGAACTTCGTGTCGGCGATGATGATGCCGCGCGTGGCGGCGTAATCCGCAGCTTCCTTGTACAGCCTGATCGAAATGTCGCGGATCGTGGCCGACAGTTCAGTGCCGATGCGACGCTCCATGTCGTTGTACGTGATGTTTTCGTCGTGATGGCCCATCTCGGCCTTGGCTGCCGGCGTGAAGATCGGCTCAGGCAGCTTTTGCGCGTTTTGCAGACCAGCCGGCAATTCGACACCGCACACCGAACCCGTGGCCTGGTAATCTTTCCAGCCGCTGCCGGCCAGATAGCCGCGCACCACGGCTTCAACGAGGATCGGCTCGAGGCGCTTCACGACGACCGCGCGGCCCTTGACCTGCTCGACTTCGTCCGCCGCCACAACCGATTCCGGCGCCACGCCGGTCAGGTGATTCGGCACCACGTGCTTGAGCTTTTCGAACCAGAAGTTCGCCATTTCGTTGAGCACGCGCCCCTTATTCGGAATCGGCTCGCCCATGATGACGTCGAACGCCGACAGACGGTCGGTCGTGACGATCAGCAACTGGTCGTTGCCCACTGCATAGTTGTCGCGGACTTTTCCGCGGCCGAGCAGCGGCAGCGAGCGGAGCGTGGATTCGTAGAGGGTAGACATCGTCGTGGTTCGCTAAAAGTAAGGCAAAAAGTGTGACCGGAACAAAAGGGAAACGCCGTTCCCCGGATGATGCGGGAACGGCGATCTAACGACAACCTGGCCAGACGGCCAGGCGTAGAGCCTGCGCTGAAGCAAATACCGCTTAGCGGACGACCTGCGCAAGCTCGCCCGACTTGTACTTCTCCGCGATTTTATCAAGCGAAACGGGCTTGATCTTGCCAGCCTGGCCTTCGCAGCCGAATTGCGTGTAGCGCTCGATACAGATCTTCATCGCAGCTTCACGCGCCGGCTTCAGGTAATCGCGCGGATCGAACTTGCCCGGATTGGTCGCCATGTAGCGGCGAATTGCGCCGGTGATCGCGAGACGCAGGTCGGTGTCGATGTTGACCTTTCGCACGCCGTGCTTGATGCCTTCCTGGATTTCCTCGACCGGCACACCGTAGGTTTCCTTCATGTCGCCGCCGAATTCGCGGATTTCCGCGAGCAGTTCCTGCGGCACCGACGACGAACCGTGCATCACGAGGTGCGTGTTCGGAATGCGCTGGTGAATTTCCTTGATGCGCTGGATCGACAGAATGTCGCCCGTCGGCTTCTTGCTGAACTTGTATGCGCCGTGCGACGTGCCGATTGCGATTGCGAGCGCATCGCACTGCGTCAGCTTGACGAAGTCGGCGGCCTGCTCCGGATCGGTCAACAATTGCTCGCGGGTCATGGTGCCTTCCGCGCCGTGGCCGTCTTCCTTGTCGCCCTTCATGGTTTCCAGCGAGCCGAGCACGCCAAGTTCCGCTTCGACCGTCACGCCGATCGAATGCGCGGCTTCCACGACCTTGCGGGATACGTCGACGTTGTACTCGTACGAAGCGACCGTCTTGCCGTCGGCTTCGAGCGAGCCGTCCATCATCACGCTCGTAAAGCCGCTGCGGATCGCCGCCATGCAGACCGCCGGCGACTGGCCGTGGTCCTGGTGCATCACGACGGGAATGTGCGGATAGGACTCGACCGCTGCTTCGATCAGATGGCGCAGGAACGCTTCGCCCGCGTACTTACGCGCGCCGGCGGAAGCCTGCATGATGACCGGCGCATTGACCTTGTCGGCCGCCGCCATGATCGCCTGCACCTGCTCCAGGTTGTTCACGTTGAATGCCGGAAGGCCGTAGCCGTTTTCAGCGGCGTGGTCCAGCAGTTGACGCATTGATACGAGAGGCATGCTGTAACTCCTTAGATTGAAACGAATTCTTGTGCCGCCGGCATCTTGTGGGCGATCTTGTCGCGAAGCAAGCTGCATACCCGTGCGCACCCGTACATTCACGCCACGCACGCAATCGCGGCGGGTGCACCGCCTCTCGCGGGGCCTGACAACCTGCTTCGTTCGATCCAGCCAGTACCGGTCATGCGAATCTGTCGACCGGAGTTCGCGCTTTAGCGCGTTACTCCAGTCCCATGCAGGGCGGTCGACCTGGGCGGGTGCGACTCACTCACCCCGGTCCGCCGGGCATGCGATCAATACGGCTCGCCGACCCGCACGATCTTCAGCGTGTTCGTGCCGCCGGCCTGCCCCATCGGCTCGCCGACGGTCAGCACGACCATGTCGCCACGCGACGCGTACCCCTTGCTGACCACCGTCTCCAACGCCTGTTGCAACGCGGTGTCGCGGTCGGTGTTGGTGTCCAGATGCAGCGACGTCACGTTGCGGTACAGCGCCATTGCCCGCTCGCTGCCGACCCGCGGCGTGAGCGCGAAGATCGGCACGTGCGTCCAGTGACGCGACATCCACAGCGCGGTCGAACCCGATTCGGTCAACGCGACGATCGCCTTCGCGCCCAAGTGAAACGCCGTGAAGAGCGCGCCCATGGCGATCGACTGGTCGATGCGCGTAAACGTGCGATCGAGGAAATCCCGGTCCAGCTCCGACTGCTCCGACTTCTCGGCTTCGACGCAGATCGCGGCCATTGTCTCGATGGTCTGCACCGGATACTTGCCCGCTGCCGATTCCGCCGACAGCATCACCGCGTCCGTACCGTCCAGGACCGCATTCGCGACGTCCGACACTTCGGCGCGGGTCGGCACCGGCGCGTAGATCATCGACTCCATCATCTGCGTCGCGGTGATCACGAACTTGTTCGACTCGCGCGCCATACGAATCATCCGCTTTTGCAGCGCGGGGACTGCGGCATTCCCCACTTCCACGGCGAGATCGCCGCGCGCAACCATGATGCCGTCGGATGCGTCGAGAATGCCTTGCAGCGCAGGAATGGCTTCGGCGCGCTCGATCTTGGCGATCATCTTCGGCTTGATGCCGTAAGGTGCGCCGGCGATGTTCGCCAGCTGGCGAGCCATTTCCATGTCGGTCGCGTTCTTCGGGAACGACACCGCGACAAAATCGACGCCGAGCGACATGGCCGTGCGGATGTCTTCCATGTCCTTGGCGGTCAGCGCGGGCGCCGACAGACCGCCGCCCTGGCGGTTGATGCCCTTGTTGTTGGACAGGTCGCCGCCGATCTTCACGATCGTATGAATCTCGTTGCCGATCACGCGTTGAACGTTCAGCACGATCAGGCCGTCGTTGAGCAGCAGCACGTCGCCCGGCTTCAGGTCGCGGGGCAAGTCCTTGTAGTCGAGACCGGCGCGCTCCTGGTTGCCGAGCTCGCAGTCGGCGTCCAGGATGAACGGCTCACCCGCGACGAGCGAAACCTTGCCGTTTTCGAATTTGCCGACCCGGATCTTCGGGCCTTGCAGGTCCGCCATGATGGCGACCTCGCGGCCCGCCTGGCGAGCCGCCTCGCGCACGAATTCGGCGCGCTGGCGGTGGTCGTCGGCCGTGCCGTGCGAGAAATTGAGCCGCACCACGTCGGCGCCTGCCTGAATCATTTGCAGCAGGATCTCCGGCGTGCTGGAAGCCGGTCCGATGGTAGCGACAATCTTGGTGGCGCGATGCATGAGTCTCCTCGTCTGGATGGGATCGCTGGAAAGAGCGCTGCGAGTCGGATGCGGAGGCTGCGCACCGAAAGATGCTGCCAGGGGCTGCGCGCCGGTTGAAACCAGCGTCGCTTTATGGGGTGAAGCAGTGTTCGAAACCAGCACGCGAGGCGCCGGCGAGGGAGCGGGCGCGACTTGCGGATCGGGGTGTTCTGCCGGCGGGCCGGCCGATTCGCTAGCCTGGTCGCCGGCCGATCCCGCGGTGTCGCCTGCAGTGGTCGACTCCGCAAGCTCGGGAGAAGTCCCGGATGTTTCTGGATGACTGTCAGCGTGAGCGGCTTCGCCGACAGCCGCGACCGCGGCCGCAACCGTGTCGGCAAGCGCCGACTCCGGGGCTGCCGTTGTCGCCGTTGCCACGTCGGAGCGCGTGGCGCGCTCCCCTGCCGCTGCTGTTGCGGTGTCGCGCGGCTTGCCGCGCTGACCGTCCGCTTTTGCAGATTTCGACGTTGGTGAGCGCGTCGCCACGTTAAGCCCGCGATTCCAGTACTTCAACGGCGGGCAGCTTCTTGCCTTCGAGGAACTCGAGGAAGGCGCCGCCGCCCGTCGAGATATAGCTCACCTTGTCGTGGATGCCGTACTTGGCAATCGCGGCAAGCGTATCGCCGCCGCCCGCAATCGAGAACGCGGACGATCTCGCGATGGCGTCGGCCAATGTCTTCGTGCCATTGCCGAACTGGTCGAATTCGAACACGCCGACCGGGCCGTTCCACACGATGGTGCCGGCTTTTTCCAGTTGCGCGGCGAGCGCCTTCGCAGTTTCCGGCCCGATGTCGAGGATCAGGTCGTCGTCTTCGACATCGGCGACGGCCTTGATTTCCGCTTTGGCGGTCGGCGAGAACTCTTTGGCGGTGACCACGTCGGTGGGAATCGGCACCGATGCGCCGCGTGCTTTCGCCGCGTCGATAATCGCCTTGGCCTCGTTCACCAGATCCGCTTCCGCCAGCGACTTGCCGATCTTCAGACCGGCCGCCAGCATGAACGTGTTGGCGATGCCGCCGCCCACGATCAGCTGATCGACCTTCTCGGCCAGCGACTTCAGAATGGTCAGCTTGGTGGACACCTTCGAGCCCGCGACGATCGCAACCAGCGGACGCTTCGGCGCGCCGAGCGCCTTGCCGAGCGCTTCCAGCTCGGCGGCGAGCAGCGGGCCGGCGCAAGCGATCGGCGCATATTTCGCGATGCCGTGCGTGGTGGCTTCAGCGCGATGCGCGGTGCCGAACGCGTCGTTCACGTAGATGTCGCAGAGCTTCGCCATTTTCTGCGCGAGCTCGTCGGAGTCTTTCTTTTCGCCCTTGTTGACGCGGCAGTTCTCCAACAGCACAACCTCGCCCGGCGCGACGTTCACGCCGTTTTCCACCCAGTTCGCGACAAGTGGCACGTCGCGGCCAAGCAGTTCGGCGAAACGCTTTGCAACCGGCGCGAGAGAATCTTCCGGCTTGAAGTCACCTTCGGTCGGACGTCCCAGGTGCGACGTGACCATCACGGCTGCGCCAGCGTCGAGCGCTGCCTTGACGGCCGGCACAGAGGCGCGGATGCGGGTGTCTTCGGTGATGTTGCCTTGATCGTCCTGCGGCACGTTCAGATCGGCGCGGATGAACACCCGTTTGCCGGACAGCTTGCCTTCGGCGATCAGATCGGAGAGACGCAATACCTTGTTCATGGGCGTTTGTGTGCGAGTTGATGAGAAGGCGGTGGCGGACGTCGCTCAGGGCTTTGGGCGCGGTGAACTCCAGCGCGTCGGCACGGCGGCTCCACAAAGTCGGGGGCCGGCGGCAAGGCCGCGGCGCAGGCGCTAGGCATCGGCGCGATCATCCCGGAAAGGGGCATTTTAACTGATCCGAACTGCCTTCTGACCCGCGAACAGGCGAATGTCCCGTATTTGGACGGCGCGCTGCATGCCGCAGCGCAGCATCGGCCGCACGGGAGTTACATGAAGAGCCGCAACATCGTGAACACCACCATTCCGACGACGATCGTACCGAGCATGGTGCGGCGCCACAAAAACCACCCGAGGCCGGCAAGCGTCGCATAGAACTCATGGTTGGACGGCGCAAACGACAGGCCCTCGGGCGTTGCCAGTACGTCGGGCAGCACTACCGCCGCGAGCGCCGCGGCCGGCGCATAGCGCAGCATGCGCTGAACGCGCGCGGGCAAAACCGTGCGCTCGCCGCCGATTAGAAACATCGCGCGTGTCACCGCGGTGACGATGGTCATGCCGATAATTGCCAGCCAGATTTCCGTGGATGTCACCGCGAATCTCCCGCGCCGCCGCGAATGCGCCGTAAGTCGGCGCGCTCGACCATCAGATCCGCAGCACTGCCCGCGATAATCGCCGCGATCACCGCGAGCGGCAGCGCGAGCCGGTACGGAAGATCGAACGCGAGAAGCGAGACGACGCCCGCGATGCCGACCGCCACCAGTGTGGAGCGGGTCGCGATTGCCGCCACCATGATTGGCAGCAGCGCAAGCGTGCCGGCGAGCGCCAGGCCCCAGTTGTCGGGAATCAGGCTCGCGAGCAGGATGCCCGCGATCGACGCGACCTGCCACGACAGCCAGCTGCTCACCGCCATGCCCCAGAAGTACGCCTCCTTGCCGGGCACGTAGCCGGTCGGGAAGTTCTTCTTTACGAACAGCAGATAGATCACGTCGCCGTTGAAGTAGCCAAGCGAGATGCGCCGCCACATCGACAGATAGGAAAAATGCGGCGCGAGGCCGACGCTGAAGATCACGAAACGCATGTTGACCATGGCGGCCGTGAGCAGCACGGTCCAGACCGGCAGCTTGGCGGCGAGGAGCGGCAGCACCGCCAGCTGCGACGAACCGGCGTAGCACAGCAGCGACATGGCGAGCGCCTGCGGCAGCGTGAGCACGGACTTGCTCATTGCGATGCCGGTGACGAGACCCCACGAGCAGATCGCCATGAGCGTTGGCGAATAGTCGCGAGCGCCTTCACGGAAGGCACGGCGATCGATATCTGACAGACGAGCGAGCATGAGGCGAAAAAGCGCCGGCGCAGGTGGCCGCGATGAGGGAAATGGGCGCCAGGTCGTCAAGCACCCGCTGGCGCGTCCGGATGTGAATTATGCGTGTGCCGAATTATAGCGCCCGAAGTGCGTCCAAATGCCCGTTCCGTGTGCAAAAGACGCTAAAATGACGCTCTTCGCCGCACCCCACCGGAAGCCGCCGGCACGTACCGGCTGTCCCGCCCCTTCGGGGGCCTGACGCGAGGCGACGGGCCTGGGGGCTCAGATAAACACGCACCTGCTGGAGAATCGTATGTCAATGGCCGACCGCGACGGCAAGATCTGGATGGATGGCAAGCTGATCGACTGGCGCGATGCCAAGATCCACGTGCTGACCCACACGCTGCATTACGGCATGGGCGTTTTCGAAGGCGTGCGCGCCTACAAAACAGCAGACGGCGGCACCGCGATTTTCCGCTTGCAGGAACACACCAAACGCCTGCTGAACTCGGCCAAGATTTTCCAGATGGACGTGCCGTTCGACCACGAAACGCTCGCCGCCGCGCAGCGCGAGGTGGTCCGCGAGAACAAGCTCGAGTCGTGCTATTTGCGCCCGATCATCTGGGTCGGCTCGGAAAAGCTCGGCGTCTCGGCCAAGGGCAATACCATCCACGTGGCGATCGCGGCGTGGCCGTGGGGCGCTTACCTCGGTGAAGACGGCATTGCCAAGGGCATCCGCGTAAAGACTTCGTCGTTCACGCGGCATCACGTGAACGTGTCGATGGTCCGCGCGAAGGCGTCGGGCTGGTACGTGAACTCGATTCTCGCCAATCAGGAAGCCATCGCCGACGGCTACGACGAAGCGCTGCTGCTCGACGTCGACGGTTACGTGTCGGAAGGCTCCGGCGAAAACTTCTTCCTCGTGAACAACGGCAAGCTGTACACGCCGGACCTGTCGTCGTGCCTCGACGGCATCACGCGCGACACGGTCATCACGCTCGCCCGCGACATGGGCGTTCCGGTCATTGAAAAGCGCATTACCCGCGACGAGGTCTATACCTGCGACGAAGCGTTCTTCACCGGCACCGCCGCGGAAGTCACGCCGATCCGTGAACTGGACAACCGCACGATCGGCGCGGGCGCGCGCGGCCCGATCACGGAGAAGCTGCAGTCGGGCTTCTTCGATATCGTCAACGGCAAGAGCGAGAAGTACGCGCACTGGCTGACCAAGATCTAACGCGCGCCGCACCTCGCTTCGGGCCGCCTTCGTTTGACGACGGTCCGGGACGGCGCGCCGCACGCACCCTGCATACAACGAGAAAGTCTCATGAGCGATATCAAGGAAATGCCGCTGGTCGAACTGACGGCAAAAGACCTCCCGGCGTACTGCCCGAATCCGGCCATGCCGCGCTGGAGCGCGCATCCCCGCGTCTTTATCGACGTCACGCACGGCGAAGCGCGCTGCCCCTATTGCAGCACCCGTTACAAGCTGCGCGACGGCGAAGTCATCAAGGGCCACTGAAGCTCGCGCTCTGACTCGCTCGTCTTCGGCGTTGTCTGCGAAGTCGCCTGTCACTGCCTGTCCGACTGATCGCGTGAATTTGCAACGCGCGGTGTCGTGAGACTCGGCCTCGCATGCGTTGTCTCGGCGCGTTGCTTTCCGTTGCGCTCCATTGCGCTCCATTGGCAGCGCGTTCGAGGCAACGCGAGCAGACGGGTGCGCAGCAGCAAGGCAACCAGGCGGCATGACAGCTATGACGGCATCGCGGCGCCTCGCTGACGGCTTCCCCTTTCACTTTTACCTATCCGAAGCGCCACGCGCATCGCGCGCGGCGCTTCGTTTCGACACCGGACAATCACTCTGATGCGTCGCGCGTTGGTTATCGCACCGAACTGGATCGGTGACGCATTGATGGCGCAGCCGCTGTTTGCGCGCCTCGTGAAACTGCATCCCCGCATCGCCATCGACGCGGTCGCGCCCTCCTGGGTCGCGCCCGTGCTCGAACGCATGCCGGAAATCCATGATGTCTACGCGACCGACCTCGCGCACGGCAAGCTGCAGATGCTGCGCCGCTGGCAACTCGCGAGCGACTTGCGCGACGTCGGCTACGACGCGGCGTACGTATTGCCGAACTCGTTCAAGTCGGCGCTGATTCCGTGGATGGCGGGCATCCGCTTGCGGATCGGCTATACCGGCGAAAGCCGTTTCGGCCTGCTGAACGTGCGTCATGCGAATCCGCGCAAAGACGAGCGTCCGCCGATGGTCCGGCATTACGCCGCCCTCGCCTACGCTCCCGGCGCCAAAATCCCCGACGACCTGCCAATGCCGCGGCTCGACGCCGACCCGAACGAAGCGTCGCGCGTGTCGGCGCGCTTCAACCTCGACACGCGCGTGCCGCTGCTCGTGTTCTGTCCCGGCGCCGAGTACGGTCCGGCCAAACGCTGGCCGCCCGAGCACTTCGCGGCGCTCGCGCAAATGGTCGGACAGTCGTTCCCGTACACGCAGATCGTCGCACTCGGCTCGCCGAAAGACGCGCCGCTTGCGCAGGCGATTGCCGAGAAAGCGCCGAACGTGCGCAATCTGTGCGGACAGACGGCGCTCGGCGAAGCATGTGCGCTGATCGCGCGAGCCAATGCGGTCGTCACGAACGATTCCGGGTTGATGCACGTCGCCGCGGCGCTGCGCCGGCCGCTCGTGGCCGTCTACGGTTCAACGGATCCGCGCCACACGCCGCCCTTGTCGGAGCTTGCGAAGGTACAATGGCTTCATCTCGAATGCAGCCCCTGTTTTCAGCGCGAGTGTCCGCTTGGTCATCTGAACTGTCTGAAGCAGTTGAGCGCCGAGCAGGTTTTCGGCGATCTGCGCGGCATGTTGCTCGCGCATCGCTGAGCCGGCTGACACTCGTACGCAGCACTCGCACGCAACACCGCACGCCCCTGAGCGCGTCGCGTCATGTTCACGCCTTACGGCGCGGGCATTCTGGCGCCCGGGGCGATTGTCCGGTGCGCCGGACTGTCCCGCTGACCGCTGCCCCGCAACCGCGCGCCGCGCACAAGAGACTGACGAGCCATGCCACGTTTTGCCCATATCTTCGAAGCTGCCGCCGATACCCTCAACGCCTATTACCAGGCTGTCGCCGAGGTCAATATCGACAGCCTCATGGGCCTGTGGATCGATGAAGAGTTCGTGAGCTGCATCTGTGCAGACGGCTCGCATCTGCATGGCCTCGACAGCATTCGGGCCGGCTTGCAGATCCAGCTCGAAGCCGCGCCGGTCTCGATCGAGCCGCTCGATATCCGCGTGTACGACAGCCTGGGCACCGTCGTCTACGCGATCGCGGAAGCGCATCGCCCGGTCGATCCGAAAGCCTTGCCTGCAATGGTCTTCACCACCTACGTGATGGTTCACGAACGCGGCGAGTGGCGCATCGCGCACATCCACGCGAGCCCTATGCCGAACGAAGCAGCCAGCCAGTTCGCTACGAAGATGCGACATGGCCAAGGGTCGCTTCACTGACGCGCGGTCGGCAGCGCCGCACTCTCGCTCCACGGCCGGCATGAGCACGCCCCGCAGCAAGTCTTCGTCAGGAACGATGCAAGACGGATCCACGTCTTCGGGCGTGACGCGCGCCGAAGCTGCCGTCGAGGCAGCCATCGACCTGCTCTACCGCGCACCGCTCTGGCTGCCGAACAAGCATGTGCAGACCATCGTGCCGTCGCTGTTCGCCCGGCGTCCGGCGGTGGCGTTTCGCCGTGAGCGCTGGGATACGCCTGACGGCGACTTCATCGACGTCGACTGGGTCGTGCACGGCGGCGAGCCGCGCCCGACGCTTGCAGCGGATACGGCAGCCGCAATTCCGGCCGCCGACGCACCGTTGCTCGTTCTGTTCCACGGCCTGGAAGGCAGTTCGGCATCGCACTACGCGTCCACGTTGATGGCGGCCGCACGCGAGTACGGCTGGCACGGCGTAGTGCCGCATTTCCGCAGTTGCAGCGGCACGCTGAATCGCTTGCCGCGCTTTTATCATCTTGCCGATAGCAACGAAGTCGATTGGGTCCTGCGACGCCTGCGCGCTGTGCATCGCGGCCCGATCGCCGCGGCGGGCGTCTCGCTCGGTGGTAATGTGCTGCTGCGCTGGCTCGGCGAGCAGCGCGAGGACGCGGCGTCGATCGTCTCCGCCGCCGCCGCGATCTCCACGCCGATCGACGTGCACGCTGGCGGCCGAGCGTTGTCGCAGGGCTTCGGGCTCGTCTATACGCGCAACTTCCTGAAGACGCTCAAGCTGAAAGCTTCGCAGAAGCTCGTGCAATTTCCGGGTCTTTTCGACCGCGACGCGATGCTTGCAAGCCGCACGATGTACGAGTTCGACAATGTCGTCACCGCGCCGCTGCACGGCTTTCGCAATACTGACCACTATTGGAGCGCGGCAACCACGCGACCGTTGTTGCCGCACATTCAGGTGCCCACGCTCGTGCTGAACGCGCGCAACGATCCGTTCCTGCCGGCCGAGGCGTTGCCGTCGCGGCATGAGGTGTCGGCAGCGGTGGAACTGGATCAGCCGCGGCACGGTGGCCACGCCGGCTTCATGACCGGACCGTTTCCGGGCCGCATCGACTGGTTGTCGCGGCGCGTGCTCGGCTATCTGGAGCAGCACGTCGATCATGGATGACATCGTCAAGCAGGCGTTGGCCAAGTGGCCGAACGTACCGAGTTGCACCGGCTGGCTGATGCTCGACCGGCGCGGCAACTGGCGTATGCGCGACGACGCCGCGCAGGCGAGCGGTTCGTCGGGCGTGCCGATCCGTCACGAGGCGTTGCTCGGCTTCATCAACCGCAATTACGAGCGCGACGAACGCGGGCAATGGTTCTTTCAGAACGGTCCGCAGCGCGTATATGTGGAGCTCGGCTACACGCCCTGGGTCGTGCGCCTGATAGTCGAACCCGACGGCACGCTGGCGCTGAAAGATCAGGCAGGCAACGATTTCGAGCCGTCGGCAGTATTGGCCGATGACGAAGGCAGCATTCTGTTCGCCGACACCTCCGCGCAGCCGCGAGTCGCCGTGTTGCACGATCACGATCTCGAAGTTTTCGCGGATCACGCAGCGCTCGCCGAAGATTCGCTGAGCGGCGAATTTCACTGGAACGACGGCGTGAAGCTGTCGCTGGAGCCCGTGCGTCGGGCGGATATTGCGTCGCGCTTCGACTTTGTTCAAAGTCCGGCGGCGAACGCTTGAGGCAGAAGCCTTCGCCGATCTGCCGCGCAACCCGTGCGGCTCACGCGCGCGCATTCAATTGACAGCCGCGCCTCTCACCATGCTCGCGTAGCGCGGAACCGCTCAACCCGCGCCTAGCCCTTCTCGTCGAGCCGCTCTTCCTGGTAGCGCTTCTCCATCTCATGCAGTCTGGCGTCGACGGTCGCGAGGTCGTAATAGCCGATCGTCTTCATATCACGTGCGTCCTTCAGTTGCCGGATCGCCGACGGCCACGCGCCTTCGAGCGCAAACTTTTCGGCGAGCGCCCGGCGCCGCGTGAGCGCGTCGCCAGTCCCCACGCTTGCCTGCGCGAGATACAACCACCATGTGGGCTGATCGGGCTGCGCCTGCGTCTCTTTCTGCGCTAGCGCCTGGGCTTCGGTGAATCGCCGCAACGTCAGCAGCGTGCGTATGTGCATGTCGATAGCGGCATGCGACTGTGGCCAGCGCTTTTGCGCGAGGTCGGCGAGACGGACGGCTTCGTCGTCATGGCCCGCGCGCCGCGCAATGTCGGCGGCCAGCACGTCGAGGCTCGGCGAACTGCGGGGGGCGTCGCTGGTCGCCTGTGTGACCGCGGCAAACGCCGCGCGCGACGACGCCAGCGAAGCCGCCGCGTCGTCATAACGTTCGAGCAGCATCTGGCCAAACGCAATGCCGTACCAGTTAGCCGCGATGTTCAGCGCGGTGCGGTCCTCGATCTCCGAGCGCATCCGCGAGATCTCGTCCGCGTACTCGCTGCGGGAGCGGTCCTGCAACAGACGCGCTCGCGCACGCACGAACCCGTATTCGGCGGCCTGATGCGGCTGACGGTAAGGCGCGCGGCGAGCGCGGTCCTCCATGTCGGCGATCCGCTCGCCGGTCAGCGGATGGGTGCGCGCATACGCCGGTATGCCGGTGTCGCTCATTGCCGCGCGGTCGAGCCGGCCGAAAAACGTAATCATCGAATACGGATCGTAGCCTGCGCCGGCGAGCAGGAGAAAGCCGACGCGGTCGGCTTCGTGCTCGGCGGATCGGGAGAAACGCAACTGGTTGTCGACGGCATAAGCCTGGCCGCCGAACGCGATCGCGCTGCCCAGGTCGCCGCTGTGCGCGAGCACGCCCGCGAGAACGCCGAACAGCATGCTGGCAAGCGCGGCGTAGGTGCTGCGCTCACCGGCGGTGATCATCCGCGAGATATGGCGCTGAAGGACGTGCCCCATTTCGTGACCGAGCACGGACGCGAGTTCAGACTCGGTTTGCGTGGCGACGATCAGCCCCGTGTTCACGCCGATGAAACCGCCTGGCAGCGAGAAGGCGTTGATCTGCATGTCGCGCACCGCGAACAGATCGAAGTCCGGCCGATAGCCGCCGATATAGAGCGCGTTGGCCGCCGCGGCGAGCTTCGCGGCGACTGAGTTGAGATAGTCGCGCACCAGCCAGTCGTCGAGATAGTCGGGGTCCCGGCGCAAGTCGCGCATGACGCGTTCGCCGAGCTTGCGCTCTGCCTGCGGCGTGAGCGAGCCCGAGCCGCCGCTGCCGAGGTCGGGTAGTTGCTGCGCGGCAATCGGCGCGCGCCAGCCGTCGTTGCTTCCGCCACCGGTCGAATTGCCGGCGCCGCGGTTCAAACCAAAATTGCCGGAAAAGCGGCTTTCCGCGCCGCCGTACACGCCGAATACACCTTGGGCGATCTCAGGCGGCACCATCGGATCGGAGTACGACTCCACCGGCCCACTCACGAGCGGCGGCTCAGCGGACTGCGTAACGACAGGCGCGACGCCGGACGCGGCTCGCGCTTGCGCGAACGCCTCGGGCGGCGCCGCAAGCGCGACACACAGCAACGCAGCAAGGAACCGGTTCGGACGCATTGCGAGTTCGTATGACGGAATCGGAAAGCGACGCCCTTCGCTCAGGGACAAGCGGTCTAAGATAAGCGGGCACGCCGCAATTGTAATCAGCCGTTGCGCGGATTCGGCTCGTTCATGCAAGCCGGACGTCCGCGCTGCACTGCTATGATAGGCGCCCTCTGAAGGAGCCAACCATGCCTGAACTCACTCATTTCGACGCTGCCGGCGACGCGCACATGGTGGACGTCGGCGGCAAGCAGGAGACGAAGCGCATTGCCATCGCACGCGGTTCGATCCGCATGCTGCCGGAAACCTTCGCATTGATCCGCGACGGCAACGCCAAAAAGGGCGACGTGATCGGCGTCGCGCGCATTGCCGCGATCCAGGGCTCGAAGCGCACCGCCGACCTGATCCCGCTGTGTCATCCGCTTGCGCTCACGCGCGTCAAAGTGGATTTCGAACTCGACGACACGCTGCCGGGCGTGCATTGCACTGCGCAGGTCGAGACGTTGGGCAGAACTGGGGTTGAGATGGAGGCACTCACCGCCGTGCAGGTTGGACTGCTGACGGTGTACGACATGTGCAAGGCGGTGGATCGCGGAATGACGATTACCGATGTGCGGGTGATGGAGAAGCATGGCGGGAAGTCGGGGGATTGGGTGGCGGGCTGAATACCCACTCACGTCGTCCCCTCTTCGACTCAACCTCAAACGACAGCGCGGCTCAATCCTCGTCGCTGTCGTCGTCCGGCGCGACGTCGCCCGACGGCATGCCATAACGCTTGACCAGTTCGGCCTTGAAGCCGGCGAGCGTCTTCTGCTCATCGCAGAGCTGGTACAGGTAACTCAATTGCGACGGCCAGTCCTTCAACTCCTGCGCGAAGATTTTGAGCCGCTCAACGGTGTCGAATGCCGCGGCCGTATCGCCGCTCAACGCCTGCAGCACCGCATAACGACGCAGCACCGTTTCGCCGGGCAACAGCGCCATCGCCTGGCGGTGCATCGCGAGCTTGCGTTGCAGATCCGTCGAATCCATCGGCAACAGCGTGGCCATACCGTATTCGCCCCATGCCTGGAACAGGAACGACGGATCGGCGCGATATTGTTCGGCCGGACGCGAGCCGTAGTACAGCACCTCGGCGCGTGCGTAATCGCGATAAACCGGATACAGCGCAGCAATGCCACCGAACACGACCACCGCAAATGCGCCGAACGACAAGCGCGCGGGCACGAGACGCAGCGGGCGTGTCTCCAGCAGGCCGAACACGAACATGGCAGGCAGCAGGAAGAACATGTACTGCTGCGGATATTCCACGAGCGCATGCATGACGAGCACGCCGATCAGCGCGATGCCGAAAACACGCGCGGCGCTCTGCGGAGCGCGCACCACCCGCACCAGCCACGTAACGAGACCGAACAGCACGATCGCGAGGCCGATCAAGCCCGTCTTCGCGAGCAGGTCGATAAAAATGTCGTGTGAATTGTTGGCGATCTCGACGCCGCCGAGGGTCTTCGCGAACTGATACTGGTAACTCGGAAACTCGCCCCAACCGACGCCCATCAGCGGATGAGTCCGGAACATCGTCCAGCCGTATTTCCAGAGCGCGAGCCGCGGCGCGATCTGGCCAGCATCCTTGAAGCGATCGGCCGCGGACTGCCCCAGCTCCAGGTGATAGCGCACGTTGGCCCATCGAATCAGCGCGTTGACGACAAAGAACAGCACCCCGAGCGCGATCGGAATAAGCCACTGACGATGACTGCGGCGCAATTGCGGCTCGGCGCGAGTCTGCGCAAACGCCATCCAGAAACCGGCTACCACGATCACGCCCATTTGCAGCCACGGTCCGCGCGAGACGGTCAGCGCGAGTCCGACTGCGAATAGCGTCGACACCAATGCCCAGATGGCGACGGCGATCCGGCGCGTCTGGACGAGAAACAGTGCGCCCGCCATCGCGAACGCGATATAAGTGGCGAGGTGATTCGCCTGCGCCATGTTGCCGAACGGCCGACGCTCGACGGTCACGTTGTACGCGACGACCAGCGGCGATACTCGTGCCTCGAGATGAAACAGCTGAATGACCTGGCAGAACACCGCGTAAAGACCGCCGACGACCAGCGCTGAGGCGGCCCACCGAAGCGCCGTCTCATTGAGCTTCGCGCGTACGAAGCCATAGCCCGCATGTGTCGCCATGAAAGCGGCGAGCAGGAAACCGCCGCCGAGCCAGTTCATCGACGGCTGGGAGACTGGCAACACCACCGACTGCGCGACCAGCAGCAAGCCGAACAGCAACGGCACGAGTGCGACGACGGGGGACGCAAAGCCGATACGCGGCCGCGAACTCGCGATCAGGAAGACGACGCCCGCGCCCACCAACAGGTACAGCGCGAGCGCGGTGAACTCCGCGTAGAACGTCGGAATCGGATAGGTATGGTTGACGACTGCATAAGGCAGCACCAACGCGAGAGCCAACAGAACGAGAGAAAGGTAGCGCGCGAATGGGGTGGGCATCGAATAAGCGGTGGGCGTCAGCAACCGGCGCACTATACAAAAAAATCCTTGTGCTGTGCGCCGGCCCAGCCGAAATATCCCGAAAATCAGCGATTTACGCTCGAACTGCCCGCCATGCGCCCGTCCGTTGCATTACGTGCGGCACTCGGGCGGCGCAAGGTTCGACGACAACGTAGGCGCGTTGACAGGACTCGGTCCCGCGCCCGGCGCGGGCAAAGAGGACGCCGTTTTACCGCCAGCGAAGCATTCCCACGCGAGGGCGCCTGCCTGCACCGAACCCTTTGTCAGCGCGACGCGTGCGGTGGGTGCATCGACGTTGTCGGGCACCGACGGTACGAGCGTGATCGTGTTGGAGCCGGACGGAGCCACGCGTGTCGTGAAGGCGACGGTGATCTGACCCGTGTCGTCGTCGACATGGACGGACTCGACGTTGCGCGTCGCGGGCGGCGACGCATAGCCGCCGCTAAACGCGTTGCCGCTCGCCGCGTTTTCGGATACGGCGAGTCTCGCCGACGCCGCAAGCGACAAGCCCTCGCCGACACGGCTGCGCGCCAGATAGTCCTGATACGCGGGAATCGCGTAGGCCGCGATCACGCCGACAATCGCGAGCACGATCATCAGTTCGATCAGCGTAAAACCGAGACCGAGGCGCCGGCACGCGCGCGCAAATGTAGACGACCAGCGTGCTCGCGTGAGCCGCGACTGGGAGATCAACGCGGACTGGGAATATGGGGAATAAGGCAAAGTGACGATCATCGGCAGGCTCCAGAAACAAAAAACGCCTGCCCCACGGATCGGGAACAGGCGCTTCCATCGTAGCGAGCGACGCTCGTGTCACACAGTCGGCCGAATGGCTAATGTTGAGCCGCCGCGCGATTGGCGTTGCGGCGCTTGATCAGGTAGCCGAGGATCACGACGAACAGCGCACCGGCAATGCTCATCCCATATTCGGCTACCGGCGTATCGAGGACCGGCCAACGGTCGCCTGCCGGATCGTTGATGATGAGCCCGCCCGCAATCCACCCGAGCAACGCGGCGCCGAGCGTGATCACGATCGGGAAACGGTCCAGCAGCTTCAGCACCAACTGGCTGCCCCACACGATCAACGGAATGCTCACCACCAACCCGAAAATCACGAGCGCGAGGCGATGCTGCGGGTCGGCGGCCTCGGCCGCGCCCGCAATGGCGATCACGTTGTCGAGACTCATGACGGCATCCGCGACGATGATCGTCTTGATTGCCGAGATCAGCTTGTCAGCGGGCTTCACGTTCTCGTGCGCGTCGTGCGCCGGCGCCATCAGGCGAACGCCGATCCACAACAGCAACAGCCCCCCCGCGAACTTCAGCAGCGGCACGTCGAGCAGCGCAACCGCGAACGCAATCAATACGACACGCAACAGGATGGCGCCCGCCGTGCCCCACAGCACGCCCTTCGTGCGCTGGGCTGGCGGCAGATTGCGACAGGCAAGCGCGATCACGACGGCGTTGTCGCCACCCAGCAGGATGTCGATGACGATGATCTGAATGACTGCGCCCCAATGGAGCGTGGCGAGGAACTCGAACATGAGCGAAAGAATAGAAGGGAACGGGAAGCGCGGCCAATAAAAAAGCGGAGGAGTGTTTAACTCCCCCGCTCTTGAAACCGCACGCTAACGAAAGGATCTCGTAAGCGTATCAAAAAAGGCGCTCTAACTGGGCGCCAGTTTCGATTTACAGCATGGCCTTCAGAAGACGCGCCATTTCCGACGGGTTCTTCGTGACCTTGATGCCGCATGCGTCCATGATTTCCAGCTTCGCTTCGGCCGTATCGGCACCGCCCGAGATCAGCGCGCCGGCGTGGCCCATGCGCTTGCCCGGAGGCGCCGTCACACCGGCGATAAAGCCGACCACCGGCTTCTTCATGTTGCCCTTGATCCACTCGGCCGCGTTCGCTTCGTCCGGACCGCCGATCTCGCCGATCATGATGACGGCGTCCGTTTCCGGATCGTCGTTGAACATCTTCATGACGTCGATGTGCTTCAGACCGTTGATCGGGTCGCCGCCGATGCCGACTGCCGACGACTGACCAAGGCCGATCGCCGTCAACTGGCCAACCGCTTCATACGTCAGCGTGCCCGAACGCGACACGACGCCGATGCGGCCCTTGCGGTGGATGTGGCCCGGCATGATGCCGATCTTCAGCTCGTCCGGCGTGATCGTGCCCGGGCAGTTCGGTCCGAGCAGCAGCGTCTTGCGGTTTTCGCGACGCATGCGGTCCTTGATCTCGATCATGTCGCGCACGGGAATGCCTTCCGTGATACAGATTGCGAGATCCAGGTCGGCTTCGACTGCTTCCCAGATTGCGGCAGCAGCGCCCGCCGGCGGCACGTAAATCACCGACACGGTCGCGCCCGTTTCAG
Organism: Paraburkholderia strydomiana; assembly: GCF_031456815.1. Classification (NCBI taxonomy): domain Bacteria; kingdom Pseudomonadati; phylum Pseudomonadota; class Betaproteobacteria; order Burkholderiales; family Burkholderiaceae; genus Paraburkholderia; species Paraburkholderia strydomiana. The sequence continues at coordinate 671,963 of NZ_JAVDVL010000002.1, forward strand.
CCTTGGCTTCAGCGACGCTCGCGTAGATAGGAATGCCTTCGAAGTCTTCACCGGCACGCTTCGGGTTCACGCCGGCAACGTACGCTTCGCGGCCGTTTGCGTATTCACGGCAAGCACGCGTGTGGAACTGACCGGTTTTGCCGGTGATGCCCTGCGTGATGACCTTGGTGTCTTTGTTAATCAGAATCGACATGTATTGACCTCTGTTCGTTTGGCGTCGCGCGGGAGCGCCACTGGACGACACGTTCGCCGCCAGCGTCGCTCGCGCGATGCCATTCGTAATCCTGGTTAATCCTGGTAAACGCGCTGTGGACTAGGCTTACGCCTTGCCCGAAGCGGCCGCGACGACCTTCTGAGCCGCTTCTTCCATGCTGTCAGCCGCGATGATCGGCAGACCGGATTCAGCGAGCATCTTCTTGCCCAGGTCTTCGTTCGTGCCCTTCATGCGGACCACGAGCGGCACCTTCAGCGACACGGCCTTCGACGCCGCGATCACGCCTTCCGCGATCACGTCGCAGCGCATGATGCCGCCGAAGATGTTGACCAGAATCGCGGTCAGGTTCGGGTTCTTCAGCATGATCTTGAACGCTTCCGTGACCTTCTCCGTCGTGGCGCCACCGCCCACGTCGAGGAAGTTCGCCGGTTCGCCGCCGAACAGCTTGATGGTGTCCATCGTTGCCATTGCGAGGCCCGCGCCGTTCACCAGACAGCCGATGTTGCCGTCGAGCGAGATGTACGCCAGATCGAACTTCGACGCTTCGACTTCAGCCGGATCTTCTTCGTCCAGATCGCGATACGCGACGATTTCCGGATGACGGAACAGTGCGTTCGAATCGAAGTTGAACTTTGCGTCGAGCGCGATGACCTTGCCGTCGCCCGTCAGGATCAGCGGGTTGATTTCGGCGAGCGATGCGTCGGTTTCCCAGAATGCCTTGTAGAGGCCTTGCAGGATCGCGCGCGCTTGCGGGATCGATGCGTCGGGCACGCCGATTTTCTTCGCGAGGTCGTCAGCTTCGGCGTCCTTCAGGCCCGTCGACGGATCGACCGCAACCTTGTGGATCAGCTCGGGCGTCTTTTCCGCGACTTCTTCGACGTCCATGCCGCCTTCGCTCGATGCCATCACGACGATCTTCTGCGAAACACGATCGATCACGAGGCCGACATACAGTTCCTTCTTGATGTCCGCGCCTTCTTCGATCAACAGGCGATTCACCTTCTGGCCTTCCGGACCAGTCTGGTGCGTGACGAGTTGCATGCCGAGGATCTGGTTCGAGTATTCGCGAACCTGTTCCAGCGACTTGGCAACCTTCACGCCGCCACCCTTGCCACGGCCACCCGCGTGGATCTGAGCCTTCACGACCCAAACCGGGCCGCCGAGCTCTTCCGCGGCCTTGACCGCATCATCCACCGAGAAGACCGGCTTGCCGCGCGGTACCGCGACGCCGAATTTCCGCAGGATTTCCTTACCCTGGTACTCGTGAATCTTCATGCGTGATTCCCTTCAGTCTGAGAGTTGGATTGAACTTCGTTTCCGCTACCGTCCAACATGCCGGGCGCATTGCCCCTGCCTTCTTGGCGGGCCGCCCCGTTGTCTGGCGATGCCGGGCGGTCAGCTGGGCGTGGCGCATAGCCATACCAGCGCGGGTAAAACTTCTGCACTGCCTCCCCGTCGAAACGCAGCGCCTGGCAGCGTCCCAACTGGAATGGCGGTTTGTCGTTTAAACGTTCGGCGGTACCGTCGGCCGACTCATTTTCTGAACTGGCGCTCGCGCCTGCCGCCTTGTCACCGGTATCCCACACGTCGCCGGCGAACGCCTGGATAGCAGCGGTCGGCAGGATCGCGCACAACTCGGTGAGATGCGTGCAACCAGCCGTGCCGGCCAGCAAACGGGCAGCATCGCGACGGAAGTTGTGAAGGAGATTGAGCCCGATGAGGGCACGGTAGGCAGGATTGCTGGCTTGGCATAGCCCGGGATAGGGCACCCAGTCGGACGACGCCTCGGCGTCGACGACATTGAGCTTGCGATCGATGGTGATGCGAAGCCAGAGTTCATGGATCGGTTGACCATTGGGCCGGACGCCCGACGCAAGCGCCACATCGCGTGGCTTTTCGTCGGTCAAGCACGCTTCCACATCCCACAGGCCATCGGCTCGCTCAAAAGCTTCCGCTCTGATTGCGCGGCGATGGCGCAATTGACGGGGCACTGGCGAGGAAAGCGGCATGCGGAAAGGAAAGGCCGAATTGGAAAACGCGTGAATTTTAGCATACTGGGTATTTGAGACAGCCTCGAATGCGGCGAAACGGCCTGCAGGCCGCCCAGAGCCGGTTTCGTGCTCGACGATCCTGCGCGCGGTCGCGGACTACTCCCCGGCTTGCGCCTATTCACCGCTCCATTCTTCGTCGATGCCTTTGAGGATTTTGCCGATCGTGGCGCCCGAAAAACCGCGCGATGCGAAAAAGCGCGCCTGCTTCGCGCGCTCGGCCGGTGTCTGTGGAAGTTCGCCGAACTTCTTGCGCCACACCGCTTGGGCACGCGCAAGCTCCGTTTCGCGCAATTGGGCACTCGCCTCTTCGACTAGCGTTTGGTCGACAGAATGCTGCTTCAATTCGCCGACGATCCGGCTCGTGCCCATTCGCGACGACCGGCGATGAATCAGACTTTCGGTGAAACGCGAATCGGACAGCCAGTTCTCGGCTTCCAGCGTATCAAGCAGCGTATCGAGCGAGTCGTTCTCTTCGACGAACGGCTTCAGCTTACGTGCAAGTTCGCTGCGGCTATATTCGCGACGAGACAGATAGCCGAGCGCGCGCCCCTTAAGCGAACGTGCGGGACGCTGGGATTTTTTCGCTTCGTTTTGCCCGGACTTCGCGTCGGCGGATGCTCGGCGTGAGTCACGTGAGCGGCTATACGTGGGCTCGGTAGCCGTGGCATTTCCTGCAGTCTCGAATGGGTCCGAGAAATCTGCGGAATTTGGGCTAGCAGGCGGTTTGTGAGACTGGGCGCGCCGCGGGCCACGGCCCGCAGCGCGATCATGCGCGTCGAACGATTCGGACGGATCGACCGAATCGTTCTCGTCATTACGCGGGCCGCCCGCGTTGCGTCCGCTATCGGACAGTGGCCGGCCCTTGCGTATCACGTAATGGTTACTCTTCTTCGCCCGCGACTTCTGCGCCTGCGCCGGTCACCGCTTCAGCCATTGCATTCACGCCGAGCGATTCGCGGATACGGTTCTCGATTTCACGAGCGATGTCCGGATTCTCGCGCAGGAATTCGCGCGCGTTGTCCTTACCCTGGCCGATACGCTCACCGTTATAGCTGTACCACGCGCCGGCCTTGTCGACGATCTTGGCTTGCACGCCCAAGTCGATGACTTCGCCCTGACGCGAAATACCCTCGCCATACAGGATGTCGAAAATCGCCTCGCGGAACGGTGGGGACACCTTGTTCTTGACCACCTTCACGCGCGTTTCGTTGCCGATCACTTCGTCGTTCTTCTTGATCGAACCAATGCGGCGAATATCCAGACGCACCGACGCGTAGAACTTCAGCGCGTTACCACCCGTAGTGGTTTCCGGGTTGCCGAACATCACGCCGATCTTCATGCGGATCTGGTTGATGAAGATCACGAGGCAATTCGTGCGCTTGATCGTGCCAGTGAGTTTGCGCAGCGCCTGCGACATGAGACGCGCTTGCAGGCCCGGCAGCGAATCGCCCATTTCGCCTTCGATTTCAGCCTTCGGCACGAGCGCCGCGACCGAGTCGATCACGATCATGTCGATCGAGCCCGAACGCACCAGTGCGTCGGCAATTTCCAACGCCTGTTCACCCGTGTCCGGTTGCGAAACCAGCAGGTCGTTCACGTTCACGCCGAGCTTGCCCGCATACTGGATATCCAGCGCGTGTTCCGCGTCGATAAACGCTGCCGTGCCGCCCAGCTTTTGCATTTCAGCAATAACTTGCAGCGTCAACGTGGTTTTACCCGACGACTCCGGACCGTAAATTTCAACCACGCGGCCACGCGGCAAACCGCCGACGCCAAGTGCGATGTCGAGGCCGAGCGATCCCGTTGAAACGACCTGGATGTCTTCGACTACCTCACCTGCGCCGAGCCGCATGACCGACCCTTTGCCGAACTGCTTTTCGATCTGCGCGAGGGCGGCAGCGAGTGCCTTGCTCTTTTCAGCAGTCAGTCCAGCCGAGCCTTTCTTGCTTTCTTCCATGAATCGTCCTTTGCTATGATGAACGGCGTCTGAGGCAGATGTGCGGCCCACCTTTTGAAGGACAGCACACGAAACCCAGACACTGTATAAAAAAACAGTGGTTTTGGCAAGCGCGATTCTCATGCGAACGCGCATGTTTACCGCCGCGCTGCCCAAACCACCCACAATAATTTTCGGAGACCGCTGTGCGCCGCGGGGACACCCGAGGTGCCGGCCAAGCCTTGAGCTGGCGCACCATGCGAATTCTGATTGCCGAAGACGACAGCATACTCGCGGACGGTCTGGTTCGATCACTCCGCCAATCGGCCTATGCTGTCGATCACGTGAAGAGCGGCGTTGAGGCCGATACGGCGCTGTCCATGCAAAGTTTCGACCTGCTGATTCTCGATCTCGGCCTGCCGCGCATGTCCGGACTCGAGGTGCTACGCCGCCTGCGCGCTCGCAACTCCAATCTGCCCGTACTGATCCTGACCGCTGCGGACAGCGTCGACGAACGGGTCAAAGGCCTCGATCTCGGCGCCGACGACTACATGGCCAAGCCGTTCGCGCTCAACGAACTCGAAGCGCGGGTGCGCGCGCTGACGCGGCGCGGTGCGGGCGGCGGCCCGACGGTCGTGCGGCACGGTTCGCTGTCTTTCGACCAGGTGGGCCGGATCGCCTATATCAACGAGCAGGTGATCGAGCTTTCGGCGCGCGAGCTCGGACTGCTCGAAGTACTGCTGCAGCGAATCGGGCGTCTGGTTTCGAAGGAGCAACTCGTCGATCATCTGTGCGAATGGGGCGAGGAAGTCAGCAACAACGCGATCGAGGTATACGTGCACCGGCTGCGCAAGAAAATCGAGCCGAGCGGTGTGCGCATCATTACCGTGCGCGGGCTCGGTTACTGTCTCGAGAAGGCGGTCGCGCCCGCAAACCTCAGTACGAACGCCGCCGCGTCGGCGCCCGCTGAGCCCGAACCCGAGCCGCCTTCTTCGCCTTCATCGCCGCAGTCAGACGGGATGCCGGCGAGCCACCACTACAAATAGAGCACACCCATGTCCGCACGCGCCGATCGCGCGACGGCCCGCGCGGCGGATCTCGACGAGGCGCGCGACGAGCGCTACGCCAATCCGTTCGCTCCGCCCGACGAAACCGAAGCCGCCGCCGAGGCCCGCCCGCGCTCGCTATTCGGTGAAATTCTCGACTGGATGCTCGCGCCGCTGTTGTTGCTGTGGCCGATGAGTCTCGCGGTGACTTATCTGGTCGCCAAGTCGATCGCGAACGGACCGTTCGACCGCGCGCTCGAAACCGACGCCTATGTGCTCGCGCGCCAGATCCACCCGGTCAACGGCGTGGCCGAACTGACGCTGCCCGACTCCACACGCGACTTTTTACGCACGGACAACGTCGACAGTGTTTTCTATCAAGTGCTCGGCACGCGAGGCGAACTGGTGGCCGGCGAGCGCGACATGCCGCTGCCGCACGAAGAAGACCGGCCGCAACCGGGGCTCGTCGCATTTCGCGACGACATGCTGCGCGGCAACGACATCCGCGTGGCCTATACGACGGTCGAGTTTCCGCAGACGCCCGGCGCTGAGCCCGTGCTCGTTCAGGTCGCCGAGACGCTCGACAAACGCAGTCAGCTTGCCAACGACATCATCAAAGGCGTGATCCTGCCGCAGTTCGTGATCCTGCCGCTCGCCATCCTGCTCGTGTGGTTCGGCCTGTCGCGTGGTCTCGCGCCGCTGCACGCATTGCAGGCGCATATCCGCGCGCGGCGCCCCGACGATCTGTCGCCGCTGGAAGCGCGTCGCGCGCCTCCGGAAATCGAGCCCCTCGTCACGTCGTTCAACGATCTGCTGACGCGCCTCGAACAGAACATGGAATTGCAGAAGCGCTTCATCGCCGACGCCGCGCATCAGATGAAAACGCCGCTTGCCGGCCTGCGGACCCAGGCGGAGCTGGCGTTGCGGCAGGACGCGTCGGCGGAAGTGCACCGCTCGCTCGAGCAGATCGCGACGAGTTCGGAACACGCGGCCCGCCTCGTCACGCAGTTGCTGGCGCTCGCTCGCGCGGAAAACCGCATGTCCGGACAGATTTTCACGCCGGTGGAAGTGACAGAAGTGGCCCGCAACGCCGTGCGCGACTGGGTGCAGGCCGCGTTCGCCAAACAGATGGATCTCGGCTACGAAGCGCCGGACGAGCCCGTCGAAGTCGAAGGCAATCCCGTCATGCTGCGCGAAATGTTGTCGAATCTCATCGACAACGCCATTCGCTACACGCCGGCGGGCGGCCGCATCACGGTCAGGGTGAGACACGAGAAAGCCGCTCGGCTCGTGCATCTGGAAGTGGAAGATACAGGCCTCGGCATTCCAGTGGCCGAACGTTCGCGAGTGATCGAACGGTTCTACCGGATTCTCGGCCGTGAGGGCGACGGCAGTGGCCTCGGGCTTGCGATCGTTCGCGAGATTGCGACGATGCACGGCGGCGAGCTGACTATCGACGACAACATCTATCAGAACTCTCCGCGGCTCGCAGGCACGCTCGTACGTGTCAGTTTGCATGTGCTGGAACGGGGCAGGACTTACCCTAACGCGAACTGACCGCGACGGGCGCCAGATAGCGAGATAGGCGGCGTTCATGCCACGCGAGGCGACGTTGCATGCCAGTTGACGGATGTTCACGACATTCCGCCGGCGCATCAAAAGCTGCGGCAGCAGCCCTTCATGTCAGAAGGCCGTAAGTTTTCACTCCAATAATCGGTTACACGGGAACGCCGCGGGCCGGCGCACCGCGTGCATATCAATATTGGAGACGACATATGGCTACCGTTGGCGGACACATTTCGCCCGTGCCCATGACGCGCGATGAGAAGCGGGTGATCTTCGCATCGTCGCTAGGTACGGTTTTCGAGTGGTACGACTTCTATCTGGCCGGTTCGCTCGCGGCCTTCATCAGCAAGAGCTTTTTCTCAGGCGTCAATCCGACTGCGGGCTTCATCTTCACGCTGCTCAGTTTCGCCGCGGGCTTCGCAGTCCGGCCGTTCGGTGCGGTGGTGTTCGGACGGCTCGGCGATATGGTCGGCCGCAAGTACACGTTCCTTGTCACGATCGTGATCATGGGTCTGTCGACCTTCCTGGTCGGCTTCCTGCCCGGCTATGCGGCGATCGGCATTGCTTCGCCGGTGATTTTCATCGCGATGCGCATGCTGCAAGGCCTCGCACTCGGCGGCGAATATGGCGGCGCTGCAACCTATGTGGCCGAACACGCGCCGCCGGGACGTCGCGGCTTCTACACCGCGTGGATCCAGACGACTGCCACGCTCGGCCTGTTCCTCTCGCTGCTGGTCATTCTCGGCGTGCGCACGGCAATGGGCGAAGACGCGTTCGGCGCGTGGGGCTGGCGAATTCCGTTCATCGCGTCGATCCTCCTGCTGGGCGTTTCGGTGTGGATCCGGTTGCAGTTGCACGAATCGCCGGTCTTCGAGCGCATCAAAGCAGAAGGGAAGACGTCCAAGGCACCGCTCTCCGAGGCTTTCGGCCAGTGGAAGAACCTGAAGGTCGTGATCCTCGCGCTGATCGGGCTGACCGCCGGCCAGGCCGTGGTCTGGTACACGGGCCAGTTCTACACGCTGTTCTTCCTGACGCAGACGCTGAAGGTGGACGGCGCGACGGCCAACATCATGATCGCCATTGCGCTTCTGATCGGCACGCCCTTCTTCCTGTTCTTCGGCTCGCTGTCGGACCGGATCGGCCGCAAGCCGATCATCATGGCCGGCCTGCTGATCGCGGCACTCACGTACTTCCCGCTGTTCAAGGCGCTGACGCACTATGTCAACCCGGCGCTTGAAACGGCCACGGCGAAGGCGCCGATCGTGGTGATCGCGAACCCGGACGAATGCTCGTTCCAGTTCAATCCGGTCGGCACGTCGAAGTTCACGAGTTCGTGCGACATCGCGAAGAGCGCGCTTTCGAAGTCAGGCTTGAACTACGAAAACGTCGCGGCTCCGGTGGGCACGCTTGCGCAGATCAAGGTCGGCGATACGGTGGTCTCCACCTATGACGGCAAAGCCGCCGACGCCAAAGATCAGGGGAAGGTGTTCGACAAGTCGCTTTCGACGACGCTGAAGTCCGCCGGCTATCCGCCGAAGGCCGATTCTTCGCAGATCAACTGGCCGATGAGCGTGGTGATTCTGACGATCCTCGTGATCTACGTGACGATGGTCTACGGACCAATCGCGGCGATGCTGGTCGAGATGTTCCCCACGCGAATCCGCTATACGTCGATGTCGCTTCCGTATCACATCGGCAACGGCTGGTTCGGCGGCTTCTTGCCGGCCACGGCGTTTGCGATCGTCGCGGCGAAGGGCAATATCTACTCGGGCTTGTGGTATCCGATCGTGATCGCGCTCATTACCTTCGTGATCGGCATGCTGTTCGTCCGTGAAACCAAAGACTCGGACATCTACGCAAAGGATTGAGGCGCCCTGCCCGGGCGGCAACTGAAAAAGTTGGGCGCCGGGGGTTGACAGCCCCCGGTGCTATCCTCATAATCTCGCTTCTTTCGGCGAATTAGCTCAGTTGGTTAGAGCGACGGAATCATAATCCGCAGGTCCGGGGTTCGAGTCCCTGATTCGCCACCAGTTGCAAGAAAAAGCCGCTGATCCGCAAGGTTCAGCGGCTTTTTTGTTTTACACCCGCAACTTCAAGGAGGTTTCTTGATGACGTTCCGCACCGCCGCGCGCGCCGTGGCTGCCGTATCGATCGCGCTTCTCGGCGCCGCTTCCGCAGCTGCCGTTCTGGCGCAATCGACCGACAATCAGTGGCGAGCAAGTCAGACCACGTTGTCGACACTCCTGCAAAACGGCTACAAGATCGTCGCCGTCGTCAATACGCCTCGCGGCGCGGGCGGTCCCGCCGACACGATCTTCGTGCAGCGCGATCAAAGCGCTTTCAAGTGCATCGATCCACAAGCGCCGGAAGCGGGCAAAACCGCGCCGGGCTGCTATGAACTTGCGCCGCCGTCGGGCACGGCTACAGGCTCCGAAGCGAAATAGCACGCGACCGGAAGCGGCTGCGCCAGTTGCGTCGTTGACACCCGGCGCTGGCGGTCACTTCGACGCCGTTCAACCCCGCCGTTCCAGTCGAAAATTCGCCAGCGGCTCGAACCGCGGCATGCCGGCATTGAAATGCATGAACCACGCAGTTGGCGTCAATGGTCGCTTATCTAAACGACCTCACGCTGACATTCATCGCCGCGAAGCTGCCGGTCTCCGTCTACTGACACTCCACCAGACGCATAAGACGCAAGAAGCCTCGACGGCACATGCGGCGATGAACCGGTCACGCCTCGATGCGGGCGCGCGTCACGCTGAGCAGGCGCGCCATTGCGTCGCGCGCCCTGTGCGCGTCGCGGTCGCGAATCGCCTCGAACACCGCCGTATGTTCGGCGAGCGAAGCGTTGAAGACGTCCGCACGTTTCGCATTCAGCCGAAGCTGCGCCTCGAGCGTGCGCTCGATCAGCGTGCCCAGCGGTATCAGCAGTTCATTGCTGCACGCAATCAACACGCTCAGGTGAAATTGCAGATCGGCCCGCACCCATTCATCGACGTTACGCGCACCGGTCATCGCGGCGTGAGCGGCTGCAAGTGCGCCGAATGTCTCGTCGGAATGTGAAGCGGCCGCGAGACCCGCGGCATACGGCTCGATCATCTCCCGCATTTCCTGCAGCTTGAGCGCGAACTGCATCGGCTCGGCGACGCGCGAATACCAGTCGAGCACGTCGACATCGAGCAGATTCCACGCGTGCCGTGGCCGCACCCGCGTGCCTACGCGCGGGCGCGATTCGATCAACCCTTTCGACGTCAGCGTGCGTAGCGCCTCGCGTAACACCGTGCGGCTCACGCCAAACGCGTCCATTAGCTCCGCCTCACGCGGCAGAATCGAATCGGGCGCGTAATCGCCGCGCAATATCGCAGTAGCCAGCCTGTGGGCGACGCGCCCATGCAGATCGTGCTGAATAGGTTCCTCCTTGCGGCGAGGCCGCTCAACATGTGGCGAATAGTACTATTAATAGTACTGTAGCGGCCTTTTGTTGTAGCATGAGGATCCTCGAAAATTTGGCATGCGATCGGAGACGCACACTATGAAAATCACCAAGCTCGAAACTTTCATCGTTCCACCGCGCTGGTGCTTCCTGAAGATCGAGACCGACGAAGGCATCGTCGGCTGGGGCGAGCCGGTGGTCGAGGGCCGCGCGCATACGGTCGCGGCAGCGGTCGAGGAGTTGTCGGACTATCTGATCGGCAAAGACCCGCTTCTGATCGAAGACCACTGGCAGGTCATGTATCGCGCAGGGTTCTATCGCGGCGGTCCGATCACGATGAGCGCGATTGCCGGCGTCGACCAGGCACTGTGGGACATCAAGGGCAAGCATCACGGCGTGCCGGTGCACGCGCTGCTCGGCGGCCAGGTGCGTGACCGGATCAAGGTGTATTCGTGGATCGGCGGCGATCGTCCGAGCGACGTCGCGAACAACGCGCGCGCCGTGGTTGAACGGGGCTTCAAGGCCGTCAAGATGAACGGCTCAGAAGAGCTACAGATCATCGACACCTTCGACAAGGTGCAAGGCGTCATCAACAACGTCGCGGCCGTGCGCGAGGCGGTAGGGCCGAACATCGGCATCGGCGTGGACTTTCATGGCCGCGTGCATAAGCCCATGGCCAAGGTGCTGGCGAAAGAACTCGACCCGTACAAACTGCTCTTCATCGAAGAGCCAGTGCTTTCGGAAAATGCAGAAGCGCTGCGCGACATCGTCAATCAGACGAACACGCCGATTGCACTGGGCGAGCGTCTTTATTCGCGCTGGGACTTCAAGCACATTCTGTCCGGCGGCTACGTCGACATCATCCAGCCGGACGCGTCGCACGCGGGCGGGATCACCGAGTGCCGCAAGATCGCGTCGATGGCCGAAGCCTACGACGTCGCGCTCGCGCTGCACTGTCCGCTCGGCCCGATTGCACTGGCAACTTGTCTGCAGATCGACGCCGTGAGCTACAACGCGTTTATCCAGGAACAAAGCCTCGGGATTCACTACAACCAGGGCAATGACCTGCTCGACTACATCAAGAACCCCGAAGTCTTCAAATACGAAGACGGCTTCGTGTCGATTCCGCAAGGTCCGGGCCTCGGAATCGAAGTGAACGAGGAGAAAGTACGCGAGATGGCGAAGGTCGGCCACCGCTGGCGCAATCCGGTCTGGCGTCACGCGGACGGCAGCGTCGCCGAGTGGTAATCGCTTCACTCGCTTGCTGACGGACGCCGCCTTCGGGCGGCGTTCTCTTTTGGGCACCGTGACAGATTACGGCGCTACGACTTGCGTCGCCCCGGCCTTGCCCGAAAGGCTTGCTTGCCCTTTGTTCGGCATCAGACAGATGTATGGCCTGCTCCTTGCTGAAATGCGTCCGAACAACGAATGCATCGGGGAGTCTCATGGGCGAATTCATTCCGGATTATCTGCTGCGCGAGCAGGCGGCCGTCGGCGCGCTGGTGCTATTCGGCGTGCTTCGCGTGATCGGCGCGGCCGTTGCCTATGAACGCGGCTGGCGCATCGCGGCGATTGAAAAATGGTTTGTCGTCGCCGCCGTCGTGTACTGCATCCCCCAGCTTTTCGATCTGCTCATGCATGTCTACGGCGCCCATGCGGCAGCAGCGGAACTCGAAGGCAAAGTAGCTGGCTGCGCAATTGCGCTATTTTGTGCGCCGATTCTCGGTCATCGGCTGGGACTCGAATGAATTGGTCGATCGGCCGAATGCTCGACACGCGGTTGTTCACTTGAGTTGGTGATCGCGCCGCACGTTGAAACCGTGCGGCGCATTCTTACGCGGATGCATAGACGTGTACGCAATACAGCCCGCGCGGTGACGCCGGTCCTCTCGCGTATAGAACTCAGTTCACCATCGCGAACGCCGGCACGCTATGCGACAGCGCTGCGGCTGCGACGAGAACGCCGATCATGGCAAGCGCTTCCAGATAAAGCACGTTGGTGAACGTATGGGCGTCCATCGTCGATGCAGTACGGCGCAGACGCGGAAGCGCAAGGAAGCGATTGAGGCCGCCGAGCACGAGCGCGAGACCGACAAGCGAAAGCTTGAGGATCAAAACGTGGCCCCATGTGCTCGACCCGATCGCCTCGAATGAGCCACCGGAGCCGCGCACCGCGTTGAAGATGCCGGAGAGCAGCACGAATCCCACCGCGACCACCGACACGTTCGACACCTGCGTCGCTGTGCGGATCAATATGCCGCGCGCGGTCGACAAGCCGAGCGCCGGCAACACCGCCAGTCCGGCTGTAATCGCGAGGCCGGCCCACACGCTGGTCACGAGCACGTGAAGCGTTTGCATTGCGATGGCCGCGGATGCCGGCCCTGCGTCCACCGCGTGCCCGAGCGACGCCTTGCCTGCGGCGATTGCAATCACCGCGAGCCACAGCAGCGCGTTGCGCAACATGCCGCTATGAGCCGTCATTGCCGTGCCCAGCAACACCAGTGCGCCCGCGAACGCAATGCTCCAGCCGTAGCCGACATGCGTTTGGGTAAGCACCGTCGGCACGAAGGCAAATGCGGCGGGAAGCGCAACGCCACTCATCGACGCCGCCTGATACAACAGCCAGCCGAGGTCTGCGAGCACCAGGACGACGCTCGCCGTCAGCATTGAACGTTGCGCGCGCAACCAGGCGGCACGCCCGGGCGCGACCTTCGCCTTGGCGTCGTTCGCGAGCCACGCGCCGAGCAATGCCGAACCGACGGCAAACGCAAACGCGACATTCATGAGCGCGGCCATGGCGACCTGCCCGATCCACAATCCGTCGATGCTCATTTGACGATGAACGCAAAGTCGCCTTGCGTGCGATGACCGTCGGTGGCCACGGCGGTCCAGTGCACCGCGTAGCGTCCCGCGCCCAACTGCGGCAGCGGCAGATGCATGACACGCGCGTCGTGCTTGTCGACTTCCGACGCAGCGGGCGCAGTTGCCTTGCCGTTCGCGTCGTTCAGCGCGATTTTGCTGAAGGCCGGCTCGAGCGGCTCGCTGAAGTGAAGGGTGACCTCTGCGGGTGCCGCGACTTCGGCGTTGGCTGCAGGTTCGCTCGAAACGAGATGCGCATGTGCGAATGCCGAGGACGTCATAACGAGCGCCGCGGCGCCGAGCGCGGACGAAAACCACGCCGGACTGAAAAGATTGATTAGCTTCATGTAAGGCCGATAGCGGATGAACGGGAAAACGGCGGGCGCCTGCCGGACCGGTTGAACCGGGTCCCTGGCCGCGGACAGATCTCGTCCGCGGTTCGGCGCCCGGAAGTGTACGCTTCGATGGCACGCGCGCGGGTCGGTTCAACATCGAGCGGACAAAAGTTTGCCGGGTACAGCGATTGCAGCGGTGGACCACGCAGCGAAGTCTGAAAGTCGCGGCGGTTCCGTGCGGCGATGCGCGTCAAACTGTCGCACGCCCGTGACGGCCGTAAGCTTGTCGAATGTGGCAAATAGTCATCATCACCCTTCGATGATAGAATGCTGCGTCGCCGCAGCGCCGGCTGCCCTTCACACCGAGCCGCTCGAAGTTCGGTCAGGTCCCCGATTTTGATGGAGTTACGCGTGTCTTCAAGACGCATTTTCCGCCCGTTGCTTGCCCTTCTGCTGATCGGCTCCGCGGGTGTCTATAGCGCTGCGAAAGCGCAGACTCAACCGAAGGCCCCCGATACTATGGAAGCGCGCGTGCAAGGTTGCACGGCCTGCCACGGCACGCACGGTCAAGGTACTGACAACGACTACTTCCCGCGTCTCGCGGGCAAGCCGGCCGACTATCTGTACAACCAGTTGCAGAATTTCCGCGAAGGGCGCCGCAAGTACCCGCCCATGAATTACCTCGTCACGTATCTTTCCGACGACTATCTGCATCAGATCGCCACGTACTTCTCGAAGCAACGTCCGCCCTATCCGCAGCCGGCCAAGCCGACGGTGTCGTCGACCACGCTCGCTCGCGGCCAGCAGATTGTGCTGAACGGCGACGCGTCGAAGCAGATTCCGGCTTGCGCCGCCTGCCACGGCAAGGGTCTGACCGGTATGGAGCCGGCAATCCCGGGTCTCGTCGGTCTGCACTCCGACTACATCAGCGCGCAGCTCGGCGCATGGCGTTCGGGCACGCGCCACGCAATCGCACCAGATTGCATGCACACCATCGCCACGCGTCTCACAGACGAAGACGTGAACGCGGTCGCTGCCTGGCTTTCCACGCAACAGGCCCCACAAAACCCCGTGCCGGCTCCGGCCCGCTCGATGAAGACTCCGCTTGCCTGCGGCAGCGAACCGCAATAAGGCACCGGGAGAGACACTCAAATGAAACGCAAGTCTTTGTTCGCCCTCTCGGCAGTTGTCGTTGTTGCGGCTGCTGCACTCGTTCCCGTCCTGTGGTCGGGCGGCGACAATCTGCATAACGGCTCGGCCGTGGCGGCAACGCCCGCCGACCAGGCTGCGCTCGTGAAGAAGGGCGAATACCTCGCCCGCGCCGGCGACTGTATCGCCTGCCACACGGTCCGCGGCGGCAAGCAGTTCGCCGGCGGCCTGCCCATGGCCACGCCGTTCGGCACGATGTTCACGCCGAACATCACGCCTGACGATCAGTACGGTATCGGCAAGTGGACGCAGGACGACTTCTACCGCGCCATGCACACCGGCCGCTCGAAAGACGGCAGCCTGCTCTATCCGGGCTTCCCGTTCACGAGCTACACGAAGGTCACGCGCGCCGACTCGGACGCGATCTATGCGTACCTGCGCTCGGTCACGCCGGTCAACGTCCCGAGCCGCCCGCACGAACTGAAGTTCCCGTTCAACCAGCGCAACATGCTGATCGGCTGGCGCACGCTGTTCTTCCGTGAAGGCGAGTACAAGGCGGATCCGACCAAGTCGGTCGAGTGGAACCGCGGCGCGTACCTGATCGAAGGCCTCGGCCATTGCGGCATGTGCCACACGTCGATCAACGCAATGGGCGGCCCGGTCAGCTCGGCGGCTTTTGCAGGCGGCCTGATCCCGCTGCAGAACTGGTACGCACCGTCGCTCACGTCGAACAAGGAAGCAGGCCTCGGCGACTGGGAAACGAAAGACATTGCCGATCTGCTGAAAACGGGTGTGTCGAACCGCGGTGCGGTTTTCGGCCCGATGGCCGAAGTGGTTCACAACAGCCTGCAGTACATGACCGATGCGGACATCAACGCAATGGCCACGTACCTGAAGACGATTCCGCAGAAGAGCGAAGCACCGGAGCCGCTCCAACTGGAAACGTCCGAAAAGTTCGGCGGCGAACTGTTGAAGCAAGGTCAGAAGATCTACGCTGACAACTGCGCGAAGTGCCACGCGGACAACGGCCTCGGCCAGCCGCCGGCCTTCCCGCCGCTCGCGAACAACCAGTCGATCCAGATGCCGTCGGCGGTCAACCCGATCCGCATGGTGCTGAACGGCGGTTATCCTCCGAGCACCGACGCGAATCCGCATCCGTACGGCATGCCGCCGTTCGCGCAATCGCTGTCGAATCAGGAAGTAGCCGCTGTCGTCACGTATATCCGTATGTCGTGGGGCAACCACGGCACGGCCGTGTCGCCGCAGCAAGTGTCGGATCTGCGTTCGGCGCCGCTCGACTAAGCAGCGTTCGATGCACCAGGGGCGCGGCCTGCGAAATTCGCGGCCGCGCCCTTCGTTTTTTGAGGACCGGTATCATGAGGCTTCGGCAACACATGCCTCAATGAAACCGTGCAGGAGGAAAGACCCGTGCATGTCGGTGAGCGTTTCAACAGCATTACCCACCTCGTCGGCGCCGTGCTGTCGGTGGCGGGGCTGGCTACGCTCGTGACGATGGGTGCGGTAGAGGGCGACGCATACAAGGTGGTCAGCTTCAGCGTGTACGGTGCGATGCTGTTCGTGCTGTATGCTATCTCGACGCTTTACCACAGCGTGCGCAGTCCCCGTATCAAGGCAGTGCTGCAGAAATGCGACCATTCGGCGATCTATCTGCTGATCGCCGGAAGCTACACTCCGTTCACGCTTGTCACGTTGCGCGGGCCGTGGGGATGGTCGCTATTCGGCGTAAGCTGGGGGCTTGCTGCTCTCGGCATCGTGCAGGAACTGACGCTCGGGCGACGCACCCGCAGCGTTTCGATGGTGCTGTATGTCCTGATGGGATGGCTCGCGCTCGTTGCCGTCCGCCCGCTGGTTCAAGCATTACCGGCTGCGGGCACTGCCTGGCTCGTGGCCGGCGGAGTCATCTACAGCGCCGGCATCTACTTCTTCATCAACGACGAGCGCATCCGGCACGGACATGGTATCTGGCACCTGTTCGTACTGGCGGGCAGTCTGTGTCAATTCGTCAGCGTTGCGCGCTATGTCGCGTAACGTCCACGGCGGCGAAATGCAACTTAAGGCCAGTCAACGTGTCTGCATAGCGCGTTGAAGCATTCGGCACGCATCCGAGCGTGCCGCCGATTTCTCTGCGAACGGAACTGGGCTTCGGCCTTGATCTCGATCACGCCATGCGGCGTGTTCATGCCGCATTTGTGCCCGCTGGGGGCCCACGTGTGCCGCTCGCGAAACTGCATTGCAAAGAGTTTCTATGTCTTTTGATTCCCTCGGCTTGTCCGAACCCCTGGTCCGCGCTGTACACGAACTCGGCTACACCACTCCGACTCCCATCCAGACGCAAGCGATTCCCGCTGTGCTGAACGGCGGCGATCTGCTCGCTGGCGCGCAAACCGGCACCGGCAAGACGGCCGGTTTCACGCTGCCGATCCTGCAACGTCTCAATTCCATGCCGCCGCACTCATCCGCGTCCGGCAAGCGCGCGGTCCGCGCGCTGATCCTCACGCCTACGCGGGAACTGGCCGCGCAGGTCGAAGAAAGCGTGCGCGCTTACGGCAAGTACTTGAAGCTGAAGTCGACGGTGATGTTTGGCGGCGTCGGCATCAATCCGCAGATCGGTGCGCTCAGAAGCGGCGTGGACATCGTCGTCGCGACGCCTGGCCGATTGCTCGACCATATGCAGCAGAAGACCATCGACCTGTCGCATCTCGAGATTCTCGTGCTCGACGAGGCGGACCGTATGCTCGATATGGGCTTCATTCACGACATCAAACGCGTGCTGGCCAAGCTGCCGCCGAAGCGCCAGAACCTGCTCTTCTCGGCTACTTTCTCCGACGAGATCAAAACGCTCGCCGACAATCTGCTCGACTCGCCGGCGCTGATCGAAGTCGCGCGCCGCAACACGACCGCGGAAACAGTCGCGCAGAAAATTCACCCGGTGGATCGCGACAAGAAGCGCGAGTTGCTCACGCACCTGATCAAGCAGCACAACTGGTTTCAAGTGCTGGTATTCACGCGCACCAAGCACGGCGCCAATCGCCTTGCTGAACAGTTGACCAAAGACGGCATCAGCGCGCTGGCGATTCACGGCAACAAGAGCCAGTCGGCTCGTACGCGCGCGCTTGCCGAGTTCAAGGACGGCACGCTGCAGGTGCTGGTCGCCACCGACATCGCCGCGCGCGGCATCGACATCGATCAGTTGCCGCACGTCGTCAATTTCGATCTGCCCAACGTGCCGGAAGATTACGTCCACCGGATCGGCCGCACCGGTCGCGCGGGTGCGACGGGCGAGGCAATTTCGCTGGTGTGCGTCGACGAACTGCAATTGCTGAAGGACATTGAGAAGCTGATCAAGCGTCCGGTGCCGCAGGAAGTGATCGCCGGGTTCGAACCGGACCCGACCGCGAAGCCGGAACCGATTTTGCGCCGGGGCCAGGGCGGTGGCGGCGGCGGTCGTTCGCCGCGTCAAGGTCAAGGCGCTGCGAAGGCTGGCAACGGCGGCGCCGCGAAGCCAGCGCAGCGCTCGGGGCAACGCCCGGCGAACGGCCAGCAGCAGCCGAAGCCACAAGCCGCGAAGCCGGCCGGCAACGGTGGCCAGCCGCGCCGCGACGGTCAGCGTCAGGACGACCGTCCGCGCGCTATTGCTCATGAAGGTAGCGGCGCGCAGCACGCGCCGCGCAAACCGCAAAGCGGCAATCCGGGTGCATTGCTCGGCGGCGCAAAGTCGCGCAACGACTCGCCGCGCGGGGGCAACCCGGCGCGCAGCGGCCAGCGTGGTCGTTGAGGTTGGAGGTTGAGGCGGCGGGCGGTTGAGGCTTTGGGCGGTTGAGGCTTCGGGCGGTTGCGGCTTCGGGCGGTTGCGGCTTCGGGCGGTTGAGGCTCCGGGCAGCCGAGACTTCGGCCGGCTGAGGTTGCCGGGTGAAGGTTGCCGGCTCTCAGCTAGGCCGCCGACTACCGCCGTCAAGGCCGGCAGCCAGCTCAGATGCCATCTAGCCTCACCATCAGCCGCCACGCGCAAAGCGCACTATACGGGCCAGAGGGCCCCAGAGCCCTCCTCGTCACCACGCAGCAAACACAGCCGCAGCACCGGCGCGGGGCCTCACCTCAGCTCCCCACCGCCGCAGCCCGTTTCAGCTGCTCGATCTGCCGCTCCCATCGGTCGAGCACCTTCTCCGCCCCTTCTTCCAGTTCAAACGTAATGCCGCTTGTCAGGCGCGCGTAGCGCACGCTTTGCGTTTCGCCTGAATCGATCGTGCAGCTCATATAGACGAGACCGCGGTCGTCGCCATCGGCGGGCGGCAGCGGCGCGACGAGCAACTGCACCTGATAAAACGCCTCTTCCAGGACGAAGCTCAATGCCGCCCGCCCGCTTTGCGCGATTGCGCGCGCCGCCCGGGCTTGCGGCCACAGCGCGATACACAGGGTGCGCGAATCGGGCGCATACAACTCGCCTGCGCCGAGCAGCGATGTGCGGATATGCTGATTCGCGTCGACGGTCAGCAGCGAGGCCGTGAAACCGGTCTTGCTCGCGAGCGACGAGCCGTCGAATAGCGCGCGAACCGCGTCGGGCCATTCGTCGAATGCAGTCTGTTCGAGCGGGCGCTGGGGCAAGGAGGAATCGCTCATCGCATGGGTCCGGTTAAGAGGCAAGCCTCCATGATGCCCTGAAACACAAATGGCCCGCATAGGCGGGCCATCTTCTACGCCGGCGAATTGCCGGGGTTCGCACTACCGGTTAACGGAAAAACACATGCTGCGTGATCTTGGCGAGCGGGTAATGCACCCCAGGCTGAATTTTCGCCGGCAAATCGAGCGGTTTGAGCAGCATTTTCACGCACATGTCGGCGGAAAGATTACGCCGCACGAGCGCATTAATCCGCGCGGCCCGCTCGCGGTTGTAAGCCTGGTCGCGCACCCGCTCCGGATAACGAATCGCGAACACATGACGCAACGCGATTTCCGAGTCTTCGTTCTTGATCTCCATTACACGACGCATTAACGCGCCCAGAACCGCGAGCCGGCCATTGCCCTCGATCTTGTTGTACTTCTTGAAGTACTTGAAAAAGTGTTTGTAATGACGGACCTCGTCGGTACGAATGTTGTCGGTAATCTCCTTGAGCACCGGCTCGTCCGAACACTCGCCAATCGCGCGATACAACGTGGCCGTACCTGTTTCGACGACGCACCGCGCCACCATTTCAAGCGCGCGGGTTTTTTCGAAATCTTCCACTGAACACGTTAGCGAATATTCGTCCATGAAATTACGGAACGCCGTGTCCCAATCGTATTCTGGCCACACGTAAGCGATATACGTTTTGAGTGCGCGGCCGTGTTGCATTTCCTCGGGCTCCCACTCGTTGTTGAGCCACGCGGAAACTTCCGGATCGCCGTCGAAAAACTTGCTCAGATTACTGGTGTAAAGATCGGTGCCGCTTTCAATAAATGAAGCGGCACACAGCAGCAATAACAGGTCTTCGTTCGCGACCGCTTTCTGGCGATCAATGCGCGTGAGGTCTATGTCCTCGATCCGCCAGGGCATGACATGGTTCAGCTCTGTGTGCATCGTGTCTTGCTCCGAAAGCTGTATCGACTCGTGGAGCATGCTTGGAACCGCTGCTATCGCGCTACCTCGCGTTGCGGTTCGCCGTGTCGGATACAGCGCCGTGAATTAGAGTTAACCCCTTGTGTCTGCATCTTAGCCGCTGTTTCGCAACTCTGCAGACAACCCAGCACTGACCGTACCGATCGGCCAGGGTTCCAATTTCACGATAGACGAAAGTTTCGGTGAGGCAAGCACGATTGCACGGCGCACGAAAAAGCCAGTTCAACGAGCTGGCTTTGCTTCGCAAAACGCGACAAACCGTGATTCGAAAACTACGACGCACGGATTCTTCGAGCCACCTGTCCAGCTACCTCTCGCACCCCGCCGAAAAGGCGCCGACGGGCATCAGAAGCCGGCAGCCAACCCGTCGCGGCGGCTGTCGCTGGCGCCCACGTAACCACGCTCCGGATCATTGCGATCGAGCTTCCAGATGTACTGGCCGGAACCGAAATCCATGTAAGGATCGTCGACGGATTTGATCGTGTGGCCGAGCTTCTGCAATCCTTCTGCCGTCTTTGCGTCGAGCGTCGATTCAATGTCGATCGTGAAGTCGCGGTTCACCTTCCAGCGCGGTGCGTCGCACGCGGCCTGCGGCTGCTGACCGTAGTCGAGCATGCGCACGACAGATTGCAAATGCGCCTGCGGCTGCATGTCCCCGCCCATCACGCCAAAGCTCATGACCGCTTCCTGCTGTCCGTTCACCTGCTGCGTGAGGAACGCCGGGATGATCGTGTGGAACGGCCGCTTGCCGCCTTCCACCACGTTGGGCGACTTCGGATCCATCGAGAAACCGCAGCCGCGGTTCTGCATGGAGATACCAGTATCCGGCACCACGATCCCCGATCCGAAGCCCATGTAGTTCGACTGAATGAAGCTGACCATCATGCCGCGCTCGTCCGCCACCGACATGTAGATGGTGCCGCCCGCCTTCGGCATGCCGAAATCGAATTGCGTGGCGCGCTTGTGATCATGTCGAACGCTCTCGAAAGCACGGTGAGGCGACGCCAGCCGCCGGACACAATAGGAAAGGTGAAACGCGGACGGAACAGAAAATCTTCGATTGCAGCGCGAGCGGCGGCAAAACACAAATCCATTTATCGCATGGATAAACGCGCTACCGCGCTGGATGCGTCGATGTGCGGCGCGCGCAGGCTTATGCATGTCGCACGACCTGGCAGACGACCCGCGCGATGGTCTTACAATACACGCACACTCGCATACGCATCCCGCCCACGCCGACTGCGGCAGGCCGATAACAACTCATCACCGAGACCCATGACCCGAGACCCCCGCCTCACTCTCAATGCCCGGCAACAGGAACTGCTGGAGTGGGTGCAACGCGACGGCTTCGTGACCGTGGACGACCTCGCAGCACACTTCGACGTGACACCGCAGACGATCCGCCGCGACGTCAACTGGCTCGCCGACATGAATCTGCTGCGTCGTTATCACGGCGGCGCGAGCCTGCCGACCAGTTCCGAGAACGTCTCGTACACCGCGCGGCAGCGCATGTTCCACGACGAAAAAAGGCGCATCGCGGCGCTAGTGGCCACTCACATTCCCGACCAGGCGTCGCTCTTCATCAATCTCGGGACCACCACCGAGGAAGTCGCGCGCGCGCTCAACCGGCATCGCGGATTGCGCGTGATTACCAACAATCTGAACGTCGCGAGCATGATGAGCGGCTATCCCGACTGCGAAGTGCTGGTGACGGGCGGCATCGTGCGACCGTGGGACAAGGGCATCGTGGGCGAACTGGCGATCGATTTCATCCGCCAGTTCAAGGTGGATTTCGCGATCATCGGCACCTCGAGCATCGAGCCCGACGGAACCCTGCGCGATTTCGATACGCGCGAAGTGCGCGTGGCGGAAGCCATCATTCACCACGCGCGCACCGTTTTTCTCGCCGCCGACAGTTCGAAATTCGGCCGCCCTGCGCTGGTTCGTCAGGGACATCTCGAGCAGATCGACGCGCTCTTCACCGATGCCGCCCCGCCGCCTGACATGGCGGAGACGCTCACCGCCGCCAATTGCCAGGTGTACGTGGCCAATTGACCAAGTAGTTGCGGACATGTTGCAGCGCACGCAAAACTTCAAGTGAAATCAAGGATTTGGCCGCGGCGAATAACCGCCTCTGTGGGGTGCGGTTGTCAAAGGGAAAATTTGCAGGGGCCAGTTTGGTGTTTAACGTTTGCTTGACTACACTCCAGTTCCCCGGCGTTCATTGCGTGCCCGCATGCCGCCGGTGCTAAGTAAACCTGTCGTAGCTGCACCTCCCGCCCCATCTTTTTGCGGACCACCCGGCCATGGCTGTCGCCATGCATGCCAGTCGCCGTCGAGGCTGTCCGCGTTTGCTTGACATGGAGAGAAACGATGCTGAGTCCGCACGAATTCGCCACGTTGTTGCTCGTCAAGGACGCTCCCAATCAGGTGGACATGGAGCGAGAAGAACTCGACGCCCTCCTCGAACGCCAGCTCGTGCAACTGGAGCGGCTCGCCTCGGGCAATGAACAATGGCGTGTAACGGAATCCGGCGATAGCGCACTCCGAGCAATCAAACGCCTTTCCTGATAACAACCCGCGCATCGTCGGGCTGATGCCGGTTCACGGCCGGTGCGGCTGCTAGCTCAGCCGCACGTACACGGCCAGCCCTCGAGCCGGCCAGGTCCGTTCTGTTTCTGTCAACGTGGGCGCCCGCAGCGGCGCCCACTTTCATTACTGCCGCGTCCTCCCGACCAATAAACCGCAGCGCCGCCGTCTAAAGAACAAACCTCAACCGCTGCGCAACGTCGGATCGACTGCGGCGCGCCAGCTTATTGCTCGTGCGCGTTGCTCCGTAAAGAACGCAACCCACTGGTTGCGAATCTGCGGGTCGGTGCTCGCCCCCTGGCTCGTGTAGCGCTGCGCGATTTCCGTCTGGAACGCGCAGTAATCTTCCTTCGACAACCGCCCGCGCCGGTTCGCCACATAAGCGTCGAACAACGTCGCATACACGCCTTGAGCGTCGTTGCCGTAATCGACCGTCTGGGCGCTGCACATCTGCTGCAACGACGCGAACGACGGCGCGCCCATCGTTCCGCTCAAGCTCGGCGAGGCGACGCACCCTGCGAGAAGCGCTGCCGCGCCCACCATGAAAAGTACACGCATGAAATCACCCTGAAATGGCTACTGGCAAGAGTATCGTCCGTGGCCGTGTGTTGCGCTACTGCCTTGGCCTTTCGATAGAGGCGCACGCCAGATGCGCGAACTTTACTTTTTCGAATATGTTCATTAAAGTTCGAAAACGAACACTATCGGTTCGATAGGTTTCGGACATAACTTTCGGACGAGTCAGGAGACGCAGCAGGTGACGCAAGGCACGAGATACGATTTGCTCGTCGTGGGCGGCGGGATCAACGGCGCGGGCATCGCACGCGACGCGGCGGGCCGAGGCCTGTCCGTGCTGCTGTGCGAGCAGGACGACTTGGCAGCGCATACGTCCTCGGCGAGTACCAAACTGATCCACGGCGGCTTGCGCTATCTGGAATACCGCGAGTTCGGACTGGTGCGCAAAGCGTTGCAGGAGCGTGAGACGTTGCTGCGCGCCGCGCCGCACATCATGTGGCCGCTGCGCTTCGTGATGCCGCACATGCCAGATCTGCGTCCCGCCTGGCTGATTCGCGCCGGTCTTTTCCTTTACGATCATCTCGCCCGGCGCGAACTGCTGCCCGGCTCGCGCGGCATCGTGATGCGCGATCATCCGGCCGGCGCGCCGCTCGTCGAATCGATCAAGCGCGGCTTTGTGTACTCCGACGGCTGGGTCAACGACGCTCGCCTAGTCGTGTTGAATGCGCTCGACGCCGCCGAGCACGGCGCGAAGATTCTCACGCGCACCAGGCTGCTGAGCGCCGTGCGCGCAGGCGGCGAATGGCGGGCGCAACTCAGGCGCGCGGACGGCACGACCGTCGACGTGCGAGCAGCGTCGATCGCGAACGCCGCCGGTCCGTGGGTCGGCGAACTGCTCCAGGGCGCGCTCGGCCGCGCGGCGTCGCACAGCGTGCGGCTCGTCAAGGGCAGCCACATCGTCACCCGGCGCCTGTTCGAACACGACCACGCGTACATCTTCCAGAATCCGGACAAGCGGATCATCTTCGCGATTCCGTACGAGCACGACTACACGCTGATCGGCACAACCGATCTCGAATATCGCGGCGACCCCGCGAAAGTGGCAATCAGCGCCGACGAAACGCAGTACCTGTGCGACTCGATCAATCGCTACTTCAAGCAGAAGATCTCCCCGGACGACGTGCGCTGGACCTACTCGGGCGTGCGGCCGCTGCTCGAGGAAGAAGGCGCGGACAATCCGTCGGCGGTGACGCGCGACTATTCGCTCGAACTGGATGCGCCAGCGGGCGAAGCGCCGCTGCTGTCCGTGTTCGGCGGCAAGATCACGACCTTTCGCAAGCTCGCCGAAGAAGCCGTCGACAAGCTCGCGCCTGCTCTCGGCAGCGACGCGCCGTCGTGGACGGCCGGCGCGCCGTTGCCCGGCGGCGATATCCCGCAGGCAAACTTCGAGCGCTTTCTCGCTGGACTGAAGCAGCAGCACGCGTGGTTGCCGGCGGACCTCGCGCATCGTCTCGCCCGTGCTTACGGCACGCGCGTGAAGAACGTGATCGGCGACGCGCGCTCGCTCGCCGGTCTCGGCCAGGCATTCGCGCCGGGTCTCTACGAGGCCGAGCTGACGTATCTGCGCGACACCGAATGGGCACGCAGCGCGCACGACGTGCTATGGCGCCGCTCGAAGCTCGGTCTTCACGTCGAGCCGGGCACGCTCGACTCGATTACACGCGACATCGACGCATGGTTCGCTCGCCAACCCGAGCGACAGAGCGCCTGACCTGATGGAAGTCCGCGCGCTCGCAGCGTAAAAAAACCGTTTCACCCCGCGGCTGCATCGAGCCGGCTGCACCGACCCGAGCGGTCGCGGCCGCTTGGAACGACAAGCCGTTCCCGTCGCCGGTAAGCTGTTACGGCGATTCATAAAACGCATGGAGAAGAGACAATGCAGGATCAGTACATCCTCGCGCTTGACCAGGGCACCACCAGTTCACGCGCGATGCTGTTCGACCGCCTCGGCAACGTCGTGTCGACGGCACAAAAGGAGTTTGAGCAGATCTACCCCCGTCCGGGCTGGGTCGAGCACAACCCGCAGGAAATCTGGTCGACGCAGGCGGGCGTCGCTGCCGAAGCCGTGACGCGCGCCGGGATGAACGGCACGTCGATCGCCGCCATCGGCATTACGAATCAGCGCGAAACCACGATTGTCTGGGACCGCGAGACCGGCCATCCGATCTACAACGCGATTGTGTGGCAGGACCGCCGCACCGCCGACTTCTGCGACCAGCTCAAGGAACAAGGCCTCGAAGCCAAAGTTCGCGCGAAAACCGGCTTGCCGATCGACTCGTATTTCTCGGCGACCAAAATCCGCTGGATCCTCGATAACGTGGAAGGTGCACGCGAAAAAGCGAAGCAAGGCCGCCTCGCGTTCGGCACCGTCGACAGTTGGCTCGTGTGGAATTTCACCAAGGGCGGGCTGCATGTCACCGACGTGACCAACGCGTCGCGCACCATGCTCTTCAACATCCACACACTGAAGTGGGACGACGAACTGCTCGACGCACTCGACATTCCGCGCAGCATGCTGCCCGAAGTGCGTCCTTCGTCCGAAGTGTATGGGCCTACCAAGACCACCGTATTCGCCTCGAAGATTCCGCTCGCGGGCATTGCCGGCGATCAGCACGCCGCGCTCTTCGGCCAGATGTGCACCGAATCCGGCATGGTGAAGAACACCTACGGCACCGGCTGCTTCCTGGTGATGAACACCGGCGACAAGCCAATTGAATCGAAGAACAATCTCGTCACCACGATTGCATGGCAGATCGGCGATCAGATCAACTACGCGCTCGAAGGCAGCATCTTCATCGGCGGCGCGGTCGTGCAATGGCTGCGCGACGGTCTGGGCATCATCAAAAACGCGGCTGAGATCGAAACGTTGGCGCGCGGCGTGCCGCATTGCGACGGCGTCTATCTGGTGCCCGCGTTCGCCGGGCTCGGCGCGCCGCACTGGAATGCGCGTGCCCGCGGCACGCTGTTCGGCGTGACGCGCGGCACGACGTCGGCGCATATCGCTCGCGCCGCGCTCGATTCGATCGCGTATCAGTCGCTCGACGTTCTGAAGGCCATGGAAGCCGACTCCGGCATTCGCATCGGCGAATTGCGTGTGGACGGCGGCGCCTGCGCGAACAACCTGCTGATGCAGTTCCAGGCCGACATCCTCGGTGTGGACGCGGTTCGCCCCAAAGTGTCGGAAACCACTGCGTTGGGCGCGGCGTATCTGGCGGGCCTCGCGGTCGGCTACTGGAAAGATGTGGACGAACTGCAAAGCCAGTGGAAGCTCGACCGCCGCTTCACGCCCGCGCTCGAACAGGCGGATGTCGAGGAATGTCTCGACGGCTGGAAGCGCGCGATTCGCGCCGCCAAAGCGTGGGCCGACACACCTTGAGAGCGGTGTTCGCGATGGACGCGGCTAAGCGTTCGCCATGAGGCAGGTCCAACCAGGATGAACGCGGCCGCGACCGCAGCGCGACGAAAGCGCGACCCGATCGCGACGCATTAACAAAAAGCCAACGACGAGGCGGCAAGCACCAGGCCACGAAACGCGACAAGGCCGCCCGTCCCGCGGTTTTCCTAACAACAATATTTCGGATACCCAACAATGTCACCATACATTGCGGAATTCATTGGCACGGCGCTCGTCGTGCTGCTCGGCGACGGTGCTGTCGCCAACGTGCTGCTCGCGCGCACCAAAGGCAAGGGCGCGGATCTGATCGTGATCGTGATGGGCTGGGCAATGGCCGTTTTCATCGCGGTCTACGTCACTGCATCGTACAGCGGCGCACACCTGAATCCGGTCGTGACGGTCAGCCTTGCGCTCGCCGGCAAGTTCGCGTGGGCCAAGGTCCCCGGCTACATCGCGGCGCAAATGCTCGGCGGCATGGCCGGTGCGCTGCTCGTGTGGGTCGCGTATCGCCAGCACTTCGCGAAAGAAGGCGACGCCGACGTCAAGCTCGGCGTGTTCTGCACCGCGCCGGCGATTCGCAGCGTGCCTCACAACCTGCTGACCGAGATGATCGCAACCTTCGTGCTGATTCTCGGCGTGCTGTATCTGGCTTCGCCGCAAGTCGGTCTCGGTGCGCTCGACGCGCTGCCGGTCGGCCTGCTCGTGCTCGGCATCGGCATCTCGCTCGGTGGCCCGACCGGTTACGCGATGAGCCCTGCGCGCGATCTGTCGCCGCGTCTGATGCATGCGCTGCTGCCGATTCCCGGTAAGCGTGACAGCGACTGGCGCTATGCATGGATTCCGGTGTGCGGGCCGCTCGTCGGCGGTGCGGTGGCGGCGGCTCTTTATCTGTATCTGCATACGCGCTGATCTCGCCGCGCGTTGATGAACAGCCGACGCGCGCGAGAGTCGCGGTTGACGGAATCGGTGGAATGCAGCGGAAAGCGGCTGCGCGACGCGCGCCGCGTCAAAGCACGTATCATGGCGCTTTCACCCGGCGCGCATGGGCTGGCCATTCCGGCCCACGCGCCCCCGCTTTCCGTTCCTTCAGGCATGATCGACCATCTCATTTGCGACTGCGACGGCGTACTCGTCGACAGCGAAGTCATTGCTGACCGCGTCATGTTCGAGACGCTATCGGCGACTTTCCCCGGCCTCGACTTCGAACCCATCGTCAAGACGGCCTTTGGCCAGCAAACGTCGCGCTTCCTCGAAGGCATCGAGAAAGCGTTCGACATCGCTCTGCCGCCCAATTTCCTGAACACGATTGAACACAATGTCGAGCTCGCGCTGGCCGCGTCGCTCAGTCCGATCAACGGTGTTCGAGCTGCGCTGCAACGCGTGACGCTGCCGGCCGCGGTCGTGTCGAACAGCCGCATGGCACGCGTGACGGCGTCGGTGCAGCGCGCCGGCCTGCAGCAGATTTTCGGCGACCGCATTTTCAGCGCCGAACAGGTCGCACGTCCCAAACCTTTTCCCGATGTGTACCTATTTGCTGCGCAGACGCTCGGCGTCGAGCCATCGCGATGCATCGTCGTGGAAGACAGCGTGGCGGGTCTGAACGCGGCGCGCGCGGCGGGCATGAAGACGATCGCTTTCGTCGGCGCGAGCCATATTCCCGACGGCTACGCGGACGCGCTGCGCAAGATGGGCATGACGCGCATCATGAAACACATGGACGAATTGCCCGCGTTGCTCGAAGCGGGCGTGCGGGGAGAGTTCGGCGACGTGCAGTCGTAGCAGCCGCCTGCGCCAAAGGTAGCGTTCAAAAAGACCGGCCGACCGTATGCGGTCGGCCTCGTGCTTTGAGTACAACGTGCTGCAACAGAGCGGAAAGAGCCCGTCAGAGAGCAACGTCGATGAGCGCGTTGATTCAACGCGCCGCCCGAACTACGTCGCTGCGTTCACGCTTCCTGCTCGACGCATTCACGCGCCTCAGCCAACGCGCGACGGAACTCGGCCAACTCGGCAATCGTCAGCATCGGCAGATTGTGTTGTGCGGCAAAGCGTTCGACGTCCGCGCCGCGCGTCATCGTGCCGTCGGCGTTCATCAATTCGCACAGTACGCCGGCCGGCTTCAGGCCCGCGAGAATCGCGAGATCCACCGTGCCCTCCGTATGTCCGCGCCGCGCAAGCACGCCGCCAGGCATCGCACGCAACGGAAACACGTGGCCGGGGCTCACGATGTCGCCGGGCTTCGCCGTATCGGCAATGGCGGCGCGAATGGTCGTCACGCGGTCGAGTGCGGACACGCCGGTCGTCACACCTTCGCGTGCTTCGATCGAAACCGTGAACGCCGTGCCATGACGGCTCTCGTTGTTGGCGACCATCGGCGGAAGTTCGAGCGCGCGAATCTTCTCGTCGGGCAGGCACAGGCAGACGATCCCGCTGCATTCGCGAATCAGCAGCGCCATTGTTTCGACGGAAAGACGCTCGGCGGATACGATCAGATCGGCCTCGTTCTCGCGGTCGTCGTCGTCTTGCAGCACGACGGCACGGCCATCGCGCATTGCTTGCAGCGCGGCGGCGATACGCGGCGGAACGGATTCGGTGTCCAGCAGCGGGAGATCGGCGAATGCATCGTCCGCAATCGTCGACGGGGCAGGAAAAGTAGCAAAGGACATGTTGAAACGCTCATCGCAAAAGTGGGGCGAAAAACGTTTCAGGGCATTGCAAACAGACAAAGACGCGCCGCGAACCGCCTCTGCATAGTCGAGGCGGCGTTCATGCACCGCCCGAACCTGCGAGCGGCGCCACGGAGACGAACATGACTATCTGCACATCTTCTTCCATCCGGACTGTGACCGTCGGCTCTGGCTTCTCACCAGATCTGCTGACCCCGCGGCGGCTTCCGGTTCGCTGAAAGCCAGACTACTGCGGGCGCTCGCGGGCTCGCCGGCTCACGCTCTCGCGTTGCCGGCATACCGCCGGTGGGGAATTTCACCCCGCCCTGAAGACGCACTGATTGCCGGATAACCGGCGGGCCAAGCATACAACAGTCGCGCGCGAACTGCCGTGCAACCCTACTGCGCAACGGGATTCGCGGTGAGCGCCGTGCTCACCCATATTTCTGACTTCGAGACGCTGACCAGCGAGCCGACGCGACGTCCGCGCATTCGATTAAACCGGCGCGGCTTCGCGCGCCGTGTCCGGCTGCGAGGGCACGTCCCAACGCGGCGGCGTCTCGGCCTTCAACGTGACGCGAAACGCGCGCGCCTCGGTGTCGCCGGGATTGCGCAGGCTATGCGGCTGATCGGCGTCGAACACGATCGCGTCGCCTGTGGCCAGCAACTGACGTTGATCGTGCACGCTCACCTCGAGCGTGCCCTCACTGACGACGAGGTTCACCGTCGTGCCCGGCGCGCGACGTGTGCCGGGTTCCGTGTGCAACGGCGCGATGCGCAACTCGTGGAATTCGGCGGCGGTCGGTTCGGCATCGGGATAGAGCGGACGAGCCGAAAAGCGTCCGTTGGAACTGACCACGCGCGACGAGCGCTCCGCCGGCAAGTGTTCAAAGCCGTTGGTCGCGTGACGTCGCAGGAATGCCGCGACCGACACTTTCAACGCGGCAGCCACTTTGCAGAGCACCTTGATCGACGGCACGCTGCGCGCTGACTCGATCTGCGCGAGCATGGCGCGCGACACGCCGGATGCGCGTGCAAGAGCATCGAGCGACAACTGGCGCTCGGCACGCAAGCGCGCAAGATTCACGCCGACCAGATGTTCGAGTGCATCGAAGGGTTCAGCGGCACGCGGCGGCGCATCGGTATCAGCGGTGGGATCGCGAACCAGAGCAAGCGGGGAATGCATGATTGCCTCCAGAAGCGCCGCCGGACGGCGGGCAAGCAGTTAGTGGAAGCAAGATAGCATCGCGCCCCACCGTGCCCAACGAAGTTATCTTCACACTGTTATCAGCATTGCGGAGGACGTTTCTCGCAAAGCTTGTGCGGATTTTTCATATGGGCGCGGCTTCGCTTTTCGTCAGAGCGCGCCCATACATCTCAGGCAGCGGGGTTTGCGTACCCGGAGCACTCAAGCCCGCTCGCGCACTTCCATGTCGCGTCGATTGACCGGCTGCGACACCGGCCGATCCATGCGCGATGCCAACCAGGTCAGCAACAGAGCCACGACGCTCACGGCCGCGGCAACCCATGGCAACGTATCGAGCGAATGGCCGTGATCGATCACGAGACCTCCCAGCCACGCGCCGCCCGCATTGCCGACATTGAACGCGCCGATGTTCAACGTCGACGCGAGATTCGGCGCCTTGGCGGCCTTCTCGACCACGCGCATCTGCAACGGCGGCACGGTCGCGAAGGCGGCAATGCCCCACACGAACACCGTGATCGCCGCGGCCACCTGCGAATGACTGGTACGCGCGAAAATCGCCATCACGACCGCCAGCGCCACGAGAATGCCCATCAACGAGGGCATCAGCGCACGGTCCGCGAGTTTGCCGCCGACCGTGTTGCCGATCGTCAGCCCCACGCCGAACAGCACCAGGATCAGCGTGACGGCACGCGGCGAGAAGCCGCTCACCTGCTCCAGAATCGGCGCGATATACGTGAACACGACGAACACGCCGCCGAAGCCGAGCACCGTCATTGCAAGCGCGGTCCAGACTTGCGGGTCCTTCAGCACGCGCACTTCATGACCGAGACTGGCAGGACCCGAATCGTGGCGATTCGGCACGAGTGCCGTCACGCCTGCGAGCGATAGCACGCCGAACCCGCTGACAATCCAGAAGGCCGCACGCCAGCCGAACTCCTGGCCCACGAAAGTACCGAACGGCACGCCGAGCACGTTGGCAAGCGTGAGGCCGGTGAACATCAGCGCAATTGCGCTCGCTCGCTTCTCGAGCGGCACGAGCGACGCGGCCACCACGGCGCCAATGCCGAAAAACGAGCCGTGCGCGAACGACGTCACCACGCGCGCGATCATCAGCACGGAATAGTCCGACGCAATCGCACACAACGTATTGCCGACGATGAAAACGCCCATCAGCAACTGCAACGCGAGCTTGCGGGGCATCCGGCTCGTGACGACGGCAAGCAGCGGCGCGCCGACCGCGACGCCGAGCGCATACCCGCTCACCAGCAATCCCGCCGACGGAATCGACACCGAGAGATCGCGCGCGACCTCGGGCAGCAAGCCCATGATGACGAACTCGGTCGTCCCGATAGCGAAGGCGCTGATCGCGAGCGCGAGTAATGGAATTGGCACTGTTGTTCTCCAGGTTCTACGGTTGAGCGTAATGCAGCGCCGTCACGAACTCGACGACGACACTGGGCGCGAGCGCCACAAAAATCTGCATGGCGGCTTCTTGCGGGCCCATCGGCGGCACTTGCGCCGTCCGATAGTCGACGCCTGTTGCTCGCAGGCGCGCGAGCAGCGCCTGCCACTCGGCGGCGCTTTCCAGACGGAATGCAATGTGATCGATGCGCGGCGCGGCTCTCATCGAAGTGTCCGGCATCGTGCTCTCGACCAGATGGATCACCGGGCTGCCGTTGGCATACAGCCAGTAGCCGCCGACGGAAAACGCCGGACGGGCGCCTTGCGTCAACCCGACTACATCGACGAAGAAACGCCGGGCCGTGTCTAGATCGGCTGTGACGATAGTCGCGTGATCGAGTTGCATGGCTTCGGCCGGCTAACTGCGCCGCATCGGTTTTCGAGGCTTGAATTGTGAGCGCGACGCGTCAATTTGATAATTGGCGTAGCATTTGAAGCATTTTCAAATGCGATTTGAAGAATGCAATGGATAACCTTGGCGACATTCGTCTCTTCGTAGAGGCCGCACAGCACGGCAGTCTGTCCGCGGCGGGCCGCAAAATGGGGCTGACACCGGCCGCTGCGAGCGCGCGCCTCGCGAAACTCGAAGCCGGCCTGAAAGCGCGCCTGTTCGAGCGCACCACCCGCCAGCTGCGACTCACCGACGAAGGACGTCTCTACCTGAACTGCTGCCGCCAGGCGCTGCAATCGCTAGACGACGCAAAAGCCGCGCTGCAAGCGGGGCAAGGGGTGGTGCGCGGCAAGGTGCGTGTCTCGGCGACGTCGGACTTCGGCCGCAATCTGTTGATGCACTGGCTCGACGAGTTCAACGCGCTCTACCCGGAGGTGACGTTCGCCCTGACGCTGTCGGACTCGCTGTCGAACCTGGTGCAGGAGGACATCGATCTCGCGATCCGTTTCGGCGTGCCGCAAGACAGCTCGCTGGTCGCGCGCAAGCTGGCGCCCAACCGGCGCGTGCTGTGCGCATCACCGGAATACATCGCACGCAAGGGCGAGCCCAAAGACCCATACGATCTCGCCAATTTCGATTGCATCGTGCTCAGCACCGGCTCAGGTCCCGTGAACGAGTGGCGCTTCACGCGCGGCGACGAAGTGCAGCAGTACACCGTGCCGTTCGAAACCGCGCGCGAGACCAACGACGGCGCCGTCGCCCGCGAATGGGCGCTGCGCGGCTACGGCATCGCAATCAAGTCGATGTGGGACGTGCAAGCGGATCTGCGCGCCGACGGCCTGAAAATTTTGCTGCCGGAGTGGCGCTATCCCGACGCGCCGCTGCACGCGCTCTACCACCGCAACCGTTTCATGGCACCGCGCGTGCGCGTTCTGCTGGACTTCCTGAGCGAGCGATTCGCGCAAGTGTCCGATGAACTGGAAAGCCTGCTGGGCTTGCCGCCAGACGCGCCCCAACCCGTGCCGCGGGTCGGAACGGGCGGACAAACCGTATCCGGCGAAGGGCTATAATGTTGCGTTACGCTGCGAGCGTGCGCGGCAAGCGGCTAGACATGACTGGGATTACGGTCCCTGCCCGCCCAAGTGCGCTGAAAGTGCCGGCCGTTTCGAGGCCTCGCGCATGTTTTCGCATCTCCTTGACCCCTAATACGACGCCCCCAGATTAACCACTGCGACCGGCGAAATTCGATGACCAAGAAAGTTTATGTAAAGACCTTTGGCTGCCAGATGAACGAGTACGACTCCGACAAGATGGTCGACGTACTGGGCGCGGCTGAAGGGCTCATCAAGACGGACACGCCGGAAGACGCGGACGTCATTCTGTTCAACACCTGCTCGGTACGCGAGAAAGCTCAGGAAAAAGTCTTCTCCGACCTCGGCCGCGTCCGCGAACTGAAAGAAGCGAACCCGAACCTGATTATCGGCGTGGGCGGCTGCGTGGCGAGTCAGGAAGGCGCGTCGATCGTAGCGCGCGCGCCGTACGTCGATCTGGTGTTCGGGCCGCAAACGCTGCACCGTCTGCCGCAAATGATCGACAAGCGCCGCGAAAGCGGCCGCGCGCAGGTCGACATTACTTTCCCGGAAATCGAAAAGTTCGACCATTTGCCGCCGGCTCGCGTCGACGGTCCGAGCGCGTTCGTGTCGATCATGGAAGGCTGCAGCAAGTACTGCAGCTATTGCGTCGTGCCCTACACGCGCGGCGAAGAAGTATCGCGTCCGCTCGACGACGTGCTCACCGAAATTGCGGGCCTCGCCGACCAGGGCGTGCGCGAAGTCACGCTGCTCGGTCAGAACGTGAACGCGTATCGTGGCGCGCTCACGCTGGGTTCGTCGGAGATCGCCGACTTTGCGACGCTGATCGAATACGTTGCGGATATCCCGGGAATCGAGCGGATTCGCTATACCACGTCGCATCCGAAGGAATTCACGCAGCGCCTGATCGACACCTACGCGAAGGTGCCCAAGCTCGTGAGTCACCTGCATCTGCCGGTGCAGCACGGCTCCGACCGGATCCTTATGGCGATGAAGCGCGGCTACACCGTGCTCGAATACAAGTCCGTGATTCGCAAATTGCGCGCTATCCGCCCGGACCTGTCGCTTTCCACGGACATGATCGTCGGCTTCCCCGGCGAGACGGAAGAAGATTTCGACAAGATGATGGCGCTCGTGCACGAGATGAAGTACGACACGAGCTTCTCGTTCATCTACAGTCCGCGCCCGGGCACGCCGGCTGCAAATCTGCACGACGACACGCCGCGCGAAGTGAAGCTGCGTCGCCTGCAACATCTGCAAGCCACGATCGAAGAAAACGTGCAGCGAATCAGCGATTCGATGGTCGGCAAGGTGGAGCGCATTCTGGTCGAACGCCCGGCGCGTAAGGATCCGAACGAACTTGCGGGCCGCACCGAGAACAACCGCGTAGTGAATTTCCCGGCGCCGTTGGCTTCGCATGCGCGGCTGACCGGTCAAATGGTCGACGTGAAAATCGTCAAAGCGTACCCACATTCACTGCGTGGGGAGCTCGTGCTGGTGCACGACAATGCAGCGGACAACGCAAGCGCTGTCACGCATTGACCGACTGACAACTGACAGAGCGGCGCGGCCGGGCCGCGCCACGCACCGCCCGACGCACCCGAGTACTGAAACCGACAGGATCGAATCACCGCCTTGAAAACCACTCAGCCGCATCTGGAATTCACCGCTCCGCGCGACGACAATGCGCGGCTCGCCAACCTCTGCGGACCGCTCGACGAAAATCTGCGGCAAATCGAGCAGGCGCTCGACGTGACGCTGCAACGCCGCGGACATCGCATCACGATTCGCGGGCGCGGCGCCAAGCTTGCGCTTACCGCTCTCGAAAACTTCTACAACAACGCGCGCGAACCGCTGTCGGTCGACGACATTCAGCTTGCGCTCGTCGAAGTGCGCCACCCGGCGCGGCATCGCACCAACGGCAATGGCAATGGCAATGGGAACGGCGACGAAGCGGGCGAGCCGGGCTTTCCCGGCAATCCCGACCATCCGTTCGACCAACCCGCCGACAGCGACGAAGACGACCTCGAAGAACTCGGCCCGAAACTGTACACACGGCGCGCCGATCTGCGCGGCCGCACGCCGGCGCAGCGCGAGTATCTGAAGCAGATCATTTCTCACGACGTCACGTTCGGCGTCGGTCCGGCCGGCACGGGCAAGACCTATCTCGCGGTCGCCTGCGCGGTTGACGCGCTCGAGCGCGATCAGGTCAAGCGCATCGTCCTCACGCGCCCGGCCGTCGAAGCGGGCGAGCGTCTCGGCTTCCTGCCGGGCGATCTCGCGCAGAAGGTCGATCCGTATCTGCGTCCGCTGTACGACGCGCTCTACGATCTGCTGGGCTTTGACAAAACCGCCAAGATGTTCGAGCGGCAAATGATCGAAATCGCGCCGCTCGCGTACATGCGCGGCCGCACGCTGAATCACGCGTTCATCATTCTCGACGAAGCGCAGAACACCACGCCCGAGCAGATGAAGATGTTTCTCACGCGGATCGGCTTCGGCTCGAAGGCCGTGGTGACCGGCGACACGACTCAGGTCGACTTGCCGCGCGGACACAAGAGCGGGCTCATCGAAGCGCAGCAGGTTCTGTCCGACGTACGCGGCATTGCGCTCACGCGCTTCACCAGTGCGGACGTGGTGCGGCATCCGCTCGTCGCACGAATTGTCGAGGCGTACGACGCGCATTCGCAGAAGACTGCCAACCCGGCGGATTCGCGTTAATGCGGCTCGACGCAACCGATAATCCGCTGAATGCGCGGCTCGCGGACCGGCTGTGTTCCGCGCCTCGCTTCACGCATCACTTCCAACCAGCATGAGCCGCGCCCCTAAACTGATGCTCAACCTGCAATTCCCCGCGGCCAAGGCGTGGCCCGAGCACAAGGCGCTGCTGCCTCGCGCCACCGTGGCCAGCTGGGTCAAGGCCGCGCTTTTCGCGGACGGCGAGTTGACCGTGCGTTTCGTCGACGCGGAAGAAGGCCGGACGTTGAACCGCACGTATCGCGGCAAGGATTATTCGACCAACGTGCTGACTTTCGCGTACGCGGAGTCGGCAGACGATCCGGTGACGGGCGATCTGATCCTCTGCTGCCCCGTCGTCGAGAAAGAAGCCGCCGAGCAGGGCAAACCGCTCCTTGCGCACTACGCGCATCTGCTCGTGCACGGCACGCTTCACGCTCAAGGCTACGACCACGAAGTCGAGGAAGAAGCCGAGGAAATGGAAGCGATCGAAACCGAGATTCTCGGCAAGCTCGGCTTTCCCGACCCTTATCGCTAACCGTCGCCCGGACCGAACCGTGAGCTCACTCTCCCCTGACGCCGACGCCCGAACGCCCTGCCCGGACTATCCTCCCGCGCTCGGCGAGTCGCGGCTGCTGACGGACGAGGAGCTGCGCGCGTCGCTCGAATGCACGCTGCGCG
Organism: Paraburkholderia strydomiana; assembly: GCF_031456815.1. Classification (NCBI taxonomy): domain Bacteria; kingdom Pseudomonadati; phylum Pseudomonadota; class Betaproteobacteria; order Burkholderiales; family Burkholderiaceae; genus Paraburkholderia; species Paraburkholderia strydomiana. The sequence continues at coordinate 708,955 of NZ_JAVDVL010000002.1, forward strand.
ATTGGGACCGACAGAGCGACTTATGGCTTTTCGGCTATGGCTCGCTGATCTGGAATCCCGGTCTGCCCACCGTCGAAGCCACGCGCTCGAAGGTGCGCGGTTATCACCGGGGCCTGTATCTCTGGTCGCGCGTGAATCGTGGCACGCCGGAACAGCCGGGCCTCGTGCTCGCGCTCGATCGCGGCGGCTCCTGCACGGGCATTGCGTTTCGTCTCGCGGCGCAAGGCGCCATGCCGCATTTGGAAGCGCTCTGGCGCCGCGAGATGGCGATGGGCTCGTACCGGCCGGCATGGCTGCCGTGCGTGCTCGCCGACGGCCGGCGCGTCGACGCACTTGCGTTCGTGATGCGCCGCGACGTGCCGAGTTACACGGGCAAGCTGGGCGACGAAATTGTCAAAACCGTGTTCGGCTGCGCACGCGGCCGCTACGGCACGACACTCGACTACGTGAGCCGCACGGTTCACGCGCTGCGCGAAAGCGGCATGCCGGACCGGGCGCTGGAAGCGCTACTCCAGCGTTGTCAGGCCGGCAATGACGAGCCCGCTTCCGCAGGCGCTGAGGTGCGCAGGCAGCCGCAAGCGGGTAAGTGAGGCTCGACAAAGCGTCAGAAAGCGCTAGTTGGGCGCCGCGCCGTTTTTTGTTTCGAAACGCTTTCCATCCGGTAATCAGTTAGGATTGACCCATGGCCCGCGCCTTGCGGCGCAACGGTGTCAGCCCGGTTTCATTCATCGCCAGGTGCGGCGGGACACGGTCCTGCCATGTGCCTGGTGTATCCTTAATGCTCTGCAACAGCGCGCCCAGTCTTGCCGGGCGCACTACCATGAACGACACGTATCCCAGTCGACGCCACACCGACAAACCGCAGGAAAAACGCTCGCTGCTCGAGCGTCTTACCGATTTCATCTCGCCCGAGCCCGACTCGCGCGCCGAACTTCTGGAAATTCTGCAGGATGCGCACGAGCGCAACCTGATCGACGCCGACTCGCTGTCGATGATCGAAGGCGTATTCCAGGTCACCGAACTCAGTGCACGCGACATCATGGTGCCGCGCGCGCAAATGGACGCGATCAACATCGCGGACAATCCCGCCGAATTCATCCCTTACGTGCTGGAAAAAGCGCATTCGCGCTATCCGGTCTATGAGGGCAATCGCGACAACATCATCGGCGTGCTGCTGGCAAAAGACCTGCTGCGTTACTACGCGGAAGAAGAGTTCGATGTGCGCGGCATGTTGCGCCCCGCCGTCTTTATCCCCGAATCGAAGCGGCTGAATGTGTTGCTGCACGATTTCCGGGTGAATCGCAATCACCTCGCGGTAGTGGTCGACGAATACGGCGGCGTAGCCGGTCTCATCACCATCGAGGACGTGCTGGAACAGATCGTCGGCGATATTGAAGACGAATACGATTTCGACGAAGAAAGCGGCAACATCATCGCCTCGCCGGACGGACGCTTCCGTGTGCGGGCACTGACCGAAATCGAGCAGTTCAACGAGGCATTCGGCACACACTACTCGGACGAAGAAGTCGATACGATCGGCGGACTCGTCACGCATCACTTCGGGCGCGTCCCGCATCGCGGCGAGAAGGTTCGCATCGACGATCTCATTTTCGAGATTCTGCGCGGCGACGCCCGCCAGGTTCACATGCTGCTCGTGCGGCGCGACCCGCTTGCCGGTCAGCGCGAGCGCGAAGCGCAGCACGTGCAGACCTGAGCGGCCCGGCTGCTCCCGCTTCAAGCCGCGATGCCCAGCCGCCGATGCCCACCCGCCGGCTCCGCGGCCTGACTTTTCAATTTGCCACTCCTCACGCCGACCGCGCAACAATGGCCGACCCGATTACTTCCCGCTCCCGTCACGGCACGAGCGCTTCTGCCGCCAGACCCACGCGAGCGCGCACGCTTCCTCGCTGGCATTATCTCGTCGCGCTGGCGGCCGGCGCGGCGAACACGCTGTCGTTCGCACCCACGCCGCATGGCGGCTGGCTCGAACTTCTCATCTTCGTGTTTTTCTTCGGCTGGCTGACGCGTACCACGGGCTGGAAAAGTGCGGCCCTGACAGGCGGCGCGTTTGGCTTCGGCAACTTTGTGAGCGGCGTCTGGTGGTTATACGTCAGCATGCATTTTTTCGGCGGCATGCCAGCGCCGCTTGCCGGCACGGCGCTCGTGCTGTTTTCGCTTTATCTCGCGCTGTATCCTGCTTTGGCCGCGGGCATCTGGTCGTTCTGCGCCGGTCATGCCCGCAACGGCTCGTCGAGTACCGATACGCCGTTCTCGCCGACATGGCATGGAGCGCTCGCGTTCGCCAGCGCATGGGCGATCGGCGAATGGTTGCGTGGCACGGTGTTCACCGGTTTTCCGTGGCTCGCTAGCGGCTACGCGCAAGTCGACGGCCCGTTCGCTGGATTTGCGCCGCTCGCGGGCGTGTATGGCGTCGGTTGGGTGCTCGCGCTTGCAGCGGCGTTGATCGTGCAGGCGGTCGTTGCTCTGCTGCGCCGTCGCCGCGAGGCTCGCGAGGCTGCGTCCGGCGGCGAGGATACCCGCGGCGGCAACGCGCGGATCGCCGCGCCGGCCGGCGTCGCGCTGGCGCTGATCGCGGCAGGCCTGCTGCTGCCGCTCGCCAAGTGGACTGTTCCCGCCAACGCGCCGTTGACCGTGCGCCTCCTGCAAGGCGACGTCAAACAGGAAATGAAGTTCGAGGAAGCGGGCATGCGCGCCGCCATCGACCAGTATCAGCAGATGATCACCTCCAAGCCCGCCGATCTGATCGTCACGCCGGAGACGGCCATTCCCGTGCTGGCGCAGCAGTTGCCGCCGCCGTTCGCGTCGGCGGTGCGCAGCTTTTCGGACTCCACCGGCAGCGCGATCCTGTTTGGCGCAATCGGCGGCTCCGTCACGCCCGAAGGCCGCGTGGTCGACTACACGAACAGCCTGTTTGGTGTGACGCCCGGCACACGTGACATTTACCGCTACGACAAGCATCACCTGGTACCGTTCGGCGAGTTCGTGCCGTGGGGCTTTCGCTGGTTCGTCAACCTGATGAGCATTCCGCTTGGCGACTTCGCGCGCGGCGGTCCGGTGCAAAAGCCGTTCATCGTGCACAACCAGCCGGTCGCAGTCGACATTTGCTACGAAGACATTTTCGGCGAAGAAATTGCGCGAACCATCCGCGAAAGCGATACGCCGGCAGGCGTGCTGGTCAACTCGACCAATCTCGCGTGGTTCGGCGACACCATCGCGCTCGACCAGCACTTGCAGATAGCGCGCATGCGCTCGCTCGAAACCGGCCGCCCGATGCTGCGTGCGACCAACACGGGCATGACGGCCGCGATCGACGCCAACGGTAAAGTGCTCGGACGGCTCACGCCCTACACGATCGGTTCTCTCGACGTCACCGTGCAAGGCACGGCCGGCCGTACGCCCTATGTGACGAGCGGCAATAACACGGTACTCGCCGTTTCGTTATTCCTGCTCGCATTCGGCTTTGCTTTCGGACCGGGCAGGACTTTCCGGAAAAACGGTAAATCCGGGAACGGTGAGGCGTAAGCAATAAAAAAAACGCGCGCTGCGGCATGGCCGCAAGCGCGCGTTTGGTGAACCACGCAAGCGTTACTGATTCGAAGCAATACGCTGCTGGATATGCTGCGCGCGTGCAGGCGACGCCGGGTGCGAACTCAACATACTCGATTTTCCACCGTCTATTTGCGCGAGTTTGTTGAACGCCGTGACAAGGCCCGACGGATCGAGATTTTTCTTTTTCTGCAAATCGAACGAATAGTCGTCGGCGGCACTTTCCTGAGTTTGCGAGAATTGCGCGTTAATCAGCTTCTCCGAGAAATCGCCCAGTTGCGAACCGGATAGCGCACCCGCAACGCCACCCGCCGAAGAAGCAACCGAACGCGCCGCGGATGTCGCATACGCAACCTGCATTGCCTTCTTCGTATGGCCGAGCGCCACGTGGCCCATTTCATGGCCGACCACGCCGCGCACCTCGTTGTCGTTCATCATGTCCATCAGACCGCTGTACACCCGTACGCAACCGTTAGCCATTGCCCACGCGTTGACGTCCTTCGTCATGTACACCTTGTAATTCACCGGCGTGCCGTTGATGTTGTCGCCCAATTGCGCGGCAATCTTGTTTAGACGTTTCTGGTATTTGCTATTAGCGGGCGCGATCGTGTTTTCGCTGTCGAGTTGCGCGCACGATTTGTCGGTCAGCGTGCGCACGTCGGCGTCGGAAAGCGTAGCCGCTTGCGTGACCAGCTGACCGGATTGAACCAGCGCCGACGGATCGAGGCTGCTCACATTGGAGCACGCGGCAAACAGCGAGCAGGCAGAAGCGGCAATAACGAAGCGATACGATTTCATCATGAAAGTCTCTTTGTGGTGTATTCGTTTTGACGACGCACATAACGCGTCGCCCATTCGCAATGGCCGCTTTCGACGCTGAAACATGCCGAATAAATAACCGCAGAACCATTGCCCCACGCGGCAGACGAAAAAAAGCGCCTGACGGGAGGCGCTTTTTTACCACAAACGAAAGCATTAATTCATGACTTTGAAAGACTGATTAACGCAATTTTGCAAACTTGCTGTAATCGCGGGCACCGTGCTTTATCGGATCAGTCAGTTAACCGGCACAGTATCAATAAACGACGGACGCAACGAAAGCTTCTGAAAATGCTTGTCGAGATTCGGGTGCGACTCGCGCCAGTTCAGCTCCGGCATGCGGAAGTCGAGATAGCCCAACGCGCAACCCACGGCGATATCGGCGAGCGTGTAGTGATTGCCCGCACACCACGGCTTGCTGCCCAGGCCCTGAGACATGGCGACGAGCGATTCGTCGATCTTGCGTTGCTGCCGCGCCACCCACGCGTCGACCCGCTGCTCCGGCGTGCGCTGCGTGCTTTCAAGGCGGATCAGCACGGCGGCGTCGAGCAGGCCGTCGGCGAGCGCTTCCCAGCAACGCACCTCGATGCGCTCGCGCCCCGCTTGCGGAATCAGCTTGCCGACCGGCGACAGCGTGTCCACGTACTCGCAGATCACGCGTGAGTCGAACACTGCTTCGCCGTCTTCCATCACGAGGCACGGGACTTTGCCGAGCGGATTGAAGGTGTGGATGCGGGTATCCGGCGCCCAGACGTTCTCGGGCACCAGCTCGTAGTCGATCTTCTTGTCGGCCAGCACGATGCGCGCTTTGCGCACGAACGGGCTGGCGAGCGAACCGATGAGTTTCATCATTGCCATCTGCCTTTTTCTGAATCCGGCGAAAGTATAAGTGCTTGGCGCGTTGCGCGAGCGGCCCGTGCGCTCTCTGCGAGCCGCATGCACGTTCGCTGTGGATGGATTGCAACATTGCCGCGCCGCCCGGGCGCCGTCTAGCCGGCCGAACGGCCAACGCGCCGGTCGTTCGGCGTCGGCATCGGCACGAAATCACTCCGTGCATTGGGCGCTACAATCGCACGATGAACCAGCCGACCGAACCCACCATTGCCATCGACGTCTACCGTACACGCCGCGAGCGCGTACTCGCCGCGCTGCGCGCGGCGGGCGGCGGCGTCGCCATCGTGCCGACCGCGCCCGAAGCGCTGCGTAACCGCGATGCGGATTATCCGTACCGGCACGACAGCTACTTCTACTATCTGACCGGCTTCACCGAGCCCGAAGCGCTGCTCGTGCTCGACGCAAGCGCCGCAACCGGCGAGCCCGCGTCCATCCTGTTCTGCCGCGAGAAAAATATCGAGCGCGAAACGTGGGAAGGCTTCCGTTTCGGGCCCGACGGCGCGCGGGTAGCCTTCGGATTCGACGCCGCGTTTCCGTTCGGCGAAATCGACGCGCACATGCCGAGGCTGCTCGCGGACAAGCCGTCGCTGCACTACGCGCTGGGCACGTCGGAGAAACTCGACGGCCAGGTGCGCAGCTGGCTCGAGGCCGTGCGCGCTCAAGGCCGCAGCGGCGTCGCGGCGCCCATGGCCGCGCGCGATCTCGTGCCGCTGCTCGACGATATGCGGCTCATCAAGGACGACCACGAACTGGCGATCATGCGCCGCGCCGGACAGATCTCCGCGCAGGCGCACCGCCGGGCGATGGCGGCGTGCCGCCCCGGCGTGCGCGAGTACGAACTCGAGGCGGAGCTGCTCTACACGTTTCGCAAATTCGGTGCGCAGGCGCCCGCCTATACGTCGATCGTCGCGGCCGGCGCCAATGCTTGCGTGCTGCACTATCCGGCCGGCAGCGCGATTGCGCAGGATGGAGACCTCATCCTGATCGACGCGGCCTGCGAACTGGACGGCTACGCATCCGACATCACGCGAACGTTCCCGGCAAGCGGCCGCTTCACGCCGGCGCAGCGCGAGCTTTACGACATCGTGCTCGCCGCGCAGCAGGCGGCTGTCGACGCGACGCGCGTCGGCGCCAGCTTCGACGATCCGCATCAGGCCGCCGTGCGCGTGCTGTCGCAAGGCTTGCTGGACACGGGCATTGTCGAGCGCAACAAGTTCGCTTCTGTCGACGACCTGATCGCCGAACGCGCCTACGCGCCGTTCTATATGCACCGTACCGGCCACTGGCTCGGCATGGACGTGCACGATGTCGGCGACTACCGTGAGCGCGGCGCGCCGCGCGACGAAACCGGCGCGTTGCCCTGGCGCACGTTGCAGGCTTCCATGACGCTGACCATCGAGCCCGGCTTGTATATCCGCCCGGCTGAAGGCGTGCCCGAGCGCTACTGGAACATCGGCATTCGCATAGAGGACGATGCGATCGTCACGCCCGCAGGCTGCGAACTGATGACGCGCGACGTGCCGGTCGCCGCCGACGAGATCGAAGCGCTGATGCGCGACGCCCGCGGCTCTTGAAACAAGGAAGTAACCCGCAATGAACGATGTCTCTCCGTCCACGGTGATCCTGAGGCCCGCCGCACTCGATCAGGCATTCGATTTCGACGTGACGATCGTGGGCGCCGGGCCGGTGGGGCTCGCGCTGGCCGGTTGGCTAGCCCGCCGCAGCGCGACGCGCGCGCTCAAAGTCGGCCTCGTGGACGCCCGCGAGCCCGAAGATTCGATTGCCGATCCGCGCGCGATCGCCGTCTCGCACGGCAGCCGCATGATCCTGGAGCCGTTGCGCTGGCCCGCCGACGCCACCGCGATCCAACGCATCCACGTATCGCAGCGCGGTCGTTTCGGGCGCACGCTGATCGACCACGCTGAGCACGGCCTGCCGGCGCTCGGTTACGTGCTGCGCTATGGCTCGATCGTGCATGGCCTCGCCGAAGCCGTGCACGCGACGCCCGTGCACTGGTTCCGCTCGACCTCCGCCGCCGCGCCCATTCAGGAAGACGACGGCGTCACGCTGCCGATCGAAACCGCCGGCGTCACGCGCCGCCTGCGCACACGGATTCTTGTGAATGCGGAAGGCGGCCTGTTCGGCGACCAGAAAAGCGGGCACGGCGGCGCGAAGAGGCGCGCAGCCGCGGCGGTCGGCGCAAGCACCGAGAATGACACCGAAGCAGACGACGGGCGCGACCCAAAAGCGCACACGCGCACATCGGCGCCGAACGACGCGGGCGAGCATGCCGGCAAACGCTCGGACAAACAGGGCACGCAGAGCACGCGCGACTACGGGCAAACAGCGCTGGTCGGCACGGTGACCGTGTCGGCGCCGCAGCCGCATGTCGCGTGGGAACGCTTCACGCCGGAAGGTCCGATCGCGTTGCTGCCGATGGGCGGCGTGCGTGGCGCGGACTACGCGCTCGTGTGGTGCTGCTCGCCGGACGAAGCCGCGCGTCGCGCGCAACTCTCCGACGACGATTTCCTGCACGAACTCGGCAACGCGTTCGGCGGTCGCATGGGACGCTTCACGCACATCAAGGGGCGCGCGTCGTTCCCGCTCGGCCTGAATGCCGTCGATACGCTCGTCAAGGGTCGTGCTGTCGCAATCGGCAACGCAGCGCAAACGCTGCATCCGGTAGCGGGTCAAGGGCTCAATCTCGGCTTGCGCGACGCGCATGCGCTCGCCGACGCGTTGTCGGCGGAAGGTCCCACGCCGCTCGCGCTCGCGACGTTCGCGCAGCGCCGCGCGCTCGACCGCCGTATGACGATTGGTGCGACCGACACGCTCGCGCGTCTTTTCACCGTCGACTTCGCGCCGCTCGCGATCATGCGCGGCCTCGCGCTGACCGCGCTCGAATTCGTGCCTCCCGTGAAAACCGCGCTCGCGCGTCAGATGATGTTCGGGCAGCGCCGCTGAGCATAGGCGCGCGTGCCGGTTTATGCGCGGCTCGCGCGGCTCCGCTTTCGTCGCGTCTGCGCCGCCCGAACCAGGTTCAGCGAGCAGTCAGAACTCTATGACGCCGACGACTTTCATAGAAGATTTAATGGGTTACAGCACTCGCAGGTCCGGTGCGGGCTATCCGTTAACGCTAAAATAGCGGTTTTCCCTCGCATTTCGCGAACGCTCCGATTGACAACACCGTGCAATCGGTCGCTGGCGCGTCCATGTCATGCCCACTCTCGGCTCGCACAATTTACGCAATAACCTGTTCGTCGCGCCCATGGCCGGCGTGACCGACCGTCCGTTCCGGCAGTTGTGCAAACGGCTGGGCGCGGGCTATGCCGTGTCCGAAATGGTCGCGTCGAACGCGCAGTTGTGGAAAAGCGAGAAGACCATGCGCCGCGCGAATCACGCGGGCGAGGTCGAGCCGATCGCCGTACAGATCGCCGGTGCCGATCCCGCCATGATGGCCGAAGCGGCCCGCTACAACGTGGCGAACGGCGCGCAGATCATCGACATCAATATGGGCTGTCCGGCCAAAAAGGTTTGCAATGTGGCGGCCGGTTCGGCCCTGTTGCAGAACGAGCCGCTCGTGCAGCGCATTGTCGAGGCGGTGGTGAGCGCAGTGGGCGTCGGTCCCGACGCGGTACCGGTCACGCTGAAAATCCGCACCGGCTGGGATCGCGAGAACAGGAATGCACTGAACGTCGCGCGCCTTGCGGAAAACGCCGGCATTTCGATGCTGACTGTGCACGGCCGCACCCGCGCCGACCTGTATCACGGCGACGCCGAATACGAGACCATCGCCGCAGTCAAAGCGGCGGTGCGCATTCCGGTGGTCGCCAACGGCGACATAACGTCGCCGGAAAAAGCGCGCCACGTGCTTGCCGTCACGGGAGCGGACGCCATCATGATCGGCCGCGCGGCGCAGGGGCGCCCGTGGCTGTTCCGCGAGATCGAACATTTCCTGCAGACGGGCGCGTTGTTGCCGCCGCCGCGCATCGACGAAATCCAGCAGGTCATGAACGAACACCTGGAAGATCACTACGAGTTCTACGGGGAATTTACCGGCGTTCGCACTGCGCGCAAGCACATCGGCTGGTACACTCGCGGCCTTTCCGGCGCCAACGTGTTCCGGCATCGCATGAATACGCTGGACACCACGCGCGAACAACTCCTCGCCGTCAACGAGTTTTTCGACGCACAGAAGGCGATCTCCGACCGCCTCGTCTACGTCGACGAAACCGTCGGCAACTCCGGGCCCGACAACAAGGGCGAGGACCACACAGACCGACTAGCAGCATGAGCAAGAATAATATCGAACAATCTGTCCGCGACAGCCTGGGCGTGTACTTCCAGGATCTCGACGGCTCGAATCCGCACGACGTGTACGACATGGTGATTTCGTGCGTTGAAAAACCCCTGCTCGAAGTGGTGCTCGAGCAGGCCGGCGGCAATCAGTCGCTGGCCGCCGAGTATCTCGGCATCAACCGCAATACGCTGCGCAAGAAGCTGCAACAGCACGGTTTGTTGTAGCTCGAAGTAGTTTTCTCGCGCCCTGCCACGTTTCCCTTCGGCTTTTCGTCTTCATCATGATCAAGCAAGCGCTCATCTCCGTTTCCGACAAGTCCGGCATCGTCGACTTCGCCAAGTCGCTGTCGGACCTCGGTGTCAAGATCCTGTCGACCGGCGGCACCGCGAAACTGCTCGCGGACGCCGGCCTCTCCGTCACTGAAGTCGCCGACTACACGGGCTTCCCGGAAATGCTCGACGGGCGCGTGAAGACGCTGCATCCGAAGGTGCACGGCGGCATTCTCGCGCGCCGCGACCTGCCGGAACACATGGCAGCGCTCGAGAAGCACGACATTCCGACCATCGACCTGCTGGTTGTGAACCTGTACCCGTTCGTGCAGACGGTGTCGAAAGAAGAGTGCTCGCTGGAAGACGCGATCGAGAACATCGACATCGGCGGCCCGACCATGCTGCGCTCCGCTGCGAAGAATCATCGTGACGTGACCGTGGTGGTCGATCCGGCTGATTACGCGGTCGTGCTCGAGGAAATGCGCACGAACAGCAACGCGGTGTCGTACAAGACGAACTTCCGTCTCGCGACCAAGGTGTTCGCACACACCGCGCAGTACGACGGCGCGATCACGAACTATCTGACGAGTCTCACCGACGAACTGCAGCACGCGTCTCGCAACGCTTATCCGGCGACCTTCAACCTCGCCTTCGACAAGGTGCAGGATTTGCGCTACGGCGAAAACCCGCATCAGAGCGCCGCGTTCTATCGCGATCTGTCGGTGCCGGCCGGCGCGCTCGCGAACTACAACCAGTTGCAAGGCAAGGAACTCTCGTACAACAACATCGCCGACTCCGACGCGGCGTGGGAATGCGTGAAGACCTTCGACGTGCCGGCCTGCGTGATCGTCAAGCACGCGAACCCGTGCGGCGTGGCGGTCGGCGCGGACGCGAACGAAGCCTATTCGAAGGCATTCCAGACCGATCCGACGTCGGCGTTCGGCGGCATCATCGCGTTCAATCGCGAAGTGGATGAAGCGGCGGCGCAAGCGGTGGCCAAGCAGTTCGTCGAAGTGCTGATCGCGCCGTCGTTCAGTGCCGAAGCGCGCCAGGTTTTCGCGGCGAAGCAGAATGTGCGCTTGCTTGAAATCGCACTGGGCGAAGGCCATAACGCGTTCGATCTGAAGCGCGTGGGCGGCGGCCTGCTGGTTCAATCACTCGATTCGAAGAACGTGCAGCCGCGCGAGTTGCGCGTGGTCACGAAGCGTCATCCGACGCCGAAGGAAATGGACGACCTGCTGTTCGCATGGCGCGTGGCGAAGTACGTGAAGTCGAACGCAATCGTGTTCTGCGGCAACGGCATGACGCTCGGCGTCGGCGCCGGCCAGATGAGCCGCGTGGACTCGGCGCGCATCGCGAGCATCAAGGCGCAGAACGCCGGTTTGAAGCTGAGCGGCTCGGCGGTCGCGTCGGACGCGTTCTTCCCGTTCCGCGACGGCCTCGACGTGGTCGTGGCAGCGGGCGCGACCTGCGTGATCCAGCCGGGCGGCTCGATGCGCGACGACGAGGTGGTGAGCGCCGCTGACGAGCACAACATCGCAATGGTGTTGACCGGCGTGCGTCATTTCCGGCATTGATTCAGGTCTGACGAGCGGCGTGTCATTGCAACATCCGCAGTAGGCGACGATAGAACGGCCCGGTGGAATTTTCCGCCGGGCCGTTTTGTTTTGGACGCCCGCGCAACGCCGACTGAGTCGTTAGTCCGGGGGATCCTTGCGCTCGTAGCCGTCCCTCACGTCCGGGTGCTGGCTGATGTAGGTGCCAAGGCCCTCGCCTTGCTTCGCGAGGCGCTTGAGCGCAGCAACATGTTTCGCGCCGACGCTCTGTTTCGAATACCAGTAGGTCGTGCCCGAGTTGAAGCGAGCGGCAACGAAGTTATCGCCGATTTCGTAAGCCACGACGCCCGATTTTCCGCTCCTGTTCCCATAGCGCTGCATGTGCGATCGCCTCCCTGTGTCCACGGCAGCAGTTTTTATTCCGCCTGCCCCGCCACATGCGGACCGCCGCGCGGCGTGTGTGTTGTAGTATCGCAGGCACCTGGTTTTAACCGCATCTGCGGCACTTCATGAGAATTCTCGGCATCGACCCCGGCTTGCGCGTGACCGGCTTCGGCGTGATCGATCAAAGCGGTCACACACTGAGCTATGTCGCGAGCGGCATCATCAAGACCGCGGACGCCGACTTGCCGTCGCGGCTCGGCACCATCTTCGAGGGTATCTCGACGCTGATTCGCCAGCACTCGCCGGATCAATCGGCGATCGAAAAGGTGTTCGTCAACGTCAATCCGCAATCTACGTTGCTGCTGGGCCAGGCGCGCGGCGCGGCCATCTGCGGACTCGTGGCGGGCGGCGTGCCGGTCGCCGAATACACTGCCCTGCAGTTGAAGCAGGCGGTAGTCGGTTACGGCCGCGCGACCAAGGAGCAGATGCAGCAGATGGTCGTGCGCCTGCTCAATCTTTCGGGCGTGCCGAGCACCGACGCCGCCGACGCGCTCGGCATGGCCATTTGTCATGCGCACGGCGGCACGACATTGAGCACGCTCGGTGGCATCGCGCCATCGCTTGCAAAGAAAGGACTGCGCGTGCGGCGTGGGCGTCTGGTTGGCTGATGTTGCCGCGGCGCCCGTCATTTTTTCGCTTGATGCAATGACTGGCCTTAAGCGCCGCACACGCCCTGCGCTACACTCGCCCTTTCTCTCGATTCTGAATTCGCCATGATCGGTCGCATTGCCGGCGTTCTGCTGGAAAAAAACCCGCCGCATCTGCTCGTCGACTGCAACGGTGTCGGTTACGAAGTCGATGTGCCCATGAGCACGTTCTACAACTTGCCGTCCACCGGCGAACGCGTGGTGCTGCTCACGCAAATGATCGTGCGAGAAGACGCGCATCTGCTCTACGGCTTCGGCACGACGGAGGAACGCTCCACTTTCCGCGAGTTGTTGAAAATCTCGGGCATCGGCGCGCGCATGGCGCTAGCCGTGCTGTCCGGCATGAGCGTGCACGAGCTTTCGCAAACCGTCACGCTGCAGGACGCCGCGCGCCTCACGCGCGTACCGGGCATCGGCAAGAAAACGGCAGAGCGACTGCTGCTCGAACTGAAGGGCAAGCTTGGCGCGGACCTCGGCGCGATGGCCGGCGCGGCGTCGGCATCGGATCACGCGTCCGACATTCTCAACGCGCTGCTCGCATTGGGCTACTCGGAGAAAGAAGCGTTGGCGGCAATCAAGAACGTGCCGGCCGGCACCGGCGTTTCGGAAGGGATCAAGCTCGCGCTCAAGGCATTGTCCAAGGCCTGAAGCTGACGCCCTGGCGGCGGCCTCGCCGTGCTCGGGCAATGACGCCCGCGTGATGTGAGGTCGTCTGTCGGGTCGACGCGCATCGGCCATTCGGCCGGGTTTCCCGACCGTCCTCGCGCGGTACAATGACCACATGATCGAAACCGACAAACTCGCCGCCGAGCGCATCATCGCGGCCACGCCCGTCTCGCCGAACGAAGAAGCGTTCGAACGAGCGTTGCGACCGCGCCAGCTCGAAGAATATGTCGGGCAGGAAAAAGTGCGCGGTCAGCTGGAAATCTTCATTGAGGCAGCCAAGCGCCGCTCCGAATCGCTCGACCACGTGTTGCTGTTTGGGCCGCCGGGCTTGGGCAAAACCACGCTCGCGCACATCATCGCGCGGGAAATGGGCGTGAATCTGCGGCAAACCTCCGGGCCGGTGCTGGAGCGTGCCGGCGACCTGGCCGCGCTGCTGACCAACCTCGAAGCCAACGACGTGTTGTTCATCGACGAAATTCACCGGCTTTCGCCGGTCGTCGAGGAAATTCTGTACCCCGCGTTGGAGGATTACCAGATCGACATCATGATCGGCGAAGGGCCGGCCGCGCGCAGCGTCAAGCTGGACTTGCAGCCGTTCACGCTGGTCGGTGCGACCACCCGCGCGGGCATGTTGACCAATCCGTTGCGCGATCGCTTCGGCATCGTTGCACGGCTGGAGTTTTATAACGCCGAGGAACTCGCGCGCATCGTTACGCGTTCGGCTTCGCTGCTGAATGCGCAGATTCATCCTGACGGCGCGTTCGAAATCGCCAAACGCGCGCGCGGCACGCCGCGTATCGCCAACCGGCTGCTGCGCCGCGTGCGCGATTTCGCCGAGGTTAAAGCCGACGGAAACATCACCGCTCAAGTCGCCGACGCGGCGCTCAGAATGCTCGACGTCGACGCGGTCGGCTTCGACCTGATGGACCGCAAGCTGCTGGAAGCGATTTTGCACAAGTTCGACGGCGGACCGGTCGGCGTCGACAACCTTGCAGCGGCGATTGGCGAAGAACGCGACACTATTGAAGACGTGCTCGAGCCGTATCTGATCCAGCAAGGCTTCCTGCAACGCACGCCGCGCGGCCGTGTGGCCACGCTGCTGACTTACCGGCACTTCGGGCTCGCTGCGCCGGACGCGTCCAGCACGTTGCCTGGGCTGTGGGACTCGGCTGCGACCTGAAGCCGGATCTTGGCGCGAGCGGCTATTCCTGGGCCGGTTGAGCAACCTGGCGCGCGTGCGGGTCGTCGCGGCAAGTAATCAGATTAACGGAATGAACGGCGTGTTTGAGCGCGCGCGTCGGCGGGCTACTGCGGCGCGCGGCCTCGGATATTCGCTCAACGGCATGACACGAGTTGACGCGACGCGGCGCGAGCGATCAATGCCCCGGTTCCGGACCCTTCTTCAAGCTATCGTCGGCGCCAGGCGCGTCGAGATGCGAGATGTCGCCCCACGACACCACCGTCGCACGGCCGTTGTCGAAGTCCACCACATTCACACTAGTGTTCAGCAGCGCGTAGTCACGCGGCGCATCGAGCGGTAAACCGCATGCGAAGCGACGCACACAATCGAGCACGCCACCGTGCGCGACGCAAGCAATTCGCCCACCCGGATGCGCGGCGACGAGCGGTTCGATCGCGTGCAACACGCGGTGGTAGAACGCGCGCTGCGACTCGCCTCCGGGTGGCGTAAAGCCGGGGTCGCGGGTCTGCCAGTGTGCGTATTCGTCCGGGAAACGCGCGGCGATTTCATCGCTGTCGTGACCCTGGAACGCGCCGTATGAGCGCTCGCGCAAACCTTCGCGCAAATGCACCGGCAAACCTAGCGCGTCCGCGAAGGGTTGCGCGGTTTGCCGCGCGCGCTGCAAGTCGCTCGAATAGATCGCATCGAGCCGCGCGCCGTGCTTCACTTCATCGGCGATGCGGCGTGCAAGGCTTTGCGCCTGCGCAAGTCCTACCGCCGCGAGCGGAATGTCGATGTGCCCTTGAATGCGTTTGATGCGGTTCCAGTCGGTCTCGCCGTGCCGGATAAACAGAATCTGCGTGGTCATGGGATCCAGTTGGGCGCTGTTGGCCGGTTGTGCCGAACCGCTGCGGTTGCAAGAACTGCGCGAAACTCAGGCGTTGGTCTGCAGCCAGAACGTGAGCGGCCCGTCGTTGACGAGCGACACCTGCATCTCGGCGCCGAATTCGCCGGTCTCGACGATAGGATGCTTTGCGCGCGCCGCCGCAACAAAGTAGTCGAACAGGCGCTTGCCCTCGTCTGGCGGCGCGGCCGGCGTGAAGCTCGGACGCAAGCCGCTGTTGGTGTCCGCGGCCAGCGTGAACTGCGAAACCAGCAGCAGACCTCCGGCGCGGCCGGCGCCGTCCAGATTCTGCACAGAAAGGTTCATCTTGCCTGCGGCGTCGCTAAACACGCGGTAGCCGAGCACTTTGGCGAGCAGCCGGTCGGCCGCCGCCTCGGTGTCGCCGCGCTCCGCGCACACGAGCGCGAGCAGGCCGGCGTCGATCGCGCCCGTCACGCGGTCGGCGACACGCACTTCGGCGCGCAGCACGCGCTGGATCAGCGCGATCATCGGGCCGGCTCCGGCTGCGAAGGTCGGTTCATTGCGCGCACATTTACGCAGTCAGCGTGACGCGCGCAAAGCGGCGCTTGCCGACCTGCACGACGTACTCGCCCGACTCGACCTTCAAGCCCTTGTCCGACACAGTCGCGCCGTCGATCTTCACACCGCCCTGCTCGATGTTGCGCAACGCTTCGCTCGTCGACGGCACGAGGTTGGCCTGCTTGAGCAATTGGCCGATGGCTAGCGGTGCGCCTGCCAGCGTCACCGCCGGGATATCGTCCGGCACGCCGCCCTTCGCGCGGTGGTTGAAGTCTTCCAGCGCGCGTTCGGCATCGGCCTGCGAGTGAAAGCGCGCGACGATTTCCTGGCCCAGCATGACCTTGAAATCGCGCGGATTGCGGCCGGCCTCGATCTCTTTCTTGAAGCCTGCGATTTCGTCCATTGGACGGAACGAGAGCAATTCGAAGTAACGCCACATCAGCACGTCGGAAATGCTCATCAGCTTGCCGAACATCTCTGTCGGCTTTTCGCTGATGCCAATGTAATTGTTCTTCGACTTCGACATCTTCTCGACACCGTCGAGGCCTTCGAGCAGCGGCATCGTCAAAATGCACTGCTGCTCCTGGCCGTACTGCTTCTGCAGTTCGCGACCGACCAGCAGGTTGAACTTCTGATCGGTGCCGCCGAGTTCCAGGTCAGCATTCAGCGCGACCGAGTCATAACCCTGCATCAGCGGATACAGGAATTCGTGGATAGAAATCGGCACGCCGCTCTGAAAACGCTTGGTGAAATCTTCACGCTCGAGAATTCGCGCGACCGTGTAGCGCGACGCGAGTTTGATCATGCCGTCGGCGCCGAGCGGCATCGACCACTCGCTGTTGTAGCGGATCTCGGTCTTCTCGCGGTCGAGCACCAGCGCGGCCTGCTCGAAATAGGTTTTCGCGTTCGATTCGATCTGCTCGCGCGTGAGCGGCGGGCGCGTGGCATTGCGGCCCGACGGGTCGCCGATGAGCGACGTGAAGTCGCCAATTAGGAAAATGACCGTGTGACCGAGATCCTGCAACTGCCGCATCTTGTTCAGGACGACCGTGTGGCCGATATGGATGTCCGGCGCGGTCGGATCGAGCCCGAGCTTGATACGCAGCGGCGTGCCGGTCGCCGCGCTCTTCGCGAGCTTTTGCGCGAATTCTTCTTCGATCAGCAATTCGTCGACGCCTCGCTTAGTGACGGCGAGCGCGTGACGGACTTCGTCGGTGATCGGGAAGGCGGGGGCGGCGTTAGGCTTGGTGGACTCGGTGCTCATGCTGGAAACGGGAAGTCGCGGAAAAGGTAGATTGTCCCATAGATGCGCGCCGCCGCGCCCACCGGCAGGGGTGAGAGCGCGTTCTGGCGGTGCGGGTTGGACGTCGCAGTAGGTCCGTTCGCCCGGGACGCGCTTTATATTCGAGCGCGCTTGCATCGATAATCTGCTAAAACCTTCGCAAAGCAGCGGCAATGAAAGAGCAACGAACCATGATCAGGAGCAGCAACGTGGCGCAAGACCCCGCAGACGGCGTCTACTTTGGATTGATGTCCGGCACCAGCATGGACGGTGTGGACGGCGTGGCTGTCCGGTTCGCGCAAGGGAAACCGCCCGTGGTGCTGGCCGAGGCGTTCGTCGGCTTTGCGGCTGGCTTGCGCGACGCGTTGTTCGCGCTGCAGCAGCCGGGCGAAAACGAGATCGAACGGGAAGCGCTGGCCGCCAATGCGCTCGCCACGCGCTATACCGTGTGTTGTCACGAACTCTTGCGCGGTTGCCACGTTTCCGCCGCCGAAGTGCGCGCGATCGGCGTGCATGGGCAGACGGTGCGGCACAGGCCGGAGAAAGGCTACACGCGGCAGATCAACAACCCGGCGCTGCTCGCCGAGATGATGCATATCGACGTGGTCGCCGACTTCCGCAGCAGGGACGTGGCCGCTGGCGGCCAGGGCGCGCCGCTCGTGCCGGCGTTTCATGCGACCATCTTTGGCGCGAAAGACGAGACGCGCGTGGTGTGCAATCTTGGCGGCATCAGCAACATCACGATTCTGAATGCGACCGGCAGCGTGCGGGGCTTCGATTGCGGGCCGGCAAACGCGCTTCTCGACGAATGGGCGCAGCGCCATCTCGGCAAGCCATTCGACGAAAACGGTCAGTTCGCGGCAAGCGGCCAGGTGGACCGGTCACTGCTGAACGCGCTGCTCGACGAGCCGTTTTTTGCACAACAGCCGCCCAAGAGTACCGGTCGCGACCTGTTCAACGCCGAGTGGCTCGACGCCAAACTGCGCCCGTTTGGCGGACTCGCGCCGGCCGACGTGCAAGCGACGCTGGTCGCGTTGACCGCTGTGACAGTCGCGCGCGAGATCGAGCGGCACGCGCCGGACGCGCGAGCGGTTTACGTGTGCGGCGGCGGTGCGCGCAATCCGGAGATTTTGAAGGCGCTGCAGCAGGCACTGGAAGACAGCGGCGTAAGCGGCGTTCCCGTAATGACGACCGACGCCCTCGGCGTGCCGCCGAGCCAGGTCGAGCCGCTGGCCTTTGCGTGGCTCGCGATGCGCTGTGTCGCGCGCCTGCCGGGAAGTTTGCCGGCTGTTACCGGCGCGAGCGCGGAACGCGTGTTGGGAGCAATTTACCCGCGTTGACGCGGTGGACTTTGAGCGAGCGCGGTTGCAGAGGTCGCGCGGGAGCGCGTCGCGTCGGCTTGCGCAGGCAATAAAAAACGGGGCGCGAAGCCCCGTTGCTTTCCAACGCTATGTCTTTCCGTTGTCAGACCGAGAACGACGAACCGCAACCGCACGTCGTGGTCGCGTTCGGGTTCTTGATCACGAACTGCGCGCCGTTGATGTCGTCCTTGTAGTCGATCTCAGCGCCGACCAGATACTGGTAGCTCATCGAGTCGATCAACAATTGCACGCCGCTCTTGTTCATGACGGTGTCGTCTTCGTTGACGGCTTCGTCGAACGTAAAGCCGTACTGGAAGCCGGAACAGCCGCCGCCCTGCACGAAAACGCGCAGTTTCAGGTCCGCATTGCCTTCTTCTTCGATCAGTTGCTTGACCTTGTCAGCCGCTGCGTCGGTAAAGACGAAGGGGGCGGGCATCTCGGTCACGGGTGTGTCGGTGACTGCGTTCATTCGAACTCTCCAAAAAGCTTCTAACCGCTATTGTAGGGCTGATCTCAATATCGTGCCGAAGCCCACAAAATCAATGGGTTCTTACAGTCGCTTCGATCGACACTGCCGTTGCGCGCAGTCTGCCTGCATCGGCGCCGATGCGGGCGGAGCGGCGACCGAGCCGTTGCCCCAAGCGAGGCCTTAATCATAAAAAAAGCCGCCTTCGCGACAGCGTTGGCGGCTTTTGCTGCGTTCCGGCCCTGGAGCCGGCGCGCACCCGAAGCGATTAACGCTTCGAGAATTGCTTCCTGCGACGTGCCTTGTGGAAGCCGACCTTCTTACGTTCGACTTCACGAGCGTCACGCGTAACGAAGCCAGCCTTCGACAGTTCCGGCTTCAGCGTTGCGTCGTAGTCCATCAGCGCGCGGGTGATGCCGTGGCGAACTGCACCGGCTTGACCCGTTTCACCGCCACCGTTCACATTGACCTTGATGTCGAACGTGACGCCGTGGTTCGTGAGTTCCAGCGGTTGACGAACGATCATCAGCGACGTTTCGCGCGAGAAGTAATCGGCGATAGGCTTGCCGTTCACAATGATCTCGCCCTTGCCTGCCTTGATGAACACGCGTGCGACGGCGCTCTTGCGGCGGCCCGTGCCGTAATTCCAGTTACCGATCATGTGGGCTCCCCTTAGATCTCGAGCGCTTTCGGCTGTTGCGCCGAATGCGGATGCGTTGCTTCAGCGTAGACCTTCAGCTTCTTGATCATCGCGTAGCCGAGCGGGCCCTTCGGCAGCATGCCTTTGACCGCTTTCTCGAGCGCACGGCCCGGGAAGCGTTCTTGCATCTTGCCGAACGTCGTTTCATAGATACCGCCCGGGTAGCCCGAGTGGCGATAGTACTTCTTGTCAGTAGCCTTGTTGCCCGTGACCTTCAGCTTGCCGGCGTTGATAACGATGATGAAATCACCGGTGTCGACGTGCGGAGTGAATTCAGGCTTGTGCTTGCCGCGAAGACGGTGTGCCACTTCGCTGGCGACACGCCCGAGAACCTTATCCGTCGCGTCAATCACGTACCATTCGCGCGTCACCTCATGGGCTTTTGCGGAAAACGTCTTCATGATCGATCCAAAAAAATTGCTGCGCCCAATGTGTTTTTTCCTGCTTGTAGTGTGCGCATCGAGGCGCGTGCAGGCTCTCCCTGTTCTTCCTCCGCGGGCGCGAATGCGGAAAAGCCCTGAATTATAAAGGAATTTGCGACGTCAAGTCAAAACGTGCTGGACTTGGTACCGAATGTGCCTCGTGGGCCTTGGAGCGCGTGAGAACGCGGGCGAAAAAAAACCCGAACGAGCGGTTCGGGTTTAATCCACCAAAGGAGGAGGTGGAGGAGACAGCGGAGGTTGCGAACTGCCGCAACCGATGGAGCAATTATATGAAGCAAGCTTGTGCAACGCAAGAACATTTGCAATGTGAAATTGCATTTCATAATGCGGGTTATGGATGGCGAAAGAAGCGTCCGCCCAAGTAGCTACAGCGACAAGGCATACGCAGTTGAGGGGTGCAAGCCAGCGCTACTAGAGTAAATCCCCTAAACGCGGGGCAATCTGCCTAACCCCGTCCCAACATGCCGCGCTGCAACAAGTCAGACGTCAATTCGCATATTTGGCTCGCGAGTCGCCTCGGGCAGACGCTGGATCGCCGGGCTACAATGCCGTCTCGATATAGCGATGCGCGGTGGAGTACAGCATGGAATGCAAAGTGAGCTGGATGGGGCAAGACGGGATGGCGTTTGCTGCTGAGACGGGCAGCGGCCACCTGGTTGCGATGGACGGCGCGCCCGAGGGCGGTGGCCGCAATCTCGCACCGCGTCCGATGGAAATGGTTCTGCTCGGCACGGGCGGTTGCACCGCCTACGACGTCGTGATGATCCTGAAAAAAAGCCGCCAGGAAATCGCGGGCTGCTCGGTGACGCTAAAGGCCGAGCGCGCCAGCGAAGATCCGAAAGTGTTCACGAAGATCCACTTCCACTTCACCGTGACCGGCAAGAATCTGAACCCGGCTACCGTGGAGCGCGCGATCAACCTGTCGCACGACAAATACTGCTCGGCGTCGATCATGATCGCGAAGACGGCCGAACTCACGCACTCGTTCGATATCGTGGCGAACTGAGCGCAGTGTCACGGCGAAAGCACGAGCCGCGCGGGCGGTCCTGACCGAAACCCCGCACGGAGAAACGAAAATGCCGGCGTTCTGAAAAGACGCCGGCATTTTTTATGAGGTGGCAAAGCAGGCCGATAAGCCGGATTCTGTGCACGCGCAACGTCCGAAGACGCGACGCGCGTGGCAGCCATTCCTCTAGGCGAGTCATTACTGACACGCTCAAGCTTCCTACCCGCAGACGAGACGGGGGCCCCGTCCTGCATCTCGAAGATGCGCGCCTGCCTACTTGGAATTGCTCCGGGTGGAGGTTACCGTGCCGGTCTGCCTTGCAGCAGCCGCGGTGCGCTCTTACCGCACCGTTTCACCCTTACCTGATCCCGACTTGCGCCGGGCCATCGGCGGTTTGCTTTCTGTTGCCCTGTTCCGCGTGTCGCCACGGATGGCCGTTAGCCATCACCCTGCCCTGTGGAGTCCGGACTTTCCTCGCCCTCTTTGGCCGAAGCCGCTGAGGCCGCGACTGCCTGGCCTGCTTTGCTGGCGCCAATTTTAACATCTGCGCGCCGCCCGGAGCGGAATACAGACTTGTCGTCGTAGAAGGCCGGTGTCTCGTTGTCGGGCCACCAGCCCGGAATTCCGAGCACCGGAAGCGGCGCAAACAGCCGGCTCGTCAGCGCGTCGGTGGTCAGCAACGCGGCGCTGACGGCCTCGTCCAGCCACGCGTCGCGGGCGGCGGCGTCCCATGCGAAGTACGCCGACGGTACGTCGACGATCCATGCATGCCCCGTGCAGCCCTTAAAAGGCGCGATGAGTTTTTCCAGCAGCGCATGGCCGAAGCAGCGCACCTCACACCTCGAACCCCATGTGTCGCGCCGCTGGAGCAGCAACGTCTGCCAGTCGAAGCCGCGCAGCGCGGCGCTCAACGCTGGATCGCTGCACGCAAACAGCAGTGCGTTTTCGTCGAAGAGAGTCAGCGCATCGCGCACGCTGCCGCGCGTCGAGCCGACGCCGAGCAGGTCGATCGCCGCCGACTGCCGTGTATTGAGCGCGGCCTTGATGCGCGGAAAGGCGAACCACATCGACGCGTTGAAGAAGTCGTGCAAATTGTGGCGCGTCGGCACGCGGCCGGTCGACGCGATGTGCGCCTCGTAGGCGGCGCCGGGCGGTAGTTCGTCCTGCGCGATGAATGCGAGGCGTTGGCCGCGGCCCGTGGTCTGACACGTGTTAGCGGCGTCGGCATTCATTTCGGCGAGCAACGCGGCGTAGCTCGTGAGCGCGGCCCGCCGCCAGCGCTGGCCGCGTCCGGCGAATTGCGCGAACCACGGCCTTGACCAGTCGATAGCGGCGAAGCGCGCCCCGGCGCCCGCTGCCGGCACCGGTTCCGCACCCACCTGTGCTCCAGCGCCTTCGCCGTCGACCACACCCGAGCCCGCTTCACTCTGCATCTAGCAAAGCCTCAAATCAGCCGCCAACCGATCGACTCACCGCCGCGCAGCGGCACAACAGGCGTATCGCCGACTGGCAGTTCAGCAGGCAACGTCCACTCTTCCCGACGCAGCGTAACCTTCTCCTCGTTTCGCGGCAGACCATAAAAGTCCGCGCCGAAAAAGCTCGCGAAGCCTTCGAGCCTGTCGAGCGCGCCAGCCTGGTCGAAGGCTTCGGTGTACAGCTCCAGCGCGTGCAGGGCCGTATAGCAGCCGGCGCAGCCGCAAGCGTGCTCCTTCAAACCCTTCGGATGCGGCGCGCTGTCGGTACCCAGGAAAAAACGTGGATTGCCCGAAATTGCCGCTTCGACCAGCGCGACGCGATGCGTCTCGCGCTTGAGCACGGGCAGACAGTAATAATGCGGACGAATGCCGCCCTGGAAAATCGCGTTGCGGTTGTACAGCAAGTGGTGTGCGGTGATCGTCGCGCCGAGCAGGTTCGGCGCAACGCCGGCTTCGCGGATGTAGTCGACCGCGTCTTTGGTGGTGATGTGCTCGAACACCACTTTCAGCGCGGGGAAGTCGCGGCGCAACGGCGTCATGACCCGGTCGATGAACACCTTTTCGCGGTCGAACAGATCGATCGACGAGTCCGTCACTTCGCCATGCACGAGCAGCGGCATGCCGGTCTCCTGCATCACTTCAAGCGTTTTCGCGCACTTCATGATGTCGGTCACGCCGGCGTCCGAGTTGGTCGTAGCGCCCGCCGGGTAGAGCTTCACGCCGTGCACGAAACCACTGTCGCGCGCGCGGCGGATTTCGTCCGGCGGCGTGTTGTCCGTCAGATACAGCGTCATTAGCGGCTCGAATTTCGCGCCGGCCGGGATGGCGGCGACGATGCGCTCGCGGTACGCCTGCGCCATCGCCGTGGTCGTGACCGGCGGCTTCAGATTCGGCATGATGATCGCGCGAGCGAACTGGCGGGCTGTATCCGGCAGCACGGCTGCAAGCATTGCGCCGTCGCGCACGTGCAAGTGCCAGTCGTCCGGGCGTGCGAGCGTGATCGAGTCGCGGGAATCAGGAGAAGCGTTGGAATCGGTCATGGCGAGAGGAGAGCGAGAGCGGAACAGGGGCAGCTGAAAATGCGAGCAATGCGCCAGCAATGAGGTCAAACCGCCTTGTTGCGGCCTGAACACACGTCTATTTTGCTATTTGGCGTTTCTGGCTCGGTGATATGCTTGAACAATCATCATTGTAACGGCTCGCCCCGTTCACAGGCTTACCCGCAACATGTGCCAACTTCTCGGAATGAACTGCGCCGCGCCGACGGACGTCACGTTCTCGTTCACCGGCTTTGCGGCGCGCGGCGGCGTCACCGACCACCACGCCGACGGCTGGGGCATCGCCTTCTTCGAAGACAAAGCATGTCGCCTGTTCATCGACCATCAATCGTCGGCCACCTCGCCGATCGCCGAAATGGTCAAGCGCTATCCGATCAAGTCGAAGAACACCATCGCGCATATTCGTAAGGCGACGCAAGGGCACATCCTGCTTGAAAACTGTCACCCGTTCATGCGCGAACTGTGGGGGCGCCACTGGATCTTTGCGCACAACGGTGATTTGAAAGACTTTTCGCCGGTACTCTCGGGCGTCTATCAGCCCGTCGGCACGACGGACAGCGAGCTTGCTTTTTGCGCATTGCTCGAAGGTTTGCGCAAGGCGTTTCCCGGCGCGCAGCAACCGCCGCTCAATGAACTCTTCGCCGCGCTCGAAACACTTACGCGCGAGATTACGCAGTTCGGCGTGTTCAATTTTCTGATGTCGAATGGCCAGGCGCTGTTCGCGCATTGCTCCACGCATCTGCACTACATCGTGCGGCGCTGGCCTTTTTCGACCGCGCATCTGGTCGACGCCGACGTCTCGATCGACTTCGCCAAATACACCACGCCCGAAGACCGCGTTGCAGTGATCGCGACGCAGCCGCTGACCGACAACGAAGTGTGGAGCGCGTTCGAACCCGGCGATCTGTTGATGTTCCAGCACGGCGACGTAATTGGCCGCGTCAATGTGCCTGTGCCGGCTTCGGTGCTGGAAAAGCTGCGCAATCCCGCGCTGGATGCGTCCGCTTCGGCAAGCACGATTGCGGCGTCGGCGCCGGCCGCCCCCGCCGTGGAAGTCGAAGTCGATCTCGAAGCGGCGGACGACGCCGCGGCGTTCGAGTCCTGATCACACCCGAATCGGCAGCGTTTCAGTAGCGTTTCCGCCGCGCTTCAGCGATAAAAAAAGCCGCTCTTTCGAGCGGCTTTTTTTGTTGCGGCCCTGGCGGGCAGGTCGCGTGCGAAACGACGCGACACTCGCAATCTCAGTGCAGGATCTTCGCGAGAAAATCCTTTGCGCGATCGGACTTCGGATTGGCGAAGAAGTCTTCCTTGCGGTCGTCTTCCACGATCAAGCCCTTGTCCATGAAGATCACGCGATGCGCGACCTTCTTCGCAAAACCCATTTCGTGCGTCACGCACATCATGGTCATGCCTTCCTGCGCAAGTTCGACCATCACGTCGAGCACTTCGTTGATCATTTCCGGGTCGAGTGCCGACGTGGGTTCGTCGAACAACATCGCGATCGGATCCATCGACAACGCGCGCGCAATCGCCACACGCTGCTGCTGACCGCCCGACAACTGGCCCGGAAATTTGTCCGCATGTGCGCGCAGACCGACGCGATCGAGCAGCTTCAGCCCCTTCGCCGACGCTTCGTCTTTCGAGCGGCCGAGCACCTTGATTTGCGCGAGCGTGAGGTTTTGCACGATCGACAGATGCGGGAACAGCTCGAAGTGCTGGAACACCATGCCGACCTTCGAACGCAGCTTCGACAGATTGGTTTTCTTGTCAGTCAGCGATTGGCCGTTGATGACGATCTCGCCCTTCTGAAACGGCTCGAGACCATTGACGGTCTTGATCAGCGTCGACTTGCCGGAACCCGACGGTCCGCACACCACGACCACTTCACCTTTTTTGACTTCCGTCGTGCAGTCCGTCAGCACCTGAAACTGGCCGTACCACTTCGAAACATTCTTGATAGAGATCATCTTGCGACCTTTTTCTGAAGACCTTTGACGAGGCTCGACGCGATCACGCAGATCACGAAATAACACGCGCCCGCGAACAGTACCATTTCGACATTCGTGCCGTCACGATCGCCAATATTCGTGGCGGTGCGGAAGAAGTCGGCGAGGCTGATCACGTAGACGAGCGACGTATCCTGAAAGAGCACGATGCCTTGCGTGAGCAGCAGCGGCACCATTGCACGGAACGCCTGCGGCAGCACCACGAGACGCATGGACTGCGCGTAGTTCATGCCGAGCGCGAACGACGCGTTGACCTGCCCGCGCGGCACGGACTGAATACCCGCGCGGATGATCTCGGAATAGTACGCCGCCTCGAACAGCGAGAAAGCGACCATTGCGGACGCGAGACGAATGTCGATATCCGGCGACAGGCCCAGCACGTTCTGCAGCACCTGCGGCACGATCAGGAAGAACCACAGCAGAACCATCACCAGCGGGATCGAGCGGAAAATCGTCACGTAACCCTTCGCGAACCACTCGAAAGGCTTAAACGACGACAACCGCAACATGGCGAGGACCGTGCCCCAGACAATGCCGATCACGATCGCGATGAGCGTGATCTTGAACGTGACCACCGCGCCGGTCCACAGCGTGGGCAGTGCACCCGGAATACCGCTCCAGTCGAAGTGGTGCATCACTTGCCTCCGATATAGCCGGGCAACCGGGTCTTGGCTTCGACCCAGCGCATCAGTTGCATCACGACCAGATTGATCAGCACGTAGGCCAGCGTGACCGCGATAAACGACTCATACGTCTGCGACGTGTAGTCGACGAGTTGGCGTGCCTGAGCCGACAGATCCAGCAGACCGATTGTGGACGCCACCGCCGAGTTCTTGAAGATATTCAGGAACTCCGACGTGAGCGGCGGCACGATGATCCGATACGCGACGGGCAGCAGCACATAGCGGTACGTCTGCCATTGCGTGAAGCCCATTGCGAGACCCGCGGCGCGCTGGCCACGCGGCAATGCGTTGATGCCCGAGCGCACCTGCTCGCACACGCGCGCGGCGGTAAAGAGCCCGAGACAGATGATCGACGACGAGAAGAACTGCGCGCCAGGCGGCAGTTGCTTGAACCAGGTGCCCATCGAGACCGGCAGCAATTCGGGTATCACCAGATACCAGATGAAGAATTGCACGATCAGCGGGATGTTGCGAAAAATAGCGACGTAGAGCGTGCCGATGCCCGACGCCCATTTGTTCGGCACCGTGCGCAGCACGCCGAACAACGAACCGACGATCAACGCGATCACCCATGCCGACAGCGACACGGTAATCGTCACCCAAAAGCCCGACAGCAGCCAGCCCAGATAGGTGGTCGGCTCGCCGGTGGAGACCGGACTCAGCAGAATGCCCCAGTTCCAGTGATATGACATGACCAAGACTCCAGCAAAAAGAAACGGAAGAAGCGCGTGGCCCCTTCCGTTTCGTTCAGCGTTTCAAAAAAACAGCTAAGGTTTAGTCGATCGCCTTGTCATTCGGGCTCTTGAAGAGCGCCTTGATGTCGTCGCTTTCCGGGAAGTTCAGGTTCAGGCCCTTCGGCGGAATCGGCGTTTCGAACCACTTCTTGTAAATCTGATCGGCTTCGCCCGAAGTTTCGACCTTCGCGATTGCGTCGTCGACAACCTTCTTGAACTCCGGATCGTTCTTGCGCAGCATGCAGCCGTAAGCTTCATGCGATTGCGGCGCGCCGACGATCACGAAATCGTTGGGCGTGTTCGATTTTGCGCGCTCGCCGGCGAGCAGCGCGTCGTCCATCATGAAGGCAGCAGCGCGACCGGTGGACAGCGTCAGGAACGACTCGCCGTGGTCCTTCGCGCTGATGATGTTCATGCCCATGCTCTTGTCCTGATTCATCTTGCGAAGCAGGCGCTCGGATGTCGTGCCGGCGGTCGTGACGACCGTCTTGCCCTTCAGGTCGGCCCAGTCTTTAATGCCCGAATCTTTCTTGGTCATCAGACGCGTGCCGATCACGAAGATCGTGTTCGAGAACGCCACCTGTTGCTGGCGCTCTGCATTATTTGTGGTGGAGCCGCATTCCATGTCGACGGTGCCGTTCTGCACCAGCGGAATACGGTTTTGCGACGTGACCGGCGTCAGTTTCACCTTCAGGTTCGGCATGTTCAGCTTCTGCTTGACTGCGTCAACCACCTTCAGTGCGAATTCCTGCGAATAGCCAATGACGTTCTGCTTGTCGTCATAGTACGAAAACGGAATCGACGATTCGCGATGACCCAGCGAAATAACGCCCGTGTCCTTGATTTTCTTCAGCGTACCGGCGTCTTGCGCGTGCGCGCCAACCGTAAACAGTCCGAGAGTCGCGAGCAGCAGCGCAGCTTTTTTAACCTTCATGTTTGATCTCCTTGGCAAGAACCGGCGCCAGTTTAGCAAAGTAATTATTCTGAAAGTATGGCTATAAACCATTGTTGTTGCGCGCACGCCGCTATTGCCTGGCGGCGCTTCGCACAGTAGGCCGGGGTTTCGGCATATGCAAAGGCGGGCGGCATCGTAACGATGCCGCCCGCCGGGCAAAACACGCGCTCTTGTGGATCGCGTTCGAGCATGCGCATTCACGTGAAATGCGCGACGGATCGGTAAGGTAACAGACCCGCCGTTTCCTGCAGTTACAACCCGCGATCAGGGGTACAGGCCGCGCATTTCGCGCGCTTGCAAGATCCGCTTACACGCGACGATGAACGCCGCCGTTCTCACCGACACGTTCTGCTCGCTCGACACCTGCCACACAGCGGCGAATGCTTCGCGCATCACGCGTTCGAGGCGCTGGTTAATCTCGTCTTCGGTCCAGAAAAAGCTCGAGAAGTCCTGCACCCACTCGAAGTAAGACACCGTAACGCCACCTGCGTTGGCCACCACGTCCGGAATGACGAGGATGCCGCGATCGTGCAGGATGTCGTCGGCCGCCGTCGTGGTCGGGCCGTTTGCGCCTTCCACGACGATCTTCGTCTTGATCTTGCCGGCGTTCTTTTCGGTAATCTGGTTTTCCAGCGCAGCCGGGATCAGGATGTCGGATTCGACGGTCCAGAATTCTTCATTCGTGACCGCGTCGGCTTCAGGGAAACCACCGACGCCGCCCGTCTTCGCGACGTGATCGAGCAACGCAACCGCGTCGATACCGGTCGACTTGTAGAGCGATCCAGTGTGATCCTGCACCGCGACCACCTTTGCGCCCGCTTCCTGGAACAGACGCGCGGCAATCCCGCCGACGTTGCCGAAACCTTGCACGGCAATGCGAGCTCCTTCGATGTCGAAGCCGATGCGGCGTGCCGCCTCGCAACCGACCACGAACACGCCGCGCCCCGTCGCTTCACGGCGTCCGAGCGAACCGCCGAGCGTGATGGGCTTGCCGGTCACGACGCCGGTCGCCGTTTGGCCCTGGTTCATCGAATACGTGTCCATCATCCACGCCATGATCTGCTCGTTCGTGTTCACGTCCGGCGCGGGAATGTCGGTATTCGGTCCGATGATGATGCCGATTTCGCTGGTATAGCGACGCGTCATGCGCTCCAGTTCGCCACGCGACAAAGTGCGCGGATCGACACGGATGCCGCCCTTCGCGCCGCCGTAAGGAACGTTCACCGCAGCATTCTTCACCGACATCCACGCGGACAGCGCCATCACTTCCGACAGCGTCACGTCCTGGTGATAACGCACACCGCCCTTGCCCGGACCGCGCGACACGTTGTGCTGCACGCGGTAGCCCTCGAAGTGCGCGACGGTGCCGTTATCGAGTTCGATAGGCACGTCGACGATCAGGATGCGCTTGGGGCGCTTCAGGGTTTCGAGCCAGCGGGACAACGAGCCGAGGTACGGCGCGACGCGGTCGACCTGGCGCAGGTAGTTACCCCAAGGGCCGAGGTCTTCGCTATTCAGGTAGGAGGGAACGGACTGCAACGTTGAGGCAGATTGTGCGACTTGCTGCTGGGAAGACATGAACGCTCCGGCGTTGTTCGAATAGCAGCATTGTCGAAAAACGCCGTTTTGAAATCCAATGCCGTTTCCTTATCCGATTATGTTTTTTTTGCATAACCCGCGAAAAGCCGCAAATTTGCGTCGTAGGCAAGCAGGTTGGTAACGGGTCGCTTCAAGCGCTGCCGTGCGCGAGTTCTTCCGACACCACGTCCCACAACTGCCGCACGAGGATTTGCCGCGCGTCGTCGCTCTTCGCGGCCAGCTTGTCCCGGTACAGACGAATTTCCATGGTCAGCGTGAGCTGGCCTTCGGGCGTGCCGCGCGTACCGCGGTCGAGCCGGATCAGCTTGCCGTCCGCGACCGCGTCTTCCACCGCGCTGTGCGGCAGGAAGGCGATGCCGTGACCCGCCAGCGCCATCGCCTTGAGGCCTTCCGCCATGTCGGTCTCGTAGAGCCGGTCGAGATACAGGCGTTCGTGCGCGTTCGCGAGAATCACCTCGGTCATGCGTCCAAGATACGCATTTGGCGTGTACGACAAATACGGCGTGGGCGCTTCGGCCGTGCCCGGCAACGTATGACGCGGCCGGCCTGCGCGCCCCGGCGCGGAGAATGGGCTGATCGGCTCGTTGCCTAGCGTCAGCATGTCGTAGCGGCCGGGATCGAGCGCGACTGGATGACTGGGATGGTGATAACCCATCATCAGATCGCAACCGCCTTCCACCAGCGACAGCGCCGCGTCGTGCACGTTGAGCGCGCGCAGCCGCGTATGGATCGGGCCCATTTGCGCCTCGATGCGTTGCAGCCAGCGCGGGAAGTACGTGAGCGACAGCGTGTGCGGCACGGCGAACTCAATGGTCGCTTGCGGCGTCGCTGTATGGCCGCGCAGGAGCGCCCGGGCTTCGTGGAACTGCGAGAGCATCGCGAGCGCCTGCTCGTTGAAGACCTGCCCCGCCGCCGTGAGCCGCGTCGGATAAACCGAGCGGTCGATCAGCTCGGTGCCGAGCCACGCCTCGAGCGCCTGAATGCGCCGCGAGAACGCCGGCTGCGTGACATGACGCAACTCAGCCGAGCGGCTGAAACTACGCGTTTCCGCGAGCGAAACGAAGTCTTCCAGCCATTTCAGTTCCATGCGAAGCCTGCTGCCGGCGAGAAAGAAGAAGTCAGCATTCTAGTGGGTGTCGCAGCGGCACCGGCGTTGGCGGCGAAGGCTTTATCGCAGCTTCGTCAAAAAATCGGATTTTGCCGATAGGCCCGCGCGCCGCGCATCGCTATCTTGCGTCGGCGCGCGACGCGGGCGATCAACCCTCGTCGCGCTACACCGCCACCGCGGACACGGCCGGCACACATCGGTCGGACCATCTACTCACCTTGCCGCGCAACGCGGCCTCGCCCATGCCGCCACTCGTTTCGATCATCACGCCGACCGCCAATCGCGAGCACCTGCTGCCTGCCATCACGCGCTGCGTGTTGCGCCAACGAGTCGACTGGGAATGGCTGATTCTTGATGACAGCGCCGTGCCGAGCGCCTATCTGCTGGCGCTGGCTTCGCAGGACGCACGCGTTCGCTATTTTCATTCGCCGGCGCGAATGTCGATCGGCTCGAAGCGTAACTTTCTGATCGGCGAAGCGCGCGGTACGGTGATCGCCCATTTCGACGACGACGACCACTATGCGCCGCATTACCTCGCCCATATGGTCTCGACGATGCGTGAAAACCGCGCCGATCTCGTCAAGCTGTCGGGCTTTTTCATGTATGCGCCGCACACGCGATTCTTCGGCTATATGGACCTCAACGCGAAAGTTGGCCTGCATTACGAACTGAGCGGCCAGTCGGTCAATCATGTGGAGTTCCACGAAAAAATGCAGATAGGCGCGGACTTCGTGCTGTTCTATGGCTTCTCATACGTGTACGAAAAGGCGCTGGCTGCGGTGTCCGCCTTCGACGATATCGACCTATGCGACGACGAGAGTTTTATCCGGCCCGTGGTCGAAGCAGGCCGCAAAGTCATTGCCGCGGACGACCCGCAGGCGAGTTGCCTGCATATCGTGCATCCGGGCTCGACGTCGCGCTGTTTCTCGCGCTACTCGATGCCTTCGTTCATCCTGCCTACGCTATTCCCTTGCTACGAAGACTCGCCGGCTTGAGCGTCGCAGCCTTTCGTCGCGGAACGTTCAATGAAGGCTGGCGGCCGGCGCTCCGGCGGCCGGCGTTCCGGGCGGATGCTGCTCTAGTGGTAAAATTCGCGGTTCCCTTCCGTTCCGATCCGCTCACCGTTAGTTTAGTGAGCGCTCAACGCCCAGAGCCAGCCGCCATCATGTCCGACACCCGCCCCGACACCCTGTTCGCGCTGAATGCGCTTTCTCCGCTCGACGGACGCTATGCGTCGAAAACTGAAGCCCTGCGCGACTGGCTCTCGGAAGCCGCGTTCATGCGCAATCGCGTGACGGTCGAAATCCATTGGCTGATCGCCCTTTCGCGCGCGGGTTTCGCGGAAGTGCCGCGCTTCTCCGATGCCTCCGAGCAATTCCTGTTGCAACTGGCCGAGCGCTTCACCGCGCACGACGCCGCGCGCATCAAGGAAATCGAGCGCGTGACGAATCACGACGTGAAAGCGGTCGAGTACTGGCTGAAGGAATCGGTCAAAGGTCAGGAAGAACTGGAGCGCGCGAGCGAGTTCATCCACTTCGCGTGCACGTCGGAGGACATCAACAACACGTCGCACGGCCTGATGCTTGCGGGCGCCCGCGAACACGTCATTTTGCCGGCGCTGCGCACGGTGCATCAGAAGCTCGTTGCACTCGCTCACGCGCAAGCGGAGCAGCCGATGCTCTCGCGCACGCACGGCCAGCCGGCCAGCCCGACCACGCTCGGCAAGGAGATCGCCAACGTGGCCGCGCGCCTCGAACGCGCGATCGACCGTATCGCGAAGGTCGAACTGCTCGGCAAAATGAACGGCGCGGTCGGCAACTTCAACGCGCATCTGTCGGCGTATCCGGAGTTCGACTGGGAAGCGTTCTCGCGTGAAGTGGTCGAACAGCGTCTGAAGCTCGCATTCAATCCGTACACGATCCAGATCGAGCCGCACGACTACATGGCCGAGCTGTTCGACGCGGTCGCGCGCGCAAATACGATCCTGCTGGATCTCGACCGCGACGTGTGGGGCTACATTTCGGTCGGCTACTTCAAGCAACGCACGAAGGCCGGCGAGATTGGTTCGTCGACGATGCCGCACAAAGTCAACCCGATCGACTTCGAAAACTCCGAAGGCAATCTGGGGCTCGCAAACGCTACGCTGCGACATCTCGCCGACAAGCTGCCGGTTTCGCGCTGGCAGCGCGACCTGACCGACTCCACGGTGCTGCGCAACATGGGTGTCGCGTTCGGTTACTCGCTGCTCGCGTACGACTCGCTGATCCGCGGTCTCGACAAGCTCGAAGTGAACGCACAGCGCCTGAACGAAGACCTCGACAATTGCTGGGAAGTGCTGGCCGAGCCGGTGCAAACGGTGATGCGCCGCTACGGCATTGAGAATCCGTATGAGCAGTTGAAGGAATTGACGCGCGGCAAGGGCATCACGCGCGAGGCGTTGCAAACGTTCGTGGGTGGCCTGGCTATTCCGCAAGACGCGAAAGACCGCCTCCTTGCCATGACGCCGGGCTCGTACATCGGCAAGGCCGTCGAACTGGCGAAGCGCATCCGCTAAAAGCTTTCGTCGTTCTGCAGGTCAAAAGAAAAAGCCGCTCGATCGAGCGGCTTTTTTTATCTAACCGGCAAACACTGCGCCGGAGCTTACCGTTGTTGGACCTGCTTCAACACCTCGTCCACGATCTGTTCCGGCGACAGTTCAATGCTCACCGTCACTGCTTCGTCTGGCCCCGGCTCTTCGAGCGTATCGAGCTGGCTCTGCAGCAGCGACGGATCGAAGAAGTGCCCGGTACGCGTGGTCAGACGTTGTTCCAACACCTCGCGCGAGCCCTTCAGATAGACGAAGCACACGTCCTTGTCGCCGTCGCGCAGAATGTCCCGATACGAGCGTTTCAGCGACGAACATGTGAACACCGCTGTCTCGCCCGCCTTCTGCTTTTCTTCGATCGCGGCGCGGATAGTTTTGAGCCACGGCCACCGGTCTTCGTCGGTGAGCGGAATGCCGTGGTGCATCTTCTCCTTGTTGGCGGCGCTATGAAACGCGTCGCCGTCGGTGAACGCGCAGTGCAGGCGTTCCGCCAGCATCTCGCCAATTCTCGTTTTGCCGGCGCCCGACACGCCCATTGCGATCAAAATCATCAAAAACTCCTTACAGGACCGCCGCTAGCGCGAAGGTCAAGCCCAAACCCATCAACGAAATGATGGTCTCGAGGAGCGACCATGTCTTGAAGGTCTGCCCCACCGTCATACCGAAGTATTCCTTGATCAGCCAGAAACCGCCGTCGTTCACGTGCGAGAAAATCAGCGAGCCCGAGCCCGTTGCCAGCACGAGCAATTCCGGCTTCACTTGCACACCGCTTGCCGCCGCGATTGGCGCGACGATGCCGCAGGCAGTGGTCATTGCGACCGTCGCCGAACCCGTAGCAAGACGGATCAGCGCCGCGACCAGCCAGCCGAACAGCAACGGCGACAAGTGCGCTGCGGTGGCTGCAGCAACGATTTCCTTCGAAATGCCGCTATCCATCAGCACGCGCCCGAAACCACCGCCCGCGCCGACGATCAGCGTGATGCCCGCGATCGGCGCAAGACATTCGCCGCAGAATTTCTGGATCTGATCGCGATTGAAGCCACGGCTTGCACCGAAGGTCCAGAAGCTGACCAGCACCGCGATCAGCAGCGCGACGTCAGAGTTGCCGACGAAATGCAGCAGGTCGTTCGGCAAGGTCTTCGGCGTGAACACGAGGTCTGCCCAGCTACCCACCAGCATCAGAATCACAGGCAGCAGAACCGTGAAGAGCGTGATGCCGAAGCTCGGCAGTTCGCGCTTCGGCGCTGTGTTCGTTGCACCGTTCTTCGCCGCGTCGTCGTGACCGAGGAATTGCGCGGCCAGTGCGTTTTCTTGCGGCAGCTTGACGTAGCGGCTGATCAGCAGCGCAAACAGCGGACCGGCGACGATAGCCGTCGGCACGCCGATAATCAGGCCATAGGCGATCGTCTTGCCGATATCGGCGTGATACTGCTGCACCGCGAGCATTGCGGCCGGATGCGGCGGAATCAGCCCGTGCACGACGGACAGGCCCGCGACCATCGGCAGGCCGACCAGCAGCAGCGATTTATTGGTGCGTTTCGCGACGTTGAAGGCAATCGGAATCAGCAGAACGAAGCCGACTTCGAAGAACACCGGCAGACCGACGATGATCGCGACGACCATCATCGCCCAGTGAATATTCTTCTCGCCGAACCAGTTGATGAGCGTCGTGGCGATGCGTTCGGCGCCGCCCGATTCGGCCATCATCTTGCCAAGCATGGTGCCGAGGCCCACCACCACCGCGATGTGACCCAACGTGTTGCCGTTGCCCGTTTCGAACGATTTGACGATGGTCGCCATCGGCATGCCGGACGCGAGCCCGAGCAGCAGCGACACGATGATCAGAACGAGGAACGGATAGACCTTGTAGCGCGTGATCAACAAGATCAGCAAGGCAATGGCGATTACCCCGAATACCAGCAGCGTGCTGCCGTGAACAGCTTCCATGAAGCTCCTCCTTTTTGCGTTATTGATTGTGGGTGCGCAAGACAGCAGCCCCCTCGTCTCATGGCGACGGCACGCATCAGAACTGTGCGAACCGCGCGGACGCTGAATTTTACTGTTTGTTGTCTCGAAATGCCCGCGAAACTAACGAGCATATTTGCAACGAAGCCTCGCCGCGACAGCCGAAGCGGCTGTATCGACGAGGCTTTTGCTTTCCTGGCTCGTTGACCTGGCTAGATGCGGCGGATAAGAGCTAGTGAGCGGGCGCGGCCAACTGGCTCGCGGCGCGAGCAAGACGCGTGACTTCTTCCCAGTTCTGCGCGGCCAGTGCGGCTTTCGGCGTGAGCCATGATCCGCCGACGCACACCACGTTCGGCAACGACAGGAAGTGCGTGGCCGTTTCCGCGGTGATGCCGCCGGTCGGGCAAAACTTCAGCGTCGGGAACGGGCCATGAAAAGCTTGCAGCATTGGCACACCGCCCGCTTGCTGCGCCGGGAAAAACTTCACGATCTCGTAACCGAGTTCAAGCGCGGTGATGATGTCGCTCGGCGTCATCACGCCAGGCAGAAGCGGCAATCCGGCGTCCTGCGCAGCTTTGTGCATGTCCTTCGTGAGGCCCGGCGAGACACCGAACTGCGCGCCTGCTTTCTTCGCCTGAGCGCAGTGCTCGGGTCGCGTGATCGTGCCGACGCCGACGACGATGTCATCGGCAAGGTGGCTCGCGCGCTCAATCGCTTCCAGGCCGGCAGCCGTGCGCAGCGTGATTTCGAGCACCTTCACGCCGCCCGCATGCAATGCGCGCGACACGTGTTCGCCCTGCTCGGCGGAATCGAACGCTAGCACCGGAATCACCGGACCGAGGCGCACGATATCGCTTACTGTTTTCGACGTCATTGTCAAACTCCTTGTTTCTGCCAGCTGCCGGTTGGCGCGCTTGGCTGGCTGGATTGATTGCCGGTTTTTTCTGACGACTCAGCTCGCCTGGCAAGTCCGTTGGTCAATCGGCTTAGCTGGACGTGCCGGTCAATCCGCTTCGTCAGCTGCCTGGTCAGTCCCGTTAGTCCCGTTAGTCCCGTTAGTCGCGTTGGTCGATCAACCTACCCGGTCCGGTTCGTACCTGTCTCGTCCGATTTGCTGCGCCACTCAACTCACGCGGCGGGTACCGCTTACCCCGCCTGCGTGGTGCTCGCAACAGTCACGCCCGACTCACCCACATGGTTCTCTGCAGGCGCGGTGTGCTCGCCGTGCGATGTCGCACGTTCCCCCACCATCGGCCCGAACACCGACGCGCCCTGCTCCGCAGGCGCTGCCGCCGCGCGGAACACACCGAACAGCTCGCGGCCGAAACCGACTTCGTTCTCCGCCTGATGCAGCGGCACAGCGTTCGGGCGCGCAGCCCACTCGGCCGGGTCGATTTCGATGTCGAGCACGCCTGCTTCGGCGTCGATCACCAGCATGTCGCCGCTGCGCACCTTGCCAATCGGCCCTTGCAGCAGTGCTTCCGGCGACAGATGGATCACCGCGGGCACCTTACCCGACGCTCCAGACATGCGCCCGTCCGTGACCAGCGCGACATGGAAACCTTGATCCTGCAACACACCGAGCAGCGGCGTCAAACGATGCAGTTCCGGCATGCCGTTTGCCCGCGCGCCCTGGAAACGCACCACGGCAATGAAGTCACGCTTCAGTTCGCCGTTATCGAACGCTTCCTGCACGGCTTCCTGCGAGTCGAATACGATGGCCGGCGCTTTCACCTTGCGATGCTGCTGCGCGACGGCCGAGATCTTGATTACGCCGCGGCCAAGCTTGCCCTGCATTAAACGCAGGCCGCCGTCCGCCTGGAAAGGCTCCTTGATGCCGCGCAACACTGCCGTGTCTTCGCTGGCCTGTACGCCGGGAACCCATTGCAGCTTGCCGTCGAGCAGCTTCGGTTCTTCCGTGTAGTGATGAAGGCCCTTGCCCGCCACCGTGTTGACGTCTTCATGCAGCAATCCGCCTTCGAGCAGATTGCGCACGAGGAACGCCACGCCGCCGGCGGCGTGGAAATGATTTACGTCGGCTTTGCCATTCGGATAGATCTTCGCGAGCAGCGGCACCGCTTGCGACAGCGTGTCGAAGTCGTCCCAATCGATCACGATGCCGGCGGCGCGGGCAATCGCGACGAGATGCAGCGTGTGATTGGTCGAGCCGCCTGTCGCCAGCAGAGCGACGATACCGTTGACGATCGCTTTCTCGTCGATCACGTGACCAATCGGCATGTAGTGACCGCGCTCGACGGTCAGATCAAGCACGCGGCGCGCGGCCTGCGCGGTCAACGCGTCGCGCAACGGCGTATGCGGATGCACGAAAGCCGAGCCGGGCAGGTGCAGGCCCATGATTTCCATCAGCATCTGGTTGCTGTTCGCTGTGCCGTAGAACGTGCAGGTGCCGTGGCCGTGATAGGCGGCGGCTTCCGCTTCGAGTAGCGCGTCGCGGCCGCACTGGCCGGTCGCGAACTGCTGGCGCGTCTTGGCTTTGTCGTCGTTCGAAAGACCGCTCGTCATGGGGCCGGCCGGCACGAAGATGGTCGGCAGATGGCCGAACTGCAGCGCGCCGATCAACAGACCCGGCACGATCTTGTCGCAGATGCCGAGGCACAGCGCCGCGTCGAACATATTGTGCGTAAGCGCAACCGCGGTGCTCATCGCGATGACTTCGCGCGAGAAGAGCGACAACTCCATGCCCGCGTTGCCTTGCGTAATGCCGTCGCACATGGCCGGCACGCCGCCCGCGAACTGAGCGACGCCGCCGTTCTCGCGCGCAGCCTGCTTGATGATGTCCGGGTAGTTTTTGTACGGCGCGTGAGCCGACAGCATCTCGTTGTACGAGGAGACAATGCCGATGTTCGGTTCACGAATCTGCTTGATGACGAGCTTGTCATTGCCTTCCAGGCCCGCGAAACCGTGGGCCAGATTGGCGCAGGAAAGCGCGCCGCGCGCCGGGAACCTGCCCTGCGCCTCGTGAATGCGCGCGAGGTACGCCTCGCGAGTCGGCTTGCTGCGTTCGACCACGCGCTGCGTGACCTTTAACAATTGCGAATGCGGGGAAACCATCGGAGCTCCTTCGTCGCTGGCGGCGGGCGCGCGGACATGATGCGAGATAGATATCGCAGAGAGTCGAATCAACCAACGACGGCAATGTTAGTAGAAAAACTACACGTTCGCAATCGGAATCCCTGCTGCAATGCGACATCAGAAATCCCGCTCAACGCCTTACTGACGGCTGATCCGCGAGATTCGGCGAAGAGCTAAGGGATAACACCTACGGCACGGATGTAGTTTTTGTACATACTTGGCAATCAGTTATAGTCCACGCATTCTTCAGCATAGTGCGAGATTTCCGATGATGCTGTCCCAGGTTGAAGAGATGCGCGAGCAGTTGCGCCCGTCCGAGCGCAAGCTGGCCGATTACGTGATCGAGGCGCCGCGCGAGGTGCTCGACCTTTCGATGACGGAAGTCGCCGCGCGTGCGGGCGTGAGCCAGCCGACCATCGCGCGTTTTTGTCATGCGCTCGGCTTCTCGGGATTCCGCGAGTTCAAGATCCGGCTCGCGCAAGGCATTGCGACTGAAGTACCTGCCGTTTATCGGGACGTGCGCGCGGACGAACCGGCGCCGGGCGTCGCCGCCAAGGTATTCGACCGGACGATCGGCGCGCTGATCCAGGTGCGCAACAATCTGTCGTCAGATAGTGTCGCGGCGGCGATCGACGTACTCGCGCAAGCGAAGCGGATCGAGTTCTACGGCGCCGGCGGTTCGGGTATCACCGCGCTCGACATGCAGCACAAGTTCTTCCGGCTAGGCATGCCTAGCGTCGCCTACTCGGATCCGCATACGTTCCTGATGTCGGCAGCGATGCTCGGCCAGGGCGACGTCGTGGTCGCGATTTCGAACACGGGGCGCACGCGCGATATCGTCGATGCAGCCAGGTCGGCGGTGGCCGGCGGCGCAAAAGTGATCGCCGTGACGCATGGCAACTCGCCACTCGCGCGGATTGCGTCGGTAGGACTTTTCGCCAACATCGACGAAGACACCGATATCTTTTCGCCGATGACGTCGCGCACTTCGCATCTTGCGATCGGCGACATTCTCGCGGTGGGCGTCGCGCTAAAACGCGGGCCGGAGCTTGCGGAGAAACTGGCCGATGCGAAGGAACTGATTGCGCGCAGAAGGATCGGGACAGACGGATGAAGGGTTGCGCAGGGGAGCAATCCGCTTTCGCTGTGTGTTCATTTACCTGAATGCAAAACGGGCTCCCAAGGGAGCCCGTTTGTTTTGTGTCGCTCGAAGGGACACCTGGGTAATCACAAGTTTGCGTCGCCCGAGGTCAGCGCCATCAGCAAGCGGCCGCGAATGCGAGCGACCACTTCCGATCAGTCGCCGCCCGGAAGCCGACGGAACAGACGCATCGTCGGATACCACGGACTGTCATTGCGCGTGTAGTGCCAGCGCCAGTCGCCGAAGAACGGCAGCATCAACCACACCGGCTTGCCCATTGCAGCCGCCACATGCGCGACCGACGTATCCACGGTCAGCACGACGTCGAGCGCGGCGATCGCGTTGGCGGTCTCGTCCATGGTGCGCAGCGAAGCGCCGACATCGTGGAAGTTCGGCAGACGCTTCGCGTAGTCCGCAGCTTCGTCGGCACCTGCGCCCTTCTGCAAACTGAAGAACTCCGCGTCATCTACCTTGAAAAGGTCGTCCAGCACAGAAAGCGATGGCAATGACCGCTGTCTGTCGTTCTCATGGGTCGGCGCGCCTTTGAACACGACACCCACTTTCAGCTTGCTCTTACTTTCCGTCAACG
Source organism: Paraburkholderia strydomiana (assembly GCF_031456815.1). Taxonomy (NCBI): domain Bacteria; kingdom Pseudomonadati; phylum Pseudomonadota; class Betaproteobacteria; order Burkholderiales; family Burkholderiaceae; genus Paraburkholderia; species Paraburkholderia strydomiana. The sequence goes on from NZ_JAVDVL010000002.1 coordinate 748,968, forward strand.
CAGCGAAGCCGGTTGTGCCCGGCGCGTGCAGGTATGGCACCGACTTCGGCAACGCTTCGAGGTCCAACGCGACGTGAGCGGGAATCGCATGCGGAAAAACCCAGTAGTCGTGCGGCGGCAACTCGGCGGCTTGCGCGACGCTGAGCACCGTGTCGGCCTCTCCCGAGCGCTCGAACAACGCCACGAGCGGTGCCTGACATACCACCGACACCTGCGCAGCGCCACATCGCTCACGCAGAATACGCGCGAATCGCAAGAAGAATATTTCGTCGCCGAGACCGAACTCGCTCCATATCACGATCGACTTCCCGCCGAGCGGCTCGCCGGACCAGGCACGAATCGTCGACGGCGGTTGCACTGTCGTGCGGCGCTGCCATCCGAACTTGCTCATCCACGATTCGCGCGTGCGGAAACCTTCCTGTATCTTGCCTCGCGCGATGGTGTGCAACGCGTGATAGAGCCGCGGCAGATGCTGATCCGGCAGACATTCGATGCATTGAGCCCACAGTCGGTCGATATCTTCGATCAGCTCCCAGCGCAACCATGCAAGCGTCGCACCGTGATAGACCTCGAAGCGGTAGGGATACGTTTTCACGGCGAGTCGCCAGGCACGCAGACTTTCCTGCGCGTCTCGCGCCTTCGACGCAACGTTCATCATCTCGCGCGCGCTCGGTAACGCGCGCTTTCGCAGCACGATTTCGATCGCACATTCGGCGAGACCACGCGCTGTCTGATCGACATTCGCGCGCCGCTCATCGTAATTCTCACGCACCAGAGTTACGCGTTCGCACGACGCGACCGGCGCGAATGCACGCACCAGATCCAGCACGTTCACTGAGCCCGGCAGCGTTTTCTCCGGTTTGCAGATCGTGAAGCTGACCTTGTGCTCGCGATTGAACGGGCTCGGCCACTTGCCCTTCTCATACAGATCTTCGTCGGGAACGGTCAGGATCGCATAGCCGCCCGGCTTGAGCAGTTCCAGCCATCTGGCCAGTCCCTGAAACGGATTGGCCAGGTGTTCGAGGCAATGGCTCGAGTGCACGAAGTCGAACGATGCGTCCGGTGCGCCCGCCATGCGAAGCGCGTCGCCTTGCGCCTTGTCCCAGGACACGATCTCCGTCACGCGCGGAAAGGCGTGTGCATGCGCGTTCAGCGGGTCGTCGCCGGCGCCGATGTCAATGCCTTTGCCCGCGAAGTAGTGCTGCTGGAACGACGGGTCGCGTGCGCGACGCATAGCGGATTTGCTGGTCTCTTTCATGTTCGTCTCACTGCGCTCCATGCAGCTTGTCGAGCCACAACGCTTGCATACGCTCACCCAGGATTTCCGGACGTCCGTGGAAGATCAGTTTTTCAATGGCCTTCGGGCCTGCCATTGCCGCGGCCAATTCGCGGCGTTCGTGCGCGTTTTCGATCAGACGCAGCGCGGATGCCTTGTATTCGTCGTTCGTCTTCGTGATGGTCCACTCGGGGAAACCGAGGCGGCGGAACATACCTTCGTCGATATGTTCATGCACTTCGCGGCCTGTCTTGCAGACACCCACGAGCCCGGCCCAGACCGTATCGACGATTCCGTTCGTGTTGCCGAACGGGAACGGGTTCAGGAACATGTCGCAACCGGCGATCACCTTCATATAACCGGCGTAGCCCTGATGCTTGTGAACGACAGCATTTTTCCCAAGCAATCGACGTATCAGGTTGCGCACCTGCGGAAATACGAGACCGGTTGCCTGACCTACCAGGAAATGGAACTCCACCGGCACGCTTGCTTCGCGGGCGATCGCTGCGCACGTGTGCAGGAAACCTGGATTGAGCTTGATCGTCGTGCCCGCCACTGCAATTTTCACGACATTGGACGGCTCTTTCTCAGCCGGCAGTTCCAGTTCTAGCATGGCGGCCGGCGCGCGATACGGCATGCCGTCAGAGGGCAGCTTCAACAGCTTTTCGCTAAAGCATGCTTCGTCGCCCACATAGTCTTCTTCGACCACGACGTAATCCATTGCATGACCGTGTGTCGTGGCCGGATGACCCAGCGCCATCAATTGCAAAGGCGCGACGCGCAGGCACGCGAGGACCATTGTGATCGGGAACATGCCGACGCTCGGCATGTACATCTGCTGCGCGTTGCGCGCTTCGCTCGTATCCCGTACATGACGCGCGGCTTCCCACACGTTCGCGCCTTGCAGCGGGATGAACTCATGGAATACCGCCTTGCCGGCATCGTCAACACGGCCGTCGTAGCCCATGCCGATCAGGTGGAACTTGTCGCGCATCGCGACGAGCGTCTGCGAATGCGTGCGATAGATGGAGTGGTTCTTCGAGAACCATTCGAGCACGACCAGGAGCACCGGCTTCTCACCCTCGACACGAGCGGCCGTGCGCGTGACGTCCGTAATGCCAAGCGACTCGAGCTTGCGGCGAATCAGCGCGTTGATCGGCTTCTTGATGTCGTGCTTGGCCGCCATGTCCGCGTAGCTGCAGTGCATGTAGACGTCGTGCAAGACGCCCATCGGCAGGGAATCGATGCTGTCGATCTGCTCGAGCCGCTCGGGCAACCAACGCAGCAGCAGTTCGCGCTTCTGGTGCGCCGACGGCGTGCCGAGAAAACGCGACGACATGATCGTCATCGCAAGAGATGCGGCCATCGTCTTGTCGAGTTTCCACAGCGCGTCCCAGTCGAGACGGACTTCCGACTCCGGCAGATAAAACAGCTGGAACTTGCGGACTTCGCTGTTGCGCAGCTCGATGGCATTGCGCGCGTGCTCGTCGACGCCAAGCGACCGAAGAATGTGATCGGCGTTGCGGAACGGGCTCGCGGCAAACATCGCGGCAAGCCAACGCTGGAACAACGCCGTGCGAACAATACCTGCGTCGGAGAACGTGAACTTCGGATCAGTCACAAGGCTCGTGATTGCGGACGTGAGACGTGCGAGCAGGTGATCGTCCATGATGTCCTGGGCTTCATTCGATTGAGCCCAGACGTCGACGTCCATCAGGATGCCGTAATGCTGGTCGATCTTGCTGAGCAGCTGAAGCAGTTCGCGGCTCGCCTTTTCGTGTTCACGGCGGTACGTTGCGTACCTTGATTGACGGTCATCGTGTTGGTGTTTTGCGAAATGCTCGCCTGGCCGGCCATCACCTGGCCGTTGGTCGGCAGCGACTGCGCGCGGCTCACCGACGGCTGAAATGCGACGAGCGCGACGGCCATGGCGGTCATCGTGGAAACGACGCCCAGTTCGCGGCCCGAAGGACCCACGCCGGCGCTTTCACCTGCTTGCTTACCTTGACTCGCGACGTTTTCCGCAACAGCGACGAGCATGCCGAGACGTTTGCTAAATACCCGGCGGAACCGATTCTTGTTCATGAAAGACTCATAATTAAGTTGGACACACGACAACCGCGCACTGCGGCTCGACATTGAGCGAAGCGGGGCTATGCCGTCGTGCTTTGCTAATGTTCGAAGCTGAGAATATGAGACGCGTCCAACAGACAGAATCAGACGAGGACTAAAAGCGCGTCCTGCGGCGGCAGGCGTTTGCAGACAAACGTGGAGTCGATGCGGCGCGCTTTAGGGCGCATAGGCGGGCTTGCCGTCTAGCAGACTAGCGGCGAGAGAATGGAAGAGTCCGTGAGGCGCTTGCGCGATGGACGCAAGCAGGAAATTCGATGAGAAGCGAGTCCGCTGATATTAGCGGCGAAGGATGCCGCGCACGGACAAGCGCGGCAAACCTGCCGCACCACAATTCAGAAAAGTCTTAACCAACGCGGCAGGGTTCAGCGCCTGAAACCGATGAGAAAGCGGAAATTTAGGATGCCCACAGAGTGTGCGGACCGCTTCCAGGGGGCGCGCTTCACGCATTCATTCTTGCAGCCGAGCGGCGGGGAATGCCGCGTCGCTAAAGTCAAGCCACTACGTTACTCGTCACGCCGCGAGCGACACTACTCGCAGCGAAACATGCGAACAATTAGTCATCCGACACGCTACGCGTGTGGCTCAAATCAGAATGGCTTGATGACCACCAGTGCGACCGCTGCCAGCATCCCGAGCACGGGCAGTTCGTTGAACATCCGATACCACTTGTGCGTGCGACGGTTCTGCCCGCGCTCGAATGTCCGCAGCAACACGCCGCAGTACGCATGGTAAATCACCAGCAGCGCGACGACGCCGACCTTCGCATGAATCCAGCCCTGTCCTTGTCCGATTCCCACGACGAGCCAGAGCCATAACCCGCAAATGAGCGCCGGCACGGCGATAAACGACATGAAGCGAAACAGCTTGCGCGCCATGATCAGGAGACGCTTCACCGCCGCCGGCTCGGTTTCCATCGCCAGGTTGACGAAAATGCGCGGCAAATAGAACAGACCGGCAAACCAGGAAGCGACCAGAACGATATGAAACGTCTTGATCCAGAGCATCGGATGTCCTTGGGTGCGTGTTGAGTGTTGTAACCAGCGTGTCGTGGCCAGCCTGTGGTGACAGCCTGTTGTGATCAGCGGCGGCAATCATGGCGGTCATCCATTGCGACGCACAGTGACCGACGGTCGCGGCATCGCCACGAGGCGTAGACAGGCGGACAAACGTGGCCGCGTTGCACGGCCACGCTTACCATTGGATGAGCGCTTATTGACGCCCTTCGCCATGTCCGAGCACGACGTACTTCAGCGACGTCAAACCTTCCAGCCCCACCGGACCGCGCGCATGAAGCTTGTCATTTGAGATGCCGATTTCGGCGCCAAGGCCAAACTCGAAGCCGTCGGCGAAACGTGTCGATGCATTCACCATCACGCTTGCCGAATCCACTTCGCGCAGGAAACGCATGGCGCGGTCGTGGTCTTCGGTGACGATCGCGTCGGTGTGCTGCGAGCTATAGGTGTTGATGTGCTCGATCGCCGCGTCCAGATCGTCGACCACCTTGATCGCCAGCACCGGCGCGAGATATTCGGTGCGCCAGTCATCTTCCGTTGCATCGACCAGCGGGCCCACGCCCGCGTCGGCCAGCACCGCACGCGCCGCCGCGTCCACGCGCAACTCGACTTCTTTCTCGCGATACAGCTTGCCAAGAGGCGGCAACACCGTCGATGCGATATCACGCGCGACGAGCAGCGTCTCCATCGTGTTGCAGGTGCCATAACGGTGCGTCTTGGCGTTGTCGCAAACCGTCAGCGCCTTCGCGAGATCCGCGCGATCGTCCACGTACACGTGGCAGATGCCGTCGAGGTGCTTGATCATCGGCACTCGCGCTTCGTTCATCAGCCGCTCGATCAGGCTCTTGCCACCGCGCGGAACGATTACGTCGACGTACTCGGTCATTGTGATCAGCTTGCCGACCGCGGCGCGGTCCGCAGTCGCGGCAACCTGCACGGCGTCCTGCGGCAAACCGGCAGCTTCGAGCCCCTCGCCGATCAGCTTCGCGAGCGCCGTGTTGCATTCCAACGCTTCCGAACCGCCGCGCAGGATCGTGGCGTTGCCCGACTTCAGGCAGAGCGCGGCGGCGTCGATCGTCACGTTCGGACGCGATTCGTAGATGATGCCGATCACACCGAGCGGCACGCGCATCTGCCCGACCTGAATTCCGCTTGGGCGGTACTTCAGATTGCTGATCTCGCCGATCGGGTCGGCGAGCGCCGCGACCTGGCGCAGGCCTTCGACCATCGTTTTCAGCGCTTTGTCCGACAAAGTCAGCCGGTCGATGAAAGCCGCGTCGTGGCCTTTGTCGCGTGCCCGCGCGAGGTCACGCGCGTTGGCTTCCTTGAGCAACGCGGCGTCGCGCTCGATACCCGCTGCGACTGCCGCGAGTGCCGCGTTCTTCGCGGCCGTCGACGCCCGCGCCATCGCACGCGAGGCCTGGCGGGCGCGGCGGCCGAGGTCGGTCATGTACTGGTCGATATCCATGTGATTCTCGTGATGGCGCGCACGTCGACGTGCGGCGCAAAGGCTGTTTAGCGAATGATTCAACGATTGTAAGTCGGGGCAACGCGCTCTGCTTGCGATGGTGGCCAGCGCTATCTATCCCGCGGAAGCCGCCAATCTTCAGCACGCGAAGCCCGGCAGGCTAAAGCGAACTCGTGGTCCGGACGGTTTAGCCGTCCGCCAGAGCCGCGGCGCTCGTCACCCCTGCATGTGCCCACAGCGAATGTGACCACAGCCTGGCCTGCATTACCGGATCACGCCGGCCTGCCCCCGGCTGCGCCCCGAGGTCGCGGCGGCGGAACAGGCGCCGTTTTCGGCGACGCGACCGTCATCGCGAGTTCAAACAAGCCGTCCCAAGGATCGGGCGGCGGGTCATTGCGATGATTGCCAGGCGTGCCACCCGACAAACCCTTGACCTGGCGATCAAGCCGCGCCGCCAGCGCCAGCGCTTTTTCCAGCGAGGCCTCGGTAACGCGTGACAAAGCCGGCCCGATCAACCGCTCGCGCGGCCCCCACACGCGGTTCTCGCGCACCAGCATCGCGAGCGGTTTGCCGGCCGCGACGCCGCGTTTGATGCGCAAAAGCGTACGCAATTCTTCGACGACCGCCCACAGCACGAGGACCGCAGCTTCGCCTTCGCCGCGCAGTCCGTCGAGCATGCGCGACAGACGGCCGACGTCGCCCGCGAGCATCGCCTCGTTCAGCTTGAACACGTCGTAGCGCGCGACGTTGAGCACGGCGTCGTGAATCTGCTCGAAGCTCAGCGAGCCGGCCGGATAAAGCAAGCCGAGCTTCTGAATTTCCTGATGCGCCGCGAGCAGGTTGCCTTCGACACGCTCGGCGATGAACGCGAGCGCGCGCCGCCCTTCTTCCCCGGCGGCGACCCGCTGGCCTTGCGCCGCGAGCCGCTGGCCGACCCAGTTCGGCAACTGCGCGCGCTCGACCGGATCGATTTTCAACGCGACGCCCGCGTCGGCAAGCGCTGTGAACCAGGCGGATTTCTGCGTGGCCGCGTCGAGCCGCGGCAGCGTGATCATGGTCAAGACGTCGTCATTGACGGCGGCCGCCAGCGCTTTCAGCGCATCTGCGCCTTCCTTGCCGGGCTTGCCCGACGGAATGCGCAGTTCGACCAGTTGACGGTCACCGAACAGCGACATCGACTGGCTCGCGCCCAACAGCGAACTCCAGTCGAAACCGCGCTCCACGGTGAACACCGAGCGATCGGTGAAGCCGGCCGCGCGCGCCGCCGCACGAATCCGGTCGCACGCTTCCTGCGCGAGCAGATGCTCGTCGCCGTACACGACGTACAGTCCGGCGAGTCCCTTGGCGAGATGCGCTTCGAGCGCGTCAAGTCGCAGTTGCATGGCTATGTATTTCTCAGATCCCGTCGACGCCCGCGCTCACAGCGGCGGCGGCGGCAAAGGCGCGCGCGGCGCGACGGCCGGCACCTGCTCGCCCGGCGCCGGATGCAGCGAACGCACGCTCGACAGACGGCGCGTGAGCTGGTCGATCGCGTCGTTTTCCATGTCGGCGAAGAGGATGTCCGACTCGGCGGCTTTCGCTTGCGAGTACTTGTCGCTATAGGTCATCGCGCGGTTCAGTGCGATCACGCTCGGCGGAATCAGCACCGTGCCGTCCTTGCCGATCAGCGAGTAGTTCATGGAGAGATTCAATTGATACTCTTCCACGACGCCCAGCGAGTTCAGCGTCAGCGTGCTGTAGCCGCGGCCTTCGGTAATCTGCAGCGTAGCGTCCGCGCTGGTCACCGAGTTCACCACGACCGTGTCGCTGCCGCCTTGCACCATGCGCGCGAGCCGCGCGTTCGCCGATGCCGAGCCGCCGGCGACGAACAGGCGCTTGAACGCATAGTCCTGCTGGCCGCGCAATTGAAAACCGCACGCGGACAACATCAATACGCTGCAAGCCAGCGTCAGAAAAAACGATCTGCGAGTCACATTGGCTCCTGGTTCGCAGTGGGTTCCCGGCGAGAGGCACGCGCCGCCGCACGCGACGGCGCCATGCCTGTTGACAGATGCTGCTGGATCGTCAAACGACCACGTTCACGAGGCGGCCCGGCACCACGACAATCTTCTTGGGCGCCTTGCCTTCGCTGAATTTCACGACCATTTCATGCGCGGCCGCCAACTGCTCGATCGATTCGCGCGACGCGTCTTTCGACACCGTCAGCGCGCCGCGCACCTTGCCGTTCACCTGCAGCACGAGTTCGATCTCCGATTGCTCGAGCGCCTTCTCGTCGACCTTGGGCCACGGCGCGTCGAGCAGCGAGCCGAACTCGTCGGCGTAACCGAGTTCCTGCCACAACTGGAACGTGAGGTGCGGCACGACCGGATACAGCACGCGCAGCATCACACCATAAGTTTCGCGCAACACAGCAGGCTGCGCGCCCTTTGCGCTGTCGAGCGCGTTGAGCATTTTCATCGCGGCCGACACGACCGTGTTGTACTGCAAACGCTGGTAGTCGAAGTCAGCCTGCTTGAGCACGCTGTAGATTTCGCGACGCAGCAGTTTGTCAGCATCGGCGAGTTGCGCGGCGTCGAACTGGCCGCCTGCGCGCAGCGCCGCTTCGTTCGCGTGACCAAAGCTCCACACGCGGCGCAGGAAGCGGCTCGCGCCTTCCACGCCCGAGCCCGACCACTCCAGCTGCTGCTCGGGCGGTGCGGCGAACATGACGAACAGACGCGCGGTGTCCGCGCCGTGCTGATCGATCAGGGATTGCGGATCGACGCCGTTGTTCTTCGACTTCGACATCTTCTCGACGCCGCCCAGCACGACCGGCAGGCCGTCCGAGTTCAGCACGGCACCGACCGGGCGGCCTTTGTCGTCGAAGGAAACGGTGACGTCGGCCGGGTTGTACCAGGTTTTCTTGCCCGTGGCGTCTTCCCGATAGTAGGTTTCGTTGAGCACCATGCCCTGCGTGAGCAGGTTTTTCGCCGGCTCGCCGAACTTGACGAGACCGAGGTCGCGCATCACTTTCGCCCAGAAGCGCGAGTACAACAGGTGCAGAATCGCGTGCTCGATGCCGCCGATGTACTGGTCCATCGGCGCCCAGTAGTCGGTGCGCTCATCGACCATGGTCGGTGCGCCCGGCGATGCGTAGCGGTAGAAGTACCACGACGAATCGACGAACGTGTCCATCGTGTCCGTCTCGCGTTTGGCCGCGCTGCCACAGGTCGGGCAGGTGCAATTCACGAACGCTTCGGACTTCGCAAGGGGATTGCCCGTGCCGTCCGGCACGAGGTCCTCGGGCAGCACGACGGGCAGGTCTTTTTCCGGTACCGGCACGTCCCCGCACTTCGGGCAGTGGATGATCGGAATCGGCGTGCCCCAGTAACGCTGGCGCGACACGCCCCAATCACGCAGACGCCACGTGATCTGCTTGTCGCCCAGACCCAGCGCCTTCAGGTCGGCGGCGATTGCGTCCACTGCCTGTTCGTAGTTCAGGCCGTCGTACTTGCCGCTGTTGACGAGCGTACCGCCCTTCTCGCCGTACCACTCTTCCCAGGCCTGCGTCGAAAATTCCTTGCCTTCGACCGCCACCACCTGCTTGATCGGCAGACCGTATTTCTTCGCGAACGCGAAATCGCGCTCGTCGTGCGCCGGCACGCCCATCACCGCGCCTTCGCCGTAAGTCATCAGCACGTAGTTGCCGATCCACACTTCGACCGGTTCCTGCGTGAGCGGATGCTTGACGAAAAAGCCGGTGCGCATGCCCTTCTTTTCCATGGTCGCGACGTCGGCTTCCGCCACGCCGCCGCGCTTGCATTCGTCGATGAACGCCTGCAGTTCCGGCTTGTCTTTCGCGAGACGCGTGGCAAGCGGATGCTCGGCCGCGATCGCGGCGAAGGTCACGCCCATGATCGTGTCGGCGCGCGTGGTGAACACACGCAACAGCTTCTGTTCGCCGTCGATTTCATACGGAAAACCGAAGTTCACACCGAAGCTCTTGCCGATCCAGTTCTGCTGCATGATCTTCACGCGCTCCGGCCAGCCGAGGCCTTCCAGATCGTTCAGCAACTCGTCTGCGTACTGCGTGATGCGCATGTAGTACATCGGGATTTCGCGCTTCTCGACGAGCGCGCCCGAGCGCCAGCCGCGACCGTCGATCACCTGCTCGTTCGCGAGCACCGTTTGATCGACCGGGTCCCAGTTCACGGTGCCGGTTTTCTTGTACGCGATGCCCTTTTCCAGCATCTTCAGGAACAACCACTGGTTCCACTTGTAGTAATCGGGGCTGCAGGTGGCGACTTCGCGCGACCAGTCGATCGCGAGGCCCATGGACTGCATCTGCTTCTTCATGTAAGCGATGTTGTCGTAGGTCCACTTTGCCGGCGGCACGTTGTTGGCCATCGCGGCGTTTTCCGCCGGCATGCCGAACGCGTCCCAACCCATCGGCATCAGCACGTTGTAGCCGTTCATCCGCAGATAGCGGTACATCACGTCGTTGATCGTGTAGTTGCGCACGTGCCCCATGTGCAGCTTGCCCGACGGATACGGCAGCATCGAGACGCAGTAGAACTTGGGCTTGTCGGTGGTTTCCGATGTCTTGTACGCGTCGATGGCGCGCCATTGCCCTTGCGCGGCGGATTCGACGTCGGAGGGAACGTATTTTTCGTGCATGGTGTGATGGGATCGCTGGGTTCGGTGCTTCCGCACCGGCCGCTTGGTGCTTTTGCTGGATGAAATGGCGTCGTTTCCCGTACTGCGGGGAAAGGGCTGATTATACCGTTCGCGGACGGCTGCGCCGCGTGGCGAGCGCCCGCGCGCCTACTGCTGCGCGCCTGGTGGCGGCGGCTCCGTCACGAAGCCGATGCGCTCAAGACCGGCCTGCTGCGCGGCGCCCATGACCTGCGCGATCACCTCGTAGCGCGTATTGCGCTCGGCGTGCAGATGAATTTCGGGCTGGTCGGCCTGCTTGCCGGCTTGCGCGAAGCGCCCGCGCATCTGGTCGAGCGTGATGACGCTGCCGTCCCAATAGAGCTTGCCCGCGGCGTCGATTGAAAGAGAAATGGTTTGCGGCGTTTCGCGCGCCGGCGCCGACGCGACCTTCGGCAGGTCAAGCCGGATCGCGTGCGTGAATAAAGGCGCGGTAATGATGAAAATCACCAGCAGCACCAGCATCACGTCGATCAGCGGCGTCATGTTGATCTCGGCCATCGGTGCAGCCGTCTGCTTTTTCTCCAGTCCGCCGAACGCCATGCCACCTCCTATGTCGTGACGCGCGCCTAGTGCCGATTGCGCTTATTGCCCTTAGTGAGTCGTGGCCTGCGGACCGCGCACCGGCGCTTGCGGCTGGCCCACGGGCGCGCACACGTACGCGTGCAGGTCGTGCGCGAATCCGTCGAGTTCCTCCGACAGCTGCCGCACGAGGCGCCCCAGCACGTTGTAGGCGAGCACTGCGGGAATCGCCACCACGAGACCGAAGGCCGTCATGATGAGCGCCTCGCCGACCGGCCCGGCGACGTTCTCGATCTGCGCCTGACCGCTCGCGGCAATGCTGCCGAGCGCGTGATAAATGCCCCAAACGGTGCCGAGCAGGCCGACGAAAGGCGCCGTGCTGCCCACCGAAGCCAGCAGCACCTGGCCGAATTCGAGCCTGCGCTGCGACGCATTGAGCGCCTGACGCAGCGCGCGAACCACACGTTCGCTGCGCTCAACGCGCGCAAGCAGTGCGCCGGGAATATCGACTTCGGCTGCATGGAGCGCCGCTTCTGCGAGCGGCGCGAAAACGCGCTCGCGGTCGGCGCGCTTCAATTCGGCGACACCTTCCGCGAGGGTCGGCGCCTGCCAGAAGCGCGCGACAGCGCGCGTCGCCTGACGTTTGGCCCGCACCAGCACCCAGGCCTTGACGATCAGGAAGCACCAGCTCGCAATCGACATCGCCAGCAGCACATAAGCGACGCCATGCGTGATCGCGTCGCTCGTTTGCAGGTAATGGATGATGCCGCTGCCGCCTGCCATTTGATTTCGCCAGGGAAAAGTGAGTTCGTGCGGATAAATAAGCCGCGCGCGCCGCGTTTAGCGCAGGCCGAGCACGTCTTGCATGTCGAAGAAGCCGGTCTGGTGGCCTTCGAGGAAGCGCACGGCACGCAGCGCGCCCTGCGCGTACGACAGGCGGCTCGCCGATTTGTGCGTGATTTCAATGCGTTCGCCTATACCGGCGAACAGCACCGTATGGTCGCCGACGATATCGCCGCCGCGGATCGCCGAAAATCCGATCGTGGACGGATCGCGCTCGCCGGTCACGCCTTCGCGGCTATAGACCGCGCAGTCGTCGAGATTGCGCCCGAGAGCGTTGGCGATCACTTCGCCCATTGTCAGCGCGGTGCCCGACGGCGCATCGACCTTGTGACGATGATGCGCCTCGATGATCTCGATGTCGTAGCCGGTCGCGAAATGCTTCGCGGCGTACTCGAGCAGCTTGAGCGTAACGTTCACGCCCACGCTCATATTCGACGCGAACATGATCGCGATGTTGTCCGCCGCGGCGCGCAGTTGCGCCTTCTGCTCATTGTCGAAGCCGGTCGTGCCGATCACCATTTTCACATTGTGACGCTGCGCGGCTTCCAGATGCATCAGCGTGCCTTCAGGGCGCGTGAAGTCGATCAGGTAATCCGATTCCGCGAACACACGTTCAATGTCGTCGGTCAGCATCACGCCCGTCTGCTTGCCGAGAAAGGCGCCGGCGTCCTGACCGAGTTGCGGAGAACCCGCACGGTCGAGCGCGCCCGACAGCGTGGCGTCGGAATCGTTGAGAACGGTTTCGATGAGCATGCGGCCCATACGGCCCGATGCGCCAGCAATCGCAATTTTCATGGCTACGAGGGTTCCAAAGACACAGCCCGGCAGAGGCGGGCAAAAGCGGCGGCGGGCAGCGCGCCCTCGCACCGCGCGGGACTGGAACAGCAGAGAATCCGACGGCGCCGCGCGAAGCCCGAAGCGACTTTGGAGTGACACTCCACGGCGGGCGATTGCGCAGCGGCCGTCTTAAAACAAGGACAGCGCTATTACTGGCTCGTTCCCGAAGTGGACGGCGTGCCAACCGGCGCGTTCTGCGTCGGGCCGCTGCTTTGCGAGCTCGTCGGCCCGACCGGATTGTCCTGCGACGACGGCGATTGCGGCGGCGGTGGACGGTGGAACTGGAACTGCGGCTGACCACCGGACGTCGGGCCTTGCGGCGGGATGCCGCCGGCATTCGCGGTCGGAGCGGTTGAGCGCACCGACGACGGCGTGTTCCGCGACGGCGCTTGCACCGCATTCGTCGCACGATTCGCGGCTTGAGCGGCTTCAGCGTTCGCGTCGGTAGACGGCGCGGCCGCTGCGGCAGCACCTTCGACGGACGGCGAACGCGCGGTGTCGACCGTGACCGGCGCCGTGGCTACCGGCGCGCTTGCCTCGCCTGTGCTGCTCGCTACGCTCGCGGCAGCGGCCTTCTTACCGCGCTTGTCACCGTCGATCTCAGCCAGCAGTTCGAGGTTGGACGGCAGATCTTCGCCGCCGCTCCAGCTGGCGACGCGATCGCCCGCGAAGTTGACCACGAAGTCGCGCTGCTGCACGACGTTAGTCGAGCCGCGCTTGAAATAGAACACGTAGTCCCAGCGATCTGCGTGGAACATGTCGGCGAGGAGCGGCGTGCCCAGCAACTGACGCACCTGTGCGCGCGACAGGCCCACCTGCATTTGCGCAGCGGCTTCTTTCGAAACGAAGTTGCCTTGCACAACGGTAATCCGGTACGGCGTGATGCTTTGAGCAACCCGCTGGGTGAGGCTGTCGTACGTGGAACATCCTGCAAGAATCGCGACAGCCGCAACAGCGGTCAAGGTACCCCGCATGCGGCTCCCCCGGTAGATCAGTTGAGATTTTGAAATCATTTCACTCACCGTGCGGGCCCGCTGACGAGCCGCGCGAGTTTCATTCCATCGAAGATGACCAGAACGGCAAAAACACATTACTATGAGAGCCCAGCATTGTACTCTAGGGATCCCTTGTCATGACCAATCCAACCGATCTCAAGAACATCGGGCTCAAGGCGACCCTTCCGCGCCTCAAAATCCTCGAGATTTTCCAGCACAGCCCGGTGCGTCACCTGACGGCCGAAGACGTGTACCGCAACCTCCTGCACGAGGAGCTCGATATCGGTCTTGCCACCGTCTATCGTGTGCTGACGCAATTCGAGCAGGCCGGCCTGCTCTCGCGCAGTAATTTCGAATCGGGCAAGGCTGTTTTCGAGCTGAACGAAGGGTCGCATCACGACCATCTCGTGTGCCTCGATTGCGGCCTCGTCGAAGAATTTTTCGACTCTGAAATCGAGAGTCGTCAGCAGTCCATCGCGAAGGAACGCGGCTTCAAGCTGCAGGAACACGCACTGGCGCTCTACGGCGCCTGCACCAAGGAAAACTGTCCACATCGCAAGCATTGACGCGGTGCCGTCCGTGTCGGGGGGCGCGGTCGAACGATTAGCAATCAGCAGAAAAATGGCCCGGCCGGGTTGAATCGGCCGGGCCTTTTTTTGGTGGGGCGAATTTCGTTGCCTGAAACGCCGCGGCGTCCGGCGTCTATTTCGACACTCGGCGGGCGTAAAAAAGCCGCTCCGAAGAGCGGCTTTTTTTGGAAACCGCGCTAAACCGAACCGCCGACGTTGCAACGACGGCGTCCGGAAAAGCACAGAACGGCTTACTTCGCGTTAGCGAGCGCCACGGCCGTGTCCAGCATGCGGTTCGAGAAGCCCCACTCGTTGTCATACCAGCTCGACACCTTCACCAGGCGGCCCGACACCTTGGTCAGCGTTGCGTCGAACGTCGACGAAGCCGGGTTGTGGTTGAAGTCGATCGACACCAGCGGCGCGTCGTTGTAGCCGAGGATGCCCTTCAGCGCGCCTTGCGACGCTTCCTTCATGATCGAGTTGACTTCCTCGACCGTGGTGTCGCGTGCGGCGATGAACGACAGATCGACCACCGACACGTTGATGGTCGGCACGCGAATCGCGTAGCCGTCCAGCTTGCCGTTCAGTTCCGGCAGCACCAGGCCGACAGCCGACGCAGCGCCCGTCTTGGTCGGGATCTGGCTATGCGTGGCCGAGCGCGCGCGGCGCAGGTCTTCGTGGTACACGTCCGTCAGAACCTGGTCGTTCGTGTACGCGTGAATGGTCGTCATCAGGCCATTCACGAGGCCGATCTTGTCGTTCAGCGGCTTGACGAGCGGCGCGAGGCAGTTCGTCGTGCACGATGCGTTCGAGATCACCGTGTCCGATGCCTTCAGCACGTTGTGGTTCACGCCGTAGACGATGGTTGCGTCGACGTCCTTACCGCCCGGCGCCGAAATGATGACCTTCTTCGCGCCGCCCTTGATGTGCGCGCTTGCTTTTTCCTTCGTCGTGAAAAAGCCCGTGCATTCCATCACGACGTCGACGTTCAGCTCGCCCCACGGCAGTTCAGCCGGGTTGCGGTTGGCCAGCACGCGGATCTTGTCGCCGTTCACAACCAGGTAGTCGCCGTCCACCGACACTTCGCCCGGGAACTTGCCGTGCGCGGTGTCGTATTGCGTCAGGTGAGCATTGGTCTTGGCATCGCCCAGATCGTTGATGGCGACGATTTCGATATCGTGCTTCTTGCCGTTTTCATAGAAGGCGCGCAGCGTGTTGCGGCCGATCCGGCCGTAGCCGTTGATTGCAACGCGAATCGTCATGATCTATCTCCTGATGACTAAAAAAATACGTCGATGTTCGTCTGACCGGCTGCGTTGCCGCGCGTTCGTGCTCCTGCTTCAGCCGTGCGGCAACGCTTTGCTTCAGATCAGCCGAGTGCGGCTTTGGCCGTCTCTACCACGTGTTCGACGGTGAAGCCGAAATGCTTGAACAGCACGCCAGCCGGGGCCGATTCGCCGAACGTGTCGATGCCGACCACGCCGCCTTCCAGACCCACGTACTTGCGCCAGAAATCCGTCACGCCCGCTTCGATCGCGACACGGCGCACGCCTTGCGGCAGCACGCGTTCGCGGTATTCCGCATCCTGCTTGTCGAACACCGTCGTGGACGGCATGGAGACGACGCGCGCCGCGATGCCCTCGCGCGCCAGCGGCTCGACCGCCTTGAGCGCCAGTTCGACTTCCGAACCGGTGGCCATCAGGATGATTTTGCGCGCAACGATCTCGTCGTTCCAGTCGCGCAGCACATAACCGCCCTTCTCAATGTTAGCGATCTGCGCGTCCGTGCGCTCCGAGAACTGCAGGTTCTGACGGCTGAAAATCAGGCACGACGGACCATGGTGTTCGACCGCGTGAGTCCACGCCACCGCCGTTTCGACGGTATCCGCGGGACGCCACACCTGAAGATGCGGAATCAGACGCAAGCTCGCTACGTGTTCGACCGACTGGTGAGTCGGGCCGTCTTCGCCGAGACCGATCGAGTCGTGCGTGAACACGAAGATGGACGGCGCCTTCATCAGCGCGGCAACGCGCAGCGCGTTGCGGCTGTAGTCGGAGAACGTCAGGAACGTGCCGCCGAAAGCCTTGAAGCCGCCGTGCAGCGCAACGCCGTTGATCGCGGCGCTCATGCCGAATTCGCGCACGCCGTAGTTGACGTAATTGCCTGCCGCGCGGCCTTCGCCGTTCACGCGAACGGGCTTCGCGGCCTTCCAGTTGGTCAGGTTCGAGCCGGTCAGGTCGGCCGAGCCGCCGAGCAGTTCCGGCAGCACTGTGGACAAAGCCTCGATGGCCTGCTGCGATGCCTTGCGCGTCGCGACCGTTTCGGCACGCTCGTTCGCGCCGGCGATGATCGCCTTCGCCTTTTCCTTCCAGTCAGCGGGCAGTTGCTTGCCCATACGACGCGTGAATTCAGCCGCTTCTTGCGGATATTTCGCCGCATAAGCCGCGAACGCCTTATCCCAGTCGGATTCGAAACGCGCGCCCGCTTCCTTCGCGTCCCACGCTGCGTAGACTTCCTGCGGAATCACAAACGGCTCCCACTTCCAGCCGATGGCCTCGCGCGTGGCCGCAATTTCCTTGTCGCCGAGCGGCGCGCCGTGCGAGTCGTGGCTACCGGCTTTGGTCGGCGCACCTTCGCCGATCACGGTCTTGCAGCAGATCAGCGTGGGTTTGTCCGATTGCTTGGCCTTTTTGATGGCGGCGTCGACTGCGTCGACATCGTGGCCGACCACGTTCGGAATCACGTTCCAGCCGTATGCTTCAAAGCGCTTCGGCGTGTCGTCGTGGAACCAGTGCACCACCTCGCCGTCGATGGAAATGCCGTTGTCGTCGTAGAACGCGATCAGCTTGTTCAGCTTCAGCACGCCCGCGAGCGAACACGCTTCATGCGAAATGCCTTCCATCAGGCAGCCGTCGCCGACGAACACATACGTGTGGTGGTCGACGATCTTCGCGTCGGGCTTGTTGAATTCGGTGGCGAGCAGCGACTCCGCGAGCGCCATGCCGACCGCGTTCGCCAGACCCTGGCCAAGCGGGCCGGTGGTCGTTTCGACGCCCGGCGTAATGCCGTATTCCGGGTGGCCCGGCGTCTTCGAATGCATCTGGCGGAAGTTCTTCAGTTCGCTGATCGGCAGGTCGTAGCCGGTCAGATGAAGCAGCGAGTACAGCAGCATCGAACCGTGGCCGTTCGACAGAACGAAGCGGTCGCGGTCCGCCCATTGCGGGTTCTTCGGATTGTGGCGCAGATGGCGCGACCACAGGGCCACGCCGATTTCGGCCATGCCCATTGGCATGCCGGGGTGCCCGGAATTCGCTTGTTGAACGGCGTCCATGGACAGCGCGCGGATTGCGTTGGCCATCAAGGAAGTGGGTGCGGGAGACGGGGTCGTCATGTCGAGTCCGGAGACAGAGTCAGAAAGCGGTGCGCGCTTGAGGCCCGGAAGCTCGGCGGCCAGTCCGCTTCGGCGCACGGTGCGGCGCCGGAAGACGCGAAACGGCAGAGCAAACGGACAAGGCTGAAAGCGTGCCATTCTAACAGAACGTTGTCTCCCTCCCTGTGCGCAAAGCCGCATGGCGGGCGCCGCCCGGTGCCTCCAAAGAACCGCTGACTCGTTCCGCATCGTGGGGCGCGCGCGAGACCGTGCCGCGCGTCGCCCTTACAATCGGGCAGCGGAAACCAACCCGTTCACACTGGGCAAACCATCTTGAGCGCTACTTTGCTGTTCCACCCGAGTCCAGACGCTGTCTACGGATTTCCGGACGCGTCGCTGATTGCACGAGTCGATTCGCCTTATCAGCGCATCGAGGTGTGGGACACGCGCCAGCTCGGCCGGATCTTCACGCTGGACGGCCGTCCCATGACGTCCACCGGCGACGAGTTCATCTATCATGAGTGCATGGTGCACCCGGCGGCGTTGGCGCATCCGGCACCGAAAGCCGCGCTGGTGCTAGGTGGAGGCGACGGGGGCGCCGCGCGGCAACTGCTGGCGCATCCGGGCATTGAAAGGATCGTAGTCGCCGAACTCGACGAACAGGTGGTTCGCCTGACCCGCGAGCACATGCCCGAAGTACACGGCGGCGCATTCAACGATCCACGCGTCGAACTCGTGATCGGCGATGCGGCGCATTTCGTGACCGCGGCCGCGCAGGCCCGGTGTGCGCAGTTCGATCTGGTCGTATTCGATCTGACGCCGCCGGACTCGCCAGCGGCCGGCCTGTACACGATCGCCTTCTACAGTCAGCTCAAGCGGGTGATGAGCGCGAACGCCGTGTTGTCCGTCCATCTGGGCTCGCCCTATTTCCACGCCGAACGCATTGCCGGCATGCTGGGCGATCTGCGCAGCGTGTTCGCGGTGGTGCGCACCATGAACACGTTCGTCCCGCTATACGGCTCGTTGTGGATGATGGCGACCGCCAGCGACACGCTCGATCCTGCCGCGCTGACGGCGGATATCGTGGCCGAGCGCCTCGCCGTGCGAGGAATCGACGCACGGAAGCACTACAGCCCTGCCGCGCATGCCGGACTCTTTACGGCATCGCCGTCGGTGCAAGATAAACTAGGTCAATTCTTAAAGCCGTCACACTGACGCACGGGCAAAATGCACGGCTTCGCCGGATTGCGCTATCTCTTTGCCGATACGCAACCCGTTGCCGGCGGCCCGGCATGCGCCCAATAACCCTAGATCTGGAGAACCCCATGACCGCCTCCCGCCCAGCCGGTGTGCCCTGGTTGACCCCCTATCTGACGGTACGGGACGCGCGAGCCGCGAGTGCCTTTTACACCGCGGCATTCGGCTTTGAATTGCGGGATAGCGTGCAGGACGACGGCGTCGTCATGCATGTCGAAATGACCTATCAAGGTCAGTTGATCGTGATGTTCGCGCCGGAAGGCGCGTTCGGCTCCACCGCAAAAACACCCCGCAGCGCGGGCGCGATCGCGCCGCAATCATTCTATGTCTACGTCGACGATGTCGACACGGTTTACGCCCGGGCGCTTGCCGCCGGCGCCAAATCGTTGAGCGAGCCACAGGACCAGTTCTGGGGCGACCGCTTCGCCCAGGTCGAGGATCTGGACGGCTACCGTTGGGCGCTCGCTCGCCACCTTTCGTGAACTAATGAGTATTTTTCTGATGCCTCGCTTCTTCGTCGGTACGCCTCTTTCGTCCGACGACATCATGCAACTTCCCGATGACGTCGTACGGCACGTCCTCGTGCTGCGCTTGCAGACCGGTGACTCCATAGTGCTTTTCAACGGTGAGGGCGGCGAATACAGCGCCGAACTCGTCGCGATCGAACGCCGCACGGTCACCGTGAAGGTCGGCGAATTCCGCAATATCGAAGTCGAGCCGCCGTATCGGCTCACGCTCGCTCAGGGCATAGCAAGCGGCGACAAGATGGACTGGCTGATCGAAAAAGCCGTCGAACTCGGCGCGTCGACCTTCGTCCCGTTGACCACCACGCGCAGCGTCGTGCGTCTGAACGGCGATCGTGCGCTTCGGCGGCATGCGCACTGGGAAGGCATCGTGCGGGCGTCGTGTGAGCAATGCGGACGCAACCGCCTGCCGACAGTCATGCCTGTACGCGAAATCGCCACCTGGCTCGCCGCAATGCCGCGCGTTCCCGCAGAAGACGAACTGCGCATCCTGTTGTCGCCACGCGCGAGCATCCATTTTTCAGCGCTCCCCACGATTCCGCCGAAGGGGCCCGTCACCGTGCTGGTCGGCCCGGAAGGCGGCTTTTCCGCCGCGGAAGAAGCCGCAGCAACGGACCACGGATTTCAGGCGGTCGGGCTCGGACCGCGCGTCTTGCGCACCGAAACCGCTGGCATGGCGGTTCTGTCCGCACTCGCGGCTGCGTGGGGCGGCTGGTGAGGTGGTGATTGAGTAGGCGCTTGTGGGCTATAGCGTAGGCAGCCGCAACGGCAGCGATAGAAGCGAACGGAGGCGCGACCGGCACAGCACCACCAATGCCACTGACACCGGGCTCAAGCCCAATCCGCCAAAAGCAAAGGCCCGCCAGTTGGCGGGCCTTTGCGATTCCGGCTATGGCTGAACTCAGGCGTTCGGCTCAAAGCATTCAGGCGAACGAATAAAAGACGCGGAACGCAACCTTGCGCTCGGCCCAGAATTCGGCCGCTTCGCGAAACACGTCGAGCAGCGTCTCTCGCCCTTCCTTGTCGAATTTCTGCGCGACGGGCAATTGCTCGAGCACGATCACGAAGCCAGGCTGGGCACCGGCCTTGTGGACCAGGTCGGTCAGGCAATCGTAGAGCGCGTCATAATTCTTGCCGAAATGTTTCGGAAACAGGAACGATGTAGCGATGGTTTCCAGGACTTCCTGCTTGGACTGCGCGTTTGCGCAATACGCGTAGAGAAAGTGCTGTCCGAGTCGATTCGCCTCGTCGGCGAGATCCTGAACGCGAAACGCGCGGATCGACTGTACGATGTTCGGTCGTACGGTCTTGAAAAGACTCATGGGCTCCTCGTTCGATGAAACCACACTGTCAGCTTCGCTCCGGTTCTCACGGCCCTGCTCGCCGGCGCGCATCTTCATGACGCGCTGGAAAAGATTGCCGTCGCCGGCCGCGAAAAGATCCGTCGCGACTCCGGTGTCGTGCGCGTAGACGTTGTCGCTCATGCCGTTCATCCCGATGTCATTCAACAATACGATTAAAACTGGTGTAATGGTCGTCCGAGTAGTAACAATTGTCGGTGCGCTTCAGCGGACCTCCGCAGACGATGCGACGCGCCCCGCGACTACGTGAACGAGGCGTGGGAACGGTGTATTCGTGGTAAAAGCCGCGCCGGTTGGGCGGCAGCAACCGTTCGCGGTTGCCGAACACGACGCCGTCCTTTTCATACGGGTAAGGCCCGCCAGCGGCAATCAAGTTCAATGTATTGACCGCCTCGCGGGGCAACTGCGCCGCCGCAATGGTGCCTTGGCCCTGTGCATTCGTGCCGGTGGGTGCCGGGTAATTGCGCGCGATGGCGTGAGGCACGGGGCCGCAGAAAACGCACAGCGCAATAGCACTGATCAGCACGCCCTTGATGCGCTGCCATCTGCGTGCCATTACCAAGTTTCCCGGCTGTTAGATCACGAGTTTTACGACCATGAAAGTCGTAAGGGTATCGCTAATGGTCCCCGGAATCAACGTTCGCCGGAGTCGCAAAATGATCCGATTCGACGCGAAAGCCCCACCAGCAGTGCTTTGACGACTTTTGACACAAAATTTATCCAATGCGCGCTAACATTAGCTCAACCAAGCAAAAGACGCAGCAACACCGGCTTTTCCACACGGAATGCCGGGCGCTGAGTTCTTGCAAGGAAGTCTGTTGTTTGCCGTTTTGGGCGGCTATCCCCTGTTCGCCCTAAGGCGTGCCCGTTGCGGGCACGCCTTTTTTTTCGTCGGACGAGGCCGGCAGGAGCCGCCGGCAAATTTCTACGCCAACTGCGCTGGCTGGAGCCGGCGCCAATTAGCGCAGACGGACTATCAGCGGGCCGCGATCACATCCGCAACCAGCAGCGCCGTCATGTTGACGATGCGTCGAACCGTCGCGGAGGCCGTCAGCACGTGCACGGGCTTTGACGCGCCCAGCAGCATCGGGCCAATGGCGATGTTGTTGCCCGCCGCCGTCTTCAGCAGGTTGTACGAGATGTTGGCGGCGTCGATGTTCGGCAGCACCAGCAGGTTGGCATCGCCTTCCAGCGTCGAGTCGGGCAGCACTTCGCGTCGCAGATTCGCATCGAGCGCGACGTCGCCGTGCATTTCACCATCAACCTGCAGTTCGGGCGCGCGTTCTTGCAGGATCGCGAGCGTATCGCGCATTTTCTGCGCGGTCGGCGCATTGCTCGAACCGAAATTCGAGTGCGACACCAGCGCGACCTTCGGCTCGATTCCGAAGCGGCGCACTTCCTCGGCGGCCATGATCGTGATTTCGGCCAGCTGCTCCGGCGTCGGGTCCACGTTCACGTGCGTATCGACCAGGAAAATCTGGCGATTCGGCAGCACCAGCGCGTTCATCGCGGCATATACGGCGCAGCCTTCGCGCTTGCCGATCACCTGGTCGATAAAGTGCAGGTGGCGGTGCGTCGTGCTGATCGTGCCGCAGATCATGCCGTCCGCCTCGCCTTTTCTGACCAGCATCGCACCGATCAGCGTCGTGCGGCGGCGCATTTCGAGCTTGGCCATCTGCGCGGTGATGCCCTTACGGGACATCATCTTGTAATACTCCTGCCAGAAGTCGCGATAACGCTCGTCATGGTCCGTATTGACGACCGTGTAATCCTGACCTGCGACGAGACGCAGACCGTAGCGCGCAATGCGCTGCTCGATCACGGCCGGACGGCCAATCAGGATCGGCTTGGCCAGCTTTTCGTCGACGATGATCTGCATGGCGCGCAACACGCGCTCTTCTTCGCCTTCCGCGAACACAATGCGCTTCTTCTCCGGCTCGACGCCGCGCGCCAGCTGGAAGATCGGCTTCATCGTCGTGCCGCTGTGATACACGAACTGCTGCAGATGCTGCTCGTATGCGTCCATGTCCTCGATCGGACGCTCGGCGACGCCCGAATCCATCGCGGCCTTCGCCACCGCGGGCGCGACCTTGACGATCAGACGCGGGTCGAACGGCTTCGGAATCAGGTACTCCGGACCGAACGAAAGATCCTGAATGCCGTAAGCCGTCGCGACGATGTCGCTCTGCTCCTGGCGCGCCAGTTCGGCAATCGCATTGACCGCAGCGATTTCCATTTCCCGCGTGACCGTGGTCGCGCCCGCGTCCAGTGCGCCGCGGAACAGGAACGGGAACACCAGCACGTTGTTCACCTGGTTCGGATAGTCGGTGCGGCCCGTGCACAGCACGGCGTCCGGACGCACTTCGAGCGCCAGTTCCGGCAGGATTTCCGGCGTCGGGTTAGCGAGCGCCAGAATCAGCGGCCGTTCCGCCATCTGCTTGACCATCTCCTGCTTGAGCACGCCGCCCGCCGACAGGCCGAGGAACACGTCCGCGCCGCCAATTGCCTCTGCGAGCGTGCGTGCCTCGGTGTCACGCGCGAAGCGTTCCTTGTCCGGGTCCATCAGTTCGACGCGGCCCTTGTAGACCACGCCGGCCAGATCCGTGACCGTGATGTTTTCGAGCGGCAGCCCAATATCGACCAGCAGATCCAGACAGGCCAGCGCCGCTGCGCCCGCGCCGGAGGAGACCAGCTTGACGTCCTTGATGTCCTTGCCGACGACCTTCAAGCCGTTCGTGATCGCCGCCGCAACGACGATGGCCGTGCCGTGCTGATCGTCGTGGAAGACCGGAATCTTCATGCGCTTGCGACATTCGCGTTCCACGATGAAGCAGTCCGGCGCCTTGATGTCTTCGAGATTGATACCGCCGAAAGTCGGCTCGAGCGCCGCGATCACGTCGACGAGCTTGTGCGGATCGGACTCGTTCAACTCGATATCGAACACGTCGATGCCGGCGAACTTTTTGAACAGCACCGCCTTACCTTCCATGACCGGCTTGGATGCGAGCGGGCCGATATTGCCCAGGCCGAGCACCGCCGTGCCGTTCGTCACGACGCCGACCAGGTTGCTGCGCGCCGTGAAGCGCGCGGCATTCAGCGGGTTCTCGACGATTTCTTCACACGCGAACGCGACACCTGGCGAGTACGCCAGCGCGAGGTCGCGCTGGTTGATCATCTGCTTGGTGGGGGCGATTGCGATCTTCCCGGGGGTCGGGAATTCGTGGTAATCGAGGGCGGCTTCGCGGAGTTTGCTATTGACGGGAGTCGACATAAGGCGGGCTTCGAAGTGCGGATTAGAATAGATGTTCGACGGCATTGTAGCCCCAATTGCCGGCCCGATTCCTTCAATACGGGTACAACTGCCGAGACTGAAACGTAGCGAAAGGCAGTCGTCCCTTCACTTTTCCTCACAATGCTTTCAGAGTTTTCGCTGATTGAACGTTTCTTCGCGCGCCGCGCAGCGGGCGAGGCGTCGGCGACCCCGAGCGGTTCGCTCGGCATCGGCGACGACTGCGCGCTGCTAGCGCCGCGCGCGGGCGAAATGCTGGCGATTTCGACAGACATGCTGGTGGAAGGCCGCCACTTCTTCGCGGATGTCGATCCCGAGGCGCTCGGTCACAAGGCGCTCGCCGTCAATCTGTCGGACCTGGCCGCGATGGGCGCGCAACCGCAGGCGTTCACGCTTGCGTTCTCCTTGCCCAAAGCCGATGAAACGTGGCTTGCCGCATTTAGCGAAGGACTCTTCGCGCTCGCCGAACGGCATGGCTGCGCGCTGATCGGCGGCGACACGACCGGCGGCCCGCTGAACCTGTGCATCACCGTGTTCGGCAGCGTGCCGCCGCAAGCCGCGCTGCGCCGCGACGCCGCTCGGGCGGGCGACGACATCTGGGTGTCGGGCACCCTCGGCGACGCGCGCGCAGGCCTCGGCATCCAGCGGGGCGAGTGGACCGCCGATGCCGACGACGCCGCGGCGTTTCGCCGCGCGCTCGAGCGCCCGGAACCGCGCGTCGCGCTAGGGTTGGCGCTGCGCGGCGTCGCCCATGCGGCGCTGGATATCTCGGACGGGCTCGCCGGCGACCTGAAGCACATTCTCGATCGATCGAATATGCAGGCCACCGTCGACGCCGACGCAGTGCCGCGTTCGTCCGCACTGCGCAGGCTGCCGCTCGACACGCAGCGGCGCTGCACGCTCGCGGGCGGCGACGACTACGAGTTGTGCTTCACCGCGCCGCCGGCCGCGCGCGACGCCGTTCAGGCCGCCGGCCACAAGGCGGGCGTGCCCGTCACGCGCATCGGTACAATAAGCGCTCTCCGAACGGCGGCCGACCGCCCGGCGATCGACTGGCGCGACTCTGCCGGCGCGCCGCTCTCCCTGACGTTGCAAGGCTTCGACCACTTTCATGCAGACTGATCGCCCGCTCACGCCCGCCGACAATCTTGTCGGCGGTCAGCCGCCCAAGCCGCAGCGCCCTCAGCCGCGCCGCGCGACCGCGCGCTTCATGCTGTCGCACCCGCTGCACATTCTGTCGCTCGGTTTCGGCAGCGGCTTGTCGCCGATCGCGCCCGGCACGATAGGCACGTTGTTCGCGTGGGCCTCGTTTGCCGTGTTCAGCCGCTATCTGACCGTGATCGAGTGGGGGGTGCTGATCGGCGTCGGCTTCGTGGGCGGCATTGCGATTTGCGGCTTTACCGCCAGGAAGCTCGGCACTGACGACCCATCGCCGGTCGTGTGGGACGAAATCGTCGCCTTCTGGCTCGTGCTGCTGATGGTCACGCCGGTCACGCTGACAGGCCAGTTCTGGGCGTTCATCGTGTTCCGTTTTTTCGACATGGTGAAGCCGCCGCCCATCAGCTATTTCGATCGCCGGCTGAAAGGCGGTTTTGGCATCATGTTCGACGACCTCGTTGCCGCGTTTTTCACCTTGCTCGTGATTGCGCTCTGGCGCATGTCCGTTTAACCGCTCCGCCCCGCTCCGGATTGACGCCATGCCTACCGATTCCGTCGTTCACCAGCTCGCGATCCGCGTGAGCAACCGCCTGCGCGACGAGCGCCTGATGCTCGTCACCGCCGAGTCGTGCACGGGCGGCATGGTCGCGACCGCGATCACCGACATCTCAGGCAGCAGCGGCTGGTTCGAGCGCGGCTTCGTCACGTATTCGAATCAGGCCAAGAGTGAAATGATCGGCGTGCCCGCGGACATGATCGACAAGTACGGCGCGGTCAGCGAGCAGGTGGCGCGCGCGATGGCGGAAGGCGCGCTGCGCAACAGCCGCGCCCAGGTATCGTTGTCGATCACGGGCGTCGCCGGGCCGGGCGGCGGCACGGAGACCAAGCCGGTCGGCATGGTGTCGTTCGGCTGGAGCAACCGGCTGCATACGTCGGTCGAAACGAAGATTTTCAAGGGCGACCGCGAACAAATTCGCGTGCAGGCCGCAGCGCACGCGCTGCGCGGCGTGCTCGCGCTGCTCGACGAGCGCGAACATTGAGTTTGGTTGAAGGCGGGAAGACGATGTCCGATTCGCACGCAGCCAGAGACGAACTGATCCGTCGCTTCGATCTGAAGCCGCATCCGGAAGGCGGATTTTTCAGCGAGACCTACCGGTCGGCGGAGCGCGTGAGCCGCGCAAGCGGGTCGGCCGAAACGCGTTCGGCGTCCACGGCGATCTACTATCTGTTATGCGACGGCGCGCATTCGGCGTGGCACCGGATCAAATCCGACGAGGTCTGGCATTTCTATGCGGGCGAACCGCTGCACGTTCACGTGCTGGACGAGTCGGGCGCCCTCGTTACACATCGGCTCGGCAACGCGTTGACTCATCGCGGCACGGTGTTTCAGGCTGTGGTGCCGGCCGGTTTGTGGTTCGCCGCCGAATGTGCAGATCCGGCGGCGTTCGCGCTCGTGGGCTGCACGGTAGCGCCCGGTTTCGAGTTCAGTGAATTCGAGCTTGCGGATGTGGATGCATTGAAAGCGCAATACCCGCAGCATGCCGCGCACATCGAGCGGCTTGGGCCGGCTGCGGACTAAGCCGGCCCCTTCACCAACTCACTCCTGATTCAACGGAATGCGTTGATCCGGTCGCGCGTCTCCATGGCGGCCTTCGCTGCCGCTTGAGCGAAATCCTCGCCCTTGCCTGCATAGATGATCGCGCGCGACGAGTTGATCAGCATGCCCGTGCCGTTGGCGGTGCGGCCCGCGCTCACGGTCGCCTGCACGTCGCCGCCCTGCGCGCCGATGCCGGGAATCAGCAGCGGCATATCGCCGACAATTCCGCGCACCACTTCGATTTCCTTCGGGAAAGTCGCGCCGACCACGAGAGCCAACTGACCGCTCGCATTCCACTTTTCCGCCGCCAGTTGCGCGACGACCTGATACAGCGGACGGCCCCCCGTTTCCATGAATTGCAGGTCGGAGCCGCCCGCGTTCGACGTGCGGCACAGTACGATCACGCCTTTGCCTTCATGCTGCAAATACGGCTCGATCGAATCGAAGCCCATGTACGGATTCACCGTCACCGCGTCCGCCCGGTAGCGTTCGAACGCCTCGCGCGCGTATTGCTCCGCAGTGCTGCCGATGTCGCCGCGCTTCGCGTCGAGAATGACCGGCAAGCCCGGATGATGTGCGTGAATGTGTGCGATCAGCTGCTCGAGCTGGTCTTCCGCGCGATGCGCCGCGAAGTAGGCGATTTGCGGTTTGAACGACGACGCGTACGGTGCAGTCGCGTCGACGATCTCGCGGCAGAAGTCGAAGATCGCGTCGGCACGGCCGGCGAGCGCGCCCGGAAACTTGCTGGGCTCCGGATCGAGGCCGACGCACAGCAGCGAGTTAGTGCGCTGCCACGCGTCGTTGAGTGTCTGGATGAAGTTGGACATGGTGGGTCTCGCGGCGAGCCGGTAGTCGGAAGAGGCGCGTATTTTACCTGTCCGGCGTGGGCGGGCGGCGCGGCTCGCTTCACTGTCCATCGCTCCGTCCAGCGCGAGCCCTTCGAGGCGCCGCGAGTCACCGGACCGCGCCCTATTGCCGACGCCGCGATCCTCGCGCGCCCGGCATCGAACGCAAACCGGTACGTTCAACGGTAAAGCGGAACGTCCGCACGAGTTGCTCGCCACACCCAAGCAGCGTCATGCCGTTTTCGCATGCGCCGCCGGCAAGATTCATCGCGTTGATCGGATGATCGACGGGCTCGAAGCAGAAGAAATCCTCGCCAGGAGGCGTGTACAGCACGTAGTAATCGGTGTCGGCGGCAATGTTCAGCGACAGCCGGCGCTTGGGCCACACCACGGCCGCCTGCCCGCTCCAGCCAGTGAATGCATGATTGACGATGGTTTCCGGCAGCGGATAAGCGACGCCGAACTGCCAAGCCGGCGGCGCCTGCACGTGGCGGACCGGCAGCCAGTCGTCGCCGGCGAGCCATAGACCGCCTGCCGCAGCCGACAACTCGGTGTCGGCGTCGCGCACGAAAAACGGATGCACGCCGAGCCCGAAAGGCAACGCCTCGCGGCCCGCGTTCTCGATTTCGAGCGTGATGACGAGCGACGGGCCGTCCAGCTTGTAGGTCTGCGCCGCGCGAAACGCGTACGGCTTGCCGTCACGGCGATCGAGCGTGAGCCGCACATTCTCCCGGTCTGAATCGACGACATGCCACGCCGACTGCCAGCCGTCGCCGTGAATCGGAAACGGCTCGTCCGCGCGATTGCACGCCACGTCGACGCGCCGCCCTGCGAAATTGAAGTGCCCGCCGCCGATCCGGTTCGAATACGGCAGCAGCGGATAACAGGCGAGTTCGTTCGGTTGCGTGTCGGCGGCAACATGGCGGCAGCGACGGAAAATGGGCGTGAGCGCGCCGTCGTCGCGCCAGTCGAAGCGCGTGATTCCGCCACCCAGCGTCGGTGCAACGTCGAGACGCAAATGCGCATTGGCGAGCGTGATGCACGCGACGTCGCCGGCCGAGGTCTCACCGACCGCTACCGCCGACGTGCTCGGCCCCGGCAACACCGGATTGGCCGCCGCCGCGAGTCGCGAGCGCCGGCTCTGAGCGCTTTGTGATGTTTGGGACGAGGCGGAAACAGGATTCGCAACAGTCATATCTGCTCCTTCGAGAGGCTGGGACGTTGCCGTCGTGGCTGACGGGTGCTGTCGGGCGATTTTCTTGAACAGGTCGCCTCTGGTCCGAACTGCTTGCTGCCGTTTTGCGCGGAATGCCCGGTTGTTGCTGGTTTCTGTCAAGCACGGCTCGTCACTGCAGCCGCGCGCTTCCGGTCACTGCATCGACTGCGAAGCTGCGTCATTCTGCGCTACGCTGGCGCGCCCTGGAACATCGGCTCCGGCAAACCGCGCCGCGCAGGTGTCGCGATGAACACGCCGCCTGCCCGCAAATCGCCGGCGAGCGCCGCTGCGTCGAGACCGACGCGCGCACTCGTGATGTACAGCGTGCCCAGTTGCGCGCCGCCGAGCGCGACGCAACTCGGCTGCGCCGTGGGCACTTCCACGCGCTCCGTTTCGACACCGTCGGCGCCGTAACGCACGACGCGTCTGCCGCCCCATTGCGCGTTCCACAAGCCGCCATCGCGATCGACAGTCGAGCCGTCGGGCTCGCCAGTGGCGTCGGCGAGGCGCACGAACAGCCGGTCGTTGGCGATGCCGCCGTCCGCACGATAGTCGCACGCGCGGATCTCACGCGTGGGCGAGTCGCAGAAATACATCGTCGAGCCGTCGGGACTGAACGCGATGCTGTTGGAAATGGCCGGCGCGGGCAGCGGCAGACGCTCCAGCGACAGGTCGTGATTGAGCCGGTAGAACCCGCCGATCGCCTGCAACGGCGAGCCTTCGTCTTTCGTGCCGAACACGAAACGGCCCTGACGGTCGCAGCGACCGTCGTTCACCCGCGTGTTCATGCCCGCTTCCACATCGACGATGTGCCGCGTCTGTCCCGTCGCAATGTCGAAAAAGGCCAGATGCGAGGCAAGGCCAAGCAACAGGTAATGCGGATCGGCACACAGCGCGAACGTGGCGAGACGCTCGGGCATCGGCCAGAAAGTGCTCCGGCCGTCGCTCGGGTCGTAGCGCCACAAACGCGCGCCTTCGATATCCGTCCAGTAGAAGCGGCCGGTTCTCGCGCACCATGTCGCGCCTTCGCCCAACGTGCACTTGGTGTCGAGCAGCAGCGCCGCGCTTTTCGCAGGTTGCGCACCGGCGTGTGAGCGCGCGCTTGCCGTCATGCCCAGCCTCCGTCCACGACGATGTCCTGCGCGGTGATCATTCTGCTGTCGTCGGCGGCGAGGAACAGCGCCATGCGGGCGAGGTCGTCCGGCATGAGTTCCGCGTCGATGCACTGCCCTTCCTTGATCGCACGGCGGCCCGCGTCGTCGAGCCACAGGCGCTTCTGCTTTTCCGTCATCACCCAGCCCGGCACCAGCGTGTTCACGCGAATGTTGAAGTGCCCCAGGTCGCGTGCGAGACCGCGGGTCAACCCCTGCACCGCCGATTTCGACATCACGTACACCGGATAACCGCCGTTCTTCAACATCCAGCTAATCGACCCGAGATTGATGATCGAACCGCTGTTCGCGGCTTTCATGTCTTCCATCACCGCTTGCGCGGCAAAGAACTGGTGACGGATGTTCACCGCGATGCCCGCGTCGAAAGATTCGCGCGTGACTTCGCCGATCGTGTGACGCTTGTCGTTCGCTGCATTGTTCACGAGCGCCTGAATCGGGCCGAGGGCGGCTTTCACGTCGGCGATCGCTTTTTGCAGCGCGTCGACGTCGGTCAGATCGCAGGGCAGGAAAAGCGGCTTGTGCTTCGAGTCGCCGAGTTCGTCCGCCAGCGCTTCGCCCGCGGTTGCGTCGATATCGAAGAACGCAACGCGCGCGCCCTGCGCCGCGAAATGCTCGACAAACGATGCGCCGATTCCGGTCGCGCCGCCCGTAATCAACACTGTGCGGTCGACAAGACTAGGGTAGCGCGCGAATGCGTTGTTCGCGAGACGCTCGTTTGCATTGGCCGGAGACGACATCGTTCGATTCCTTTTTGAGCGAGATGGTTAAGCCGCGATTAGTCGCGCGAACCGCGGTTCTTCAACTGGTCGAGCAGCACGGCGGCGAGCAGGATCGCGCCACGCACGAGGTACTGATAGAACGCGTCGATGTTCATCAGGTTCATTACGTTCTCGACGGTGCCCATGATCAGCACGCCGATCACGACGCCGGAGATCGTCGCACGCCCGCCGAGCAGCGACACGCCGCCGAGCACGCACGCCGAGATCACGTTCAGTTCGAAGCCTTGCGCGGCATTCGGCTGTCCCGACGTGATCCGCGACGCCAGGATCACACCTGCGAGCGCGGTGACGGCGCCCTGAATCAGGAAGATGTACACGCGCGTGCGCTCGACGTTGATACCGGCGAGCCGCGACGCTTCCGGATTGCCGCCGATCGCAAGCGTGTTGCGGCCATACACGGTCTGATTCAGCATCACGCCGAACACGATAAAGCACAGCAGCGTGACCCAGATCGGCAACGACACGCCGAAGAAGCTCAAGCCGCCCAGCGCAATGAACGTATCCGACGACACACCCACCGCCTGACCGTGCGACACGATAAAGCCGAGGCCGCGCACGATTTCCATCGTTGCGAGCGTGGTGATCAGTGCGTTGATGCGCAGATACGCGATCACCGCGCCGTTGACGAAGCCGATCACCGCGCCTGCCGCCACTGCGGCAACGATTGCGATAAACGTATTGTCAGTCGCGTTGAGCACCATCGCGCACAACACGCCGGCAAACGCGACGGTCGATCCGATCGACAAGTCGAAATCTCGCGACGCGAGACAGAACATCATCGTGCACGCGACCATGCCGATCTGCGAAATGGACAGCGCGAGGCCGAGCATGTTCTCGATCGAGAAGAAGTGGTCGACGGTCAGCGACATCGTCACGAACATCACCACGAAGATCAGGATCAGGCTGTACTCGGTGATTTGCTGCCACCACTTCGCCTTGTCGCTCGTCTGCGGGATCAGCGCCTCAGCCGCGCTCTTGGCGGCCTGTTGCGCGAGGTTTTCTCTAGCTTGCATGATGAAGACTCCTCCCGTTCCCCACGGGTTGCCGGACTTTCGTCCAATGATGTTCAGGCCGCCTGTTGAGCGGCGGTTCCGGTTGCGGGCAGTGCGGTCGAGCTTTGCGGCAATGCGAGGCTCAACACCGCTTGTTCCGTTGCATCCTTGCGCGACAGTTCGCCGGCAATTCGGCCCTGGCGCATCACGACGATGCGGTCGGACACGCCCAGCACTTCGGGCAGTTCGGACGAAATCATCACGATCGCGCAGCCGCGTTCGGCAAGCTGGTAAATCACGTTATAAATTTCGTGCTTCGCGCCCACGTCGATGCCGCGAGTCGGTTCGTCGAGAATCACGACCTTCAGATCGGGTTCGGCGAGCCAGCGCGACAGAATCGCCTTCTGCTGATTGCCGCCCGAAAGAAAGCGGATCTTCTGGCGGCGGCTCGGCGTCTTGATCTTCAGCAGCTTGATGAAGCGGTCCGCGGTTTCCGCTTCTTTCTTGCGATCGAGGAAAACGCCCGCGCGCAGATAGTGACGGCGGCAACTGATGTTGATGTTCTCCGACACCGTCGCCATCGCGACAATGCCTTCTTCCTTCCGGTCTTCCGGACACAGTACGATGCCGTGGCGAATCGCTTCGCCGGCGCTTTTCACCCGGATCGTCTTGCCGTCGAGCACCAGTTCGCCGCCCTTCTTATGCTCGGTGCCGTAGACGAGATGCATCAGTTCGCTGCGGCCTGCGCCCACCAGACCGAAGAAGCCGACAATTTCGCCGCGCCGCACTTCGAAGCTGGCTGGCTGCGAGAGCGCATGGCCTTCGATCGCTTTCGCCGCGAAACGCACTTCGCCGAGCGGCCGCTCCGAATAGTTGTAAATGTCCGAGATCTCACGACCCACCATTTCGCTGACGATGGTGTCGCGCGACACGCCTTCGAGCGTCGGATGCGAAGCGATCTTGCGACCGTCACGGAAAATCGTGCACGCGTCGCAGAGTTCGTAAATTTCGTCCATGCGATGCGAGATGTAGATCATCGCGCGGTTGTCGGCGCGCAGATCGCGCACCAGCTTGAACAGCACTTCGGTTTCACGATGCGACAGCGAACTCGTCGGTTCGTCGAGCGCGATCACGCGAGCGTTGCGCAGCAATGCCTTGCAGATTTCCACCATCTGCCGTTGCGCGATGGAGAGCTTGCGCAGCTTCGCGTTCGGATCGAGCGCGACGCCCATTGCTTCGAGACGCTCACGCACGAAGCGCTTCGCATCGCGCTTGTTGACCCAGCCGAACGAATTCGGCAACTGGCCGAGCAGCAGATTTTCCGCGACGGTCAGATCGGGCACGTACTGCAATTCCTGGTGAATCACCGCGATACCCGCCGCGATCGACGAAGCCGCGCTCGTAAAGCGCACTTCTTTTCCGTCGATCATCACGCGGCCCGAGTCGGGCTGATATTCACCGCCGAGTATCTTCAGCAGGGTCGATTTCCCTGCGCCGTTTTCGCCCATCAGGCCGTGCACCTGGCCGACGTTGACGTCGAAGGACACACCGTCGAGCGCGCGCACGCCTGGAAAGACTTTGCCGATATTGTCAAAACGTAGCGTCGCTGACACTTCGCCTCCTCGCTGTTTCATCTCGACCGCGCCTCGCTGGGCGTCGTACTTCGACACCTGCAACGCACGGCCTATGTCCTGTTGCTCATGTTCCGTTTCAGTTGCCGGCGCGCGCACCGTAAGCGACGCGCCGGCAATCCTTCATTGCAGCGCGCGTTACTTCGAAGCAAGCCCCATCTTCTCGCGCACTTCACCGACGTTCTCACGCGTGGCCAGCATGCCGGTCGTCAGCGTGAGCGGGGGCGGCGCCTTGCCTTGCGTGATCCAGTCGTACATCAGCGTCGCTGTTTCTTCGCCATGGCGCTTCGGGCTGATGATGACCGTGCCGAAGAAGCCCGTCGGGTTCGGCTTCTTGAACTCGTTCAACGCCGAATCCGAACCGCCGATACCGATGCCGATCATGTTGTCGGCCTTGAAGCCGCGCCCTTCCGCTGCGCGGACCGCGCCGAGCACGCCTTCGTCGTTCAGCGCGTACGCGACCCAGTGCTTGAACTGCGGGTTCTTCGTCAGCGCAATGTTGGCGGCGTTGAACGCGTTTTCCGTGTCGGTCTTCGCTTGCGGCGCGGCGATCACGTTCGCTTTCGGGAAGCCGGCGGCGAGCAGCGCGTCGGTTGCGCCGCTCGTGCGGTCATGCGCGGTCGGCAGTTGTTCGTAGGTCACGTCGATCGCGCCCACGTCCTTCATGTCCCAGCCGCGCTTCTTGATTTCCGCGGCCAGACCGTCGCCGACCTGCTTGCCGATGTTGTACGCCGAGATGCCCATGTGCGGCACCGACGCGATCGGCTTGCCCGCGCCGTCGACCAGGCGGTCGTCCACCGTCATCATCTTCAGGCCGTCGGCTTTCGCTTTGGCGACGATGCCCGGTCCGAGCTTCACGTCAGGCGTGCAGATCACGAAGCCTTGCGCCTTTTGCGCCGACAGGTTGTCGATCGCGCTCATCACTTTCTCGCCCGACGGCGCGCCGATCTTCACCAGCGTGAAGCCCTTTTCCTTGGCGGCAATTTCGGCGAACTTCCACTCGTCCTGGAACCACGGTTCTTCCGGCTGCTTGACGAGGAAACCGATCTTGACCGGATCGGCGGCTTGCGCGACCGGCGCGTTGAAGACCACACCCGCCGCCGCTGCTGCCAGCGTGAGGAAAATTCTACGTTTCATGTTGCGTGTCTCCTGACTAATTGATAACGAGAAGGTATCGGCCGCGTCTTCTTGTACCGGTTGTGACACACGCGGCCAGCGCGTCGTCCGGTGAAACGGTGCTACGTTTTTCTGGTTCGCTTTGTACTGCGTTTCTTTTTTGCTTTGCTGCTTGTTTGTTGGCCGGTTGCTGCCCCAGTCGCCGGCTCAATCGTGATAAAGCACGGAGCGGCCGCCGTCGACGGTGATACACGTGGCGTTGATGAACGGCGCTTCATCCGACGCGAGAAACACCGCCGTCATCGCTACTTCTTCCGGGCGGCCGATGCGTTTCATCGGCTGCAAATCCATCGTCGCCTGCCGGGCGGCGGCCGGGTCCGGCTGTTCGTTCCACCAGTCATGCGTCAACTGGGTTTCGATGTAGCCAGGCGCGATTGCGTTGACCCGCACGTTGCGCGGCGCGTACTCGATGCCGAGCGCGCGCGTGAGGCCAATCACGCCATGCTTCGCGACCGGGTACGGAAAACAGCCCGGAATGATCTTGAACGCATGCGTCGACGCGATGTTCACGATGCTGCCCGCGCCGCGTTCGACCATCCCCGGCAATACCGCGCGGCAGCCGTTCCAGACGCCGTCGAGATCGACCGCAAAGCAGCGGCGCCAGTCGTCGTCGGTCATGGTCAGCGGGTCGCAAAACACGTTGATGCCCGCGTTGTTCACCAGCACGTCGAGCGGTCCAAGCTTTTTTTCCGCTTCGCTCACCGCGTGCTGGACCGAAGCCGATTGCGTGACGTCCGTATGCACCGCCAACACGCGCGCCCCGGTTTCCGAACTGATCTGCTGCGCCGTCTGCCGCGCCGTGTCGATGTCGAGTTCGGCAAGCGCCACCGCTGCGCCTTCGCGCGCAAACGCAAGGGCAATCGCCGCGCCGATGCCGCGCCCTGCGCCGGTGACTAATGCGACTTTGCCCGCCAGGCGTGTCATTTCTTCGCACCCGCGCGCGCAACGCGCAATCCGTTGATAAAGGCTTTCGCGTGCGAAGCCGTCACCGCCGCGCTCTGGCCCGGCTTATAGAGCGCAGAGCCGAGACCGAAGCCGTTCGCGCCGGCGCTCAGAAACGGTCCCATGTTGTCAGGTGCGATGCCGCCGACCGGCACGAGCGGCACCTGCGCCGCGATCACCGCGCGCCAGGCCTTCACCACATGGCAGCCGAGTTGTTCGGCCGGGAACATCTTCAATACGTCCGCGCCGTTTTTTAGCGCGATGAACGCTTCAGTCGGCGTGGCGACACCGGGCGCGCAGGCCATGCCTTGTGCTTTGGCGGCGACGATAACGTCCGGATCGCTGTGCGGCATCACGATCAGTTCACCGCCGGCCGACTTCACGTCCTTGACGAAACTCGGATGCAACACCGTGCCCGCACCGACGATCGCATCGGCGGGCAGCGCCTTGCGGATTGCCGCAATGCTGTCGAACGGCTGCGGCGAATTCAGCGGCACTTCGACGATGCGAAAGCCGGCTTCGTACAGCGCCTGTCCGTGTTCCGCCGCATCGGCGGGCGTCACGCCGCGCATGATCGCGATCAGCGGACATGCCTCGAACGCCGCGATCAAACCCGCGTGCGGCATGTACGGAGCGGGCAGATTGATGTGAGGTTGCATGTCGGTTCCTTGTTTCGTGGATGGCGGCGCGCTGACTAGCCGGCCTGCGCTGCGCGGGCGGCCGGGCTGACGAGCCCCGCCTGCGAAGCGACGCGCCACAGGCCGCGCTCGGTGGCCTGCTTGACGAGCTCGGCCTGCGTGCAGCCGAACCGCGCGAGCGCGACTCGATAGCGCTCGCACAACGCTTCGTTGCCGATCAGGCGCAGGCTTTGACCCGCGAGCGACCTTTGCTGCTGCTTCAGTACGGTTTCGAGGCCGGCCAGTTCATGCCCGATCAGCAGACCCGATAGGTAGTCCGGCTGCTGCTCGGGCGAAAGTTGTCCTGTTAGACCGAGCGTGCGCGAGCTGAAGACCGTCGCGAGCACGCCCGCCTGTCCCTTGTCGCGCGCGATGTTCACGCCGCGCAGAAACGCTTCGGAATCCGGACGGTCGGGCGTGACCATCGTGCGGCCGAGAATCGTGTGTTCGCGCAATGCGCCGAATACTTCGCCCGTCATGAACGTATGGAAACGTTCGATACGCCCGGCCTGCACCACCGCCCACTTCGCGTGCGTGCCGGGCAAGCCGATCAGCGCGCGCTTGCTGCTGTCCGCGTCGCGGGAATCCTCGCTTAATGCGCCGAAGATCTGCGTTTCTTCGCCGCGCATCACGTTGGGTAGCTCGCCGCGTTGCAGCACGCCGGGGATGATATGCAGTGTCGCGCCGCAAGCCGCCTTCACGCGGACGATGCCCGCTGCGAGCGCATCCGCATTCGCGGGCGCATCGACGTAGGGCGCTTCGAGCCAGCCTTGCGCGCTGCCGACCATGCCCGCAGCAATGACGGGTGCGCCGGGCGCGGCTTTGAGCCAGGCGCCGCAGGCGTCCTCGAATGCGGCGTCGAAACCGCCCTGCTCCGCGCTGCGAGGCAGGTTCATGATGCCGGCCGTCGATGCACGCGTCGCGAGCACGTTGCCGGACGCGTCGTACAGATATGCGCGCAGCGATGTAGTGCCCCAGTCGAGCGCGATCAGCGCTGCGCGACTGTTCGCATCGGCGTTTGCTTCTGCGTTTGTTTCGGCGTTCGCTGGCGCGCTCGCGGCGGCGGTGCCGACCGCGATTTGCGCGTCCGACGGAGTGGGAGAACCCGCGTGTTTCATCGCTTGATCCTGCGGGTTGTGGGTTGCGGGGCTCGCCAGCCGAGTTCTTCGGAGATCGCGCGCGCTTCGCGCTGCACGACCGGAATCAGCTCGTCCATGCGCTCGAGCGACATATAAGGGATCGTGCTGGCCACCGACAGCGCCGCGACAATCGCGCCCGACGCATCGCGCACCGGGGCCGCGACGCAGCGAATCGACGCTTCGTTTTCCTCGAGGTCGAACGTGTAGCCGCCGGCCGCGTAGTTCGTCATGCGCTGCATGAAAGTCTGCGCGTCGGGACGGTTGTCGGGCTTAAAGGTAACGCTGGCGAGCGCGCGTCGCGATGCGTCGAAAAGCGACTGCCAGTGCTCCGGCGTGAGATCGAGCATCATGGCCTTGCCGATACCGGTCGACGCCAGCGGCATCCGGTGACCGACGCGTGAGCGCATCTCGAGTCCGCGCGTGCCGGGAATCTTGTCGATGTAAAGCACGTCGTCGCCATCGCGCACGCCGAGGTGAATCGTGTCGAGCGTCTGT
The DNA here is from genome assembly GCF_031456815.1 of Paraburkholderia strydomiana. Lineage (NCBI taxonomy): Bacteria > Pseudomonadati > Pseudomonadota > Betaproteobacteria > Burkholderiales > Burkholderiaceae > Paraburkholderia > Paraburkholderia strydomiana. The sequence continues at coordinate 786,936 of NZ_JAVDVL010000002.1, forward strand.
TCCGCCAGCGATTCGAGATGCGGACGAGCGACCGCGGTGAGCGGCATCTGTTCGAGCGCGATGGTGCCCAGTTCGATCAGCTTGGGGCCGAGCAGATAACCGCCTTGCACCTGGCGCAGGTAGCGCGCCTGCACGAGGCTGCTGACCAGCCGATGCGTGGTGCTGCGCGTCGTGCCGAGCGCGGCGCCGAAGGTGCGCAGATCGCGCACGCCGGCGGCGGCCGCTTCGAGAATCGCGAGGCCGCGCAGAAGCGTCTGCGTGCCGGCCTGTTGCGGCGTGATGTCGAGCAGCGTGCTCGGCAACGCAATTCCATTGACCACGGCGGCGGGCTGAGGCGTGGCGCGTGGCGCTTTGGCTGCGGGCATTGTGCGCGGCGTGGCGCTAGACGCGTCATGGTCGGCGTGTGGCGCCAGTTCGGCTTCGGCTGCGCTTTCGGCGTGGTTCGGCATCGCTTTATTCATGGCGATTCGCTTTTCGGTGGATTCTGCGCTTACAGCGCGGGGCCGGAGAGCGGGCCTTGGGGGTGCGCGGCGTGGGCGCGGGGGTGCTGCCTGAGGGCTTTGGTAGGCATGGTTTGGCTTGTCTCCGGTTTTTTTCGCTGTCGCAGAATTTTTGGGTTTCTGCTGTTGGAGTGGATTGTAGGGGGGTTTTTGAGAAAGCTCCAATATGTGATTTGTGTGGTCAGATAATGGGATTTGGTGTTGCCGCGGGCTTGTGGGTGGTGTTGGGGTTGGTGTTGAGGACCTTTGGCCTTTCCTTGAATTCGCGGTGGTCTATTGGCGTTGCCCCTGTGCGGGGCGGCACTTACTTTCTTTGCATGCCGCAAAGAAAGTAAGCAAAGAAAGCGGCTTCAAACCGCTAGCTCATAAGTGGGGCCCCTGGCTTGGAGGGGGTAGTGGTGCATCTGGAATCTGTGCTCTCGCACACTCCGCACCGGTGACAAGGCAGTCATACTTCCCGCCTCGCACTGCGTGCTCGCCGGATAGGTCCGCTTAGCACCAACGGCTCGCGATTGGCGCCGTCGCGGAGCGCAGGCAGTGACGTGGCGAGACAGACGGCGATGGGAAACGGGAAAAGAAGTTTGAACGGCAGCGGTTCTAAGAACGATCGCTGCGGCGCGCGAAGCGTCGCCGGAAGAATGACGGCCTTGTCACGGGGGCGGAGTGCGCGAGGGCACAGACTCCAGATGCACCGCTACCCCCTCCGAGCCAGGGGACCCGCTTATGAGCTAGCGGTTTGAAGCCGCTTTCTTTGCTTACTTTCTTTGCGGCATGCAAAGAAAGTAAGTGCCGCCCCGCACAGGGGCAACGCTAATAGACCACCGCGAATTCAAGGAAAGGCCAACGGGTTTCAAAACAACAACCGCAGACAAACAAACTCACTCGGGCAACTCAGCCGCCCCCATCCTCCGGGCAATCACCCTAGACCTCTGCGCCAGATACGCCGACCCGCGATGCTCGTCGTAATACTTCGGCTGCTGCAGCATGACCGCGAGCCGCGCCGACTGCGCCGCTGTCAACCCGCTCGCCGGCGTCTTGTAGTAATAACGCGCCGCCGCCTCGGCGCCATAAACGCCATTGGCCCACTCAACAGAGTTCAGGTAAATCTCGAAGATGCGCTCCTTGTTCATCAAGGTGTCCAGCATCCACGTGATGATCAGCTCCTGCGCTTTGCGTATATAGCTTTTCTCGCGCGACAGGAAGAGATTGCGCGCAAGTTGCTGCGTGATCGTCGAGCCGCCTCGAACGATCTTGCCCTTCGCCTTGTTGCGCTCCCACGCCTGCAGGATCGCATCGGTTTCGTAGCCGTTGTTGTTGACGAAGTTCGCGTCTTCGGAGGCAATGATCGCCCGCTTCAGATTGCGCGAAATCTGGTCGTACGGCACCCACGTGTGCTGCATCGAAAGACCAGGCTTCTCCTGCGACAAGCGCCACGCGTCGGAGCGCATGTAAGCCGTCGAGCGAGGGTTCACATAGTTCCACACCGCAATCTGCGCGAAGTAAAAGACCTGCGTCGCGAGCCACGCAAAGACGACCACGGCGACAAGATAAACGATCCATCGCGCCGGACCTGGCCGGCTCGTGCGTCGCGTGGCTGTCATCGTAGTGTCGGTCCTCGAGTTCGTGGGGCGTCTGACGAAAGCTGTCTAAGAATGCTGTCTCAGGCGTGCGACGGCGCCGTCAGCAACGCGCGCAATTCGGCCAGCACAGGAACGCTGTCAGGCCGCACGCCGCGCCACACGTAAAACGATTCTGCCGCCTGCTCGACCAGCATGCCGAGGCCGTCGGCGCCCCGCGCTCCGAGCTTTTGCGCGTGCTCCATGAACACCGTCGGATGCGCGCCGTACATCATGTCGTACGCAAGCGTGCCGTTGCCGAACGCGCCGTCGTCGCATTCCGGCAACGATGCCTCCAGACTGCCCGCAGTGGCATTCACGATCACGTCATATGCGCCCGGCTCTATCGCTCGCGCGTTGCCGCCGCTCAGACGGCACGCGACGCCGCTCGCGGCTTGTGCGAACTGATCGACCAGCGCCTCGGCCTTCGCGGCCGTCCGGTTGACGATGGTCAGCGTATGCGGCGCGCGCTCCAGCATGGGCAGCACGACGCCGCGCGCGGCGCCGCCTGCGCCGAGCAACAGAATGCGCGCCCCTTTCAACGACACGCCGAGATTCACCTCGATGTCGCGCACGAGACCGAAGCCGTCGGTATTGTCGCCATACACGCCGTTCGGATCGATACGCAAGGTATTCACCGCGCCCGCAGCGGCCGCACGCGGCGACAGACTGCTGGCGAATGCGTGCGCGTCGAGCTTGAACGGCACGGTCACGTTCAACCCGCGCCCGCCTGCTTCGATAAAGGCGCGCACGTGCGGCACGAAAGCGTCCACCGGCGCGAGCAACGCGCTGTATTCGACCGGCTCGCCCGTTTGCGCGGCAAACCGGCTGTGAATGAACGGCGACTTGCTATGGCCGACCGGATTACCGATCACCGCATAACGGTCTTTCATTTCGACCCCGCTCATCGACCCGGTTCCGTGATGCGCTGCTCGGCGGCGGCATCGCTCGAACCATTGTCGTTATCGACGCTGTCCGCCGAGGTTGCGCCGCTTTCCGCGCCGTCGACATCGGCTTCCGCTTGCGCCTCGGCTTCGCTTTCGGCGCTTTCATCGGACGCTTCGACGATTTCCTCCTCGCCCTCTTCCGCTTCGTCCGCGTCGTCGGCCTCATCAGCTTCGGCGCCGCTCGTGACAGTCGGCGCGTCGAGCACATGCAGAAGACGCACGGACGCCTCAACGGTCAACTCGTCGATCGACATCACCTCCATCTGGAGACGCGTGCCGCGCGCATGCACGCCGAGCCCCGGCACATGCAGCAGCAGCGGAATCTCTTCCAGCCGCACGAGGTCGCCCTTTACGACGGACGCCACCACCTGCTTGCGGTTTTCCTGCTTCAGCCAGCGCAGGCACCAGAAATATTCCATGCGACGCTGATGATCGGCGTACGCGCTGTACGTGTCGTCGAAACCTTGCACGACGGCGAACAGGTCGGCATCTTTGGGCTTGAACGGGGCGGCCAGCTTCGCGGTTACGCCGTGTTGGACGCAGGCGAGCAACTGCCACTGGTTCACCAGGTCGACGTAACGGCGCAGCGGCGACGTGCTCCACGCATATTGCGTGACGCCGAGCCCTTCGTGCGGCGCGGCGTTCGTCTGCATGCGAGTGCGCTTGGGGCCGGTGGGCGCGCCGAACGCGCGCTGTGTGCGATAGATGCCCGGCACGCCGTGGTCATGCAGAAACGCGCCCCATGACGAATTCGCCAGGATGGCCAGTTCGGCGACGATCGTGTCGAGCGGCGAACCGCGCCGCCGCGGCGTGATGGTGATGTGCTCGCCTTCGACGTAGAAGTTGAAGTCGGTATTCCTCTGCACCTCACGGCGCAGACCATAACCCGCGCGCGCAGCCTGACGCTTCTCGAACAGCGCCTGCGCGAACGGCCACAAAACGGCGATATCTTCCTTGTGCGGATAGTCGCCCGTGCCCGCAGCGAGCGCCTCTTCGGTGACCAGTTCGTCGAGTGTGTTGTGACGCAGATTGTTCTTCACGAACACGCGCTCCGCACGCGTTTCGCTCGCCACGATCTCCTGCGTCTCACGATTGACGATCACATACAGTGAAAGCGCCGGACGCAAGCCGCCTTCGGCGAGCGTGAACGCGTCCACCACGCTATCGGGCAGCATCGTGATCTTGTCGCCCGGCATGTAGACGGTCGACAAACGCGTACGCGCGATGGCGTCCACCTCGTCGCCGCGTTGAATGCCGAGCGCAGGCGCCGCAATGTGCACGCCGATCCGCACGCGACCGTCCGCGAGATGCTCGACGGAAAACGCGTCGTCGATCTCAGTGGTCGTAATGTCGTCGATGGAGAACGCCTGCACGTTGGCTTCGGGCAGATCGTCGGGCACGCTGCCAGGCGTGACAGGCGGAAAGCCGGTGCCGTGCGGGAAAAACTCCGACAGGAATCTGGCCTCGTGCAAAGCTCGCGCCGACGGAATAGCGCCGCATTCGAGCATCAGACGCGCTTGCGAAATGCCGCGCGCGGCCGCAGCGGCTTCGAGCGCCTTGTATTCGATCGTGTTCTTGTCCGGCTTGGTGAGCAACGCGAGCGCCGTCTTGCCGGTGAACGCCTCCGGCAAGCGGCCGGCCTTCAGTTCCTCTTCGTAGCCTTGCTGCACGAGCGCCTGCTGACGCTTACGCTCGAGGCCCGCGAGCGCCATTTTCAGCTGCTCCTGCGGCGCGCGTTGATACATGCCGCGGCCCTTGCGGCGGAAATATACCGGCGCACCGTGCATGCGCAGCACCAGCGCCGCGCGTTCGATTGCGCCGAAGCGCTCGCCGAAATATTCCGCACCAAGCGTGGCGAACGGAAATTCGTCGTCGGGCGCGCATTCCCACAGGAAGTCCAGGTCAATCTCCTGCGCAACGGCGTCGGCCTGCTGCATCAGTTCGGCCGCACCCGGCTTCTCGAATTCGATCAGCACGTCCTTCGCGCGCACCTTCGCGCGCCGGCCACCCGGCAACTCGACCTGAAACGCATCGCCTTGGCGCGACAGCACGCTGCCTGCCTTGAAACTTCCCGATTCCTCGAAGAAAACGTTCACTCAATACTCTCGTCTGACTTGCATCCGCCGGCGTGCACGGCACGGCAACGTATTCGTGATAATGGATCCGCTGCGCACGAGGCGCGCGCTGGCGGCATGAATCTAATAGTTGGCTGCGCTCCTGCTGATGGGGCGGTGCCATTTCGTCGGCGGCTTCGGTTTCGGGCCGGTTCTGCGAGCTTTCAAGCCCGCTCGCAACCGCACTCAGCGCTCAACTTCACTCCCCGCGCCGCACGCCTACTGACCGTCAAGCAGCCTCGCGTGGCGCCGGCGGCTCGACGTCTTCTGCGTCGCAAAACGCCAGTACGTCGTCGACATAGTCGGCGAACTCGCTGATCGCGTGGTCGCTCCCTTCGATCAGCGTAGTGCGCGCGCCGCGATAGTGCGCGAGCATTTCACGGTAGTCGAGGACTTCGTCGCCGGTCGCAGCCAGCAGATAATAACGTTCGGGGCGCGTGATGGACGTCACACTGAGCGCGCGCAGTTCGTCAAGATGATGCGGTTCGACGACGATGCTGCCGCCGCCGTGCCACAACGGCTGTTCGCCGAGATAGGCGCTCAAATCGCGCTGCGGCACGACCGCCGGATTCAGCAGCACGGCCGGCCAGCCGTGCTTTTCCGCCAGATACGTGGCGAAGTAGCCGCCGAGCGAACTGCCGATCACCGTCACGCGCTTTGTACCGGCGGCGGCCACGAGCGCCTCGGCGAGCGCGACCGTCTCAAACGGCGAGACGGGCAGCATCGGGCAGCACCATTCGTCGCTGCGGCCGAGCTCCACGAGCCGTGCCGCGAGCACGCGCGCCTTGAACGAATTGGGCGAAGAACGAAAACCGTGCAGATAAAGAATCACGAAGCGCCTCTCGCGGACAGGGCATCGAGCAGTTTCTGATGCACGCCGCCAAAGCCGCCGTTGCTCATCACCAGAATCTGATCGCCGGGGCGCGCTGCGTGGACCACGGCTTTCACGAGCGCGTCGAGATTGTCGAAGGCGTGCGCCTTGCCGCCGAGCGGCGCCAGCGCTTCGCCCAGGTTCCAGCCCAGCGCGTCGCGGCCGCTCGGTGCGCCGTAGCCGAACACGAGATCGGCGTCTGCGAGACTTGCCGGAAGTTGCGCCTTCATCACGCCGAGCTTCATTGTGTTCGAGCGCGGCTCCAGCACGGCGAGAATGCGCGTATTGTCGCGGCCCACACGCGCCCGCAGGCCAGCCACCGTGGTGTCGATCGCGGTTGGGTGATGTGCGAAGTCGTCGTACACCGTCACGCCGTCTACGCTGCCGCGCACTTCCATTCGCCGCTTCACGTTGCGAAAGCTCGACAGCGACTTGGCGGCCTGCGCCGGCGGCACGCCGACATGGCGCGCGGCGGCAATCGCAGCGAGTGCGTTCATACGGTTGTGCTCACCCTGCACCTGCCACTCGACCACGCCGACGCGCTCGGCGTTGTGATACACCGCAAAACGTTCGTCGACGGGCACACCGTCTTCCGCAGGCAGGGTTTCCCAGCCGCCCTGCACGCCGAAGCGCTCCACTTCGCTCCAGCAGCCGCGCGTCAGCACGCGTTCGAGCGGGTCTTCCCGGCCGTTCGTCACGACACGCCCAATGCGCGGCACCGTGCGGATCAGATGATGAAACTGCGTCTCGATAGCCGCCAGATCCGGGAAGATGTCGGCGTGATCGAATTCGAGGTTGTTCAGAACCGCGGTCTTGGGTCGGTAGTGGACGAACTTGGACCGCTTGTCGAAGAAGGCCGTGTCGTACTCGTCGGCTTCGATCACGAAGAAGCTGGAATCGGTGAGCCGCGCGGAGACGCCGAAATTCAGCGGCACACCGCCAATCAGAAAACCGGGATTCAGACCCGCGTCTTCTAGCAGCCATGTGAGCATGGAACTGGTGGTCGTCTTGCCGTGCGTACCGGCCACCGCGAGCACCCATTTGCCGTTCAGCACGTGTTCGCCGAGCCACTGCGGGCCGGACACATACGGCAGGCCGCGGTCGAGAATCGCTTCCATTAGCGGGTTACCGCGCGATACCACGTTGCCGATCACGAACAAGTCGGCGTTCAAACCGTTCAACTGGTCCGCGTCGTAACCCTCGATCAGACGGATGCCTTGCGCTTCGAGCTGCGTGCTCATTGGCGGATAGACGCCGGCGTCGCAGCCCGTCACCGTGTGGCCCGCGCCGCGCGCGAGGACCGCGAGACCGCCCATGAACGTGCCGCAGATACCGAGGATGTGGATATGCATAAGCCTGTCGTGCCGCGCGGGCGTTTTTTCCTGAAAGGCCCTTACCTGGCGGTTCGTGCCAGGCCCCCGAAGGGGCAAGAAAACTTGTGGGGCGGCCCGGCGTTTTCCTGAGAGGGATGGGAGAGCGGCGAGCGGCCAAAAGAGCCGTCCGCGAAGGACGTCATTGTAACCGACGCCTCCCGAACCCCTAAGCGGACTCGCCCGCTTTGGCTACGCCCGGCAGCCGGCCAGCGCCGCCGGAAAGGGCTGTCATCAATCTCTAGTATGATTGACGGATGGTTCGCAAATCACATTTTGATCCGCAGCGCGTGCGCGAGGAAATCGCCATTGCGGCTGCGCGCCTGATCGCCGAAGACGGTCTCGACTATGCAACGGCCAAGCGCAAAGCGGCTCGACAAGTCATTGGAGAAAGCCGGATTGCCGGCGAATGGCTGCCTGATAACGATCAGATCGAGGAAGAAATCCGCGAATATCAGTCACTCTTTCAGGGCGACAGCCAGCCGGCGCTGCTGCGGCGCCTGCGCGGCATCGCTGTCGAATGGATGGAGCGGCTTGCACCTTTCAACCCTTATTTGACGGGCGCAGTGCTCGGCGGCACGGCCGGCGAGCATTCGGACATTCATCTTCAGGCGTTCTGCGACAACCCAAAAGAAGTAGCCATCTACTTCCTCAACGCCAACATTCAATACGACGTCTCGGAAACGCGCCACTTTGCGGGCCGCGGCTACGTCGAGACGCTGAGCTTTCTGTGGCGGCCGGCGAGCGAAGGGCGCGACTCGGAGCCCGTAGGCGTTCATGTCGCGCTTTATGAGGCGGACGACCTGCGCGGCGCTGTCAAAGCCGACGCTCGTGGACGCACGGCGCGCGCGAATCTTCAGACGGTCCAGTCGCTGCTCGCCGCGGGCGGCGTAGCGCCTTCACCCAACTAGACACACCATGAACAGCAGACGCATTTTGATGGCGGCGCTCGTCGCCGGTGTCGCGGCAGGAAGCGGCGTCCTCGCCAATTACTGGCTGAATGGCGACGAAGGTTTGACCGCGACCGCTCACGCCGCCGGTTCGGCGTCGAAGGAAGGCGCTGTCGCCCAGCTTTGGGCGGCCCCGGTGACTACCGCCGACGGCAAGCCTGGCTCACTTTCCGTGCTGAAAGGACGCGCGATCGTCGTCAATTTCTGGGCTTCGTGGTGCGGGCCGTGTGTCGAGGAAATGCCCGCGCTCTCGCAACTTCAGCGCGATTACGCGAAGAAAGGCATCCAGTTCGTCGGACTTGGCGTCGATTCCGAGAAAAACGTGCAGGCTTTCCTGCAAAAAGTGAAGGTGGCCTACCCGGTCTATGTGACGGGGTTCGGCGGTGCCGACCTCGCGCGATCGTTCGGCAATACGGCGGGCGGCCTGCCGTTCACCGTGGTGATTGACGCAAAGGGCAACATCCGCTCGACAAAATTAGGCCAGATCGATCCTGTCGCCTTAAAACAGACCCTCGACGCGCTGTAAATTTCTCAATCTTTTGACGGCGGTTTTGCGGAGAAAGGCACAAAATTCGGAGCAAATCCGCTGGAATTGCGAGAAATTAGGCGACCGGCGCCCTACTCCGATCGGCTCCCGAACGCTTCGTCCGTGCAGGAAACTAGACAAGTTTCTCTAATCAGCGCTAAAGTGCGCCCAATTCCACGGAAAAAGAAGCGACCATGACGCGACTGCTGGTACTGCACGGCCCCAACCTCAACCTTCTCGGTACGCGGGAACCCGAGGTTTATGGCCGCGTGACGTTGCCGCAGATCGATCAGGCACTATCCGACCGCGCCGCCGACGCCGGCGTAGAACTCGCGTCGTTCCAGAGCAACCATGAAGGCGCTCTGGTGGATCGCATCCAATCCGCCCGGACAGAAAAAACCGATTTCATCCTGATCAATCCGGCTGCGTACACGCACACGAGTGTCGCCATCCGGGACGCTCTGGCGGGCGTCGGCATTCCGTTCGTCGAGATTCATCTGTCGAACGTGCATCGTCGTGAACCGTTCCGGCATCACTCGTATTTTTCCGACCAGGCTGAGGGCGTGATCTGCGGCCTCGGCTGGAAGGGTTATCTGTACGCACTCGAATTCGCGCTCGACCGGCTGGCCGCCGGTTCGTCGCGGGGCTGAAATACAAACACGTCTAATTTGCGCCGGCCGCACACGCGCCGGCACTCCACGCATTGAAAAAAGGGGCTTCCTGATGGATCTACGCAAACTGAAAACTCTGATCGATCTCGTGTCGGAGTCCGGCATCTCGGAACTCGAAGTGACCGAGGGCGAGGGCAAGGTTCGCATCGTCAAGAACGCGCCGCCGGTTTATGTGCAGCCGTCCGCTTCGTACGCGCCGCAATACTCACAGCCGGCCCCGATGGCAGGCGGTGAAGCGCCCGCCGTCACGGCAGCAGGTGCTCCGGCCACGCCGGCAGCCGCCGCGCCACAAGGTCATGTCGTGACCTCGCCGATGGTCGGAACGTTCTACCGTGCCCCGTCGCCGGGCGCCGATCCGTTCGTTCAGGTCGGTGACACGGTCAAGGAAGGCCAGACGATCTGCATCATCGAAGCAATGAAGCTGCTCAACGAAATCGAGTCGGACAAGTCCGGCGTCGTGAAGGAAATTCTCGTCGAAAACGGTCAGGCGGTCGAATACGGCCAACCGCTGTTCGTGGTCGGCTAACGCGGCGCCCATTGCGCCCCCGCTGTGCGCATGCCGCCCCGCGCGCCCGTTGCATTCGGCGCGCGCCCGATCCTCTGAGGCAGCCGGTGTTCTGAGCAACCCGGCGCCCATTGATGAGTCGAAAACCCGCTATGTTTGAAAAAATCCTTATTGCCAATCGTGGCGAGATCGCGCTTCGCATCCAGCGCGCCTGCCGCGAACTGGGCGTCAAGACGGTCGTCGTCTATTCCGAAGCCGACAAGGAAGCCAAGTACGTCAAGCTCGCCGACGAAGCCGTCTGTATCGGCCCGGCACCTTCCAATCTGAGCTACCTGAATATGCCGGCGCTGATCAGCGCGGCGGAAGTCACGGACGCCGAGGCGATTCACCCCGGTTACGGCTTTCTGTCGGAGAACGCCGACTTCGCCGAACGTGTCGAGCAATCCGGCTTCACCTTCATCGGTCCGCGTCCGGAAACCATCCGGATGATGGGCGACAAGGTGACTGCCAAGCAGACCATGATCAAGACCGGCGTGCCGTGCGTGCCGGGTTCTGAAGGCGCATTGCCGGAAGATCCGAAAGAGATCGTGAAAATTGCGCGGCAAGTCGGCTATCCGGTCATCATCAAGGCCGCCGGCGGCGGCGGTGGCCGCGGCATGCGCGTCGTTCACACCGAAGCAGCGCTCGTCAACGCGGTCAACATGACGCGCGAAGAAGCCGGCCGAGCGTTCGGCAACCCGCAGGTCTACATGGAAAAATTCCTGGAGAACCCGCGGCACATCGAAATTCAGGTGTTGTCCGATTCGTTCAAGAACGCGGTCTGGCTCGGCGAGCGCGATTGCTCGATGCAGCGCCGTCACCAGAAAGTGATCGAAGAAGCGCCGGCGCCCGGCATTGCGCGCCGTCTGATCGACCGCATTGGAGACCGTTGCGCGGATGCGTGCAAGAAGATGGGCTATCTTGGCGCCGGTACGTTCGAATTTCTGTACGAAAACGGCGAGTTCTACTTCATTGAAATGAACACGCGTGTGCAGGTCGAGCACCCGGTGACCGAACTGATCACGGGCGTCGACATCGTCCAGGAACAGATCCGCATTGCGGCCGGCGAAAAGCTCGCGTTCCGTCAGCGCGACATCGTGTTCAAGGGCCATGCGATCGAATGCCGGATCAACGCTGAAGATCCGTTCAAGTTCATTCCGTCGCCGGGACGTCTCACGTCGTGGCACATGCCGGGCGGTCCCGGCATTCGCGTCGATTCGCATGCCTACAATGGCTATTTCGTGCCGCCGAACTATGATTCGATGATCGGCAAGCTGATCGCTTACGGCGCCACACGCGAGCAGGCGATCAAGCGGATGCGCATCGCGCTGTCGGAAATGGTCGTCGAAGGAATCCAGACGAACATTCCGTTGCATCGCGAGCTGATGCTGGACGCGAAGTTCGTCGAAGGCGGCACGAGCATTCACTACCTCGAAAACCGGTTGGCCGCGAAGCTGCAGGCCGCGCCGGAAGAAGCGTAAGTCATGAGTTACCGGGAACTGGTCGCCGAATTGGCTCGCGAGCATGCGGAGGAATTTTCCGACGCGCTGCTCGAGTTGGGCGCGCTGTCCGTATCGGTCGAAGATGCGGACGCCGACACGCCCGACGAGCAGCCGCTTTTTGGCGAGCCCGGTCTCACGCCCGACCGCACCGCCTGGCAGCGTTCGCGCGTGATCGCGCTGCTCGCGGCGGAACATGAACCGGCGGTGCTGCTCGCCGCCGCTGCGAACGAGGTCGGCCTTCCGGCGGCGCCGTCGTTCACTGTGCGTGACGTCGAAGAACAGGATTGGGTGCGTCTCACGCAGTCGCAGTTCGATCCGATCCCGATCGGCGAGCGCATCTGGGTCGTGCCTTCATGGCACGACGCGCCGGATCCCAACGCGCTGGTGCTCGAACTCGATCCCGGCCTCGCGTTCGGCACCGGCAGCCATCCCACCACGCGTCTGTGCATGGAGTGGCTGGAGCAATCGGTGAAGCCCGGACAATCCGTGCTCGACTACGGTTGCGGCTCCGGCATTCTTGCGATTCTCGCGAAAAAATGCGGCGCCGATCCTGTGTACGGCATCGACATCGATCCGCAAGCGGTCGAGTCGGCGCGTCATAACAGCGAGCGCAACCGCGCCGAAGTCACCTACGGTCTGCCCAACGAATGCCCCGCCGGCGAGTTCGACATCGTCGTTGCCAATATTCTGTCCAATCCGCTCAAGCTGATGGCCTCGATGCTCTCGTCGAAGGTCAAGCCGGGCGGCCGCATCGCACTGTCGGGCATTCTGGCGCGTCAGGCCGATGAAGTCGCGCAGGTGTACGCGCGATGGATCGACATCGGCGTATGGCGCGAACACGAAGGGTGGGTATGTCTGACGGGAACACGCCGCGAAAGCCATTAGAATAAGGCGTATTGTCCAACCAACGGCCCCTCGGCTAACCGGCTCAATATGCTTCTGGCGACGCGCTGTCCCTTCTGTGAAACCGTCTTCCGCCTGCAACCGACGCAGCTGGCGCTGCGCCGCGGCCTCGTGCGTTGCGGGCAATGCCATGAAGTGTTCGACGCATCCGGCAGCCTCTTCGACATAAGCGAGGGCGGCGACTTCTCCACCGCCAGACAGGTCTCCGCAGCCGCGGCAATCGAGGCGCTCTCCGGCGTGCGCCCGAGCGGCGCAGACTTTAGCCCCGCCGCCTGGGATCCCTGGGCGCCGCGCCCCACGCCGCTCTTCGAGGAACGCTTCCGTCATAACGCACAGAACGTCGCGGCCCAGCCCGGCTACACCGGCGCAGGCACCGCTGGCGCGCCTGGCCATGCCGCGACGGAGCCCACGTTGCCACCCGGCGCATCCGGCACGGCGACGCCGGCCGACCACGAACCGCTGCTCGCGGACGCGCCGCTCGAACCCTTCGCCTATGAAGCAGAGCCGCCCGCCGAAGAACCGCCGCGCGTGTGGCACAAGGCCGAACGCCCTTCGGATTTTCCGATCGACGAACCGGTGCTCAACGAGTCGGCTGCGTTCCATGGGTTCTCCGATAACGAACCGCATTTCGGAACGACCGGCGTAGGCGCGGCCGGCCTCGGCGCAACGCATCCGCATCCCTATTCCGCCAATCCCGCCGATCCCGAACTGCGTGGGCCGACCCGCGCGGCTGCGACGCCGAGCGGTGAGCCGTTCTCGGTGCAGCCGCCGCTCGGCGACGACATGGATCCGTTTCCGGTCACGCGGGAGACGCGTGCCGCAGAACCACGGCGCCTCGCATGGATCGTCGGCGGATCGGTGGCGGCAGTCCTGCTCGTCGTCGCGTTGCTTGCGCAACTCGCGTGGTGGCAGCGTGAGACGGTACTCGTCTATCTGCCGGGTACCCAGGCGCTGTACGCGAAGGTGTGCGCATCGCTCGGCTGCCAGCTCACCGCGCCGCACGACATCGACGGCTTGCAGGTAGAGCCGTCCGATTTGCGGCAAATCGACGGGCCGCACAAGCTCGAATTGCGGATGCCGCTGCGCAACCGCTTCAACGTCGCGCTGGCCTATCCGGCGATCGAACTCACGCTTCTCGACGATCAGAACAACGTGGCGTTGCGCCGCGTGCTGTTCCCGCAAGACTACGTTGCTCCGGGTACGCCGATCGCAGCCGGCCTGCCGCCGCACATGACGCAAACCATGATCGTGCACCTCGATACCGGCAACGCTGTCGCCTCCAATTTCCGCGTACAGATCTTCTATCCGTAACGCATCCCTGCGCGCCTCGCGTCGAGCGGGCGCGTTCACCGTCATCACAGACGAACTTTCGGAGCACAACAACATGAGTCAAGTCACGCTGGGTGGTAACCCGATCGATGTAGCCGGCACTTTCCCGTCGGTGGGTCAGAGCGCTCCCGCTTTCTCGCTGGTCGGCAAGGATCTCAAGCCGCTGTCGCTCGCCGATTTCGCCGGCAAGCGCAAAGTGTTGAACATTGTCCCGAGCCTCGACACGCCGACCTGCGCGACGTCGACCCGCAAGTTCAACGAAGCCGCTGCGAAGCTGAGCAACACGGCTGTGATCGTCGTGTCGGGCGACCTGCCGTTCGCCGCCTCGCGCTTTTGCACGACGGAAGGCATTGAAAACGTCGTGACGGCGTCGACCTTCCGCGGCCATGAATTCGCGCAGGCGTACGGCGTCGACGTGACGAGCGGTCCGCTCACGGGTCTCACGGCGCGCGCGGTTGTCGTGATCGACGAGAACGACAAGGTGGTTCATGCGGAACTGGTCGACGAAATCAAGAACGAACCGAATTACGACGCAGCACTTGCCGCGCTGAAGTAAAACCTCAGCACCCGAAGACTCCGGCGCCGCGCTTCACGCGCGGCGCTGTCACGTCCTCACTACCTATTCTTCATTTTTTACAGGACGCTCGCCTTGGCTACGCTGATTTGCGGCTCGCTCGCCTACGACAACATCATGACCTTCGAAGGCCGCTTCCGGGAGCACATCCTGCCGGAGCAGGTCCACATCCTGAACGTGAGCTTTCTCGTGCCGACGATGCGCCGCGAGTTCGGCGGCTGCGCAGGCAACATCGCGTATTCGCTGAACCTGCTGGGCGGCGACGCGCGCATCATGGGCACGCTCGGCGCGGTCGACGCCCAGTTGTACATGGACCGGTTTGCGCAACTCGGGCTATCGACGGAAAACGTGCTGGTCGTGCCGGGCACCTATTCGGCGCAGGCCATGATCACCACCGACCTCGAAAACAATCAGATCACCGCGTTCCATCCGGGCGCGATGATGCAGTCGCACCTGAACCGCGCGGACGAAGCGAAAGGCATCACGCTCGGCATCGTCGCGCCCGACGGCTACGACGGCATGGTTCAGCATTCGGAGCACCTGGCCGCGGCCGGCGTGCCGTTCATCTTCGATCCAGGTCAAGGGTTGCCCCTCTTCGACGGTGCTGCACTGCGGCGCATGATTGAACTTGCGACTTACGTAGCTGTCAACGATTACGAAGCCAAACTTGTGAGCAACAAGACAGGTTGGTCGATCGAAGAGATCGCCGGCAAGGTCGAAGCGCTCATCGTCACGCTCGGCGAACACGGTGCGCAGATTCATCACACGGGCGGCGTCGAAGAGATTCCGGCCGTCAAGGCACAGCAGGTGCTGGACCCCACAGGATGCGGCGACGCGTTTCGCGGCGGCTTGCTGTACGGCATCGAGAACAAGATCGGCTGGGCGACCACCGGCCGTCTCGCGAGCCTGATGGGCGCGCTGAAGATCGAGCATCAGGGCCCGCAAAACTATGCGCCTACCCGGGCGCAGATCAACGAACGGTTCAAGCAGGCGTTCGGGTACGACCTGCCGTAATACCGAAGCTATTGGAGTTAGGGAATGAGAATAACGAGTCGCCTGATAGTGGCCACCTTGATCGCCGGTTCGCTGGCTATGTCGGGGTGCGCATACAACAGCAGCTCTGCCGACGTTTACACGGCGTCGCAGGCACAGCGCGAAGAAACGGTCCGCATGGGCACGGTCGACAGTGTGCGCGCAGTCAAGATCAGCTCGAACAACGGTCAGCCGAGCGGCATCGGCGCAATCGGCGGCGGCGCTCTCGGTGCAGTGGCGGGCAGCACTATCGGCGGCGGCACGGGCTCGATCATCACCGGGATTATTGGCGGTCTGGCGGGTGCGGTGGCCGGCAACTCGGTCGAGAACCGGGTGGCCGTGCACGACGGTCTGGAAGTTACCGTGCGGCTCGATAACGGCGACATCCGCGCAATCACGCAAAGCTCAACCGGCGAGATCTTCCGCGCAGGCGAGCGCGTTCGGCTTCTTTCCAGCGGCGGCGTGACGCGCGTCACGCACTAAGGTTCCCCTCTCGAACGGCCAGGCATAACGCGGCCGCGTCGACCTCACACGCATGCCCTCCCCTGTGCATGCGTTTTTTTTCGCCTGCGCGCAGTGACTGCATCCGGGCGTGCCGACGCTCCCCGTTATGCACCGACGAAAAAAATCCCGTCGCCGGAAACCGGCAACGGGACCCTGACGGAGTAGCACTCGCGAAGCTACGTTGAGCGCCACTCGATCATTGGACGCATCGTGCGATGCGTCCATGCACTCCTACTTCTTACTGACCTGCTAACTGCCCGAGTTACGGACGGCTGCCCGTCGGGAACGGCCATGCCGCTGCCGGGTTCAGCGCGGTCTTCACCGTCGCCGCCGGTGCGCTCGAAACAGAAGTCGCAGCGGGTGCAGGCGCAGCCTTCTTGGCGACAGCCTTCTTCGCAGGGGCAGCCTTCTTCGCAGGAGCAGCGGCCTTCTTCGCAGGAGCAGCCTTCTTGGCAGGCGCAGCCTTTTTAGCAGCAGCCTTTTTCGCAGGCGCAGCCTTCTTGGCGGCAGCCTTCTTAGCAGGCGCGGCTTTCTTCGCAGCAGCCTTCTTCGCAGGCGCGGCCTTCTTGGCTGCGGCCTTCTTAGCCGGTGCAGCCTTCTTCGCTGCGGCCTTCTTCGCCGGTGCTGCCTTCTTCGCTGCGGCCTTCTTAGCCGGCGCTGCCTTCTTCGCTGCTACCTTCTTTGCCGGTGCGGCTTTCTTGGCTGCAACCTTCTTAGCCGGTGCAGCTTTCTTCGCTGCTACCTTCTTAGCCGGTGCTGCTTTCTTTGCCGCGACCTTCTTGGCCGGCGCTGCCTTCTTCGCTGCTACTTTCTTTGCCGGTGCTGCCTTCTTCGCCGGAGCTGCCTTCTTTGCTGCGACCTTCTTTGCTGCAGGCTTCTTAGCGGCGGCTTTCTTTGCAGTTGCCATCATTTTCTCCTTCAGGTTTTCAGATGAGAGTCAGTTCAAACTACACCCTTCGTCAAAACCCGCTTCCCGCGGACGCTTCTCAGGGCGCGCGCTACGAAGCGGGCTATTCATCGGCGTACGCAGGTGCCGCGCGCTTACGCTAATGAATGCGGTAAGGCGCGCCGTGCCCGAAGGCACCGCGCGCCAAATGTCATCGGTGTTGGGTTTCAACACCGGTAATTGCTTGATCGAGCCACCGGCGATAACGCCGGCGACTTTTTCCGGGGGGAAGTTTGCCCATCCCACTGAAGGGTTCGCAAAGTGCCTGTCATGTTTGTGGGCCGCGAAGGCACGCGGCGCACCGGGCACGCTTTGCATCAGGCGGTTCAGCTCCTAAACATAATTGCCGCGGCCGAGGCCCACGGCATCCCCATCGATGAATGCATCTACGACACGAACCCGGATCACTCCCAGGTCAGCGCGCCGCCAGTCTGATATTCGATCACACGCGTCTCGAAGAAGTTGCGCTCCTTCTTCAGGTCGATCATCTCGCTCATCCACGGGAACGGGTTTTCCTCGTTCGGGTACAGCGGATCGAGACCGATCTGCTGGCAACGGCGGTTGCAGATGAAGCGCAGATAACTCTTGAACATCGACGCATTGAGGCCGAGCACCCCGCGCGGCATCGTGTCTTCTGCGTAACGATATTCAAGTTCGACCGCTTGCTGGAAGATCTCGCGGATTTCCGCGCGGAACTCAGCCGTCCAGAGTTGCGGGTTCTCAAGTTTGATCTGGTTGATCAGGTCGATGCCGAAGTTGCAGTGCATCGACTCGTCGCGCAGGATGTACTGGTACTGTTCCGCCGCGCCCGTCATCTTGTTCTGACGGCCGAGCGCCAGGATCTGCGTGAAGCCGACGTAGAAGAACAAGCCTTCCATCACGCAGGCGAACACGATCAGGGAGCGCAGCAGCGTCTGGTCAGTCTCGAGCGTGCCGGTCTGGAAACCCGGATCGGTCAGCACGTTGATGTACGGAATGAGGAATTCGTCTTTCGCGCGGATCGAGGAGACCTCGTGATACGCGTTGAAGATTTCGCCCTCGTCGAGGCCGAGCGATTCGACGATGTACTGATAGGCGTGTGTGTGGATCGCTTCTTCGAACGCCTGGCGCAGCAGGAACTGGCGGCATTCGGGAGCCGTGATGTGGCGGTAGGTGCCCAGCACGATGTTGTTGGCGGCGAGGGAGTCGGCCGTGACGAAGAAGCCCAGGTTGCGCTTGACGATGCGGCGCTCGTCTTCGGTCAGCCCGTTCGGGTCTTTCCAGAGGGCGATGTCGCGCGACATGTTCACTTCTTGCGGCATCCAGTGGTTGGCGCAACCAGCCAGATACTTTTCCCAAGCCCACTTGTACTTGAACGGCACCAACTGATTCACGTCAGTCTGGCCGTTGATGATGCGCTTGTCGGCGACATTCACTCGCGCTTCTGAAACTGCAGCAGTTCCAGCAGCATGAGCAACGGTAGCAGCGGGAGCGACAGCGATGTCGTTCGCGAAGATGTCTTGAGCCGAGGGAGCATGAGGAGCGGAACGCGTTCCGACTTGCGAACCGACAGCCGGTCCCGCAGCGTTGCGCAACACGTTCGGTTGCGTAGCGCTCGAGGGAGTTACGGCAGTGATCTCGTCATCCCAGTTGAGCATAAATGTCACCATCAATTTAGAACGGTTTGTACCATCTTTTCACGAGCGATAAAAGAGTCCACTCGCGAAAAATCCTGTTTTCGATTCGCGTTGCTACGTTCATACAACACTTTGTTCAACAGACTGTGTGCGTTGCCTCGTATGAAGCAAGTTGAACGTGTGTCGTCGAGGTGCTTCGCGAGTTCGAAGAGCAACGCGTTGAAGCGTCGTTTCGCTGCTCTATCTATCTGTATTGCGGAGTGCGTTTGCTGTGTCTTGCACTTCTCTGCGAGTTGCCGGTCCGTCAGCGCTAGCGAGATGAAGTTCAATGCAATGCGTGGCGATGCGTGTGGCCGACTGCGTTGTTCGCTCCATCGGTCGAAGCGTTGGGTCGCGCGCTCGGATGTTGTCTCGCGCGCTTCGTGAAGTGCCGACTCGTTGCTTCGTTGCCTGGCTTCGTTGCTTCGTTGCCCGACTTCGTGCCTAAGCTTCGTTGCGTGGATGCTTCGCTTCGTTGCGTCGATGAGCGGTGCGGCCTCGCTGACTTCGTCTATCTTGCTTGCCGCGCCGCTCGTCGGTTTATATCTGCTTCATCTCTATCAGGTTCGTTGATCGCTGCATGCGGGTCTTTACCTGGAACCCGTCAGCAAGCAACGAACCCGCTTGCTGCTCGACGCTTACTGCTCGACGCTTACTGGCAAGCCTCGCATTCGTCGAAGCCAGGGTCGCCCGGACGCATCATGCAGACGGGACCGTCTGCTTCGGGCGCCGCTTCCACTGCGACTGCCGACGCTGCCGCTGTTGCTGCCGTTGCTGCCTGAAGGCCGCCGCCATTGCCGAGTGCACCACCGGCACCGCCGCTCGCGCCGAAACCGCCTGCCGCGCCACCGCCGACACCACCCGTGCCTTCACCGCCGCCCGAGCTCACTGCGTTGAGCGCGCCGTGAGCGACCGTCGACTTCTCGACGTGCGTTGCCGCCATCGTGCGGAGGTAGTACGTGGTCTTCAGACCGCGGACCCATGCAAGCTTGTAGATCTCGTCGAGCTTCTTACCCGATGCGCCGCCCATGTAGATGTTCAGCGACTGCGCCTGGTCGATCCACTTCTGACGGCGCGACGCCGCTTCGACGAGCCACTTCGGATCGACTTCGAACGCGGTTGCGTAGATCGCGCGCAGGTCGGCCGGGATACGGTCGATGCGCGAGAGCGTGCCGTCGAAGTACTTCAGGTCGGCGACCATCACTTCGTCCCACAGGCCGCGCGCCTTCAGGTCACGCACCAGGTAGTCGTTGACCACCGTGAACTCGCCCGACAGGTTCGACTTCACATACAGGTTCTGGAACGTCGGTTCGATACAAGCCGACACGCCGATGATGTTCGAGATCGTCGCCGTCGGCGCGATCGCGATGCAGTTCGAGTTGCGCATGCCGTAAGTGGCGATGCGCTCGCGCAGTTCCGTCCAGTCCATCGACTCGCTCGAATCGACTTCGACATAGCCGCCACGCGCGTCGGCCAGCAGCTTGACCGAGTCTTGCGGGAGGATGCCGCGATCCCACAACGAGCCGCGGTAGCTGGAGTAGCGGCCGCGTTCCTGCGCCAGTTCGGTCGACGCGTAGTAAGCGTAGTAGCAGACCGCTTCCATCGACGTGTCGGCGAACTTGACCGCTTCTTCAGACGCGTACGGCGTGCGCAGCAGATGCAGGCAGTCCTGGAAGCCCATGATGCCCATTCCGACCGGACGGTGCTTCAGGTTCGAGTTACGCGCCTTGGCAACTGCGTAATAGTTGATGTCGATCACGTTGTCGAGCATGCGCATTGCAACGCTGACCGTGCGCTTGAGCTTGTCGTGGTCGAGCGCGAGCGTGCCGTCGGCCTGTTCCTTCAGATGCGCGACGAGGTTCACCGAGCCCAGGTTGCAGACCGCGATTTCCGAGTCGCTCGTGTTCAGCGTGATTTCCGTGCAAAGGTTCGACGAGTGGACGACGCCGACGTGCTGTTGCGGCGAGCGCACATTGCACGGATCCTTGAACGTGATCCACGGGTGGCCGGTTTCGAACAGCATGCCGAGCATCTTGCGCCACAGTTGCGCCGCGGGCACCTTCTTGAACAGCTTGATCTCGCCGCGCGCGACCTTGTCTTCGTAAGCCGTGTAAGCCGCTTCGAACTCGGCGCCGAACTTGTCGTGCAGGTCCGGGCAGGTGGACGGCGAGAACAGCGTCCAGTCGCCGCCTTCCATCACGCGCTTCATGAACAGGTCGGGAATCCAGTTCGCCGTGTTCATGTCGTGCGTGCGACGACGGTCGTCGCCGGTGTTCTTGCGCAGCTCGAGGAACTCTTCAATGTCCAGGTGCCACGTTTCCAGGTACGCGCACACTGCGCCCTTGCGCTTGCCGCCCTGGTTCACGGCGACAGCCGTGTCGTTGACGACCTTCAGGAACGGCACCACGCCTTGCGACTTGCCATTGGTGCCCTTGATGTGCGAGCCGAGCGCACGCACACGCGTCCAGTCGTTGCCGAGACCGCCGGCAAACTTCGAGAGCAGCGCGTTTTCCTTCAGTGCTTCGTAGATGCCGTCCAGGTCGTCGTCGACCGTGGTCAGGTAGCACGACGACAGCTGCGAGCGGCGCGTGCCCGAATTGAACAGCGTCGGCGTGGACGACATGAAGTCGAAGCTCGACAGCACGTTGTAAAACTCGATCGCGCGCGCTTCGCGGTCGATCTCGTTCAGCGACAGGCCCATTGCGACACGCATAAAGAATGCCTGAGGCATTTCGATACGCACGCCGTCGTGGTGCAGGAAGTAACGGTCATACAGCGTCTGCAGACCGAGATAGCCGAATTGCAGATCGCGATTGTTGTCGAGCGCGGCACCCAGGCGCTTCAGGTCAAACTGCAGCAGCTTGTCGTCGAGCAGCTCGGCTTGCACGCCGCGCTTGATGAACTGCGGAAAGTACTCGGCGTAACGCTCGCCCATTTCGGCTTGCGTGACTTCTTCTTCGAGAATCTCGCGGCGGATGGTGTGCAGCAGGATGCGAGCGGTGACCTGGCTGTAGGCCGGATCTTTTTCGATCATCGTACGTGCAGCCAGAATCGCCGAGTCGTAGACCTGGCTCATCGGCACGCCGTCGTACAGATTCTTCACCGTTTCCGCGACGATCGGCTCCGCGCTCACCGCGTCACCCAGGTTCGCGCAAGCGGACTCGATAATGCCGCGCAGTGCAGCGAGGTCGAGCGGACGCGTGACGCCGTTGTCCGTGACCGTGAGGCCCGGCGTGCCGACGGCAGCGTGATCGTCATGAGCGCGCGCCTGCGTGCGCTTCTCGCGATACAGCACGTACGCACGTGCGACGTTGTGCTCGCCGCCGCGCATCAGCGCGAGTTCGACCTGATCCTGAATGTCTTCGATATGGAACGTGCCGCCGTTCGGACGGCTGCGCAGCAGCGCGCGCACCACGTTCTGCGTCAGTTGCTCGACCAGTTCACGCACACGCGCCGACGCCGCGCCTTGACCACCGTTGACGGCGAGAAATGCCTTCGTCACGGCGATGGCGATCTTCGACGGTTCGAACGACACCACGCTGCCATTACGACGGATCACCTTGTAGTCGGCGTACGTCGCTTGCGGCGCGAGCGCTTGAGTGCCTTGTGCCTGGCCGAACGCCTGGCCAGTCGGTGATCCCTCATACCGGGTCGTCACGTTGTCGGTGGTTTGCATGTGCAAAGCTCCTGGTCCTGGAAATGTTGCGGCGAGTGCCGCGGATTAAAACGAACGCTGCGCCGCCGCGTGCGCATGCGAGGAGGTGCAGGAAAAAGACCGGCCTGGGCGGCTGGCGGGATGCGACTGCGATGAAGCCTGATTCGAATTGAAAACGGTCTTCGTCGTATGTGTCGCGATCACTCTCAGCCCCTTTCCTGATGCTTTTGGTTGCCGCCGGCTGGTCAGGTCCGGCTGCGCTGCAGGATTATTTTTCGCTGCCTGGAATGCTTGCGGCGCCGTGCTCAAAGAGCGGGGCGCCGCGACTTGTGCACGTAGTTATGCACTCGGTTATTCACACAGTTATGCACAGGACACACAATATCTAGTGCGTAACTGAATTTGTGGCACCAAGTATAGTGGAGATTCGAGACAGGTCAAACGGTTTTATTTGCTTTTGAAGTCTTGACTTTTGCACCGCGCGGCGCGAAGCGCTCCACCCGCAGAAGCAGGCAGAGCCTCGCTCTGCGGCTCACGCGCGACGTCGCGCACAGTGCCGTTACAGCGTTCTGGAAAACTTGAGATAGGGGAAATACCGATCCGCCAGCAACGTATCGCGTTGCAGACGCGCCCACTCGAAATGTGGTCCTGGATCAGTCTTGCGATCAGGCGCAATGTCGGAGTGCCCGGCAAGCGCTTCGATTGGATAACGAGCCGTCAGCGCACTGACGAGCGAGCCGAGCGTGCGGTATTGCGCCGCCTCGAAAGGAGTCGTGTCACTGCCTTCCAGCTCGATGCCGATCGAGAAATCGTTGCAACGCTCACGGCCGAAGAAGTTCGATGGGCCTGCGTGCCATGCGCGCTCATTGCACGACACGAACTGCTCGAGCGCGCCGTCGCGATGAATCACGAAATGGGCGGACACCCGCACGCCGCGCAGATGCGCTTCGTAATAAGGATGCGCGTCACAATCGAGCGTATTGAGAAACAGTTCGGCGATCGCCGTGCCGCCAAACTGGTTAGGCGGCAGGCTGATGTTATGGACCACGATCAGAGTCGGCACCGCGCCTTGCGGCCGTGCTTCGAAATTCGGCGATGGCAGCCTGCGCGCTTGTGCGACCCAACCGTCTGCGTCGACGGCGAACGCGATGCTCATCGGGCGTCGCGGCCTGTGGGTCGTGCGCCGTGCCGCCGCGCGTGAGCGGCGCTGCAGAACGGCTGCCCGGCGACGACCACCGAGTCGCTCTTAGGCGCATGCACGCCGCACTCGACGCAACGGATCATCGGCTCGGCGAGTTGAGGCGGTTGTGCGGGACGCGCGGCACCGTTGCCATTGCCGGCGGCGCCCGATGCGCCTCGCGCGCCGTCGGCGCCGGTGCGTTGTGCCGAGTGCGCGTCATGACGGCGCAGCGCCTTCACGAGCCACTGGCCGACGAAGAACAATATGATGAGCAGAAAGATTTGTCGCATGGGGCACGCTCACACTACAGCACGGTGCAACAGCACCTCGAAAACAAAACGGCTTCCGACGTACGCCAGCAGCAACGCGACGAACGACGCCAGCACCCAGCGCAATGCAGCACGGCCGCGCCAGCCGGACACCTTGCGCGCAGTCAGAAGCGCGCCGAACATGACCCACGAAAGAATCGCAAACACGGTCTTGTGATCGAGACGCAGCGCGCGGTCGACCAGTTGCTCGCTGAACAGGATGCCCGACACGAGCGTGAGCGTGAGCAGCACGAAACCGGCGCCGATCAGACGGAACAGCAGCTTCTCAAGCGTGAGCAACGGCGGCAGCGTGTCGAGCCAGCTGGAGAGCCAACCGTTGCCTGCCGCAGCCACGTTCCGTTGCGCGATTCCGCCGCGCATTGCATGAAGACGCCGCTCGACGAGCAGCATCAGAATGGCGTGCAGCGCTGCGATCGCGAACAGACCATAGGCGATGTTGGCGATCAGAAAATGCAGCTTGAACATGGGTGCGGCCGAATACGGCAGCACACGCACGCCGTTGAACGCGAGCGGCAATAACGAGGCGACGCAGGCGAGCGGCAACACCAGCAGACGCAGTCCGTCGAGCGGAAAAAAGAAGCTTTCTATCCAGTAGATGCCCGCGCCGAGCCAGAACATGGCGGACAGTGCAAACGCAAAGCCGAACACCATGGCGTTCTGCGGGAAGATCGTGGTGTGCAGCAGCACGCCGTGCGCGAGCAGCGCGACGAACAGCAACGCGCGGCCGGACGAACTCATGCCCGAAGCCGCCGAGCCGGCGAACCCGGACTGTGCCTGCGTGTTCGCGCCGGTGGTCGCGGCAGCCGGCATTGGCGGAACGCTTTCCAGCATGGGGCGCGACCCGGCGTGCCGGTGCGAGCGCCAGCCGGCTACGGCGAGTCCGCCGTACAGGAGCGCAGTGAGGGCATACAGTACAATATCCATATTCGAAGTTTACACTAGGCCCCTGATCCGCGACGTCTTCCACTTCGCGCTCGCCCGGGGCCGCACTGTTCATCGCTCCCCATGCTCGACAATCTGACTCAACGGATGGCGCGCGTCGTCAAGACGCTGCGCGGCGAAGCCCGGCTCACCGAGGCGAACACCCAGGAAATGCTGCGCGAGGTGCGTCTGGCGCTGCTCGAGGCGGACGTGGCGCTGCCCGTCGTGCGCGAGTTCATCGCCAAGGTGAAAGAGAAGGCGCTCGGCGAAGAAGTGATTAGCAGCCTGTCGCCAGGTCAGGCGCTCGTCGGCGTCGTGCAGCGCGAGCTGACCGCCGTGATCGGCGGCGACTATGAAGGCAAAGCCGCTGAGCTGAATCTCGCCGTCACTCCGCCGGCCGTCATTCTGATGGCGGGTCTGCAAGGCGCGGGTAAAACGACCACGGTCGGCAAGCTCGCCAAGCTGCTGCGCGAGAAGTACAAGAAAAAGGTTCTGACTGTTTCGTGCGACGTCTATCGCCCCGCTGCTATCGCGCAGTTGAAGACGGTGACCGAGCAGGTTGGCGCGGACTTCTTCCCGTCGGAACCGGATCAGAAGCCGGTGGACATCGCGCGTGCCGCGGTCGACTGGGCGAGGCGTCATTATCACGACGTGCTGCTGGTCGACACGGCCGGCCGTCTAGGTATCGACGAAGCGATGATGCAGGAAATCACCGCGCTGCACACCACGTTGAAGCCGGCGGAAACGCTGTTCGTCGTCGATGCAATGCTCGGCCAGGACGCGGTCAACACCGCCAAAGCATTTAGCGACGCGCTGCCGCTCACCGGCGTGGTGCTCACCAAGCTCGACGGCGACTCGCGCGGTGGCGCCGCACTCTCGGTGCGTCACGTCACGGGCAAGCCGATCAAGTTCGTCGGCGTCGCGGAAAAGCTCGATGGCCTTGAAGTCTTCTACCCGGATCGTATGGCGAACCGGATTCTCGGCATGGGCGACATTCTCGCTCTCGTCGAGGAAGCGCAACGCGGCGTGGACGTTCAAGCCGCGCAGAAGCTCGCCGATAAGGTCAAGAAAGGCGGCGACTTCGACCTCAACGATTTCCGCGCGCAACTAACGCAAATGAAGGGCATGGGCGGTCTCTCTTCGCTGATGGACAAGCTGCCCGCGCAATTCCAGCAGGCCGCCGCCGGCGCCGACATGAGCCAGGCTGAAAAGCAGATGCGCCGCATGGAAGGCATCATCAATTCCATGACGCCGCTCGAGCGCGCCAAGCCGGATCTCATCAAGGCCACGCGCAAGCGCCGCATCGCCGCGGGTGCGGGCGTGCAGGTGCAGGAAGTCAACCGCATGCTGAACCAGTACGATCAGATGCGCACCATGATGAAAAAGCTGAAAGGCGGCAATCTGCAAAAGATGATGCGCGGCATGAAGGGCATGTTGCCCGGCATGCGCTAAGCTTTAGCAAGACGGCGGCGCGCGGGTTGCCAACCCGGCCCGCAGCCACCGTCACCATGGGAACTTCCTTCAGGGCGTTCCCACTCACACTATGTATACAGTTACCGCCCGCCAGACGTCATGAACCGCGAAGAAGCTCTCCACATTTTTAGCCACTCCGAAGAAATCGTTTCGGCCGACGAGGTCAACGCGTCGATCAGCGGCATGGCGACCTCCATCCGCAACGAAATGAGCGAGGACTTTCCGCTCGTGCTGTCGGTGATGGGCGGCGCCGCGGTCTTCACCGGCATGCTGTTGCCGCACCTCGATTTCCCGCTCGAGTTCGACTACATCCACCTCACCCGCTATCGCAACACCACGAAGGGCGGCAACGAGATGCAATGGCGCGTGGCGCCGGCTGAGTCGGTGAAGGATCGCGTGGTGCTGGTGCTCGACGACATCCTCGACGAAGGCGAGACGATGGCCGCGATCCGCGACCGCATCCTTGCAATGGGCGCCAAGCGCTTCCTGAGCGCCGTGCTGTGCGAAAAGATCATTCCGAAAGCCAAGCCGTTGCGCCCCGATTACTGCGGCTTCGAAGTGCCGGACCGCTATGTTTTCGGCTGCGGCATGGACGCCAAAGGCTACTGGCGCAACCTGCCGACTATTCGCGCATTGACCGAAGGCGCTTGAGTCGCCCGGCGCGCAAATCACGAGATAAAAAAAGCGGCCCACTGGGCCGCTTTTTGTTGCGTCGAACGTTGCTTGCGGGTTTCACTCAGCTAAATCGGCTAGAGATCCGTCTAGGTGTTGCCAAGTGCCGCTTCGACAGACAGCGCGCGTTACTCACAGTTGATGCACGAACGCGCGGATACCGCCAAGCATCATCTCCACCGAGATCGCCACCAGCACGAGTCCCATTAGCCGTTCGAATGCCATCATGGTTCGCTCGCCGAGCCAGGCCTGAATACGCTCGGCCAGCATCAGCACCACTGCGCAGACGATCATGGTGACGGTCAGCGCGCCGATCCACTCGAACATCTTGCCGGGCGCCTGCGACGTCAGCAGCATCACGGTTGCCAGCGCCGACGGCCCTGCCAGCGCCGGAATGGCAAGCGGCACGATCAACGGTTCGCCGCCGCGAACGTCGCCGCCAAAAGGGCCGTCCGGATGCGGGAACACCATACGCAGAGCAATCAGAAACAACACGATGCCGCCGCCGATGCGCAACGACTGGTCGGTGAGACTCATCATGCGCAAAAACGCGTCGCCGACGACCATGAACACCAGCAGGATCGCAAACGCGATCGCGACTTCTCGCAGAATCACCGCGGTGCGCCGCTTCGGCGACACACCGCGCAGACAACTGATGAAGAGCGGAATGTTGCCGAGCGGGTCAGTGATCAGGATCAGCAGCACGGTCGCGGACAGGAAGGTGTACTCCACCGTCCGCCCCGCTTAACGCGCCAACGCCGCGCGAACCTTCCCGATGACCGTTTGTGCGGCTTCATCGACCGGCAGCAAGGTCGCCTCCGCGTCGCGGCGGCCTTGATATTCGAGCTTGCCTTCCTTCAGGCCACGATCGCCGATCACGAGACGATGCGGCACGCCGATCAGTTCCCAGTCAGCGAACATCACGCCGGGGCGCTCGCCACGATCGTCGAGAATCACGTCGATGCCCGCTTCGACCAGTTCCGCGTAGAGCTTGTCGGCCTGCTCGCGCACAGCCTCGCTGCGGTCATAGCCCATGGGGCACAGCACGACTTCGAACGGCGCGATCGATTCCGGCCAGATGATGCCCTTGTCGTCGAAATTCTGTTCGATCGCGGCGCCCAGAATACGCGTGACGCCGATGCCGTAGCAGCCCATTTCCATAGGCTGCGGCTTGCCGTTTTCGTCGAGGCACGTTGCGTTCATCGCTTCCGAATACTTGGTGCCGAGCTGGAACACATGGCCGACTTCGATGCCGCGGCAAATGTCGATCACGCCTTTGCCGTCCGGCGACGGATCGCCCTTCTTCACGTTGCGAATATCGGCAACGACCGGTTCCGGCAGATCGCGACCCCAGTTCACTCCCGTGGTGTGGTAGTCCACCTCGTTCGATCCCACCACGAAGTCGCTCATGTTCGCGACCGTGCGGTCCGCGACGACTTTCACCGGCTTCTTTGTGTTGAGCGGACCGAGATAGCCCGGCGGTGTGCCGAACGTCTCGATGATCTCGGCCTCGGTCGCCATGCGGAAATCGGCGAGGCCCGGCAACTTGCTTGCCTTGATCTCGTTCAGGTCGTGATCGCCGCGCAGCATCAGCAACCAGATGGTCGGCTCGGCGCCTTCGTTTTCGGTGGCGAGCACGATCGACTTGATGGTGCGCTCGAGCGGAATGTTCAGCAGCTCGGCGACGGCCTCGCACTTTGCCTTGCCCGGCGTGGGCGTCTTTTTCATCTGCTCGGTGGGCGCCGCGCGCTGTGCGTAGAGCGGCAAAGCTTCGGCCGCTTCGACGTTCGCAGCGAAGTCGGACGTCGGGCAGTAGGCGATTGCGTCCTCACCCGTATCGGCGATCACGTGGAATTCATGCGAGCCGCTGCCGCCGATCGAACCGTTGTCCGCCGCGACCGCGCGGAAATCGAGACCGAGGCGCGTGAAAATGCGCACGTACGCGTCGTACATCTTGCGATATGACTCGCGCAGGCCTGCCGCGTCCTTGTCGAACGAGTACGCGTCTTTCATGATGAACTCGCGGCCGCGCATTACGCCGAAACGCGGACGGATTTCGTCGCGGAACTTCGTCTGGATCTGATAGAAGTTGACCGGCAGCTGACGGTAGCTCTTGATCTGCCCACGCGCGATGTCCGTCACCACTTCTTCGTGGGTCGGTCCGATCACGAAGTCTGATTGCTTGCGGTCTTTGAAGCGAAGGAGTTCAGGGCCGTATTTTTCCCAGCGACCCGACTCCTGCCATAGCTCGGCCGGCTGCACGGCCGGCATCAGCAGCTCGATCGCGCCTGCCCGGTTCATTTCCTCACGCACGATCGCTTCTACCTTGCGGATCGAGCGCAAGCCGATCGGCAGGTAGTTATAGATGCCGCCGGCGACGCGGCGGATCATGCCGGCACGCACCATGAGCTTGTGACTGACGATCTCGGCGTCGGCCGGAGCTTCTTTCAGGGTGCCGATAAAGAAACGGGAAGCTTTCATTCAGATTTTCCAAAAGCGGCGGCTCCGGAGGGACCGCCCGAAAGGGTAAAAACGGGGAAATCGATACGGCTGCCTGGCTGGGGCCGCCCGGTTTGCCATTCCGGCGCAAGGGCCGCCGCCGGGGCGCACAAGCCGCCGCGCAAAGTCTTTCGCACAAGGGATCAGGCACGCAAAGACGGACAGGCTACCGCAAAGCAGGCCTTTTGCGGCGAATCGTTCCAATCTGGTGCGAATCGGTGCGTCGGGTCCGTTATCTGTTTATAATCAAAGCAATTTTAAAGGATTCGAAGGTGGTTGTATGCTGGATCGTGAAGGCTTTCGCCCGAACGTCGGCATCATCCTCTTGAACGCGCACAACGAGGTGTTTTGGGGCAAACGGCTCCGTGAACATTCCTGGCAGTTTCCGCAGGGGGGCATCAAGTACGGAGAGACCCCCGTGCAAGCGATGTATCGGGAGTTACACGAAGAAACCGGTCTGCTTCCGGAGCACGTCAAGGTGATTGGTCGCACGCGCGACTGGTTGCGTTACGAGGTGCCTGACAAGTTCATCAAGCGCGAGGTACGCGGTCACTACCGCGGCCAGAAACAAATCTGGTTCTTGCTCCGAATGGTAGGGCGCGATTGCGACATCTGCTTGCGCGCCACAGACCACCCGGAGTTCGATGCCTGGCGCTGGAACGAGTATTGGGTACCGCTCGACTGTGTGATCGAGTTCAAGCGGGATGTTTATCAGTTGGCGCTGACGGAGCTATCCCGTTTCATGCGCCGCACTGCGCCGCGTGCGGAAAAACCCAGCGGGCACCACGGGCCGCGTTATCCCCGGATAGCGTCGTCAATGGAAAGTCCGCCGGATTCCACGGTAATGACGGTAACCACGGTTACGTCCGTCAGAATCGAAACTTCGGTTCACACGACAAGCGTGTCCGATTGCGGCGAAGCCGCCGGCTCGGGGAACGAGGCCGGCACCGTATCGGAACTCGACGACGACTCGGCTCGCGAGGCTGCGGGTTCGATCTTCCGTCATCACGGCGTGCGCAACTGACCTTCTGCACGGCCGTCTACGTCGTCTATGTCGTCTATGTCGTCTATGCGGGCGCGGCTTCTTGAGCCGCGCCCGCTTTTTCGAGGAAACCATATTGAAAGCACTTGCTCTCGTCGTGGCGTGCGTCGCCACCGGCGCCCTGCTGACTGGCTGTTCGAGCGCCGGCAAAGCCACCAACAAGGACGACAGCGCCTTTGCCTATCTGCTGGACCGGCCGAGCAATTGGGTCGAAAACAAGGTCGAGACTTTGCCACCGCTGCCGCAGGACTCGAACCTGCTGCCTTTCGAGGTGTCAGGCAATACGCCGCTACATTTCGCTATCGACAAGAACTCGCTGACCGTCGGCTCCGACGGCGTCGTGCGCTATACCGTGGTGGTGACGAGCCCGAGCGGCGCCCGCAACGTGAACTACGAAGGCATTCGCTGCGACACCTATGAATGGCGCCTGTATGCCGGCCTGAACGCGGATCACGACGATTGGGACAGGACGGTCGCGAACGACTTCACGCGTATCGAGAATGGCGCGCTGAACGCGTATCACGCGGCGCTGTATCAGGATTATCTGTGCGCGAACAAGATCCCGACGGGGAGCGCAAAGACGATTGTGGAAAACATCCGCTATAAGCGCACGGCGACTTCGTTGATTCACTGACGCTTCTTCGCCGACGCGCCAGAAAAAAAGCCGTTCCTGCACTTCGCTGGAACGGCTTTTTCACATGTTGCGCGTGAGCCGGTTAGCTACTCAAACCAGCACCAGGTTGTCGCGATGAATCAGTTCGGGCTCCAGCATATAGCCGAGCACTGATTCGATCTCGCCGCTCGGACGCCGCTGGATCAGTTTTGTCTCTGCACTGCTGTAGTTGGTGAGGCCGCGCGCTACTTCCCGGCCGGCTGCGTTGAGGCACGCGATCACCTCGCCGCGAGCAAAGGCGCCCTGCACGCCGACAATGCCGATGGGCAGCAAGCTCTTTCCGCCTGCCGTCAGTTTCTCCACGGCTCCGTCGTCGATCACGACATGGCCGCGCACCTGCAAGTGATCGGCCATCCATTGCTTGCGCGCCGCCATGCGCGCGGTGCGAGCGATCAACTGCGTGCCGATCGCCTCGCCAGACGCGAGCCGCGACAGCACGTCCGCTTCGCGCCCGCTCGCGATCACCGTGTTTGCGCCGCTATGAGCGGCGCGCTTTGCGGCCAGAATCTTGGTGAGCATGCCGCCGCGACCGAGGCTTGAGCCCGCGCCGCCAGCCATAGCTTCCAGGTCCGGCGCCCCGGCATCTGCCTGCTGAACGAGCGTGGCGTTCGGGTCCTTCCGGGGATCGGCGGTAAAAAGCCCTTGCTGATCAGTGAGGATAATGAGCGCGTCACCCTCAATGAGATTCGCGACCAGTGCGCCCAGCGTGTCGTTGTCGCCGAACTTGATTTCGTCGGTGACCACCGTGTCGTTCTCGTTGATGATCGGCACCACGCCGAGGCGCAGCAGCGTCAGCAACGTGGAACGCGCGTTCAGATAGCGCTCGCGGTCCGCAAGGTCGGCATGAGTCAGCAGGATTTGCGCGGTTTGAATCGAATGTTCGGCGAAGCGGCTTTCGTATACCTGCGCGAGGCCCATTTGGCCGACAGCGGCGGCGGCCTGCAATTCGTCGATCTCGCGCGGGCGCTTGCTCCAACCGAGCCGCTGCATTCCTTCGGCGATGGCGCCGGAACTGACTAGCACCACTTCCTTGCTCTGCGCGCGCAGTGCGGCAATCTGCGCAGCCCAACGGCCGATCGCAGCATGATCGAGGCCGCGCCCGTCATTCGTGACGAGGCTCGAGCCGACTTTCACTACCAATCGCCGTGAATCTGCGATGACGGAACGCATTGTGCGCAGCTCCCAAGATGACGCCTGACGCGCGCCGCCAACCCGCAAAGGCGCGGCGCCCCAATTGTTTACCCCTGCGGGTCGGCGCCGGGTTCGCCAGCGGCGGCAGGTGCTTCCGGCTTCTCGCGAAAGCGTACGTCGGCGGCGAGATCTTCGGCTTCGGCCGCGCGCTGCGCTTCCGAATGGGCCGCGATGTAGTCGAACACCGCATAGCAGAGGTTCTCGCAACCTTGACCGGTCAGCGCCGAGATTTCGAAGACGGGGCCGTCCCAGCCGAAGCCCTCGATAAACGCAGAAACGCGCGCTTCTCGCTCGTCTTCAGGCACCATATCGAGCTTGTTGAGCACGAGCCAGCGCGGCTTCTGATACAACAGCTCGTCGTACTTGCGCAGTTCGTTCACGATCGCCTTGGCTTCGGCGACTGGATCGACCGCTTCGTCGAACGGTGCCAGGTCGACGATGTGCAGCAGCAAGCCCGTGCGCTGCAAATGCCGCAGGAACTGGTGGCCGAGGCCCGCGCCTTCCGCGGCACCTTCGATCAGACCTGGAATGTCGGCGATCACAAAGCTGCGGCTCGGACCAACGCGAACCACGCCGAGATTCGGCGCAAGCGTAGTGAACGGATAGTCGGCGATCTTCGGCTTCGCGTTCGACACGGAAGAGATGAACGTGGACTTGCCTGCGTTCGGCATGCCGAGCAAGCCGACGTCGGCCAGCACCTTCAACTCGAGGCGCACCATGCGTCGCTCGCCCGGCTTGCCGTCGGTTTTCTGACGCGGAGCGCGGTTGGTGCTGGATTTGAAGTGCAGATTGCCGAGACCGCCCGCACCGCCCTGCGCGATCTGCACGCTCTGATTGTGCTCGGTCAGATCGGCGATCAGTTCGCCGGTTTCCATGTCGGTAATCGTGGTGCCGACCGGCATGCGCAGCGTGATGTCGTCGCCGCCCTTGCCGTAGCAGTCCGCGCCGCGGCCGTTCTCGCCGTTTCGCGCCATATGTTTTTTCGCGTAGCGGTAGTCGATCAGCGTGTTGATGTTGCGGTCTGCTACCGCAATGACGCTGCCGCCCCGGCCGCCGTCGCCGCCATCCGGGCCGCCGAACGGAACGAACTTCTCGCGGCGCATCGACGCGCTGCCATCCCCTCCGTCGCCGGCGATGACTTCAATCCTCGCTTCGTCAATGAACTTCATGCGTAACTCCGTCCCGTGGTGTACTGCCAGATGGTGCTGCTGAATACTACTGGATGCTGCTATTTTGCCGCGCCCGCCGCGCGATGATCAATCGACCGAACGGCATAGGCGCAGCGCCGGAATTGCAGCGCCAACGTGCCTTGCCGCAATAAAAAAAGCCCCGCTAACTTCGCGGGGCCTTTTTCCGGTCCTGAAGCCCGTGCCTGAGTGAACTCAGACTGCTGCCGGGACGACGTTGACCATGTGCTTCTTCGCGGCGCCTTTCGTCGAGAACTGAACGTGGCCGTCCGTCAGCGCGAACAAGGTGTGATCCTTGCCGATGCCGACGTTCTCGCCAGCGTGCATACGCGTGCCACGTTGACGAACGATGATGCCGCCAGCGTTGATAGCCTGACCGCCGTACACTTTCACGCCAAGTCGCTTCGACTCGGAGTCGCGGCCGTTCCGGGACGATCCGCCTGCCTTTTTGTGTGCCATTTGATTTGCTCCTTAACCGGTGCGCTTACGCGTTGATCGCGTCGATGCGCAGTTCGGTATAGTTCTGGCGGTGGCCGCCATGCTTCTGGTAGTGCTTCCGGCGACGCATCTTGAAGATGGTCACTTTCTTGTGACGACCTTGCGACACGACGGTAGCCTTGACGGAAGCCCCACTGACCAGCGGCGCACCGAACTTAATCGATTCGCCTTCGCCCACTGCGAGAACCTGGTCGAGCGTGATTTCAGCGTCAATGTCTGCCGGTATCTGTTCTACTTTAAGTTTTTCGCCGACGGCAACTTTATACTGCTTGCCACCGGTTTTTATGACCGCGTACATTGAGAACCTCACTCTGTGTTCATTTTTTCCACGCACCGCGCGCGGAAACCCGTGATTATACATAGAGTTAGCTGCTCGGTCAAAACTCATTCAGAGCGGCCCTGCGTTCCGCCCGCGCGACGCGCAGCCCAGCGCCTGGCGGTGTCCACGAGCGCGCCGCGCGGCAGTCCGCGACCCGGAACAACCGCGATTCGCCTTATAATTCGCGGCACTACCCAATTCAGCCATCATGTCGTCGACTGCCACCACCTCCTCCAACGCCGCCAGCCTGCTCGCTCCGATCGCCGAAGACATGCAGCAGGTGAATCGCGTCATCCGGCACCGTCTTGCGTCCGAGGTGATGCTGATCAACCAGATTTCCGAGTACATCATCAGTGCCGGCGGCAAACGGCTGCGGCCGGCGCTGCTGCTCCTGGTGGCCGGCGCGCTCGGCGAAACCACGGGGCACCGGCACGAACTGGCGGCGGTCGTCGAATTCATTCACACGGCAACCCTGCTGCACGACGACGTGGTCGACGAATCGGATCTGCGGCGCGGCCGCCAGACCGCCAACGCGCTGTTCGGCAATGCGGCGAGCGTGCTGGTCGGCGACTTTCTCTACTCGCGCTCGTTCCAGATGATGGTGGGCGTGGGCAAGATGCGTGTCATGGAGATTCTGTCGGAAGCCACCAATATCATCTCCGAAGGCGAAGTGCTGCAGCTGCTGAACATGCACGACGCCGACGTGGACCAAGCCCGCTACATGCAGGTGATCCGCTACAAGACGGCCAAGCTCTTCGAGGCCGCGGCCCAGCTCGGCGCGGTGCTGGCCGGCGCAGATGCCAGAACCGAAGCAGCGGCCGCGGAATTCGGCCGGCGCATCGGTACGGCTTTCCAGATCATGGACGACTGGCTCGACTACACGGGCACGGCGGAGTCGATGGGGAAAAATGCCGGCGACGATCTGCGCGAGGGCAAGCCCACGCTGCCGCTCATCTATTTGATAGAGCGCGGCACGCCCGAGCAGTCGGCTCTCGCTCGCGAGGCCATCGAGCAAGGCGGCACTGACCGTTTCGACACGATCTTCGAGGCGATCACACGTTCCGGCGCGCTGGATCACACGCTCGAATGCGCGAAACAGGAAGCACAAGCCGCGGCAGCCGCGATTTGTTCGTTTCCTGATTCCATTTACAAAGAAAGCCTGCTAGAATTATGTTCTTACTCGACGGCGAGACAGTCTTAAACAAGACTCAAACGCCGGTTCAGTCTGAAATCGAGTCTGCAGTACACATCGGGGTGTAGCTTAGCCTGGTAGAGCGCTACGTTCGGGACGTAGAGGCCGGAGGTTCGAATCCTCTCACCCCGACCAGATTCGCCTTGTTAGTTCAAGGCTCGAAAAACCGCCCAGCTTGCTCGGCGGTTTTTTGTTTTTGCGGCCAGATCTTGCCGCCCTGCTCACCGCGCCCGCACGCAGTTCTGGCTGAAGCCGCCCGGCTCGCAACTTCCCTGGTGGCGGGTTGCGCCGCCCCCTCTGCTATATTCTCCCCATCCTTTTCCCCTCTTCTATCCTTCACGACGCGTGGAACAACTTCCCTTATGGGCGCAGATTGGCGCCGTCTTTCTGCTGCTTATCTGCTCGAGCTTTTTCTCCATTTCCG
This sequence comes from Paraburkholderia strydomiana, assembly GCF_031456815.1. NCBI lineage: Bacteria > Pseudomonadati > Pseudomonadota > Betaproteobacteria > Burkholderiales > Burkholderiaceae > Paraburkholderia > Paraburkholderia strydomiana. The sequence continues at coordinate 822,745 of NZ_JAVDVL010000002.1, forward strand.
AAACGGCGATGATGGCGCTCAACCGCCATCGCCTGAAGCACCTTGCCAGCAAGAATGCGCTCGGCGCGAAGACCACTCAGGGTCTCCTGGCGCACACGGATCAACTGCTGAGCGTCGTGCTGATCGGCAACAATCTGTTCAACACCATCATTCCGGTGCTGACCACTTCGATCGCGCTGCATACGTTCGGTCGTAACAACGTGGTGCTGTCTATCGCGACCGGCATCGTCGCGTTTCTGATTATCGTTTTTGCCGAGATCACGCCGAAGATCGTCGGCGCGACGTTTCCCGAAAAGATCGCGCTGCCCGCCAGCCTGCTTATCGCGCCGATGATGCGCATCGCCAGGCCGCTCGTCTGGTTCGTCAATCTGTTCGCCACCGGCATCCTGCGGGTGCTGCACATCAACACACAAGGCGCGCGCGATCAGCGCCTCTCCACAGAAGAACTGCGCACCATCGTGCTCGAGTCCGGCAGCTTCATGCCGACCAAGCACCGCAGCATTCTGCTCAACCTGTTCGACCTCGAAAACATTTCCGTCGACGATGTGATGATCCCGCGCCGACGCATCGAAGCGCTCGACTTCGACGCGCCGTTCGAGCAGATTCTGCATCAGCTCGAAACCTGCTATCACAACAAGCTGGTCGTCTACCAAGGCGATATTGACCGCGTGCTCGGCGTGCTGCACGTTCGCAAGACACTGGCCGCTCTGCACAACCAGGAACTGGAGCGCGAGACGCTGCGCGAGCTGCTCGCCGAGCCGTACTTCGTGCCGACCGGCACGCCGGTGTTCCAGCAATTGCAGTACTTCCAGGAGAGCCGCCATCGCATCGCGCTCGTCGTCAACGAATACGGCGAGTTGCAAGGGCTCGTGACGCCGGAAGACATCATCGAGGAACTGATCGGCGAGTTCACCACGTCGATCCCGCGCGGCGCCAATTCGCGCGGGGGCTGGAACGAACTCGGCGAATGCATCGTCGCGGGCAGCATGCCGCTGCGTGAACTGAACCGCTGGTTGCAACTTTCGCTGCCCACCGACGGCCCGAAAACGCTTAACGGGCTGATCCTGGAAATTCTCGAAGACATTCCCGATGGCGACGTCTGTGTGCAGATCGGCGATGTAAAGCTCGAAGTGATGCGCAGCGACGACCAGGCGATCCGCACCGTCAAGCTGTTCAAGCCGCCAGCGCGCGGGAAGGGCGGCAAGGCGCTGCTGGGCTAAAGCCTACCGGTTGAGGTCGAGGTAGAGGCCCGGCGCACATCCCAGCATCGCATAAGCCCGTGCCGGGTGCCATTAGCCGAATGGCCGACTGGCGGCGCCGGCCGCCTTGCTCGAAGATGAAGCCGTCGTGTTCTACAGGCGGCTAGTCGCCGGCTCTTCATGCAAGCTTCTTTTCAACCCGCGGCCTTGCTGCGGCCACTACCGGCAGGCAGCGAAAGCGCCTCTCGCAATAAGCCAAACGCGCGCACCGGCGAAACCGACGGCGTTGCCGCACTGGCCCACGATCCTGACAACGCCCCCGCCGTGCGTCTGCTCACTGACACGCTGCGGGAAGCAACACGCCGCAACGCATCGGATCTGCACATCGAACCAGCGGAAAACGGCTGGCGGGTGCGCTTGCGCATCGACGGCGTGCTGCATGAAATAGCGACGCCGCCCGCCCATCTGCGGGACGCCTTTATCACGCGCGTGAAGGTTCTGGCGCGCATGGACATCGCCGAGCGGCGTGTTCCACAGGACGGCCGACTTCGGCTCGCCACGTCGCCGGGACGGATCGAGGACTACCGCGTCAACTCGCTGCCCACACTGTTCGGGGAAAAGCTCGTATTGCGCAGGCTCGACGCGCTGCCAACCGATCTTTCGCTCGACTCGCTCGGGCTCGATGCACGGCAGCGCGATGCCGTCGATTCTGCAATTCGCGCGCCGCACGGCCTCGTGCTCGTCACGGGGCCGACGGGCAGCGGCAAGACATTGTCGTTGTACTGCTTCCTGAATCTGCTCAACAGCGAGTCGCGCAATCTATGCTCCGTCGAAGATCCGGCGGAAATCCAGCTGGCCGGCATCAATCAGGTCAGCGTGCGTGAAAAGGCCGGGCTCACTTTCGCTGTCGCGCTGCGCGCCTTTCTGCGCCAGGATCCGGACGTCGTCATGGTCGGCGAAATACGCGACGAGGAAACCGCCGATGTCGCCGTTAAGGCCGCGCAAACCGGCCACCTGGTGCTGTCCACGTTGCACACGAACGACGCGCCAGCCGCTGCCGCGCGTCTGATCGACATTGGCGTGGCGCCGTACAACCTCGCGGCCGCCCTGCGCATGGTGACGGCGCAGCGGCTGGTGCGCCGCCTGTGCACAGCTTGCCGGACGCCCGCGCCACACTCCGCCGCGGCACTTCGTTCAGCGGGCTTTGCCGAAGAACAGATCGACGGTTGGCAGCCCTACGCTGCGAAGGGCTGTGCGGCTTGTCACGGCATTGGCTATCGGGGCCGCGTCGGCGTCCATCAGGTTATGCCCGTGTCCGATGCCATGCGTGAGTTGATCGTCGCGCGAGCGGGAACGCACGAGCTCGCGCGGCAGACGCGCAGCGAACACATCGGCACGCTGCGCGACGCCGCGTTGGCTCGCGTGCGCGACGGCACGACGAGCCTCGCCGAAGCACTCGCCGCCACCGAGGTCGCGTGAGCAATACCGTTACACATCGCCCTACGTCGACCGACACGCGCTTCCGATGGCACGGTGTCGATCCCGACGGCAACCATAGAACGGGCTTGCTCATTGCGCCGGATGCGGGCACCGCTCGCGCTCTGCTCAAGCGCGACAACCTGTTCGTGGTCGATCTGAAAGCCCACGGACCAGCGCCGCGCCCGAGAGCGACTACCGCAGACGTCACGCTGTTCACACGCCAGCTAGCAAGCCTGCTGCGCGCCGGCTTGCCGCTCGCTCCCGCACTGGACCTATTGGGCCAAGCGCAAAGTTCGCGCCGTCCGGGCATGCCGCGGATCGTCGGCGCATTGGCTCGCGACATCACTGCCGGCCTGCGATTTTCGGCTGCCTTGCAACAGCATCCCTTGCAGTTCAACGCTCTGTATTGTCAACTCGTCGAAGTGGGCGAGGCCGCTGGCGCTCTGCCCGCGGTTCTAGCGCGTATCGCCGACGACCGCGAGCGCGCCGCCGCGCAACGGGCGAAAGTGCGCGCGGCGTTGACCTATCCTGTCGTAATCCTGCTGCTGGCTCTGGCGATCACTGCCGCTTTGCTCGTCTGGGTGGTGCCGACTTTCAAACAGATCTTCGACGGATTTGGCGCGCGTTTGCCCGTGCCAACGCAGTTCGTACTAGCGCTGTCGTCGGGTGCCGCGCAACGGAGTGTGCCCGCCATCGCGGTCATCGTAGCGGCGTATTTCGCGGCGACGTTTCTTCTGCGGCGTTCCGAAACGGCGCGCATCCGCTTCGCGCGTTTATCGCTGAAAATACCGGTTGCCGGTTCACTGCTGGCCACGCTCTGCGCCGCTCGGTGGAGCCACGCGCTCGGCACCTTGCTGTCGGCCGGCACGCCGCTCGCCGACGCATTCGATTCGCTGACTCACGCCACGGGCAACGCCTTTTTCGATCGCGCAACGGGGGACATCGCGGCGCGCCTGCGGCGCGGCGAACGGCTTGCAGCGGCCATGCGTTCGGCAAGCTGCTTCCCGCAAGATGTCGTGCAGCCGGTCGCCGTTGCCGAGGAGTCCGGAGCACTCGACACCATGCTTCTCGACGTGGCGTCGCTGGCCGATCGTCAGGTAGACGAAAAGATCGGCACGCTGTCGAGTCTGTGCGAACCGCTCGTCATCGTTGTGCTGGGGGCGCTGGTCGGCGGGCTTGTCATCGCGATGTATCTTCCCATTATTCAACTCGGCAACGTGGTGTAGCATCGCAGCCGAATCCACCGTATCGTCCATGCAGGCAGCTCACTCACTCGTGCCAGAAACCTCCTCCAACCTGCTTTCGGGCTCGCTTTCGAACCTGCTGCCGGATCATTTCGCAGCGGGTCTCGGTCAGGCATTCGGCAGCCTGCCGGCCGCCTTGCAGTTTGCTTTTGCGATCGTATTCGGGCTCGTCATCGGCAGCTTCCTGAACGTTGTCGTGCATAGAGTGCCGATCATGCTCGAACGCGCATGGCGTCTGGAAGTGAGCGAGGCGACTAACCAACCTCTCGAAGAAGACGGCCTGCCGGCGCGGTACAACCTGTGGGTGCCACGCAGCGCCTGTCCTCATTGCGGGCATGTGCTGCACGCATGGGAGAACCTGCCGCTGCTCAGCTATCTGCTGCTGCGCGGTCGCTGTTCCGCATGCGGGGCTCGCGTGAGCGCACGTTATCCGCTACTCGAACTCTGCACCGCGGCCCTCGCGGCCGGCGCTCTCGCGCTGTTCGGTCCGACGCTCGCCGCGCTCGCCGCGTTCGGGCTGTGCGCCGCCCTGCTCGCGATGAGCGCCATCGACATCGACACGCATCTGCTACCGGACTCGATGACGTTGCCCCTGCTTTGGGCAGGCATCATCGTCAACTACTACGGCGTGTTCGCGAGTCTCCAGGATGCCGTGCTCGGCGCCATTTTCGGCTATCTCGTGCTGTGGGCCGTGCATTGGCTATTCCGGCTCGTGCGAGGTATCGACGGCATGGGTTATGGCGACTTCAAACTGCTCGCGGCGCTCGGCGCGTGGCTTGGCTGGGCGGCACTCCCTCAGATCGTGCTGGTCGCCGCCGTCGCGGGCGCGGTCGTCGGTCTCGCGGCAACGTGGCGCGGCCGCATGCGCTTTGAAGAGCCGCTGCCTTTCGGGCCGTTTCTTGCGGCGGGCGGCGTTCTCACCTTGTTTTTCGGCACACCGCTTTACCTGGCTCTCGGAGGCTGAAGCATGTTCGTCGTGGGACTCACAGGCGGCATCGGCAGCGGCAAATCGACTGTTGCCGATCTGTTCGCGGCGCATGGCGTGCCGCTCGTCGATACCGATCTGATCGCGCATCGCATCACCGCGCCGCACGGCATGGCGATGCCCCAGATCGCCGCCGAGTTCGGCAACGAGTTCGTCGCCGCGGACGGCTCGCTCGACCGCGCACGCATGCGCACGCTTGTATTCAGCGACGACGCGGCGCGCAAACGACTCGAAAACATCACCCATCCGCTGATTCGCGCAGAAACGGAACGCGAGCAACGCGAGGCCACCGGCCCCTATGTGATCGTTGTGGTTCCGCTGCTGGTAGAGTCGGGCAGCTGGAAAACCCGCGTGAATCGCGTACTCGCCGTGGATTGCAGCGTGGAGACGCAAATCTCGCGCGTAATGAACCGCAATGGTTTCAGCCGCGAACAGGTGCTCGCGATCATCGCCCGCCAGGCTACGCGCGAAGCGCGTCTCGCCGCCGCAGATGACGTGATCGTCAACGACAACGCGCCGCTCAGTGCGCTCGAAGCGCAGGTCGAGGCGCAGCATCGCGCATACCTGGCGTTGGCGCGCGCAGAGCCGACGTGATCGATTGGCGCGAAACGTTGAACTTTGGCTTTAGCTGTATGCCGAAGCAGCGGAAAATCATCAAAAACGCGCCCGAAAATGTGCAAAAACCCGCAGGAAAAGCGCGTGATTGCTAGGGTAGTCCCACGGCATTAGAATGTCCTGCATTCCCGTCACCGACCACGCCCGAGGCGAGCCCGCTTGATCCTTTACGAGTACCCCTTCAACGAGCGAATCCGGACGCTATTGCGCCTCGAAGACCTGTTCGAGCGCTTCACGTTTTTTCTGACGCAAGAAGACGCCAGGGAACATCATGTGGCACTGACCACGCTGTTCGAAATCACAGAGGTGGCGGGTCGCGCGGATCTCAAGTCCGATCTGATGAAGGAACTCGAGCGGCAGCGGCAAACGCTCGCACCGTTTCGCGGCAATCCGGGAATCGAGCAGAGCGCGCTTGAAGCAGTGCTCGGCGAAATCGAGCACACATTGGCGGGACTTTCGCAGATGCAGGGCAAGACGGGCCAGCATCTTGCGGAGAACGAATGGCTCGCGAGCATCCGCAGCCGGGCGATCATTCCGGGCGGCACCTGCAAATTCGACCTGCCCTCTTATTACGCGTGGCAGCAACTGCATCCGGATCAGCGGCGTCAGGACATCGCCAAGTGGGTCACGCCGCTGCTGCCTTTGCGCGACGCAGCCACCATTGTGCTGAGGCTTGCACGGGAGTCGGGGCAGGCGTCGAAGGTTATGGCCATGGCAGGCAGCTATCAGCAAATGCTGTCGGGCCGCTCGTATCAGTTGATGCAGGTGCGCGTGGCGCCGGAATTGCGCGTGATTCCCGAGGCCAGCGCCAACAAATACATGCTGTGGGTGCGCTTCACGGTGCAGGACGGCGATTTGCGTCCACGTGCCGTCGATGTGGATGTGCCCTTCCAGCTCACGCTTTGCAGCCTGTAAGCAAGCCCTTCGCGAGCGCTGCACGGACTCAATAAAGCGGTCGGCTTGCTCGCCGCGCCTTTAAAGCGGCAGCAAAAGCCCCTATATTCGTTACTTGTTCCATTTGTACTGACCGCCTGACCGTATGCCAACCGTCGTCAAATGCCCCACCTGCGGAAAGGACGTCCGCTGGACACCCGAAAACCGCTTCCGCCCGTTCTGCTCGGACCGCTGCAAACAGATCGATCTCGGCGCGTGGGCCGCTGAAAAGTACAAAATCGGCGGGACCGATCAGGAAGCGCCGTCAGACGAGACGCCTGGCGGCGACTACAACCCGCATTGAGCGCGCGGGGCGCGTCGTCCGCTTGAACCTGTCAGCGTTTCTCCGACGCGAGCCACTCCAGCACGGGAATGGTCGCCGGCAGGAGCGGCGCAACCTCGGCCGGCAGCGCCTGCCACACGAACGCCTGGCCTTCGCGGCCGTGCGGCTCGCCCTTCCACTGCGTCACCTTGCAGAAAAAGAGCCGCACATAAGCATGCGGATAATCGTGTTCGAGCGTATGCCAAAGGTGGCACGCTTCCACTTCGATGCCCAGCTCTTCGTGTAACTCGCGGGCAAGCGCCGCCTCGACCGATTCGCCCGTCTCCAGCTTACCGCCCGGGAATTCCCAGTAGCCCTCGTACGGCTTGCCCGCCGGACGCTGCGCGAGCAGATAGCGCCCGTCCGGCTGCACCAGCACGCCCACGGCAACTTCCGTCACCAGACGACCGGCCGAGTTCGTCTGCGCGTCGCTCATGCTTCGGATTTCCGGCCAGACCAGTCGCGCGCAAACTGCCACGCGACGCGCCCCGAGCGCGAACCGCGCTCGAGTGCCCACACGAGCGCGTCGCCGCGCGCGGCTTCGACTTCAGCGTCATTGCAGCCAAAATGCCGCAGCCAGTGGCCGATGATCGACAGGTAGTCGTCCTGCTTGAACGGATAGAAGCTGACCCACAGGCCGAAACGTTCCGACAGTGAGATCTTTTCTTCGACCAGCTCGCCGGGATGAATCTCGCCGTCTGACGTGTGCTTATAGGTCTCGTTGTCGCTCATGTACTCCGGCAACAGATGGCGGCGGTTCGACGTCGCGTAAATGAGCACGTTGTCCGATTGCGCGGCAACCGAGCCGTCGAGCGCAACTTTCAGCGCCTTGTAGCCCGACTCGCCGTCTTCGAACGAGAGGTCGTCGCAGAACACCACGAAGCGCTCCGGCCGCTTCGCAATCAGATCGACGATGTCGCCCAGATCGTGCAAATCGTCCTTGTCCACTTCGATCAGGCGCAAGCCGTCTTTCGCATACGCGTTCAGGCACGCCTTGATCAGCGACGACTTGCCGGTGCCCCGCGCGCCCGTCAACAGCACGTTATTGGCCGGCAGCTTGTGGACGAATTGGCGCGTGTTCTGTTCGATCAGCGCTTTCTGACGGTCGATGTTTTGCAGATCGTCGAGCGTGATGTCGGAGATGGCCGGCACCGGCTGCAGGTAGCCGCGCCCCTGGCGTTTGCGCCAGCGGAAAGCAACCGCCGCCGCCCAGTCGATCTCAGGCGCGGCGGGCGGAAGCATCGCTTCCAGGCGGACGAGCACGGCTTCGGCCCGTGTCAGAAACTGTTCGAGTTTGTCCATAACAATGAGTGAGCAGCCAGAAGCCGCATGATGAACCTGGTTACGAGCGGTAGTCGGCGTTGATGCTCACGTAGTCGTGCGACAGATCGCAAGTCCAGATCGTGGCTTGCGCATTGCCGCGGCCGAGCACGACGCGAATGCCGATCTCGCTCTTTTTCATGACGCGCTGGCCGTCTTCTTCGCGGTACGCCGGATTGCGGCCGCCGGCAGTCGCGACGAGCACGTCGTCCAGATACAGATCGATCTTGCCGACGTCGAGATCGTCGATGCCGGCATAGCCGATAGCCGCCAGAATGCGGCCGAGGTTCGGGTCCGATGCATAAAAGGCTGTCTTCACGAGCGGCGAGTGGCCGATCGCGTACGCGATCTGCCGGCATTCACCGACGCTCGAACCGCCTTCTACGTGCACCGTCATGAATTTGGTCGCGCCTTCGCCGTCGCGCACGATCAGCTGCGCGAGCGTCTGTGCGACTTCGGTCACCGCGTCGCGCAGCGCTGCGTAAGCGGGCGAGTCGGTGGACGTGATCGCCGGCAGGCTCGATTTGCCCGACGCGATCAGGATGAACGAATCGTTCGTCGACGTATCGCCGTCAATCGTGATGCAGTTGAACGACCGGTCTGCAACGTGTTTGACCAGCGCGTCGAGCACCGGCTGAGCAAGCGCCGCGTCGAACGCGAGGAAGCCGAGCATGGTCGCCATGTTCGGTTTGATCATGCCGGCGCCCTTGCTGATGCCGGTCAGCGTGACCGTGTGGCCGTCGATCGTGACCTGGCGCGAGGTCGCCTTTGGCAACGTGTCGGTGGTCATGATCGCCTGCGCGGCGTCGTACCAGTTGGCTTCCTTGCGGTTCGCGAGCGCGGCCGGCAAACCCGCCTTAAGACGATCGACCGGCAACGGCTCCAGAATCACGCCCGTTGAAAACGGCAGCACCTGCTCCGGCGCGATGTCGGCGAGGCGCGCGAGTTCCACGCAGGTTTCGCGCGCCGCGACGAGACCCGGTTCGCCGGTGCCCGCGTTCGCGTTTCCGGTGTTGATCACCAGGGCGCGAATCGGCTTGCCGCCGGCGCGCACGCGCTCCAGATTCTCGCGGCACACCGTGACCGGCGCCGCGCAAAAGCGGTTCTGCGTGAAGACGCCGCCTACCGTCGCGCCTTCGTCGACGGAAATGACGAGCACGTCCTTGCGGTTCGGCTTGCGAATGTTCGCCTCCGCCCAACCGAGCGTGACGCCGGCGACGGGATGCAGTTGAGCGGGATCGATCGAGGGGAAATTGACAGCCATGGTCGCGACCTGTCGAAGAAAATGCCGGCGAGTGCCGGCATTGAGGGAAACGGAACTAGTAGCTCGGCCAGATGCCGGACCACCGCGAAATCAGCAACACAACACGGTCAGGAAAGACTGCGCCATGCGACGCGGCGCGCCTGTCAGCGCGCCGCCCAAGGCATTATGCGATCTTGCCGTGACACTGCTTGTACTTCTTGCCGCTGCCGCACGGGCACGGATCATTGCGGCCGACCTTCGGCACATTGTCCGCGCCGACAGGCGACGCCGTTTGCGGCGAGGAGCCGTGGCTCATCGCGTCGCCGATCATCGCGGCAGTTGCGGCCTCTGCTGCAGCAGGCGCCGCGGACGAAGCTTCGGCAAATTCAGCGTGACGGAACTCGACGTTCTCGAGGTGGCCGCCCTGCTCTTCCATCTGTTCGGCCGCCTGCTCCAACTGCTCGGGCGACTGGATCTGCACGTTCATCACCACGCGAGTGACTTCGAGCTTCACCGCGTCGAGCATGGCGGCGAACAGTTCGAACGCCTCGCGCTTGTATTCCTGCTTCGGGTTTTTCTGCGCATAACCCCGCAGATGGATGCCCTGACGCAAGTGGTCGAGCGCGGCGAGATGTTCGCGCCAGCTGCGGTCGAGCGTTTGCAGCATGATCGAACGTTCGAACGCGCTAAACGACTCGCGGCCGACCAGTTCGACTTTGGCTTCGTATGCTTCGTCTGCGGCGGCTTGCACCGCTTCGAGAATTTCGTCGGACGTGATCGAGTTCGACTCGTTGATCATTTCCTGGATCGCGAGGTCGAGCTGCCATTCGTTGCGCAGCACTTCCTCCAGTTCCGGCACGTCCCACTGTTCTTCAATGCTGCCCGCCGGCACGAACTGGTGAACGATCTCCGCGATCACGCCATGACGCATCGCGCCGATGGTTTCGGTAATGTCGTTCGCCTCGAGCAGTTCGTTACGCTGCTGGTAGATCACCTTGCGCTGATCGTTCGAGACGTCGTCGTATTCGAGCAATTGCTTGCGGATGTCGAAGTTGCGCGCCTCAACCTTGCGCTGCGCCGATTCGATGGAGCGCGAGACGATGCCCGCTTCGATCGCCTCGCCTTCCGGCATCTTCAGGCGGTCCATGATCGCGCGCACACGGTCGCCCGCGAAAATGCGCAGCAGCGGATCTTCCAGCGACAGGTAAAAGCGCGACGAACCCGGGTCGCCCTGACGGCCCGCACGGCCGCGCAACTGGTTGTCGATCCGCCGCGATTCGTGGCGCTCCGTGCCGATGATGTGCAGACCGCCCGCGGCCTTCACCTGATCGTGCAACGCCTGCCATTCGTCATGCAGCTTCTGGATGCGGCGCTGCTTTTCGTCGTCGGGGATCGTCTCGTCGAGTTCAATGAACGACGCCTGTTTTTCCGCATTGCCGCCGAGCACGATGTCAGTGCCGCGACCGGCCATGTTCGTGGCGATCGTAATGCGCTTCGGACGGCCCGCTTCCGCCACGATCTCCGCTTCACGCGCGTGCTGCTTCGCGTTGAGCACTTCGTGGGGCAAACCGGCCTGCTTCAGCAGATGCGAGAGCAGTTCCGAATTTTCAATCGACGTGGTGCCGACCAGCACCGGCTGACCGCGCTCGTAGCAGTCACGGATGTCGCGGATCACCGCGTCGTAACGTTCCTTGGCGGTCTTGTAGATCTGATCCTGCTTGTCGATCCGCTTCGGCGGACGGTTAGTCGGGATCACGACCGTCTCGAGACCGTAGATCTCGTTGAATTCATACGCTTCGGTGTCGGCCGTGCCGGTCATGCCGGACAGCTTGGCGTACATACGGAAGTAGTTCTGGAACGTGATCGAAGCGAGCGTCTGGTTCTCGCTCTGAATCTTCACGTGCTCCTTCGCCTCGACAGCCTGGTGCAAGCCGTCCGACCAGCGGCGGCCGGCCATCAGACGACCGGTGAATTCGTCGACGATGATCACCTCGCCGTTCTGCACCACGTAGTGCTGGTCCTTGTAGAACAGCGTGTGTGCGCGCAATGCGGCGTACACATGGTGCATCAGCGTGATGTTCTGCGGCGCGTACAGGCTTTCGCCCTCGCCGATCAGGCCCCACTCGGCGAGCAGGCGCTCCGCTTTCTCGTGGCCCGATTCAGTCAGGAAGACCTGGCGGCCTTTCTCGTCGAGCGTGTAGTCGCCCGGCTTTTCCACGCCTGTGCCGTCAGCCTTTTCTTCGCCAATCTGGCGCTCGAGCAGCGGCGGCAGCGCGTTCATGCGCACGTAGAGTTCGGTGTGATCTTCTGCCTGACCGGAGATGATCAGTGGGGTACGCGCTTCGTCGATCAGGATCGAGTCCACTTCGTCGACCACGGCGAAGTTCAGCGCTCGCTGCACGCGGGCTTCCGGCTCGTACACCATGTTGTCGCGCAGGTAGTCGAAGCCGAACTCGTTGTTCGTACCGTACGTGATGTCGGCCGCGTATGCCTGCTGCTTCATCTCGTGGTCCATCTGCGACAGATTGATGCCGACGGACATACCGAGGAAGTTGTAGAGGCGCGCCATCCACTCGGCGTCGCGCTGGGCCAGATAGTCGTTCACCGTGACGACGTGAACGCCGCGGCCCGACAGCGCATTCAGATACACCGGCAGCGTGGCGACGAGCGTCTTGCCTTCGCCGGTGCGCATTTCGCCGATCTTGCCGTAGTGCAGAACCATGCCGCCGATCAGCTGCACGTCGAAGTGGCGCATTTTCAGCACCCGCTTGCTCGCCTCGCGGCAGACCGCGAACGCTTCCGGCAGCAGTTTATCCAGCGACTCGCCGCTCGCGACGCGTTGGCGGAACTCGTCCGTTTTCGCGCGCAGTTGATCGTCCGTCAATTGCTCGATCTGCGGTTCGAGCGCATTGATCGCCGCGACGGTCTTTTGATATTGCTTGACTAGCCGCTGGTTGCGGCTGCCAAAAATCTTCTGTAGAAAACCGGTGGTCATCGGATCGGTGTCTGCGTCGCGGCTTCGGCTGGGTTGCGGCGTGCAATTAAAGCACGCGCGCTCCGGGGTCGGAGTGGCCTCGGCGGCTTAGTCCAAGAGTGAATTGTCGGGTAGCCCGACCTTCTTACGAAGATCGGGCCCCCCGAGAACCGTACGTGCGAGTTTCCCCGCATACGGCTCAAATCTACAAACAAAGTTCTGTCTACGACAGAACCGGCTTAGTTACTACAAGTTTACCAACGTGTACCTGCTGGTGACAGTGCGGGTGAAGCAAGACCCGGTTGGACAACTTGTCTGACCCGCCATGCATCCGATATTCCAGATGATGGTCGTGCCAGCCTGTTTCGTCCGTCAAGGCACAGCCGCAGTGCGCACACAGCCCGCTCTGCGACATGTACAGCTTTGCCCACTGTTTCCGGTAGCGCATCGAATCCCACAGACGCGTCTGCCGCAGTTGCTCGCCATACTGCTCCCACTTCGGATCAAAGGGATTGAATTCTCCTTGGATCTTCTTGTGTCTCCTGATCGCCGTACCGCTGAGTTGGTACAACTCCATCAGGCCCCAACTGCCATCGTCTCGAACCGTCCGGACCGCAAACACCCACTGTCGAGCGTCGATTGAGTGGAAGTACTTCTGTCGCACCCAACTGCTGCTCTTTCGGGGATGTCGCCGCTTGGACCACCACCAGAGCCTCCGGAACACCAGATGCTCCATGTGGGTGTACGCCTTTTTGGCCGTAACCGGATGGTGATACTGCGCCCATCCGCGCAACATTGGATTTAGCAGTCGGATCATCTCCTCCTGCTTCACCGTCTTGTTGCTGCGAATCGTTTCCGCCACCTTGCTGTAGAACGCTTTCGCGTTCTTCTTGCTCGGTTTGATGAGCATCTTTCCGGAGTACTTTCGGAAATTCCACCCAAGGAAATCGAAGCCGTCGTCAATGTGAGTGATCCGCGTCTTCTCCTCCGATAACTGCAGCCCCCGAACCGCAAGGAATGCCTCTACCCAAGGTCGGACTTCGCACTCCAGCAACTCACGCGAGTCGCCGGTGATTACAAAGTCGTCCGCGTACCGCACCACATTCACTTTGAGCCTTCGAGCTTTCATGATCCCTAGTTTTGCACCGAGGTGCACTTCCAGTTCTCGCTCCAGCCCATTCAGCGTTACGTTTGCCAATGTCGGGGAGATGATGCCTCCCTGCGGCGTACCGGCCTCAGTCGCCTGTCGCTGCCCCTTATAAATCAGGCCAGCCTTCAACCATTTCCGGAGGATTACTCTGTCCATCAGGACATTGTTTTCCAACCAGTCATGACTGATATGGTCAAAGCATCCCTTGATATCCGCTTCGAGGACCCATTTGGCAGAAGCCTTTTGGGACATACAAACGCGGATTTGGGCCATCGCATCAGCTGTCGAACGATTTTGCCTGAACCCGTAGGAATTCAGGTCACTCGTCGATTCCGATACTGGCTCCAAAGCCAGCAGATGCAGAGCTTGCATCGCCCTGTCCCGCATGGTCGGAATGCCCAGAGGGCGTTCCTTCCCATTGGCCTTGGGGATAAAGACTCTCCGTAATGGCAGAGGCTTGTATCCGCGCCGCTTCAACCTGCCGATGGCTTCCCACCGGCTGTCAGGCGAATCCCATAGCTCGCGATCGACTCCAGCCGTTCGCGCACCCTGGTTTTGCGTAACACGTCGTACCGCATACAGCTTCGCAGACAACGTGCGAGTTAGCATCCGTTGCAGGGCTTTCACCCTACGCCAGTCACCTTCCCGCGTCGCCTTCGCAATTCGAATCTGCATCCCTCTCACGTTCCGCTCAACCCGTCGCCAATCTACGGCGTACCAGTTGTCCGGCGCGCGGGAAAGCGCAGATCCGGTCTTTCGACCAGATACTTTCATGCTGCTCTCCTCCCTGGAAAAGTCCCCAGACAGAAGGCGCATCTCCCCCAGCGGGGTAGATACACCCCGCTGGGGAACAACAAAACTCAATGCAGGCGCATGCACCTGCATGTGACCAAGTTACAGAGGGTAGTCAGCCGTCTTGCGACGGTAGACCAGACGGAAGTCTGCCCGCTTTCGCGTGGGGTGATGTTCCAACCCCTATCCGAGCCATTACAGCCCGGCTTTCGCTTTTTCCGTCCTCCCATACCTGCACAATCAACAGCGTCCCTTGCGGTTCGCCTGCCAGCCTTACTGCGCTGGCAACCATACAGGCTTACCACGTTCCCGGCATGTCACACGACTGACTTAGGTTCTGCCTATTCCCCGGCGGTATCACGAACGACGTAACCCGAGATTCGAGCGGGCTATCCAACCGCATACCTTTTGGTTAGTGCCTATCAGCAGCTTTGGCACACAATGCTAACGAGGTTTATCAGCAGTTCACTTCCGTTAACCCTATCAGCCAGCCTAGCGCCTTACCCCCTTGCTGCTAGGAGTATCCAGACCGCTCCTCGCGGAACCAATCTGCCCGAAACGTCCGGGGGCTACATTGTCAGAAGAGCTTCACACGCCACCGTTGCCAGTGACGCATGTCTTCCTAGGCTACTGCTGGTCGTACAGCAGGTTCACTACCCTCGTCGTCCAGCAAACGAGGACGAACAATGACACACCGAGCTTTTCGCTCGTATCGTTTAGCGAAACCCTTGCTTGAAGGCGAGGGAATTGCAAACATCACCCCGCCCTGTCGGCGGAGGTGAAGCCGCTGACTGGGCGGGACCTGACGGTAATCAGGCCCATGCAACAAGGTTCCCGGCTGATTGCTCCGGTTTCCAATTTCACTACAAGGATGCTTCCCAGAGGGTTGCATCTGCTTCCTAAAGTGCGGCCCACAAGGGGGCCGCCTGCGGAGGGCATGGTGAGTTGCCTCAATAACCCTCTAGTCGATGCTCCGTAACGTGGAGCAGTCGGACACGAGCGTGCGTGTCGCACCGAATCGGGCATTTTAGCACGCGCCCCCGCCTGCGCTGATGTCGCCAGCGCGACGCCGGCAAGGCAGCGGAGCCCGCCGCGCCGCCCTTCGACGGCGTACACACGGGCGGGTCTGCGTGCATCCCGCGCGGTACAATCGGGGCGTGTTCGCGCATTGGGTGCGAACGCGCCGCCACTGTCAAACATGAGCCGTTTCCCCTCGTTTTCAAGGCCGCCGCCAAAGCAGTTCAACGTGCGCCGGCCTCAGCCGGTAGCCGAAGTGCTCAATCGCACCGACGCTTTTGCCGCGCTGCGGGCGGGCGTCGAGCAGATTGCCGCGTTGGAGAAAGACCTGCGGGACCTGCTGCCCGATTACCTGGCGACGAGCGTGGAACCCAGTTTTATCAAGGAAGGCGTGCTGGCGCTTTTCGCCGCCCACAACGCGTTGGCGGCGCGACTGCGGCATCTGGAGCCGCGGTTGCTGTCGGACCTGCAGCAGCGCGGCTGGCCGGTCAACGCGTTGCGTATCCGTGTGCGGCCGCAGCCCGCTAAGGAGCCGCCGCCGGTCAAGCAGGCGCGCATGACGCCCGTCGGCGCCGAGGCGTTACACGCGCTCAGCGAATCGCTTGCGCCCTCGCCGCTGCAGGAAGCGTTGGCGAAAATGGCAGCGCGGCATCGGAGAAATCGCTGAACAAAAGAAAAAGCGGCTCGTTGGAGCCGCTTATTTTTCGTGTGTTCGCTTCGGAGATTTCACCGAAGAGGTGAAGTTAATTCGTTACGCAAAAGCCGTCTGCGTCTCATAAGCGAAGCCGCGCGGCGCCTTGCGCGTGTCGTCGAAAGTGACGATCTCGTACGAATCTTCATGCGCGAGCAGTTCCCGCAGCAGTGCGTTGTTCAAGCCGTGGCCCGATTTGTACGCGTTGTACGAAGCCAGCAAAGGATGGCCCACCACGTACAGGTCGCCGATCGCGTCCAACATCTTGTGTTTGACGAACTCGTCGTCGTAACGCAAACCGTCGTTGTTCAGAATGCGGTACTCGTCGAGCACGATCGCGTTGTCCATGCTGCCGCCGCGTGCGAGGCCCAACTCACGCATCATTTCCACTTCGTGCGCAAAACCGAACGTGCGAGCGCGAGCGATTTCGCGAACGTACGACGTATTGGCGAAATCGACTTCCAGCGCCTGGCCGGTTTTATCGACAGCCGGGTGACGGAAATCAATCGTGAATTTGAGCTTGAAACCGAAATACGGATCGAGCCGGGCGAATTTATCGCCGTCACGAATCTCGACCGGCTTGGTGACCTTGATGAATTTCTTCGCTGCGTTCTGCTCTTCGATTCCCGCCGATTGAATCAGAAACACGAACGAGCCGGCGCTGCCGTCCATGATCGGAATTTCTTCAGCGGTGACGTCGACATACAGGTTGTCGATGCCCAGTCCGGCGCAAGCGGACATCAAATGCTCGATGGTCGAGACGCGCGCGCCGTCTTTCTGCAACACGGAAGCGAGACGTGTATCGCCGATCGCCATTGCCGACGCG
The DNA here is from genome assembly GCF_031456815.1 of Paraburkholderia strydomiana. Taxonomy (NCBI): domain Bacteria; kingdom Pseudomonadati; phylum Pseudomonadota; class Betaproteobacteria; order Burkholderiales; family Burkholderiaceae; genus Paraburkholderia; species Paraburkholderia strydomiana. The sequence goes on from NZ_JAVDVL010000002.1 coordinate 839,535, forward strand.
GGGATGTCTACCGGCGTGGGCAAATCCACGCGCGAAAACACGATGCCCGTGTCCGGCGCTGCCGGGCGAAGCGTCAGGTCGACCTTACGGCCGGAGTGCAAGCCGATGCCGACCGTCTTGACGATTGATTTGATGGTGCGCTGCTTCAACATGGTGATCTTTTATTCGATTGAAAATCCCAATCGGGACTTTTTGTTCCATAGCACGAATTATACTCCATAACCCTAAGAAGCGTCTTCGCACGGAACGTATCAATCTGTTTCGCTGCGTTACCCACATTATTCATTGGGCGCCCGTGAGGGAAAGCGTGACGGGCCGACGTCCGGAACGGAGGCGTTTCCGGTCGTCGGCCCGCGTAACGGCCTGTCACAAAAGCGTCGCATTCACTGTTGCCGCGGTACAACGCGGTTTCCCGCGCGCCGCGTCAGCGTGATGACGCCGCCATAACTAGCTCAACGTAGCGAGGATACTCCTTGCATCGCTCACTTCGAATTTGCCCGCAGCCTCGACGTTCAGCGTCTTGACCACGCCGTCGTCGACAACCATCGCGTAGCGCTGGGAACGGATTCCCATGCCGCGCGCCGACAAATCCTGCTCGAGACCAAGCGCTCGTGTGAAAGCCGCACTGCCATCCGCCATCATGCGCACCTTGCCCGAGGCGTGCAGATCGCGTCCCCACGCGCCCATCACGAACGCGTCGTTCACGGACACACACCAGATTTCGTCGACCCCGAGCGCGTGCAACTGCTCGGCGTATTCGACATAACCCGGTACGTGCTTGGCAGAACAGGTCGGCGTGAACGCGCCAGGCAATCCGAAGATCACCACACGCTTGCCCGCCGTCTGCTCGCGCACGTCGAAGCTATTAGGCCCGATCGTGCAGCCCGCGCGCTCGTCTTCGACATACTCGAAGAGCGTAGCGTCGGGCAGCTTGTCACCAGCTTGAATCATGCTCAGTCCTTTGCATCGATGCGAAGCGTCTCTCGCACATCATCGTGTCGCAGTGAATCGGCGACAGTTGCCCAAACCGCTTCGTTTTCCGAAGAGGGCACTTGTCCTTGCCGCGAATCCGACGATACGCGGCTTGTTTGCCGTTCACCCGCCACGCTCGTGCATTCGTCCGCCAACGCCCAGGAACAGGCGCGGCAGCGAAAGCCTGCCCGTGCGCTCAGTCCGCCTGCTTGCGCAGGAATGCCGGAATGTCGTACGTGTCGACGCCCTTTTCCTGCAGCGCCTGCACGTGCGAAGCCGCGGTGTCGCGCGACGTGCGCCACACAGCCGGCGTGTCCAGCGCGCCGTAGTCGGCGGTGCTCGCGTGCGACGGCGTTGCGTAGGCCGCGTGTTGCGTGCTGATCGGCTGATTGTCGGTGCCGGTGCGCAGCAGCGTCATGGGTGCCGATTGCTGCTTCTTCGCCGCACGGCCGAGACCCGTTGCCACGACCGTCACGCGCAGCGCGTCGCCCATTGCATCGTCGTACACCGCGCCGAAGATCACGGTTGCGTCTTCTGCAGCATAGCTCTTGATGGTGTTCATCACTTCGCGCGTTTCAGACAGACGCAGCGAACGGCTCGACGTGATGTTCACCAGCACGCCACGCGCGCCCGACAGATCCACACCTTCCAGCAGCGGGCTGGCCACAGCCTGCTCGGCAGCGAGACGCGCGCGATCGACGCCGGCAACCGTCGCCGTGCCCATCATCGCCTTGCCCTGCTCGCCCATCACCGTCTTCACGTCTTCGAAGTCGACGTTCACCAGACCGTCGACGTTGATGATTTCCGCGATGCCGGCAACTGCGTTGTTCAGAACGTCGTCTGCGCACTGGAAGCACTTGTCCATCTCGGCGTCATCGCCCATCACCTCGAACAGCTTGTCGTTCAGAACGACGATCAGCGAGTCGACGTGATCCTCCAGTTGCTGCGAACCGGCTTCTGCCACACGCATGCGCTTGCCGCCTTCGAATTCGAACGGCTTGCTGACCACGCCTACGGTCAAGATCCCCATTTCCTTCGCGATCTGCGCGACCACCGGCGCCGCGCCCGTGCCCGTGCCGCCGCCCATGCCGGCCGTGATGAAGACCATGTGCGCGCCGCGCAATGCGTCGGCGATGCGCTCACGTGCTTCCTGCGCGGCGGCGTGGCCCATCTCCGGCTTGGCGCCGGCGCCCAAACCCGTGTTGCCCAACTGGATCACCGCAGTGGCGCGCGAACGCGACAAAGCCTGTGCGTCCGTGTTCATCACGATGAAGTCGACGCCTTGCACGCCCTTGTTGATCATGTGCTGAACGGCATTGCCGCCAGCGCCACCTACTCCGACCACCTTGATGATGGTGCCGTTCGTTTCGGTTTCCAGCATCTGGAATTCCATGTTGCCTCCGTCAAGATAAAAAATTCAGCCACTCGGCCGTTATTCGGCAAGAGATCGGGCAACCCCCTGTCGCGCGCCGGCCGCCGGCACCGGCGCGTATTTCTGAAACTGTCGAAAACCCGTTAAAACCTGCTCGGTAAAACAAATTCTTAAAAGTTGCCGAGGAACCAGTCCTTCATGCGCGTGAACACTTGCCCCATCGAACCCGACTGCACCGCCACCTTGCGGCCGCGCATGCGTTGCGAGCGTCCTTCGACGAGCAGGCCCATCGCCGTCGAATAGCGCGGGTTGCGCACCACGTCGGCAAGACCGCCCGCGTATTCCGGCACGCCAATACGCACGGGCTTCAGGAAAATGTCTTCGCCCAGCTCGACCATGCCGAGCATCATCGACGCGCCGCCGGTCAGCACCACGCCGGAGCTCAGCAGTTCCTCGTAACCCGACTCGCGCACCACCTGCTGCACGAGCGAAAACAGTTCTTCGACACGCGGTTCGACGACCGCCGCCAGCGCCTGGCGCGACAGCGTGCGCGGGCCGCGCTCGCCGAGACCCGGCACTTCGATCATTTCGTCCGGATCGGCCAGCGCCTGTTTGGCGATGCCGTAGTCGACCTTGATGTCTTCCGCGTCCGGCGTCGGCGTGCGCAAGGCCATCGCGATGTCGCTCGTGATCTGGTCGCCGGCAATCGGAATCACCGCCGTATGACGGATCGCGCCTTCGCTGAAAATCGCAATGTCCGTCGTGCCGCCGCCGATGTCGACCAGCACCACGCCCAGTTCCTTTTCGTCTTCCGTCAGCACCGCGAGCGATGACGCAAGCGGCTGCAGAATCAGATCGTTCACTTCGAGCCCGCAGCGGCGCACGCACTTCACGATGTTCTGCGCCGCGCTCACCGCGCCCGTGACGATATGCACCTTCACTTCGAGCCGGATGCCGCTCATGCCGATCGGCTCGCGCACATCTTCCTGACCGTCGATGATGAATTCCTGCGTGAGGATATGCAGCACCTGCTGGTCGGTCGGAATGTTGATCGCCTTCGCCGTTTCGATCACGCGCGCCACATCGGCCTGCGTGACTTCCTTTTCCTTGATCGCCACCATGCCGCTCGAATTGAAGCTGCGGATATGGCTGCCGGCAATGCCGGTGAAGACGTTCGTGATCTTGCAGTCGGCCATCAGCTCGGCTTCTTCGAGCGCGCGCTGAATGGACTGCACGGTGGCTTCGATATTCACCACCACGCCTTTCTTGAGCCCCTTCGATTCGCTCTGGCCGAGGCCGATCACCTCGTAGTGACCTTCGCCCTTCAGCTCGGCGACGATGGCCACCACCTTCGACGTCCCGATGTCGAGGGCGACCAGCAGATCTTTATAGTCTTTACTCATAGCGTGCTCATTGCGTGTGATGTCCGTTTACTTCTTGCCCTTGTCGGGTTCGCTGATAAAGCGCATGCCAGCGGCACGAATCGCGAAACCGTTCGGATAGCGCAAGTCCGCATACTCGATATCCTTTCCCCAACGTTGCGTCACCGCGTTCCAGGCCGCGGTTAGGCGCTTGCTCCGATCGAGCAGCGTGTCCTGATTGCGCTCGCGCCCCAACTCCACCTGCATGCCGTTCGACAGCTTGACGGTCCACGCGTAACGCGGCGACAACGTCACTTCTTCGGGCGTCGCGCCAAGCGGCGCGAACCACTTCTGAAAATCGTGATAACGCGCGACCACTTCTTTCGCCGTACCGTCCGGGCCGTCGAACGCGGGCAGGTCCTGCTCCAGCTCGCCCTGGTTCGCGGTGAACAGATCGCCGTCGACGCTCACCAGTTGATCGCTGCCCCACGTGCCAAGCGGTTTGTACTCTTCGAGCGTGACAGCGAGCGCATTCGGCCAGACGCGCCGCACGCTCGCGTGACGCACCCACGGCATCTGCTCGAACGCCTGGCGCGCGACGTCGAGATCGACCGTGAAGAAGTTGCCCTTCAGCCGCCCGACCACGCCTGCGCGCACCGTCGGCGAATTGATATGCTCGGTATCGCCGTCGATCTGGATTTCGCGCAGCGCGAAATTCGGGCGCTGGATCAGCCAGTAACCGCCCGCCGCCAGCAGCACGAGCACCAGCAACGCATGCAATGCGTTGGCGGCGAAATTGAGCTGGCGAACGTTGTTCCACATGGTGTTGCTTTCGGGTTGCCCCGGTTAGTGCTTCGGTTAGTGCTGCCCGTTAATCCTTGAGCGTCAGCGCCAATACGCCGACAACCAGTTCCTGATAGCTGATGCCCACCGCGCGCGCCGCTTTCGGCGGCAACGAGTGATCGGTCATGCCGGGCGCCGTGTTCACTTCGAGGAAATACGGATTGCCGTCGGCGTCCAGCATGAAGTCGGCGCGGCCCCAATCGGTGCAGCCCAGAACGTCGAACGCACGTCGCGCCAGCACTTTCAGGCGCGCTTCGTCGTCTGCCGCCAGACCGCACGGAATCAGATACTGCGTGTCGTTCGCGATGTACTTCGCGTGATAGTCGTAGAACTCGCCGGCCGGCACGATGTGGATCACCGGCAAATCCAGGTCGCCCGCGATGCACGCCGTGTATTCGCCGCCGCCTTCAATACTCTTTTCGACCACCACGATCTTGTCGTACTTGACCGCTTCCACGAGCGCAGCCGGCAATGCGTCGACGCTTTTCACCTTGATGACCGCGACGCTCGAGCCTTCGCTTGCCGGCTTCACGAAAAGCGGCAATCCGAGCTTCGCGACGATGTCTTTTGCGCGCGCTTCGTAGTCGTCGCCGCGCAGTACGGCTTCGAACGGCGGCGTCGGAATACCGAGTTGCTGCCACACGAGCTTGGTGCGGAATTTATCGAGCCCGAGCGCCGAGCCAAGCACGCCGCTGCCCGTGTACTTGATGCCGTAAAAGTCGAGCGCGCCCTGAATCTGGCCGTTTTCGCCATAGCCGCCGTGCAGCGCATTGAACGCGCGCACGAAGCCTTCTTCCTTCAACGCGGCAAGCGGACGCTCGGCCGGATCGAACGGATGTGCGTCGACGCCGGCATCGCGCAGTCCCTGCAGCACGAGGCGCCCGGAATTGAGCGACACCTCGCGCTCGGCGGAATTTCCACCGAGCAGCACGGCCACTTTGCCGAATTGTTTAGCGAGTTGATCTGACTGGATACTGCTCATCTCACACCTTCGTTTCGAGAGCGAGACGACCCGGCACACTGCCGATCGAACCCGCGCCCATCGTGATCACTACATCGCCGTCGCGCACGAGTGCTGCAAGCGCGTCCGGCACTTCGTCCACCGTATCGACGAACACGGGCTCCACCTTGCCCGCCACGCGCAACGCACGCGCGAGCGCGCGGCCGTCCGCCGCGACGATCGGCGCTTCGCCCGCCGAATAGACTTCGGTCAGCACGAGCGCGTCCACCGTGGACAGCACCTTTACGAAATCCTCGAAACAGTCGCGCGTACGCGTGAAGCGGTGAGGCTGGAATGCGAGCACCAGACGCCGCCCCGGGAATGCACCGCGCGCCGCCGCAACCGTTGCCGCCATTTCGACAGGGTGATGACCGTAGTCGTCGACCAGCGTGTAGGCGCCCGACGTGTTGCCTTCCCCGACCACGGGCACTTCGCCGTAGCGCTGAAAACGCCGGCCCACGCCGTTGAAATCGGCCAGCGCCCGCTGGATGTCGGCATCTTTCACTTCGAGTTCGGTCGCAATCGCGATCGCGGCCAACGCGTTCTGCACGTTGTGCTCGCCGGGCAGGTTCAACACGATGTCGATTGGCGGCGCGTCTTCGCGCATTGCCGTGAAATGCATCTTGCCGTCGCGTGCCTGAACGTTCACTGCCCGCACCTGTGCATCCGGAGCGAAGCCGTAGCGAATGATCGGCTTCGACACGAACGGCAGAATTTCCTTCACGTTCGGATCGTCGACGCACAGCACTGCGATGCCGTAAAACGGCAAACGGTGCGTGAATTCGATGAACGCCTGCTTGAGCCGCGCGAAGTCGTGGCCGTAGGTGTCCATGTGATCGGCGTCGATGTTCGTAATGACTTCGATCACCGGAAACAGATTCAGGAACGACGCGTCGGACTCGTCCGCTTCGGCAACGATGAAGTCGCCGGTGCCGAGGCGCGCATTCGCGCCCGCGCTGATCAGCCTGCCGCCAATCACGAAGGTCGGATCGAGCCCGCCCGCGGCGAGCACGCTTGCCACCAGCGACGTGGTCGTGGTCTTGCCGTGCGTGCCGGCAATCGCAATGCCCTGTTTCAGGCGCATCAGTTCCGCGAGCATCACCGCGCGCGGCACGATCGGAATACGGCGATGACGCGCCGCCAGCACTTCGGGGTTGTCGCTGCGTACGGCGGTCGAGACGACCACAGCGTTAGCGCCTTCTATGTTCTCCGCGGCATGACCGATCGCAATGCGCGCGCCGAGCGCGGCGAGTCGATCGGTCACCGCATTGCTCGACAGATCCGAGCCGCTCACCTGATAGCCGAGGTTGACCAGCACCTCCGCAATGCCGCTCATGCCGACACCGCCGATGCCGACAAAGTGAATATGTTTGACGATGTGTTTCATTGCTTTCCTTCTGGGCTCGCGCCCGAAATCGAACCCGCCACAGTCGCGCAAATCTTCGCGACCTGTTCCGTGGCGTCGGGTTTCGCGAGCGAGCGCGAACGCTCTGCCATCTCCGCGAGACTTTCCCGCGTCTGGCTGCGCAACCAGTCGGCGAGTTTTTCCGCCGACAGATCGCGTTGCTGCACGACCAGCGCTGCGCCGTTATCGGCGAGAAACGCTGCATTAGTGGTCTGATGATCGTCCACCGCATACGGGAACGGCACGAACAACGCGGCCACACCTACTGCTGAAATTTCGGACACTGTCATTGCGCCCGAGCGGCAAATCACGAGATCGGCTTTCGCATAGGCGCTCGTCATGTCGTCGATGAACGGCACGAGTTGCACGTCCGCGCCCGCTTGCAAGCCAGCCGCCGCGTAGTTCTCGCGCAGCGCGTCGATATGCTTGGCGCCGGCCTGATGCACGATGCGCGGCCGTTCGTTCGCACCGAGCAGCGCGACCGCGCGCGGCACGACTTCGTTGAGCGCCGCAGCGCCGAGACTGCCGCCGACCACCAGCACATTCAGCGGACCGTTGCGTTCTGCATAGCGTGCTTTGGGCGCAATCGCGCGCGCAAGTTCCGCACGAATCGGATTACCGGTCCATTCGCCGTGCGGCAACGCATTCGGAAATGCAACCAGCACCCGCTTGGCGAGCTTCGCAAGGACCTTGTTCGCGAGCCCTGCAATCGAATTCTGTTCATGCAGCACGAGAGGACGGCCGCTCAATGCGGTCATCAGCCCGGCCGGAAACGTGATGTAACCGCCCATGCCGAGCACGACATCCGGCTTCACGCGACGCAGCACACTCAGACTCTGCGTGCATGCGCGCAGCAGATTCAGCGGCAACATCAACTTGGTCTTCAGGCCCTTGCCGCGCAGTCCGCCAAAGCGTACGTATTCCATGGGAATGCCGTGCTTCGGCACGAGCGTGGCTTCCATGCCGGCAGGGTTGCCGAGCCATACGACTTTCCAGCCCCACGCCTGCATCAGATGCGCGACCGCGAGCCCGGGGAACACGTGTCCCCCGGTGCCGCCGGCCATCACCATCAGCGTGCGTTGCTGCATGGGGGTCATACCTTCCCCCCACGCATCAACATGAATGAAAACCGGTTGTGGCTGCGGCCGCTTCGCTTAACTTCGCGCGCCTTGCGCACGAAGTTAGCCTTCGCCGAAATCGTGCGTTGCTGCGTGAGGGTCATACCTTCCCCCCACGCATCAACACACGATTTTCATAGTCGACGCGCATCAACACCGCGACGGCGACGCAGTTCAGCAAGATGCCGGAGCCGCCATAGCTGACGAGCGGCAACGTCAGACCTTTAGTCGGCAGCAAGCCGAGGTTCACGCCCATGTTGATAAACGTCTGCGCGCCGAACCAGATGCCGACGCCCTTCGCGACCAGGCCCGCGAACGTGCGGTCGAGCGCGAGCGCCTGACGGCCGATCTCGAACGCGCGGCGCACGATCCAGTAAAACATCAGGATCACGACGAGCACGCCGACAAAGCCGAGTTCCTCGCCGATCACCGCGAGAATGAAGTCGGTATGCGCTTCTGGCAGATAGTTAAGCTTCTCGACGCTGCCTCCGAGACCCACGCCGAACCACTCGCCGCGGCCGAACGCGATCAGCGAGTGCGTCAATTGATAGGCTTTGCCCTGCGCGTAGCGGTCGTCCCACGGGTCCAGGTAAGCAAAGATCCGCTCGCGCCGCCACGGCGATGCCCAGACCAGCAAACTGAACGTGCCGACCGCGGTCGCGACAAGCCCACCGAACAGCTTGCCGTTCACGCCGCCGAGAAACAGCAGGCCCATCGCGATCGCCGCGATCACCATGAACGCGCCCATGTCCGGCTCGAGCAGCAGCAATGCGCCGACGAAACCCACCGCCATCGCCATCGGCAGAAAGCCTTTGGCGAAGCTGTGCATATATTCCTGCTTGCGTACCGTGTAGTTCGCCGCGTAGATCGTCACCGCGAGCTTCATGATTTCGGACGGCTGCATGTTCGTGATGCCGAGCGGAATCCAGCGGCGCGCGCCGTTCACGCCCTTGCCGACGTGCGGAATCAGCACGATCACCAGAGCGACGAGCGAAATCAGGAATAGCTTGGGCGCGTATTTGTCCCACGTCGAAATCGGAACGCGGAACGCCACGACGCCGACCACCGCGCCCATGACCACGAAAATGATCTGGCGCACGAGGAACGCGTAGTCGCGGTACGACGCGTACTTCGGCGAGTCGGGCATCGCGATCGACGCGGAGTACACCATCACCACGCCAAGGCCGAGTAGCGCGACGACCACCCACAGCAGCGAATGATCGTAGTCGAGCATGCGCGAGCGCAACGGCCGCACACCGTTGACGGCGCTCGCGAGACCGCTGCCGCCCGTGCGGCCGGCAGCGCGCGTGGCGCTTGCCGGCTCGCCGTTGGCGGTGGCGCGTGAACCGAATCGTTCGGACCAGCTCATATCATCGTCCCCCGTTCGGCCGCGATTTCTTCTACCGTGCTGCGGAACACCGCCGCACGATGCGCATAACCCTTGAACATGTCGAAGCTCGCGCAAGCCGGCGACAACAGGATGGCGTCGCCCGGTTGCGCGAGCGCCGTTGCCGCACGCGTCGCTTCTTCGAGCGTGGCGTGGTCAGTCATCGCGATGCCGGTCTCTTCGAGCGCCGCGCGAATCTGCGGCGCGTCACGGCCAATCAGCATTACTGCGCGGCACCAGCGCATGACCGGCGCGGCAAGCGGCTCGAAGTCCTGGCCCTTGCCGTCGCCGCCTGCAATCAGCACGACGCGCTGCGCGAGACCGTCGAGTGCGGCAACCGTCGCGCCCACGTTAGTGCCCTTGCTGTCGTCGACATAATCAATGCCGTCGATCGATGCAATCAGTTCCACGCGATGCGGCTCGCCGTGATACTCGCGCAAGCCATGCAAAAGACGCGCGCCCGGCAGGCCGATGGCGCGCGCGAGCGCATAGGCGGCAAGCGCGTTGGCCGCGTTATGCAGGCCGCGAATGCGCAAGGCGTCCGCCGGCATCAGGCGCTTCAGCGCAATGTTCGGCGGCGTAACCGCTTCGTTCTTGCGACGACGCTTCGGCGCGGGTTCGTCGCTCGCGTCGAGATCGTGTGCTTCGACGAGCCAGATCATGCCGTTGTCGCGCAACAGACCGTAGTCGCCGTCGCTCTTCGGTTCGGTTACGCCGAAGGTCACGACTTCGATGTCGCTAGCGTCGGAAGGCGCGAGCGCCATTACGCGCGCGTCGTCGCGATTAAGCACGCGCACCGTTTGTGTACCGAAGATCCGGCCTTTCGCGGCGGCGTACGCGTCGAGGCCGCCATGCCAGTCGAGGTGATCCTGCGTGATGTTGAGAATTGCCGCGGCGTCGGGCTCGAACGTATGCGCTGTTTCAAGCTGGAAGCTCGACAGTTCGAGCACCCACACGTCGGGCAGCGCGGTGTTGTCGATCGCTTCGCTCAGTTTGTCGAGCAGCGCGGGGCTGATGTTGCCCGCCACCGCGACCTTCTTGCCCGCACGTTCGCACAGCAGGCCCGTCAGGCTGGTAGTCGTGGTCTTGCCGTTGGTGCCGGTGATCGCGATGACTTTCGGCGCGTAGCCGCTCTCGCCGAGCGTTTTCAGCGCCTGGGAGAACAGTTCGAGCTCGCCCCACACGGGGATGCCCTGCTCGCGGGCCGCGGTGATCAGCGGCAGCAGGTCGGCGGCGAGCGGCGACAAACCCGGGCTGATCGCAACGAGTTCCACGCCTTCGAGCAACACAGGCGAAAACGGGCCGCCGACAAAAGGAGCGTCGACGCCGTGCGCTTCCAGTGCGGACAGATTCGGCGGTACTTCGCGCGTATCGGCCACACGCAGCCGACAGCCGTGCCGCGCGCACCAGCGCGCCATCGCGAGACCGGATTCACCCAGTCCCAGCACGAGCACCATCGGCTTTTGCCGATCCCGAAACTTCTCGCCGAACATCGCCTGCTTCCCCTAATACCTGCTTAACGCAACTTGAGCGTGGACAATCCGAACAGACACAACATCAACGTGATGATCCAGAAGCGCACGACAACTTGCGTCTCCTTCCAACCCGACAATTCGAAGTGGTGATGCAGCGGCGCCATCTTGAAGAGACGCCGGCCTTCGCCGAAACGCCGCTTGGTGAATTTGAACCACGCCACCTGCAACATCACGGAAAGCGTTTCCGCGACGAAAATGCCGCCCATGATGAAAAGCACGATTTCCTGGCGCACGATCACCGCGACCGTGCCGAGCGCGCCGCCGAGCGCGAGCGCGCCGACATCGCCCATGAACATTTGCGCCGGATGCGTGTTGAACCAGAGAAACGCGAGCCCCGCGCCGCCCATTGCCGAGCAGAAAATCAGCAATTCGCCCGCGCCGGCGATATGCGGAAACAACAGGTATTTCGAGTAGACCGAGCTGCCCATCACGTAAGCGAATACGCCGAGCGATGCGCCGACCAGTACGACCGGCATGATCACGAGCCCGTCGAGACCGTCAGTGAGATTGACCGCATTGCTCGCGCCGACGATGACCAGATACGTCAGCACGATGAAGCCCCACACGCCGAGCGGATAGCTGATCGATTTAACGAACGGCAACATCAGGTCGGCACGCGCGGGCAAGCCCATCGACAAGCCGCTGCGCACCCACGCCATGAACAGGTCGAACACGCGCACGTTGCTCGCCTCCGACACGCTGAACGCGAGGTACACCGCGGCGAACAGACCGATCACCGACTGCCAGAAATACTTCTCGCGCGACGACATGCCGCGCGGGTCCTTGTAGACGACCTTGCGGTAATCGTCGACCCAACCGATCACGCCGAAGCCGAACGTAACCAGAATCACGATCCAGATGAAGCGATTGGTCAGGTCCGCCCACAACAGCGTGGCCACGGCAATGCCGAGCAGAATCAGCACACCGCCCATGGTCGGCGTGCCGGATTTCACGAGGTGCGTTTGCGGACCGTCTTTACGAACAGCCTGACCGACCTTCATGGCGGTCAGCTTGCGAATCACCGCCGGGCCGCAGACGAGCCCGATCAGCAGCGCGGTGATGGTCGCCATCACCGCGCGGAAAGTGAGATAACTGAACACGCGCAAGAAGCTTGCGTCATTCTGCAGCCATTGCGCCAGCGCCAGTAGCATGCTTCGGTCCTTCTATTTCAGTGTGCGGCGGGCGTACCGCCCGCTGCGTTGGGTTGTGGACTCGTAACGGCGTCCACCACGCGCTCCATCTGCATGAAGCGCGAGCCTTTCACGAGAAGCGTTGCAGCGGCGCCGAAGCCGGCCTGCTGCAATTGCGCGACCAGCGTGCCGATGTCGGCCACGTGATGCGCGCCGGCGCCATACGCGGTGCAGGCGTCGCGCGAGGCGTCGCCCGTGGCGTACAGCGCGTCGATACCGCGTTCCTTCGCGTATGCGCCGATTTCGCGGTGGAACTCGGGACCGTTGTCGCCGACTTCGCCCATGTCGCCCATCACGAGCACGCGCGGCGAAGCGTGCGACGCGAGGACGTCGATCGCAGCGCGCATCGAGTCGGGATTCGCGTTGTACGTGTCGTCGATCACCGTTGCGCCGGCTAGCGTGCCGAGCGCGGCATGCTTGACCTGCAAGCGGCCTTTCACCGCGCCGAACGATTCGAGGCCGCGCTTGATCGCATCGAGCGAAACGCCCGCGGCGAGGGCGGCCGATGTCGCGGCCAATGCGTTGTGCGCGTTGTGATTGCCGAGCACTTGCAGCGTGATTTCGACATGGCCTTGCGGTGTGTCGACGCTGAGCAGCTTGCCGTCGAACCTGCCGGTGACGGCGGCTTCGGTCGTGCGTTCGTCGCTGTTCAGCGCGAAGTCGACGATCCGGTTGCCTGTGGCGGCCACGCGCCAGATGCTGGCGAAAGCGTCGTCCGCCGGGAACACGGCGACGCCGTCCGGATTCAGCGCATGAATCACGCTCGCATGCTCGAGCGCAACCGCCTCGACGGTCGCCATGAATTCCTGATGCTCGCGCTGCGCGTTGTTCACGACCGCAACCGTCGGCTCGGCGATCTTCGCGAGCAACGACGTTTCGCCGGGATGATTCATGCCGAGTTCGACCACGGCCAGCCGATGCGCCGCATTCAGACGGAACAGCGTGAGCGGCAGGCCAATATCGTTGTTGAAGTTGCCGGCGGTCGCGAGCCGCGCATCCGCGCCGACGGCGGCGGCGAAGATCGACGCGATCATTTCTTTGACCGTGGTCTTGCCATTGCTGCCCGTCACGGCGACGAGCGGCATGCCGAACTTGCGACGCCAGCCGCGAGCCAGCGCGCCCAATCCAACACGCGTATCGGTCACGCGCAGCGCCGGCACGCTCCAGTCTTGCGGCGTGCGCGAAACGAGCGCCGCCGTCACGTTGCGCGCTGCAACGTCGCCGAGAAAGTCATGTGCGTCGAAACGCTCGCCCTTGATCGCGACGAAGAGATCGCCCGGACCCGCGCTGCGGCTATCGGTCGACACGCGCTCGAAGGTGACGTTGTCGTCGCCGATCACGGTCGCGCCGGGAATCAGCGCCGCGGCTTCACGCAGCGAGAACATTGCATTTCCTTGCCCGCTCATTCGCCACCTCCGCGTGCCTGCGTCGCCCGCGCGGCGAGCGCGAGACGGGCGTGGTCCTGATCGGAGAAAGCGCGCTTCTTGCCCATGATTTCCTGTGTGGCTTCGTGCCCTTTTCCAGCCAGCACGATGACGTCTTCCCGCGCGGCGCTGCGGATCGCCTGAAGGATCGCGCTCGCGCGGTCTTCGATGCGGCGCGCTTTCGACGCGTCTTTCATTCCCGCTGCGATCTGCTCGATGATCGATTGCGGATCTTCGCTGCGCGGGTTGTCGCTCGTGACCACGACGCCGTCCGCGATCTTCTCGGCGATTGCGCCCATCAGCGGTCGCTTGGTCGCGTCGCGGTCGCCGCCGCAGCCGAACATGCAAATCAGTTCGCCGCCGCGCGCGGTTGCCATCGGACGCAGCGCTTCCAACGTTTTTTCAAGCGCGTCTGGCGTGTGCGCGTAGTCGATCACGACGAGCGGCTCGTCGTTCTGCAAGCGGCCGCCGAGGCGTTCCATGCGCCCGTTCACCGATTCGAGCTTCGCCAGTTGGGCAAGCGCGGCGTCGAACGGCACGTCGGCGGCAAGCAATGCGCCGAGCACGCCGAGCAGATTGCTCACGTTGAACGCGCCGAGCGTTTGTACTTCGACGTCGGCCTTGCCCCAGTCGGACGTGTTCAGATGGAACGCGGTGCCGGTTGCGGTGGCGCGCACGTTCGACGCGAGCAACCACGCGTCCGCTTGCGGCGTGCTTTGCCCTGCACTTTGCGAAGCGTCGTTCTGCGCGGAGTCGAGGCCGTAAGCGATGGTGCGCGCGTGACCTCGAGTGCTGGCAAGCAGACGGCGGCCGGTCGCGTCGTCGTGATTGATCACCGCCGCACGCAGTTCAGGCCACGCGAAAAGACGCGCCTTCGCCGCTTCATACGCTTCGAAAGTGCGGTGATAGTCGAGGTGGTCTTGCGTGAGATTCGTGAACACGGCGATGTCGAACGCCGTGCCGTTCACGCGCCCCTGGTGCAGCGCATGCGACGACACTTCCATTGCGACTGCGCGCGCGCCGGCGTCGCGCAGCTGCGCAAGACTGCGCTGCAATTGCGGCGCGTCCGGTGTCGTGAAGCCGGTGTGCACCAATTGTCCCGGCAGACCAGTGCCAAGCGTGCCGATGATCGCGCAACGCGTGCCGAGCGCGGTGAGCGCCGCCGAAATCCACTGACTGCACGAAGTCTTGCCGTTCGTGCCCGTCACGCCGACCGTCAGCATGCTGTCGCTCGGATCGTTGTACCAGGCACTCGCGATTGAACCGGCGAGGTCGTTCAACGCCGGCACCGCAAGCGTCGTAGATGCATCGATCGCGCCGCTAAATCCTTCGGCCTGAACGAGCACGGCGGCAGCACCGCGTTCAATTGCACTGTCGATGAACGGACGGTTGTCCGCGCCATCCACTGCGTAGGCGAAGAATGCGTCGCCGGCGGCGAGCGAGCGCGTGTCGGCGTGCAGATGCGCGCCCGGCTGCACCCGTGCGCGCAGCCAGTTCAGCGCTTCGGCGATCTCCCGATGCGCCGGATGATTGTTGCGCAGCGCGCTCATCGAACGACTCCCGGATGGCTCTTCGCGTTCGCGGAAATCGTCATCTTCTTTGCGCCGGCGCTGGTCGAGATCTTTTTCGCAGCGGACGGCGCGGGCGTTGCAGACGGTGCGGCAGACGCGGAATCGTCCGATACCACCATCTGCTTGACCGGCATTTGCGGCGGCACGTTCAGCGAACGCAACGTATCGCCGACGATGCCCGAGAACACGGGGCCGGACACCTGGCCACCAAAGTGGCTACCCGCGGTCGGCTCGTCGACCGATACGGCGACGACGATACGCGGGTTCGGCATGGGTGCCATGCCGACGAACGACGCGCGATATTTCGAGTGGTCGTAACCATGCGGACCGTGCTTATACGCCGTACCGCTCTTGCCGCCGACGCGATAACCCGGCACCGCCGCATCCGGCGACGTGCCGCCCGGCGAGACGACCGTTTCGAGCATCGCGCGCACTTCGCGGGCGGTGGTCGGCGAGAAGATCTGCGGACCCGTTGCCGGCTGGTCGCCAGGCGTGCGGAAAATCGACACCGGCATGATCTGACCGTCGTGTGCGATGGCCGAATATGCGCGCCCCAACTGGAACAGCGACACCGACAGGCCATAGCCGTACGACATGGTCGCCTGCTCGATACGGCGCCAGCTTTTCCACGGACGCAGACGTCCCGCCGCCGCGCCGGGGAAACCGACCTTCGGCGCCTGACCGAGACCGATGCTCGTGTACATATTCCACATCTCTTCGGGCTTGAGCTGCATCGCAATCTTCGTCGCGCCGATGTTGCTCGACTTCTGGATCACGCCGCCGACGGTCAGGACACCGAACGCGCTGTCGTCGGTAATCGGCGCACCGTCAAGCACGAAGCGGCCGCCGCCTGTATCAACCAGTGTAGTCGGCGAGACGCGGTGCAGATCGAGCGCGAGCGACACCGTGAACGGTTTCATGATCGAGCCCGGCTCGAACGTATCGGTCAGGATGCGATTGCGCAACTGGTCGCCGGTCATGTGCGACCGGTCGTTCGGGTTGTAGGTCGGGTAATTGACGAGCGCCAGCACTTCGCCGGTCCGCACGTCGATCACCATTGCCGCGCCGGCCTTCGCCTTGAATTTTTCGACGGCCGCTTTCAGGTTCGTGTACGCGATGTACTGGATCTTGCTGTCGATCGACAGATCCACGTCCTGGCCGTTGTGCGGCACGACCTGCTCGTCCACGTCCTCGATGATGTGGCCCATGCGGTCCTTGATCACGCGGCGGCTGCCCGACATGCCCGCCAGCAGCTTCTGGTCGCCGAGCTCGACGCCTTCCTGGCCTTCGTCTTCGACGTTGGTGAAGCCGATCAGGTGAGCGGTGATCTCGCCTTCCGGATAGAAACGCTTGTACTCGTCGCGCGCGTAAATGCCGGGGATGTCCAGCGCCTTCACCTTTTCGGCGATGTCGACCGGCACCTGACGTTTGACGTACACGAAGTTCTTGTCTTCCGAGAGCTTCCTGCGCAATTCCTTATCGGTCATGCCGAGCAGCTTGCCGAGCGCGCCCAGCTTTTCCGCGCCGAGATCGTCCGGCACCGATTCCGGAATTGCCCAGATCGCGCGCACCGGCAGGCTCGTAGCCAGCACGAGACCGTTGCGGTCGAGAATTTTGCCGCGCGTGGCGGGCAGTTCCAGCCGGCGCTGATAACGGATTTCGCCCTGCTTCAGATAGAACGCGTTGCCGGGGCCCTGAATCCAGAAGGCGCGCGCGGTCAGCGCGACGAACGCCATGAAAAGCAGGAACACGACGAGCTTGGAGCGCCACATAGGCAGGCGCACCGACAGGATTGGGTTCGCCGAGAAGGCGACGCTCTTGCGAGTCGACGATTTTTTCATCGCACGCCTCCGCTGCGGCTCGTTGCAGGCGCGGACGCCGGACCGGACGTCGGAATCGGCGCGTCTTCAGCCTTCGCCGAGCCCGGATCGAGCGTCAGATATTGCGTGCGGCCGGTCGTGACCGATTGCATTTTTAGCGACGCGGTGGCGATCTGCTCGATGCGCGACGTTTTCGACAGCGCGCTCTGCTGATATTGAAGTTGCGAATAGTCCTGTTGCAGCTGACGCTCCTGAGATTGCGCGCGCTGCAACTGGATGAAGATCTGGCGCTGCTGATTGGTTGCGTTGACGACAGACAAGGCACAGCCCATCACGATCATCAGCAGGAAAATGTTGAGACGATTCATGGTGCGATTCGCTCCGCCACGCGCATCACGGCAGAACGGGCGCGCGGGTTGGCGGCGACTTCAGCGTCGCTTGCAAACACACGGCCGATGATTTTGAGCGGGGGACTCGGCAGGTCGACGGCGCGAATCGGCAGGCGACGATCCACCGTAGGCGTACTTGCGTGCGCCTGCATGAATCGCTTGACGATCCGGTCCTCGAGCGAATGAAAGCTGATGACCACCAGCCGCCCCCCTTGCTCCAGCAGCGCTAACGCTGCTTCTAAAACGACTTGCAGCTCCGCAAGCTCTTGATTGATGTGAATCCGTATAGCCTGAAAGGTGCGGGTTGCCGGATCCTTGCCCTTCTCACGGGTTTTGACGACGTTAGCCACGATTTGGGCAAGCTCGCCCGTGCTGACGAGAGGCCCAAGACGGTCGGACTCTGCCCGGCGAGCAACAAGCGCCTTTGCAATCTGAAAAGCAAACCGTTCTTCCCCATAATCTCGTATCACCTCCGTCAGTTCCTGCACCGTGGCCCGCGCCAGCCATTCAGCGGCAGATTCGCCGCGCGTCGGGTCCATCCGCATGTCGAGCGGGCCGTCGGCGCGGAAACTGAAACCCCGCTCCGGGTCGTCGACTTGCGGCGACGACACGCCCAGATCCAGCAAAACGCCCGACACCCGTTCAATCCCGCGCTCCGCAATCGCGGTGCGCAGTGAAGCAAAACTCTCATGCACGATGCCAAAGCGCGGATCGGCGATTTGCTGCGCCGTGGCGATCGCGAGCGGGTCTTTGTCGAAAGCGATCAGACGCCCCGACTCGCTCAGCTTTTCCAGCACCAGCCGGCTGTGACCGCCCCGCCCGAACGTGCCGTCCACATAAACGCCGTCCGCGCGGGTGACCAGCGCGTTGACCGCTTCTTCCAGCAGCACCGTGCGATGCTGCAATTCGTTTCTCATCGCAGATGCCATATATGTATGCCGCGATCAGAACGTGAAATTCTTTAACGCTTCGGGCATGCCCTCGGCGATCGCCGCCTGTTCCTTCGCGGCGTAAATCTGTGCGTCCCACAACTCGAAGTGGCGGCCCATGCCGAGCAGCGTCACTTCTTTTTCCAGCGTGCCGGCCGCGCGCAATTCCGGCGACACGAGCACGCGGCCCGCGCCGTCCATGTCCACGTCCATTGCGTTGCCGAGAAAAATGCGCTTCCACCAGGCGGCGTTCATGGGCAGCTTGTCGACTTTGTCGCGGAAGATTTCCCATTCCGGGCGCGGAAAGAGCAACAGGCAGCCGTCCGGGTGCTTGGTGATCGTCACCCGGCCCTCTGCCTGTGTTTGCAGCGCATCCCGATAGCGGGACGGAATTGACATCCGTCCTTTCGCATCGAGAGTCAGCGCCGACGCCCCTTGGAACACTTAGCTCTCCCTCTTGACCGGCGCTTTTGCGCCGGCTGCCCGATTCGTAAAAATCTACCCGAAACCGCGTGTCAGATCACACAAAAATACACTTTCTCACACTGTCTCCCACTTTAGAGGAACGCTAAACGGGGGTCAAGGGAGACAGACGGTTTTTCAGCGAAATTTGTTTGTTAGAACAAGGACTTAGCGCGACTCGTTCATGTCAGACATAAAACGGAAAATCGTTATAAATGAAAGAGCTACTGCGGCTTCTGAAGGTGATACGTGAAAAGTACGAGGGAAAGGCGCGGACTGTAAGCGATCGCGGCAGGCGGCTGGAAGGTGTGAGGCGGGGATTCGGGGATCGAGCACGGACGACGCCTTGGACGTCGTCCCACTTACGGTAATTTAAGGCGGTTGCGGGGAGAAAACCGGCGTCTGCTGTCTCTTATATGTAGTAGGCGGTACGGGTCATCACTTTGGACATTGCCCGCATCAACGCGCGCGCCGGGAATGGCAACTCGACGCCGCCAGCGTCCATAGCGGCCTTGCCGTGCTCGGCCTCATCGGCCCGCATCTGGTCGACAATGGCGCGCGACTCACGGTCGGCGGCAGGCAAACGGTCCATGTGGCTATCCAGATGTTGTTCGACCTGACGCTCCGTCTCCGCCATGAAGCCGAGACTGACCCGGTCGCCCAGACGTCCAGCTGCAAGGCCGATAGCAAGGGCGCCTGCATACCAGACCGGATTCAGCAGACTCGGGCGCGAGTCCAATGCCTCGAGACGCCTGGCCGTCCATGCGAGGTGATCTTCTTCTTCGACGGCGGCTCGATCGAACACGGTCCGCAGCGATGGCGACCTTGTCGCGAGCTTCTGCGCCTGGTAGAGCGCCTGTGCGCAGACTTCGCCTACGTGATTCACGCGCATGAGACCTGCGGAGTGGGCGCGCTCGGCCGGCGACAGTTCGGGCACCTCAGCGTGTGCAGCCGATTCTTGCGGAACCGGCAACGGACGACTCATGCGCGAGACGCCAGTCATTGAGCGTAAACCCCGATCAAATTCAGTAATCAACTCGTCCAGAAACATTCGGCACTCCCTGATTTCACAACCGGCTCCCCACTCTGCGCTGCCCATGCAGCAAGCCTTTGCGGAGGAAAACGCAGTCTCCGGCGAGGCCGGATTTGGCCTTCGGAGACATCAAAATTTCGATTTTAGATCATGTTGCGTAAACGAAACAGCAGCCTTCCAGACGCCCTCCTTTTTCTTTGTGCCATGTAGCCGTTTTGTTACATTACGTGCAACTTCTCGCGAAGTTGGACAAGCAAGGCCTCAACGCTACATAAATATTCGCCTTGTACAAAAGATTCGTAATCCTTGGAGATCATTCGATGAAAAAGTCGCTTCTCGCTCTCGCAGCACTGGGCGCATTCGCAGGCGTCGCACATGCTCAGAGCAGCGTGACCCTGTACGGTATCATTGACGAAGGCTTCAACATCAACACCAACGCTGGTGGCAAGCACCTGTACAACCTGTCCAGCGGTGTTATGCAAGGCTCGCGTTTCGGCCTGCGCGGCACGGAAGATCTGGGCGGCGGTCTGAAGGCGCTGTTCGTGTTGGAAAACGGCTTTGACGTGAACAACGGCAAGCTGGGTCAAGGCGGCCTGATGTTCGGTCGTCAAGCATACGTCGGTCTGTCGAGCCAGTTCGGCACCGTCACGCTGGGTCGCCAGTACGACTCCGTCGTCGACTACGTTGGTCCGCTGGAAGCCGGCGACCAGTGGGGCGGCTACATCGCTGCTCACCCGGGCGACATCGACAACTTCAACAACGCATACCGTACGAACAACACGGTCAAGTACACGAGCGTGGATTACGGCGGCCTGAAGTTCGGCGGCACGTACAGCTTCGGCGGCATTGCTGGCAACGTTACTTCGAACCAGATCTGGTCGTTGGGCGCTGGCTACAACAACGGTCCGCTGGTGTTGGGCGTCGGTTACTTGAACGCACGTACGCCGGCAGCTTCGGGCGGCCTGTTCAACAACGGCGGCACGACGACGACTGCGGCTGCCTTCGCAGCGACTGCTTCGCCGGTCTACGCTGGCTACACGTCGGCTAACACGTACCAGGTTATCGGTGCAGGCGGTGCATACACGTTCGGCGCGGCAACGGTCGGCCTGACGTACTCGAACATCCGCTTCGCGAACCTGGGCGCTTCGTTTGCATCGCCGTTCAAGGGTCAGTCGGTTACGTTCAACAACGCTGAAATCAACTTCAAGTACCAGTTGACCCCGGCATTGCTGGTCGGCGCGGCATACGACTACACGCGCGGCGCGGACATCGCAGGTGCATCGCGCGCTCAGTACCACCAAGGCGCGATTGGCGTGGACTACTTCCTGTCCAAGCGTACCGACGTCTACGTGATGGGTGTGTACCAGCACGCTCTGGGTGACACGCTGACCGCTGCCGGTGGTGTGGCTCGGGCAACGGCAAGCATCAACGGCCTGTCGGGCTCGCAGAACCAGAACCAACTCGCAGCTCGCGTCGGCATCCGCCACAAGTTCTAATAAGTCGTAAATACGCAGTTTTGCCTCAAAGGCGCCTTCGGGCGCCTTTTTTTATGGGTCCGGCGAGCCGCGATGCTTGCCGGCTTTGCGTTTGCGACAGCACAAACAAAAAGCCCGGCAGACTGTCCGTCTGTCGGGCTTTCTGGTCTTGCTACCGGAACTCATTGAGAGCCCCTGATCTACATTAGTGCCTTACGTTCATGCACGCCCGTCGCGTAGCTCGCGGCGCAAGATCTTGCCGACATTGCTCTTCGGTAGCTCGGTGCGGAATTCGACGATCTTCGGCCGCTTGTAGCCAGTCAGCTGCTGCTTGCAGTAGGCGAAGATATCCGCGTCGGTGAGCGCGTCGTCTTTCCTGACGACGAACAGCTTAACGGCCTCACCTGAATGCTGGTCGGGCACGCCGACCGCAGCCACCTCGAATACGCCGGGCAGCCTGGCCACTACGTCCTCTATCTCGTTCGGATAAACGTTGAAGCCCGAAACCAGAATCATGTCCTTCTTGCGGTCGACGATCTTCACAAAGCCCTGCTCGTTCATGAAGCCGACATCGCCCGATCTGAAGAAGCCGTCCGGCGTCATGACCTTGGCTGTTTCGTCTGGCCGGTTCCAATAGCCGGCCATGACCTGCGGGCCGCGAATGCAGATTTCGCCGGGTTGGCCCAGTGGGACCTCGTTGCCCTCGTCGTCCCGAATCGAGACTTCGGTTGACGGCAGCGGCAGACCGATCGTG
Source organism: Paraburkholderia strydomiana (assembly GCF_031456815.1). Lineage (NCBI taxonomy): Bacteria > Pseudomonadati > Pseudomonadota > Betaproteobacteria > Burkholderiales > Burkholderiaceae > Paraburkholderia > Paraburkholderia strydomiana. The sequence goes on from NZ_JAVDVL010000002.1 coordinate 861,575, forward strand.
CCGCTATATTCCGTGACCGTCACCGGGTTGCAAGTCACACACGGCGACGTCTCGGACAAGCCATAGCCCTCGATAATCGGCGTATGCGTGTTTTCGAACCACCGTTTGGCGACCGCTTCCTGAACCGCCATCCCACCACCGTTGGCCGCAATCAGTTTGGAAAAGTCGAGCTTGTGGAAGTCCGGGTTGTTCAACAGCGCGTTGTACAGCGTGTTGACTGCAGGGATCGTCGTGATCGCATAGCCTTGCAAGGCTTTGATCATCCCAGAGATATCACGCGGGTTCGGGATCAGAACGCCCAAACCGCCCGTTCGAATGGTCAGCAGCCCACACACCGTCAGCGCGAAGACGTGATAAAGCGGCAGCGCCACAACGGTGATGAACTGCTCGATGTCCGTACGATCCGTGCGAACCGGGTTGAGCCAGATTTCCGATTGCAGCACGTTGGCAATCAGATTCCGGTGCAGCAGTGTCGCGCCCTTGGCCACGCCTGTGGTGCCGCCGGTGTACTGCAGGAACGCGACGTCGTCCGGGCCCTGCTGAACGGGTTTGAAAGTCTGCCGCTCGCCTTCCGCAATTGCAGTGTTGAATTTGACGTGGCCCGGCAAACTCCAGGCCGGCACCATTTTCTTCACCTGACGCACGACGAAGTTCACAACCGCGCCTTTGACGCCCATCAGATCGCCCATTGCCGCGACCACGATATGCTTCACCGCGGTATTGCGCACAACTGCCTGCAAAGTTACCGCGAAGTTTTCGAGCAAGACGATTGCTTCCGCGCCGCTATCCTTCAACTGATGCTCGAGCTCACGCGGCGTATAGAGCGGGTTAACGTTCACGACCACGTAACCCGCGCGCAAGATGGCTGCGATCGCCACCGGATACTGGAGCACGTTCGGCATCATGATCGCGACGCGAGCGCCGCGCGCAAGACCCTTCGACTGAAACCAGGCGGCCAGCTTGCGCGAAAGCGCGTCCAGCTCGCCGTAGCTGATCTCTTTTCCCATGCAGACGAATGCAGGCTTGTCGCGGTGCTCGCGAAACGCCTCTTCGAGCAGTTCCGCAACGGACGAATAGCGGGTTGGGTCAATCTCTGCGGGAACGCCGGGCGGGTAAGATTTCAGCCAGATTTTATCCATGCAGCGTCTCCTTCTTTATTTTCGAATGGTCGTGCTAAAAACGCATCGTAGCATGGGCACCCCTGCGGTAATGGCGAGTGACGGCGTGGTTAGACTGCTGCCTCGAACCTTCTGAGGCTTCGGCGGCGCGGCTTGGCTGTGTGGAAGAAGATCGTCAGACGCGCTCGACCTGGACCAGACAGTCGTAGAAGGTCGCGGATCCACCGAGATCGGTCAGCGCCTGGCTCGTGACCTGATTTGCGTTGCGGCCATCGGGCGCCAGTTTCTTCCACCAGATCGACAGGCCGACCACGAGGCCTTGACGCGCCCGGTCGGTGACACGGGCGCGCGCCTGCATTGAGCCGCGGTCGTTGAAGATACGCACCTGGTCACCGTCGACGATATCCCGCGATCCCGCGTCTGCCGGGTGAATGTCGAGATGCGGCTCACCTTCGGTAGACCGCAGGCTTTCAACGTTGACGAAGGTGCTGTTCAGGAAGTTGCGCGCGGGCGGCGAGATCATCGCAAGCGGGTAGCGAGCGGCGAGTTCGGGCGCCGACTCCGCGGATTCATACGGCGGCACGTAATCCGGAAGCGGATCGAGCCCCTGCTGCGCGAGCCGTTCACTGTAGAACTCGCACTTGCCCGAGGGCGTGCGAAAGCCGCCTTCGGCAAAGGGCGCATCGGGGAGGTTCAGCTTTGCCCAACCGACCCGTTTGAGCGATTCCCAATCGACGCCTTCGAGCGTCTTGTCTTGCCAACGCAAGGCGCTGCGCGCAACGGTTTCGTCGCTTTCGAACAGCGACGGCTCATCCAGCCCCATCTGACGGGCGAGGCCGCGAAAGATTTCAGTATTGGGACGTGCGTCGCCTACAGGAGGAATTGCCGGCAAGTTCACCATGACGTGCGTGTGGCCGTACGACTTGTGCACGTCGAGGTGCTCCAGTTGCGTGGTGGCCGGCAGGAGCAAATCCGCATAGTCGGCGGTGTCGGTCTGGAAGTGCTCGAGCACGATCGTGAAGAGGTCCTCGCGCGCGAATCCTGCAGCGACGCGTTCAGAATCAGGTGCAACGGCAACAGGATTCGAGTTATAGACGATGATCGCCTCGATTTTCGGGCCGAATGTCGCGTCGCCCGGATGCAGCAACGCGTCGCCGATTGCGTTCATATTGATTACGCGGCTGGGCCTGGTCGGCCAGCCGGGCATCAGGTCCGGACGCTGCAATGCATGCGTGTCGACCGGCGCCCACCCGGACGACGACAACAAGGCGCCGCCTGCCCGCTCGCGCCACGCGCCGGTCAGCGACGGCAGGCACGCAATCGCGCGCACGGCGTTGCCGCCACCGCGCACTCTTTGCAGACCATAGTTCAGGCGAATCGCAGCCTTTTTCGTGCTGCCGTAAAGGCGCGCCAGGTCGACGATAACCTCCTCATCGATGCCGCAAATCTCGGCGACGCGTGACGGCGAATACCCGAGCGCCCGCGCTTTCAGCTCATCGAAGCCCAGTGTGTGCGCCGCGATGTAAGCGTGATCGAGCAGATCTTCGGAGATCAGCACGTTCATCATGCCGAGGGCCAGTGCGCCGTCGGTCCCGGGTTTCAGCGCAATGTGTTGATGGCACTTCTCGGCGGTCAGCGAGCGATACGGGTCGATTGCAATGAGCCGGGCGCCTTGGCGCTTGGCCTGTTGCGCACGTGTCCACCAGTGCAGGTTCGACGCAATCGGATTCGAGCCCCAGATCAGGATGACCTCGCTTTCGTCGAAAAACTCCGTGAGCATGCCGATGCCCGCGCCGTACGTATATTTCAAGCCCGCGGCACCGGCCGCTGCGCAGATCGTCCGATCCAGCTGCGATGCGCCGAGCTTATGAAAGAAACGTTGAGCGATGCTGTCGCCTTGCACCAGGCCCATGGTGCCGGCGTAGCTGTATGGCAGGATCGCCTCGGGCGCCCGCTGCGCTATCTCCGACAGATGCTTCGCGCCCAGTTCAAACGCCTCGCTCCAGCTGATGGGTTCGAAATGCCCCTCGCCTTTGCGGCCAATGCGCTTCATCGGCGTTGTCAGACGATGCGGATGGTGAACTCGCTCTGCATACCGACTGACTTTGGTACACAACGCGCCTTGGGTTGGCGGATGGTCTGGGTCGCCGACCACTTTAATCGCCCGACCAGCCTCGACTGTCACACGCATCGCGCAGGTGTCGGGGCAGTCGTGTGGGCAAACTGCGCGAGCGAATTCAGTCGGAGCGTTCATGGGGTAACCATTCAGGGGACGGGAAGTGTGGCGTAACGCCGGATTTTATTACGTCCGTCGGCGCTTGCCTGCATGCTGCCGCCAAAAAGGCTTCGGCGTAGAATCGTTAGCACTGCGTCCGGGCGCAACTCGCCCGAGCGATTCCTTGCAAGTCAAAAGCTAAAGCGCATCGGCACTCTATTATGAAACTGATCCCCGAAATTCAAGCTGCTCACGGAGAAATACAGAGTCTTCGACGAACGATCCATGCTCACCCTGAACTGCGTTACGAAGAGACTGCGACAGCTGATCTCGTCGCCAAGACGCTTGAGTCCTGGGGTATAGAAACTCACCGTGGATTGGGCAAGACAGGTGTAGTTGGCGTCCTCAAACGCGGAAACAGTACCCGTTCTGTCGGTCTGCGCGCCGACATGGATGCGCTGCCAATCCAGGAACTGAACAGCTTCGAACACAAATCGAAAAACGACGGGAAAATGCACGCGTGCGGCCACGACGGCCACACAGCAATGCTGCTCGGCGCGGCGCGACATCTTGCGAAACACGGTGAGTTCGACGGCACCATCGTATTCATTTTCCAGCCTGCCGAAGAAGGCGGCGCGGGTGCGCAAGCGATGATCGACGATGGATTATTCGAGAAGTTTCCGGTCGACGCCGTGTTCGGCATTCACAACTGGCCAGGCATGCCTGCTGGCAAATTTGGCGTGACTGAAGGCCCATTATGGCCTCCAGCAACGAGTTTCGTATCGAGATCAAAGGCGTCGGCTCGCACGCAGCGCTACCGCACAATGGCCGTGACCCGGTGTTTACCGCCGTGCAGATCGCTAACGGATTGCAGAGCATCATCACGCGAAACAAAAAGCCGCTTGATACGGCCGTGCTCTCAATCACCCAGATTCACGCCGGCGATGCGGTCAACGTCGTTCCTAACGATGCCTGGCTCGCGGGCACCGTGCGCACGTTCACGACAGAAACGCTCGACTTGATCGAAGCCCGCATGCGCAAAATCGTTGAAAACACGGCGGAGGCCTATGATTGCTCGGCCGAGGTGCACTTTCACCGGAACTACCCACCCACGATCAACAGCGGGGAAGAAGCGCGATTCGCGGCGGCCGTTATGAAGGAAATCGTCGGTGCAGAGAACGTAGACGATTCCGTGGAACCCACGATGGGTGCCGAGGACTTTTCCTTCATGTTGCTGGCGAAGCCAGGGTGTTACGCGTTTCTTGGTAACGGCGACGGCGGCCATCGTGATGCGGGCCACGGTGCGGGCCCGTGCATGCTGCACAACGCCAGCTACGACTTCAACGACGAATTGCTTCCTATCGGCTCGACGTACTGGGTGCGACTGGCGCAGGGCTTTCTGGCGGGAAACGATACGACGGATCGATGAAGTTCGGACGGCACGTTGCGCTGGCGTGCTCGTAGATCCGCTGATGGACGTCCGGGAACTGGACTCGCGACAGTCTACCGGCGCGGTGTACTGGGAGGGCGCGGTGCGCGTGAGCCGCGATGGCGTGGATCCCGGGCGGGCTTATCTGGAGCTGACCGGTTACGCGGATGCACTGCGGATCGGCAGGCAGTGAGGCTGTAAGGTGGCCTCGCTGTTTTACCGCCACGTTTTACCACCGCGTAAACGCAGAAACCCCACCTTTTGTGGGGTGGGGTTTCTGATGCTGCTGGGGAGCCTGACGATTACCTACTTTCACACGGGCAATCCGCACTATCATCGGCGTGGAGTCGTTTCACGGTCCTGTTCGGGATGGGAAGGGGTGGGACCGACTCGCTATGGTCATCAGGCTTTGACGGGTTGCTGGGTCGCCTTTGGGGCGGCACAGCCAATCGGGAAGAAGTAGTTTCTGGTGATGCTCACCAGGCGATGCGGGGTTGTGCTGTATCGGGCACAACACTGATCTCAACCTGGGTGTCTGGCGCGAACTCACTGCGAGTTCAAGCGCATCCCCTTCGGGGATCGGACCAGTGTAGGCGCTGAAGCGCCAACGCTGGTCGAGACACACCTGTTATAGGATCAAGCCTTACGGGCAATTAGTATCAGTTAGCTGAGCACATTACTGCGCTTACACACCTGACCTATCAACGTCCTGGT